>JBBCJB010000005.1:0-233480 GCA_037190485.1 Parapedobacter sp.
TTGGTCTGCAATTGCGCCTCTTTCGCCCACTCTTCGGCTATTTTTGAGCGCGTAGCAACCAGCTACGAACTCAAAAACGAGCCTCGATTGAACAAAAGATGCATCAATTTCGCCATCAAAAATAAAGTTTAAACAAGCTCATAAACCGTTGAATCATGATGAAATCGATTGTATTGTTATTCCTACTGCCTGCCGTATCGTTTTGCAGACTTCAGGCGAATGAAATCGTGCGTACCCCCATCTCGCCCATACGGGTATTGTGGCAGCAAGGCAACGTGGCCAATACTGCGCAGCTGCTCAAGCCGGGCATCGGGCAGGCCGACCTGACCAATGCCAGCATTTGTGAGTTGAAGAACGAGGGGGGCGTGGAAAGCAGCATCTTGCTGGATTTCGGCAAGGAGCTGCACGGCGGACTGGAAATCGTGACCGGCATGTGGAATCCGGGCAACCAGCCTCGGAACATCCGGATCCGGTTGGGCGAATCGGCCAGCGAAGCGATGGCCGAAATCGGTGAGAAGAACGCAACGAACGACCATGCCATGCGCGATTTCCGTGTCCAGGTACCTTGGCTCGGCAAGATCGAGGTGGGGCCAAGCGGTTTCCGGTTCGCGCGGATCGACCTGCTGGATGCCGATGCCGCGCTGCACCTCAAGGAGGTGCGCGCCATTCATACCTATCGCGATGTGCCATACCTGGGCACGTTCAACAGCAGCGACGACCGGCTCAACGAAATCTGGCGCACGGGTGCCTATACGGTTCACCTCAACATGCAGGAATACCTATGGGATGGCATCAAGCGCGATCGGTTGGTGTGGGTGGGCGACCTGCATCCTGAGGTCGCGACCGTGAATAGCGTATTCGGTTACAACGAGGTGGTGCCCAAGAGCCTGGACCTCGCGCGCGACGTCACGCCGCTGCCCGGCTGGATGAGTGGCATCAGTACCTACTCCATGTGGTGGATCATCCTGCACCGCGATTGGTACATGCACCACGGCGACATTGCCTACCTGAAGCAACAGCAACCTTACCTAGCGGGGTTGGCGAAGCAGATCGTGGCCAACATCGGGCCGGACGGAAAGGAGCAGATGGATGGCCATCGCTTCCTGGATTGGCCGACGAGCGAGGATCCGGAAGCGATCCACGCTGGTTTGCAGGCCATGGCGATCTGGTCATTGACCACGGCAGCCGAATTGGCCGCCATCATCGGGGATGAGGAAACGCGTACGGTTGCCGCGAACGGCGCGGATGCGCTGAAACGCTATACGCCTCCAATGGGGGGCTCCAAGCAGGCAGCCGCGCTGATGGCACTCAACGGTATGGTCGCCGCCGATGTAGCCAATGAAGAAGTGTTGGCGAAGGATGGTGCGGCCAATTTCTCGACGTTTTACGGGTACTACATGTTGCAAGCCATGGCCCAGGCGGGGAACCAGCAAGGGGCGCTGGATGTGATCAGGGAATACTGGGGAGCGATGCTCGATCTGGGCGCGACCACGTTCTGGGAGGATTTCAATATGGATTGGTTGCCCAATGCAGCCCGGATCGACGAACTCGTGCCCGACGGGAAGAAAGACATCCACGGCGACTACGGCGCGTATTGCTACGAGGGTTTTCGCCATAGCCTGTGCCACGGTTGGGCGTCGGGCCCCACCGCTTGGCTTACCGAACACGTACTGGGAATCAAGGTGGTTGCTCCAGGGAGCAAGGTGGTCAAGGTGGCTCCCAATCTCGGCGACCTGGATTACGTTGAAGGGTCATTTCCGACCCCACATGGGGTACTGCATGTAAAGCACACCAAGCAGCAGGATGGACGGGTGACCTCGGTCATCAAAGCGCCAAAGGGCGTCAAGGTCATCAAGGAGTGATGATGATCTTGACGCCCGGCAATTGCGGATGGCCGGCCTGCACTATTTCGCCTGGTCTTCCAATTTTTCTGCCGTTACTTCGGCTTTGATTTTCGTCTCGAGCTCATCCATCAGGTCGGGATTGTCGAGCAGCAGCGACTTGACGGCATCGCGGCCTTGCCCAAGCCGGGTATCGCCATAGCTGAACCACGAACCCGATTTCTTGATGATGTTGAAGTCGACGCCCAGGTCGATGATCTCTCCCGCTTTGGAGATGCCTTCGCCGAAAAGGATGTCGAATTCGGCTACCCGGAACGGCGGGGCGACCTTGTTCTTGACGATCTTGACCTTGACCCGGTTGCCTGCCACCTCATCGGCGTCCTTGATCTGCGCCATCCGGCGGATATCAAGCCGTACCGATGCGTAGAACTTGAGCGCGTTGCCGCCAGTGGTGGTCTCCGGATTGCCGAACATGACACCGATTTTCTCACGCAATTGGTTGATGAAGATGCAGCAGCAATTGGTCTTGGAAATGGTGCCGGTGAGTTTGCGCAGCGCTTGTGACATGAGGCGTGCCTGGAGGCCCATTTTCGAATCGCCCATTTCGCCTTCGATTTCGCCCTTGGGCACCAATGCGGCGACGGAGTCGATGACGATGACGTCGATGGCGCCCGAACGGATGAGGTTGTCAGCGATTTCCAAGGCCTGTTCACCGTTGTCCGGTTGCGAGATCAACAGGTTTTCGATATCGACCCCGAGTTTTTTCGCGTAATATTTGTCAAAGGCGTGCTCCGCATCGATGATGGCCGCGATGCCGCCTTTCTTCTGCGATTCGGCGATGATGTGCGTGGCTAACGTGGTCTTGCCCGATGACTCCGGCCCATAGATCTCGATGACGCGACCCTTGGGCACGCCGCCGATGCCCAATGCGATATCCAGGCCGAGGGATCCGGTGGAAATGGCATCGATGGGCTCAACCGCAGAATCGCCCAATTTCATGATGGTGCCTTTCCCGTATGACTTTTCCAGTTTGTCCAGCGTAAGCTGTAATGCCTTCAATTTGTCTTGATTACTCATCGTTTTAGCAGTTGTTTGGCCAAAGGTAACATTAAGTTTTGAATTATGCTAATTTTTTTATATTTTTCTCAAAATACCGGCACATCCACGTGATGGGGCATTCGGTGCATTTGGGTTTGCGGGCCACGCAGATGTAGCGCCCATGCAGAATCAGCCAGTGATGGGCGATAGCCAAGGTCTCTTCGGGCAGCTGCTTGACCAGCTGCTTTTCGACGGCCAGTGGCGTTTTGGCATTGTCCGTGAGGCCGATGCGGTTCGCTACGCGGAACACATGCGTGTCAACGGCGATGGCGGGCGCATTATACACGACCGACGCGATGACGTTGGCGGTCTTGCGGCCCACACCGGGCAAGGTCTGGAGCGCGGTTACCTCATGGGGCACCACGCCGCCGAAATCGTCCAGGAGCTTCCGGGCCATGCCCACCAGGTGCTTGGCCTTGTTGTTGGGGTAGCTTACGCTCCGGATGTAGGTGAATACCTCGTCTGGCGTGCTAGCCGCCAGGCTTTCGGCTTCCGGGAAGCGCTCGAACAGGGCGGGGGTGACTTGGTTGATGCGCTTGTCCGTGCATTGCGCCGAAAGGATGACGGCCACCAACAGCTCGTAAGGATTCCGGTAGTGCAATTCGGTCTGGGCATCTGGATTATGGGTGGAAAAGTAGGCGACGAAAGCCTCGTATCTTTCCTTTTTGCGCATGACGCTTTCCGCTCGCTAATTCGATGCACGCCACGCTTTCGAATAAGCCGTGATCCGATCGACACAGTCCAATCCGGGTTGGCGAAACAGCGTGTTCATCTTAGGTTTGAGGAAATCAAAAAACAGCTTGTCGTCCATGCCCAATTGGATATGCTCGCTGTCTAATTTTTTGATGTTGCCGTGGGTTGATGTACTGGAGGTATACGTTTCTGTCATAAGCACCGCTATTTGTTTTGTTGTTTTGTTTTAAGATAACGAACAAAAGGCGGCGATAGTATGCCTTTCGAAACGTTTTTATCGTTTTTTAGCCACTTCCGTAGCTTTCTGCTCGGCCAGTTGAAGGGCCTTGTAGGCGTTCACGATGCCACCCGTTACGCAGATGTCGTTCATCGAGACCCGCATCGACCGCCCATCGGGCCCGGTTACTTTGACCCGCTGGTCTACGCGCGTCACCGATTGCATGATCACGCGCTTCACTTCGGGCGCGGGCAATTCGGGGTAGTAAGACCGGATCAATGCCGCCAGTCCGGCCACCACCGGTGACGCCATGCTGGTGCCCTGTTGGTCTTTGTAGGTGGATCCAGGCATGGTGGAGTTTATCTTGACCCCAGGCGCGAAAACGTCGACCGAGCGGCGGCCGTAGTTCGAGAAGCTGGCCACCAGTTCGTTGTCGTTTTTCCATTGGGTGGCGCCGACCTCGATCCAAGCCCCGGCTTCGCCCTTGTTGATGCCCAGGCTATCCACGAAGTTCCTGTTCGGGAAGTTGGGGTTGGCGTCGTTGTCCTGCCCGTCATTGCCCGCGGCGTGTACCAACAAGACATCGTTTTCCATGGCAAAGCGCACGGCATCATCCACCACCTGCTTATCTTTGGCAAACGGCTTGCCGAAACTCATGTTGATGACCTTCGCGCCGTTTTCAACCGCATAGCGGATGGAATTGGCCACGTCTTTGTCGCGCTCGTCGCCGTCCGGGACGGTGCGCAAAGCCATGATGCGCACGTTGTCTGCCACGCCGTTGATGCCAATGCCATTGTTTCGAATGGCCCCGATGATGCCGGCTACGTGCGTGCCATGTCCCGCGTCGGGCCCGATGACGTCCGGATTGCCGTAATAGCGCTCACGGCTGTTTTCGTAATCATCGCCCACGATGTGGCGCGAGTCGTAGTCTTTGTTGAGGTGGTAATTGACTTGGTTGTTGTAATGCTTCACGCCTTCTTCAAGCTCTTCGTGGAATTTGTCGAAGTCGGGTTCATCCTTCAGCTCCTTTTTGACGATTTTCAGCGCCATCTTCTCCAGGTCGTCCCCCGCCTTGTATTTGTCGAAGTCGGCCAGGGTCGGTTTCTCCTTCCCGATGCGCGCCACCATGGTATCCACCGCGCGTTTGAGCCCGGTGTAGCTGATTTGACCGAAGCGCGCTTGCTGCATCTTGTTTGCGTAGTAGGTGACCATTTTCTGGTATTCCTGGAATTCGCGGCGTTCCTCGCCGTCCATCGGGGTGGTGGGGAGTACCGATACGTATTTGGGCTCCAGGTTCTTGACCAGGCGCGTTACCTCCATGTTGTCGAATTCAACGTTCTCGCCATTGGCGTTTCCGATGAAGTTCCAGCCATACTTGTCATTGATGTAGCCATTGCCGTCTGCGTCCACGCCGGTAGACGCGCTGTCCTTTTCGTTGATCCAGATGATGTCCTTGAGGTCTTCGTGGTGCACATCCACGCCGCCATCGATGACGGCAACCACGACGGGGGTGCTTTTCTTGCCTTTGAGCAGCTGTTCGTAGGCTTTTTCCGTACTGATGCCCATCACCCCGTCGCGCTCGTAATCGAGGTTGAACCAATTTGTCGGCGGGGAGTCTTTTGCCTGGCCAAAGGAAAACAGGGGAGCGGAAAGGGTAGCGAGGCTGAAAAGAAATGCATGAAGCAAGTTACGGAACACCATATACAGGTCTTAAATATTTTATGTGCGCGGGCAAAGATAGTGTTTCCCGCCACGCGTAAATGTTAAAGTTTGATAAATATCCCCGCCAAAGGTTTAACGTAACGAGATTATTTCTTTCATTTGCAATAACGCTGAAATAAGCTGAATAATATGCATACACATGAAAAGAAAGCTGTTTATTTTTTGTTGATGAGCTCCATCCTGACTTCCTGCACAGCGGATAGCACCCGTAAAGCGAATGAATATGAATGGCCGGGCGCCGAAGCGCCCGTAGCGGCCGAGAAGCCCCATAGCCGGACGTTGCATGGCGATACCGTGCAAGACCCGTACTTCTGGCTGAACGACTATTTCAAGAAAGGACCGGATTCGGCAGCGGTCATCGACTACCTGGAGGCCGAGAATGCCTATACCGATGCGATGATGAAAGCCACGGAACCGCTGCAGGCCAAACTGTTCGATGAAATGAAAGGACGGATCAAGGAACAGGATGAATCCGTGCCTTATTTCAAGAACGGTTATTATTACTATACGCGTACGGAGCTCGGCAAGCAGTACTTCAAGTTCTGCCGCAAGAAAGGCTCGCTCGACGCCCCTGAGCAGGTACTGGTGGATGTGGATGCGCTGGCCGAAGGACATCCCTATTATTCGGCAGGCGGTTTCAACGTGAGCCCAGACAACAGGTTGATCGCCTATGGAGTGGATACGGTTTCGCGCCGGCAATACACCCTGCACATCAAGGACCTGGAGACCGGCGAGGTGCTGGCGGATGCCATCCCAAACACGTCTGGAGGATCGGTGTGGGGCAACGATAACCGTACGTTGTTCTATACGCATAACAACCCATCCACCTTGCTTTCCGAAAAGATCATGCGCCATGTGCTGGGTACCGAGAGCCAGCGGGATGCGTTGGTTTACCACGAACAAGACAATACCAATTACATCGGTGTGAGCAAGGCCAAGTCGGGCAAGTTCATCTACATCCATTCAGAGGGTACGCTATCGTCCGAGGTACGCTACCTCGACGCCGATGATCCGCTGGGCGCATTCAAGGTGTTCCAGCCCAGGCAGAAAGACGTCTTGTACAATGTGACCGCCTTGGACGACCGCTTTCTCATCGTGACCAACCAAGACGCCAAGAATTTCAAGCTCATGGAATGCCCGTTGGATCAAACCGGCGTGGCACATTGGCGGGAGGTGATCCCGCACCGCGAAGATGTGTTGCTGGAAGAGGTGGATGAATTCAAGGATTTCCTGGTGGTGTCCGAGCGGAAGAACGGCCTGATTCAATTGGCCATCCGCAAGCTGGCCGATGGCACGGCCCATTACCTGGATTTCGGGGAGGAAGCCTATACCGCCTACACCGCTGCCAACCCGGAATACCGAACCGCCACGCTGCGTTACGGCTATACTTCGCTGACCACCCCGTCGTCCACCTATGACTATGACATGGGCACCCGCGAAAAGACGTTGCTGAAGCAGCAAGAGGTGGTGGGCGGCTACACCGTGGAAAACTACGTGACCGAACGGTTGTATGCAACGGCCGGCGATGGTACGCGGGTACCGATATCGCTGGTGTATAAAAAGGGGTTCAGGAAAGACGGCCATGCGCCCTTGTTGCTTTACGGGTACGGCTCCTACGGTGCCACGATGGATCCGTCGTTCAGTTCCAACCGGCTCAGCCTGCTGGATCGCGGTTTCGTCTATGCGATTGCGCACATCCGCGGAGGCCAGGAAATGGGGCGGCAGTGGTACGAAGACGGAAAACTGCTCAAGAAGAAAAACACGTTCACCGATTTCATCGACTGTGGCAGGTTCCTGGTGGAGCAGGGCTACACTGCGCCCGCGCACCTGTATGCGCAGGGTGGGAGTGCTGGCGGGCTGCTGATGGGTGCCGTGGCCAACATGGCGCCAGACCTGTGGCATGGACTCGTGGCGCAGGTGCCTTTCGTGGATGTGGTGAACACCATGCTCGATGAAACCATCCCGTTGACCACCAACGAATACGACGAATGGGGCAATCCCAATGAACAGGAAGCGTATGCGTACATCAAGGGCTACTCGCCCTATGAGAACATCGAGGCCAAGGCTTATCCGAACTTACTGGTGACCACGGGGCTGCACGATAGCCAGGTGCAGTATTTCGAACCGGCCAAGTGGGTGGCGAAGCTGCGTGCCACCAAGACCGACGGCAACGTGCTGCTGCTGAAAACCGAAATGGACTATGGCCACGGCGGGGCGTCCGGGCGGTTTGACTACCTCAAGGACGTGGCGCTGGAGTTTGCATTCCTCTTCGCGCTCGAGGGCATCACGGAGTAGCCGGTGGGGCGCTTTGTTCTTGCGCTTCCTTTTTCCGCAATTCGAAATTCTCGACGGCATTGCGGGATGCACGTTGCGTGGATACGATGGTAGCCGCTAGCGCCGCGACGACCACGAGGATAATGCCCCAGATGCCTTTGCGCCGATCCTGCTTCATCAGCCAAATCAGGAAGGCAATGAGGGGGATGGCGAAGATGCCGAAGAAGAACCAACTGGTTGTTGTCATGCTGCAAAGGTCGTAAAATTGTTTTTTTGTTAACAAAAATATTTTTATTACCTTTGGCACCTTAATTGCAGCGAGGCTGTAATTCACAGTTGAAAATGAACACAAAAGAAATCATAGCTGTACCTTTCCTGTCGTGCTTCCAGCAACGCACGATGTGCTTTTTGTGTGATTTAGCCATCGAAAAGCCGGTGCTACGGCTCCGACGACCCATATTGCCCCGGGCTTAATCAGGGGCATCCCTCTCCATACCGGTACGGATTGAAGTCCAGGCCCGTACTAAACTAAGCAGTGATTCATTTTTTTAACGCAAACAAACACCAAATCGGTTGGTTGTTTTCAATCTTGGGGGTCGTACAGTACAATGGTACTTTCTGATTTTTTGGTAATACCCGCTAACGAAACGCATGTAGGCTATGCCGAGCAGATCTGCGAGGAGATGGCCGAATCGGCCAAAGCCCGGGGTACGGGCATCGCCCGCCGCAGCCCGGAATATGTGGCCAATAAGATGCGTGAGGGCAAATCGGTGATCGCATTGCGGAAAGCCGACAAGGCCTGGGCTGGCTTTTGCTACATCGAGACGTGGAGCCACGGCGATTTCGTGGCCAACTCGGGTTTGGTGGTCAATCCGGAGTTCCGGAAAGTGGGATTGGCCAAAGCCATCAAAAAACGTATCTTTGACCTCTCGCGGGAAAAATACCCCAAAGCCAAGATCTTCGGACTCACCACCGGTTTGGCGGTGATGAAGATCAATTCGGATCTGGGTTACGAGCCGGTCACCTATGCGGAGCTGACACAGGACGAGGATTTTTGGAAAGGCTGCCAAAGCTGCGTGAACTACGACATCCTGACCATGAAGCAGCGCAAGAATTGCATGTGTACCGCGATGTTGTGGGATCCCGTAGAGAAGGAAAAGGAATTGCGTGAACGGATCGAGATGAAGGCCAAGGCGAAAGAGCGGCTCAAACAGATCACGAAGAAGTCTTCGCTCTTGAAGCGCATCGAAGCCAAGTTGTGGAAATCCACCAAGAAAATGGTAACGGCTTTCGCCGCGCGGTATCCGGGGACGGCATAATAACAGTAGCATATATCGATAGTGGTATGAAACCTGCGATGAAATGCAGGTTCCATGAGGCAAAAAAAACAATTAGTTATCGAATGAACAAAGTCGTATTAGCATTCAGTGGGGGGTTGGATACCTCGTTTTGTTGCATTTACCTCACCAAGGACTTGGGACTGGAAGTGCATTCCGTGATCGTGGACACGGGTGGTTTCTCGGCAGAAGAGCTGGTCCAGATCGAAAAACGGGCCTATTCGCTTGGTGTGAAATCGCATGCCGTGGTCGATGAAACCCAGAACTACTACGATAGCAGTATCAAATACCTCATTTTCGGCAATGTATTGAAAAATGCCACCTATCCGCTTTCGGTAAGCGCCGAGCGGGTGAGCCAGGCCACGGCCATTGCCAATTACGCCAAGCAGATCGGCGCCGAATACGTGGCCCACGGCAGCACGGGCGCGGGCAACGATCAGGTACGTTTCGACATGATCTTCAATATCCTCGTCCCTGAGGTGAAAATCATCACGCCCATACGCGACCTGAAGCTGAGTCGTGAGGAGGAAATCGCCTACCTGCACGAGCACGGGGTGGAGTTCAATGCCGAGAAAGCGAAATACTCCATCAACAAAGGGATATGGGGCACGTCCGTTGGGGGTAAGGAGACACTGACCTCGCACGATACCCTGCCGGAAGACGCGTGGCCCACGCCGGTGTCCGCGACGGAGCCCCGGCGTATCACGATCGATTTCGAGAAAGGCGAGCCGGTAGCGTTGGACGGCCGTCGGCTCGGCTCGGTGAAGGTGATCCAGGAATTGCAGGCCCTTGCCCAGCCGTATGGCATCGGGCGCGATATCCACGTAGGCGATACCATCATCGGCATCAAAGGACGCGTAGGCTTCGAGGCCGCCGCGCCGCTGATCATCATCAAGGCCCATCATACCTTGGAAAAACATACGCTTACGAAATGGCAGTTGAGCTGGAAAGACCAATTGGCGGCGTTCTACGGCAACTGGATGCACGAAGGGCAGTTGCATGACCCGGTGATGCGCGACATCGAGGCGTTCTTGGAGCGTTCGCAGCAAACCGTCACGGGCAAGGTCTTCGTGGAGCTCAATCCTTACCGCTTTACCGTCATCGGGATCGAATCGCCCCATGACCTGATGTCGAACAAGTTTGGCAGCTACGGCGAGATGAACAATACCTGGAGCGGCGACGACGTGAAGGGGTTCTCGAAGATATTCGGCAACCAGGTATCCATTTGGCATAAGGTGAATCAGTGAGTAAGTGAGTTTGTGAATCTGTGAACGATGACAAAGATCAAGATAGGTATTATCGGCTCCGCGGGGTACACCGGGGGTGAGTTGCTGCGCATCCTCATCCACCATCCCCATGCCGATATCGTGTATGCGCACAGTGCCAGCAATGCGGGCAACCAGGTTTCTGATGTGCATACCGACCTGTTGGGCGATACGGATTTGCGGTTCGCTGCGAATTACCACAATGACGTAGACGTTATTTTCCTGTGCGTCGGCCATGGCGATGCGCGGAAGTTTTTGGATAGCAATGCCATCGACCCGCGCGTGAAAGTCATCGACCTATCGCAGGACTACCGCTTACGGGCGAATACAAGCTACCAAGGTCGCGATTTCGTGTACGGGTTGCCCGAACTGAATCGGCAAGCGATCCGGTCCGCTTCATATATTGCCAATCCGGGCTGTTTCGCGACCGGCATCCAACTGGCGCTGTTGCCGTTGGCAAGCCAGGGGTTACTGTCGGGACAAATTCACATCAATGCCACGACCGGCTCGACCGGGGCCGGGCAGAAGCCTTCCGCGACGTCCCATTTCAGCTGGCGCAGCAATAACCTCTCGGTATACAAGGCCTTCGAGCACCAGCACCTGCAGGAAATCAGCGAGTCGCTGGATCAACTGCAGTCGGGCTTCCTGCCCGAGGGCGATGGTACGTTGCTGCAACGCGCCATGCAGCGCATCAACATCATCCCTCAGCGCGGCAATTTCCCGCGCGGGATCCTGTCGGCCATTTACCTGGATAGCCAATTGAGCGAAGAAGAGGCCCACGGGTTATACACTTCTTTTTACGATAGCCATCCGTTCACGCACGTAAGCCGTGTGAACATAGACCTCAAGCAGGTCGTGAACACCAATAAATGCATCCTGCACCTGGAGAAACACGGTGACAACTTGTTCATCGTCAGCATTGTCGATAACCTGCTCAAAGGGGCCAGTGGCCAAGCCGTGCAAAACATGAACCTACTCTTCGGCCTCGACGAGACGGCCGGGCTACGGTTGAAGAGCGTGGGGTTCTAGGAACCATCGGCTCCGCTAGGGCTATGCCATGCCAACCCCATTTAGGGCAACGCAAACCGGTATCGCCGGCCGGGATGGGTCTCGACGGTGAAGCTGTCTGCCGTGTTTTTGCCGTCAGTGACTGCATGGGGGGTCCGGATTCGGCATGTTCCGCCGGAGTGCGCGGTGATGACCAGTTCGGTAACCCGACCATCGACCCATTGCAGATCCGTGATTTCGAAATTGCCCCGGGCACGCAAGCCCTGTACCCGGCCGCTTGACCAAGCATCGGGCAATGCCGACAAGACCTCGATCGTGCCGGTTTGGCTCTGGACGAGCATTTCGGAGATACCGGCAACATACCCTAGGTTGCCATCGATTTGGAAAGGCGGATGCGAGCAAAGCAGGTTGGCATACACGCCGCCGCCTTGGTCGTAGTCAACGCCGTCATTGCCTACCAGGGTGAGAAAATTGCGAAGGATGCGATAGGCGTGGTCGCCGTCATGGAGGCGCGCCCAAAAGTTGATTTTCCAGGCCATGGACCAGCCTGTCGACGCATCGCCCCGTGCCTGGAGACTGGTCTTGGCTGCTTCGGCGAGCCGCGGTGTTTCCAGTAGGCTGAACTGCCGGCCCGGATGCAGCCCGAATAAATGGGATACATGACGGTGTTGGTCGTTGGGATCGTCGCGATCGGTCTCCCACTCTTGCAACTGCCCCCATCGGCCTATTCTGGGTGGGAGCAGGCTGTCGCGCAGGCTGGCAATGTGGCGGCGATAGGCGCCGTCGGTCGCCAGGATGTCTGCGGCCTCGATGTAATTGGTGAATAGGTCCCAGACGATTTGCTGGTCGTGTGAGACGCCATCTTCCACAGGTCCGTGCTCCGGCGACCAACCCATGGGGGCGACGACCGTACCGTCCTCCCGGCGTTTGAGGTGGTCGTCCCAAAACTCGACGATTTCCTTGATCAGCGGATAAGCGAAATCACGTAGGTAAGACGTGTCGCGCGTGAACGCGTAGTGTTCCCAGACCGCCTGCATGAACCATGCGCTGCCGGGGGTGTTCCAGGAGAAACTCTGGCCGCCGAAAATGTTATTTTCGGTGCGGACCGTCCAGCCACGCACTCCGGGGTATTCGGCCTGCGTGTGTTCCTTCTTGACCCCGCGGAGGCTATGGATATAATCGAGGTAGGGTAAGTGACATTCGGAAAGGTTGGTCGGTTCGGCCAACCAATAGTTCATTTGCACGTTGATGTTGGAGTGGTAGTCGGAGCGCCACGGGGGCGTATTGCTGTTGTTCCATAAGCCCTGCAGGTTTGCCGGTAGGCTACCGGGGCGCGACGCGCTAATCAACAGGTACCGGCCATAGTGGAACAGGAGGGACTCCAGCTGTGGGTCGTTGCCGCCGGGATAGTCTTCCAGCCGTTTGCGGGTAGGGCGCTCGGCTTGTGTGGCGGGCGTGTTGCCCAAGTAGAGCGATACCCGGCCAAAGAGGTGTTGGTAGTCTTGGATATGGCGCTTCAACAAGGCGTCGTACGATGTGTTGCGCACGGCTTCCTGCGTTTTTTTAACGGTCAACGATGGGACTTGTCCCTTCCACCCGTCTTCGCGTTTGTTGCTGTAGTCTGTCGCGGCCGTTAGGATGAGCGTGAATCCGTCAGCGTTGGCGATTTCGAGCAGCTGTCCGCCTGCGGTGTCTGCGGCTACGGTAACCGTGCCGCCATGGATCCGTGCCACGAGGTCGGCTTGATAGGCCATGCCATTGTCCAATGTACCAGCGATGGTCAGGGAGGCGCCATTTGCCGCCGTGGTGGCCCCGTGGGCGTCCGTGAAGCGGATCGTTGCCCGGTAACTGCCTTTTTTATCGGCGGTGTAATGCAGTACCATGACATTGTCCGGATGGTTGCAGAAATAGGTGCGGCTATAGGCAACCCCACCATCGGCATAGCTGATCTGCTGCACGGCGCGCGATAGGTCCAGTTCCCGGCGGTAGCCTGCGGGTATGGCGTCCGTTGCGTGGTGTAGGTCCACATGGATGTCTCCGAACGCTTGGTAGGCGCCGGTTTCGTGTTCGTCTCCGGTCCACAGGCTGATTTCGTTAAACTGGATCTGTTCGTGCCTTACGCCGCCGAATACCATGCCGCCTACCCGGCCATTGCCCATGGGATAGGCCTGGGACATCCAATTCACGGCCGGTTTGTCATCCCAGAGCAGTGGGGCGGTATCGGTCTTGGTGGGGAACTGCGCCGAAAACGACGGAACAAACATGAACTGGAATAACAGGATGGAAAGTGCAGCCCTTGCAATCATTGGTGTTTCTTGGTGTGTTTGTTAAAATCGTGCCGCAAGTATAGCGAAGTCCGCATAGATTACATTCAATTATTTATGCAGGCTTATCAGTTGTATTGCCGTCATCGTCACGCCGCGCTCGCGATCGCCCTGGTTTCTCGCGGACGCTGTGTTTCCTCAGGGTATTCCCCGAGTTTTGAAAAGCAAGGTATCCCCCAATGCCTCGGTCGTTTTTTTGCAGCAACTTGGTCCCAGCAAAAAACAACGATCACTATGAATTATCTCACTTACCTCAGCGGCGCGATCAAAGCGCTTAATCCCTTGGCGGCACTGCTCGTTTTGGCTGCCCTTGTTTCGTGTTCAAAGGATGGCCCATCCGAAGACGGGCCGGAGGATCAACCGAATGGCAGCGTATACATCGCCGGTTACGTGCGCAATGGGATCAGGCTGGAGCCTGCGCTCTGGGAAAACGGCGAATTGACGGCCTTGCCTTTCAATTCGGGAAGCAACACCCGGGCCATCGACATCGCGGTGGAAGGCAAGGACACTTACGTACTCGGGCAGGAAAGGAGCCCCAACAGCTTTAGCCGCGTATCGACCATCGTGTTGTGGAAAAACAAGGAAATGCAGGTCATCACCGACGGTACCAAGCGCGCGGAAGCGCTTAAGTTGGCGGTGGATAAGGGCAATGTGTATATCCTCGGCACGGAAACCGACCAGAGCGCGGGAAGCGCAACGGCAATCTACAAGTACTGGAAAAATGGGGTGCCGACTACGCTGAATACGAAAGACGCTTCGGCGATGGACATGGTGGTGCGGAATAACGACGTATACATCGCTGGAGACGAAAAGGGGGCAAGCAACAGGCGCGTGGCGACCTACTGGAAGAACGGCATACCGGTAGCGCTTACCGATGGAACGAAGGACGCCACGGCAACGGCCATCGACGTGCAAGGCACGGACATCGCCGCGCTGGTGCAAGAAAGCACCGGTGAGCTGTTCGGCAACGCCTTGAGCGTTTGGAAGAACGGGAAGGTGACCACGCTGCGTAGCGGGAACGTGTTGTCGTCCGGAAGGGCGATAACGCTGGAAAACGGTGTCGTGCATGCCCTGAATACGGAGCGGGACGGGGCTTCCAGCGGTTTTGGGTCGGAAAAGGTGATGTATTGGAAAGACAACGTCAAGACGGCGATTACCGACGGGGCGGCACTGGCAGAAGCGACGGCATTGGTAATCCGAAGCGGACAAGCGTACATCGCGTTCCATGAAAACAATAGCGAGCGGAATCCGGTGGCCAAATCGGCGAAGGGTGGGGTCGTGAAGGTGCTCTCCAAGCTGCCCGACGAATCGATGACCACGACCGGCCTTTGGGTGAACGGTGCCGACGAATACGTGATCGGAAACTCCGGACATCGGGCTTATGTATGGAAAAACGGCGAAGAAACCGTCATCGCGCATAATGGGTATGCGGCGGCGATAGCCATGGCCGGAAATGGAAACTAATTGCTAACTTTCCGCCGGGTAAGCAAGTGTATCCATGAGGGCTTTCGGTCTGGCGGTTTGGTTGTTGTCGATAGGGTGCTTCGCCCACGGCAACGGCATTGAGCGGGATTCGCTACGCATAGACCACCTGCTAGACAGCGCCATGGCCCAAGAGGAGGCAAACCCCGAAGGGGCATTGGCGCTGTATAGCGACGCCTTCAGGCTTAGCGAGCGGGAGAAATACGGAATAGGTGCATTCAAGGCCCTGCAGTATAGCGGTATCGTACACAGCTCCCTGGGGCGCTATGATTCGGCCTTGGTCTATTACCAGCGCGCATTGCCGTACAGCCGCAAAAGCAACTACGAACGGGGGGAGGCCGTGACTTTTACCAACATGGCCAATGCCTACCAGTTCTTGGGCGATTACGACCGGGCCGTACCGCTCTACCTGGAAAGCATCAAGATCTTCGAACACATCAAGGACAGCAGTACGGTTAGCGAGAGTTACAAGAACCTGAGCGCGCTGTATTCGACGATCGATAACCTATCATTGGAAGAGCATTACCTCAAGAAAGCGATCCTGTTCGCAAACCCGGTCGATCATGAAAAAATGGGTATACTTTATGGTAATTATGGCCTCTTCCATATCCGGAAGAATGGCTTCGCGAAAGCATTGGATTATTTCAGCAAGGCAAAGGCACTCAGTGAAAAGACGGACAGCCATACGCTGTCATTCTATGCCACCAGAAACCTGGGCGAGTATTACAACCATGCCAAACAGTACGCCAAGGCTATCCCGTATTACGAACAGGCACTGGCCCTAACGGAAAAAATGCATGATGCCTTCCAGAAGAGTGATCTGTTGTACATCCTGAGTGGCCTGTATCAAAACATAAACGACAACACGCGAGCGCTGGAGTATGGTTTGCAGGCCTATCAACTGGCGGAGGAAATCAACGCGAAAGAAATCCTATACCGTACGCAGAAGCGGCTGGCAGGCATTTACAGCGGCATTGGACAGCCGGACGAGGCTTATCGTTTCCTGGCAATGGGCTATTTGCTGAGAGACAGCGTGCTGAACGAAAGCCATGTGAAGCAGATTTCGCTGATGCAGACCCGGTTCGAGACCGAGAAAAAGGACAGGTCAATCGCCGAACAGCAGGTAAAACTGAAGGACCAAGAAGTCGAGTTGCTGGCAAAGCGCAACCAAGCCATCTTCTCGCTGATCGTTATCATGGCCTTGGCCGCGTCGTCGATTGGAGGCTGGTTGTTCTTCCGTCAGCGCCACCGCGAGAAAGACAAACAGATCCAGGCCTTACGGCAAAAGCAGGAAATCGACAAGCTCGAGGCGCTGATCGACGGTGAGGAGCAGGAGCGCCGGCGCATCGCGCAGGAATTGCATGATGGGATCAACGGGGAGCTGTCTGCCATCAAGTTCAGGTTGGCCAGCCTCGAAGAGGCCGGGCTGGGGCAGGAAGACAATGCGAACCTCTTGACCGCAATCGAGATGGTCGATAATTCCTGCGCACAGATACGCAGCATCTCGCACAACCTGATGCCAACGTCCATCACCGATTTCGGCTTGGTGGAGACCATCCGGCAATATTGCCTCAAGATAAACCAATCGAATGGCCTTCGGCTGGAATTCCAGTCTTTCGGCGATGCCGCCGCCTTGTCCAGCCACGTGGAAACGGTGATTTACCGCATCATCCAGGAACTGATCAACAACATCGTGAAACACGCCCGAGCCACGACTGGGATGGTACAGCTCAATTTCCATGAACACCACCTGTCGGTTACGGTCGAAGACGATGGGGTAGGCTTCGATCCGAACGCCGCGGAGAAAGGGCTCGGGCTGGCCAACGTACGCGCTCGCGTGGCTTTTCTCCGTGCGCTGCTGGAAGTGGATAGCCATGGAGGCGGGACGTCATTCCACATCGCGATCGATTTAAATGCGCTGAAACATGATTGAAGTAGCCATCACCGACGATCACGTCATCGTCATCGAAGGAATCCGCACCTTGCTGAAATCAAGCAAGGAGGTCGTCATTTCGCAGGCATTTACCAGCATAGCCGAAACGGTCGGCGGGCTTCATCCACGCGTACAGGTATTGCTGCTCGATATTAACCTGCCCGACGGCAGTGGCATTGAGGCGTGCAAGGATATCCTGCAACGATTCCCAAATTTGCGCATCATCGCGCTGACCAATTATGAGGATGTTTCTTTCGTGAAGCAGGCCATCAGGAACGGTGCCATGGGATACCTGCTGAAGAATACGGACAAGACGCAATTGATCGATGCGATCAAGGCGGTATTGGCCGGTGAGCGGTATCTGCCGAAAAACGTGCGCGAGATGCTGCTGAATGAATCGCTGGGCAAGGCGCCCGCTTCGGCCGCCTTCATCCCCAAGCTCACCAACCGCGAAAAGGAAATCCTTGGGTTGATCATCAAGGAATACACGACCGAGGAAATCGCGGCCAAGATTTTCATCAGTACCAAAACCGTCGAATCCCATCGGAGTAACCTGATCCAGAAAGTGGGCGTGAAGAATACCGCCGGTTTGGTCCGCGTAGCACTCGAAAGGGGATTGATCTGATTGTAGTTGCGCGACGGGCCGGTGCAGCGCACCGGCGAATAAGGCTAACGCAGCGCGAAATCGAGCTCGTGAAGCTATTGGAATGCGGCCTGGGCTCGCTCCGCTACGCCGAAAGGATCATATCCCAACGGATAACGAGTAGCGTACGGGAGCAACTTGATGTTTTTTTACATGTTTTCGCACGGATTATCCATTGTTGCTTGGCGTGTGTCCCGTTATTTTTGTTTTTTGCATTTTGTTAATAAATGAGCATCTTTAGCGATGGGCTAAGGGCAGCCCCGATGCGGTTGGACTAACCAGTTGAAGTAAATCGGATCCAAGGATGCCACAAGTTGGTCGAATGAAGAAGACAATCGTATATATCCTGTTGGGGGTGGTCATTTTGGGCATCGCACTGCTGGGCATCCGGCAAGACCAGCGGGTGGACTTCAGCGCTGACGTGAAGCCGATCCTGAACAAGCATTGCATCAGCTGCCACGGTGGCGTGAAGAAAAACGGCGGATTCAGCCTGCTGTTCGAAGAAGAGGCGTTCGCCGCCACCGAATCGGGCGAACCGGCAATCAGGCGCGGCGATGCCGCACACAGTAGTTTCATCCAGCGCCTCACTGAAAAAGACCCGGAACTGCGGATGCCTTATAATGCCCCGCAGCTCAGCGAAGCGGAAATCGATGTGCTCACCCGTTGGGTGGAACAGGGGGCTGAATGGGGCGAGCATTGGGCATATGTGTTGCCGAAAGCCGTGGCCGTGCCGAAACCCAAGAGCCGTTTTTCGCTTGCTGCTTTGTTCGGTGGTGTCGGTGGCCCGGAGTTGACCCACGTCGACCGTTTCATCGCGGCCAAACACGCCGATGCCGGTTTGTCATTCGCGCCCGAAGCAGAGAAGGAAATCGTATTGCGGAGGCTGCACCTCGATTTGGTAGGCTTGCCGCCTACGGTGGGGCAGGTGCAGTCGTTCATGAACGATACGCGCGCGGGGGCCTACGAAATCCGTGTGGATAGCCTGTTGGCTTCGCCCCACTTCGGCGAACGGTGGTCGGCATGGTGGCTGGATTTGGCCCGTTATGCCGATACCAAAGGCTACGAGCGCGACGGAAACCGCGATATATGGGCGTACCGCGACTGGGTGATCCAGGCATTCAATGACGACATGCCGTTCGATCGGTTCACGATCGAACAGCTGGCTGGCGACCTGTTGCCCGAACCGACCAAGGATCAGCTCATCGCCACGGCTTTTCACCGCAATACGATGAACAATGACGAAGGGGGGACAGACGACGAGGAGTTCCGTGTGGCGGCCGTGATGGATCGGCTGAACACGACCTACCAGGTCTGGCTGAGTACCACGTTCGAGTGCGTGCAATGCCACAGCCATACCTATGATCCGTTCAAGTTCGAAGAATACTATAAATCCTATGCGTTTTTCAACAACACGCGCGATGAGGATACGTTTGGCGAACACCCGAAATTGCGTATGTACGAGGGTGCCGAACGGCAACAGGTAGACGATATCTTGGCTTGGCT
This sequence comes from Parapedobacter sp., assembly GCA_037190485.1. Taxonomy (GTDB): domain Bacteria; phylum Bacteroidota; class Bacteroidia; order Sphingobacteriales; family Sphingobacteriaceae; genus Parapedobacter. Next base: position 19,341 of record JBBCJB010000005.1, read on the forward strand.
CGGCCAGCACGCCGAAGGTGCGGAGGTGTCGTCTGCCGCGCTTTTCCTGAATACCCTGGAGCCTAAGTACCATGCCCACCACGCCGATTCGTTGCAGCACGGTGCCTTGGCCGATACCAAATGGCTGGCGATGCGGCCCGGTGGCACGGCCAGGATGCGGTCTATCGCGTTGGATGGAAAGGACCGGCTATACATGAGCTACTGGGGGGCAAGTCCGGGAGGGCGGTTGGAAATCCGTGCTGACGCACCCAATGGGCCGTTATTGGTCGATTTCGGCATACCGCCCAGCCAATCCGGTACCATCGTCGATATGCCGCTCGTGCCCACGCAGGGCGTGCGCCATTTGTACCTGACGTTTCGCAACCCGTCCATCGAGCCGTCCCGTTCCGTTTGCATGGTCGAGTGGATGGCTTTCCGCCCCCGGTTGGCCGGGCAAGGCGATGTCGCCTATGCCCAAAAGGAGGCCGAGTTCTTGCAATTGCTGAACCACAATCCGCCAGCGGTACCGATCATGGTCGAAAATCCCGCCGATATGGCGCGTACCACGCATATCTTCGAACGGGGCAACTGGTTGGTACACGGCGATGCGGTGCAACCCGCGGTTCCGCAGGCGCTGAATGCCTTTCCGAAAGATGCGCCGGCCAACCGGCTAGGCTTCAGCCAATGGCTGGTGAGTACCGAAAACCCGCTGACGGCACGGACGTTGGTAAACCGCATCTGGGCACAACTGTACGGGCGGGGATTGGTGGAGCCCTTGGGCGACATGGGCACGCAGAGTACGCCGCCCATCCATCGCGAATTGCTCGATTGGTTGGCGCTCGAGTTCATGCATGAGCTGGATTGGAGCGTGAAACGGCTGGTCCGCGAATTGGTGGTTTCGCGCACGTATCGGCAGTCGTCCACGATCGACGCCGAGGCCCTGCGCAGCGATCCGGCCAACGACTACTACGCCCGGGGGCCTCGATTCCGGTTGGGCGCCGAGCAGATTAGGGATCAGGCGCTGGCCGTGAGCGGCTTGCTAAGCCCGAAAATGTTTGGACCCAGCGTGATGCCCCACCAGCCCGACGGGGTCTGGATGACGGTGTACAACGGCGCCACCTGGAAAACCAGCGCGGGCGAAGACCAATACCGGAGAGGCATCTATACGTTCATGAAGCGCACCAGCCCGTACCCCTCATTTGTCACGTTCGATGCGTCGAGCCGCGAAGTGTGCGTGGTAGACCGCATCCGCACGAATACGCCTTTGCAGGCGTTGACCACGCTCAACGACCCCGTATACCTCGAAGCAGCCCATGCCCTGGCCCAACGCATGGCCGCGGGCGCAGGGAAAGATGCCGACCGCGGTATCGAACTGGGCTATTACCTGGCCATGCAGCGTAGGTTGACACCCGAACGGAAGCAAGCGCTCAGGCAGTTGTATGACGAGGCGTACAGCCGATACACGGCAGACGCGGGGGCACTGGCGAGGTTCAATGCAGACTACCGACAAGGTCAACAGGACGATGCCGTCGTCGCGGCATTCTCGGTGGTGGCGGGCGCGTTGATCAACCTGGACGAATTCTTGACCAAATCGTAAGGGATATGGATATCGGAAAACTAGTTAAAGAGGCGCAACGCCATCACTTGGAAGCGGTAACCCGCAGGCATTTCCTGCGGGATTGCGTAGCCGGCGTAGGAGGGATCGCGCTGGGGTACCTGTTTGGCGGATGCTCCGCCGGGAGTCGGGGAGACGGTACGGCGGCCGCACTGGCGAGGGGGTCGTTGAACCCCATGGCGCCCCGTGCACCGCATTTCGCCGGAAAGGCAAAGCGTATCATCTACCTGCATATGGCGGGGGCACCGTCGCAATTGGAACTTTTTGACTACAAGCCCGAGTTGCACAAATTGCACGATAAACCGTGCCCGGAGTCGTTGCTGGCCGGTAAAAAGTTCGCCTTTATCCGCGGGGTGCCCAAGATGCTGGGGCCGCAGGCCAACTTCAAGCAGCATGGGCAAAGCGGTGCCTGGGTTTCGGATTACCTGCCCCATTTCAGCAAAGTCGTGGACGAGGTGAGTTTCCTGAAAGCCGTGCATACCGATCAGTTCAATCACGGTCCGGCCCAGTTGTTTATGCACACCGGACATGCACGCTTGGGTAGGCCAAGCATGGGGGCTTGGGTCACCTACGGACTCGGCACCGAAAACAGCAACCTGCCCGGCTTCGTGGTACTGACCTCGGGCGGGAAGACACCGGATGCGGGGAAAAGCGTATGGGGGAGCGGCTTCCTGCCATCGGTGTACCAAGGGGTGCAATGCCGGTCAAAGGGAGACCCGGTATTGTACCTAAGCGATCCCGATGGCGTGGGGCGCGACCTGAAAAAGGCGAGTATCGATGCGATCAATGCGGTGAACCGCGAAGAGTACGGCCAATACGGCGATCCGGAGACGTTGGCCCGCATAGCCCAATACGAAATGGCCTACAAGATGCAGGTGGCCGTACCCGAGGTGATGGACATCGATCGCGAGCCCGAGTACATCCATGAGCTCTATGGCACGGCACCCGGCAAGGAATCGTTTGCCAATAATTGCCTGCTCGCACGAAAGTTGGTGGAGCAGGGCGTGCGATTCGTGCAGCTGTTCGACTGGGGCTGGGACAGCCATGGTACCAATGCCAAGGAAGCCATCGATATCGGGTTCCGCGATAAATGCCGGGAGATAGACCGGCCGATGACGGCGTTGCTACTTGACCTGAAACAACGCGGGCTGCTCGACGAGACACTGGTGGTGTGGGGCGGTGAGTTTGGCCGTACGCCCATGCAGGAAAACCGCGACGATAAGGACATGCCTTTCCTTGGGCGCGATCACCATACCGATGCGTATACCATTTGGCTGGCCGGAGGCGGTGTCAAGAAGGGGGTGTCTTATGGAGAAACCGACGAAATCGGCTTCACGGGGGTGAGCGGGCGGGTATCCGTGCATGACCTGCACGCCACCATGCTGCACCTGATGGGGTTCGATCACGAGCAACTTACCTACGAATTCCAAGGGCGGCCGTTCCGGCTCACCGACGTGGAAGGCGAATTGATCCATGCCCTTGTTTAACCGTAATCATGAAATGAAATTTCCAACACTGATCTTTTGCTTCTGCCTGCTTGGCGAGGCCGTTTATGGCCAGTTGCCTAGCAATGGCTCCAAAATCGATTTTTTCTGCACGAATTGGGGGATGGACGTACCGTGGGACGAGTTTTGCCGACGGGTAAAAGCTGCCGGATTCGACGGGGTGGAAACCTGGCTGCCATCGTCAGACGCCGAGCTGAAGGCCATGGATGCCGCCTTGCAGCAACACGGCTTGGACCTCATCCTGTTGAGCGCAGGCAGTGGAAACACGTTCGAAGCGTATTTGGAGCAATTCGTCAATAACCTGAAACGTGCGATTGCGCGAAAGCCGCGGTTGATCAATTGCCATACCGGTAAAGATCATTTCACGGTGGAGCAGAATAGCGCCCTCATCACGGCCGCGGCGGCGCTTGCCCGCGAAAGCGGTGTCAAGATCGTGCATGAAACCCATCGGGGCCGTTTCAGTTTCGCGGCGCATGTAACCCGCGACTACCTCGAGCGGTTGCCCGAGCTGTCGCTCACCTTGGATATCTCGCACTGGTGCAACGTCCATGAGTCCATGTTGGCCGACCAACCCGAAGCGGTGGCGGCGGCCTTGTCGCGCACCGGGCACATCCACGTACGCGTAGGGCACCAACAAGGGCCGCAAGTAAACGATCCGCGAGCCCCCGAGTGGGAAGGCGTGCTCCAGCAACACCTGCGGTGGTGGGACGAGGTCGTGGAACGTTATCGAAAAGCCGACGAAACACTCACCATGACCACGGAGTTCGGCCCGCCGGCCTATTTGCCGGTGTTGCCCTATACCAAACAGCCCGTTGCCAGCCAATGGGATATCAACGTGTACATGCTGGGGCTGCTTAAATCCAGGTACTATCCATGATGGAACAAACGGGCGATTGGTTGTCGTTCATGGGGCGGTGGCATCCCCTATGGGTGCACTTGCCTATCGGGGTTTTGATCGTGTCTTTTTTGCTGGCGTTCCTGATTCGATGGAAGCGGTATGCAAACCTGGGACCGGCAGTCCCATTCTTGTTGGCGTTCGGCACGCTGTCCGCAGCCGCCTCCGCCATCACCGGGTATTTCCTGTCGCTAGCTGGCGGATACGACAAGCAGGTGCTTGACTTGCATCAATGGCTCGGAATCGCGGTCGTGCTGGTGAGCGCAGTGGTTTGGGCGCTCTATCATCCGGCTTCAGCCGGTCGTCGCCTGCTCAGGCGCCTGACCAACTACCGGTTTGCAATCTTCTCGTTGGCCGTGGTGCTGCTATCGGCTACTGGCCATTACGGCGGCACGCTTACCCATGGAAGCGGCTACATGACGTCCGCGTTACCCGCCGGGATAGGCGGATGGCTGCTCGGGGATGCGGAAGAAGAGACGTGGATCGTAGAAAATGTGCAGGAAGCGCAAGCCTTCGAGGGGATCATCCAGCCGATCCTGTCTCGGCGTTGCCAAAGCTGCCATGGCGCCAAAAAGCAGGAGGGTGGGCTGGCGCTCCACCACAAGGAAGGGCTGCTGGCAGGAGGGGACGGGGGGGCGGTCATGGTAGCCGGGCAAACGGATGAAAGCGAGTTGTACGCCCGGTTGATCCTGCCGCTGGGCGACGAGAAGCGCATGCCCCCCAAGGGTCGTACGCCGATTGCCGATGACGAAATCGTGCTGATTGCATGGTGGATTTCCCAAGGGGCGCCTTTCGGTGTCGCGGTGAAGGATATCGATCAACCCGTGGAGATACAGCCCGTGCTGGCCCGATTGGAATCGGGCGGAGCGGATGACGACCGGTTGCCCGAACCGTCGGCCCCACCGGCCGAGGCGGTACAGGCATTACAGGAACGGGGCATCGCCGTGATGCCCGTGGCACAGGGAAGCCATTTCTTGATGGTCAGCATGATTAACGATCCGGCGTTCGGCGATGCGGATGCCGAGGGCCTGCTTCCACTCGGCGATCACATCGTCCAACTCCGGCTGGGGGGGACTGCGATCACTGATCGGGCGCTGGGTCCGGTTGCTCAACTAAGCGCATTGCAACGACTTCACCTGGAAAACACGGCGGTTACGGATGCCGGATTGGAAGCGCTGAAGGGCTGTCAGCACCTGCGTTACTTGAACTTGACGGGTACAGCCGTGGGCGATGCAGGCTTGATGAAGTTGGTAGACGTGCCTAGCTTGACGAATGTGTACCTGTTTGGCACCAAGGTTACCCCCGCATCGGTCATGGCGGCACAACGCGCACGTCCGTCGCTAGCCATTGATACCGGGGGCTATGTATTACCGATCGAACGGGAGGGAAACCACGAGGAAGCGGCGTATTGACAGCGCGGCGTTATCGCCTAAACACTTCGTCTAACGCTTCGAAAATGGCCCGTTTGGCCCGCTCCAATTCCGTTTTGGTGTGTACGGCCGATACGAAGCCTACCTCATACCCAGATGGACCGAAGTATACCCCGCGATTCAGCAATTCGCGGTGGAACGTTTTGTAGTGCTTCATGCTTTCCGGATCGATTTCGGCCGCGGCACGGATGCTTTCCTTGCCCGTAAAGGCAAACCAGAAGATGGATCCGATGCTGAACAGCCGTACCTTGTAGTTCTTGGCATCGGCATATCGCTGGATGGCAGCCACGAATTCGCTGGCCTTTTGGTCGAGATTCTTGTAGAATCCATTTCCCTTGAGCTCCGTGAGCTGCGCGATGCCCGCCGCCATGGCGACCGGGTTGCCGGACAACGTACCGGCTTGGTACACGCCGCCATCGGGCGAGATATTTGCCATCAGTTCCGAAGAGGCTCCATAAGCGCCCACGGGCATACCACCGCCAATGATCTTGCCGTAGGTAATGATGTCGGGTCGGATACCGTAATGGGCCGCGGCGCCTTCGAAGCCTAACCGGAAGCCGGTGATGACTTCATCGAGGATGAGCAAGCTGCCGTTTGCCGACGTGATGTCCCGGAGGAACCGGATGTATTCCGTTTCTTGGATGAGCAACCCGTTGTTGGCCGGTACGCCTTCGATAATGACGGCGGCAATCTGATCCTTGAATTGGGCAAAGGCGCTTTCCACGGCCTCGCGGTCGTTCAACGGAATCACGATGGTTTCATCGGCGAAGGCTTTCGGTACGCCGGCAGAGGAGGTTTCGCCGAAGGTCACCAATCCTGATCCGGCTTTGACCAATAGCGAGTCGGAGTGACCGTGATAACACCCTTCGAATTTAACGATCTTGTCGCGGCGCGTATGGCCACGTGCCAAGCGGATGGCCGACATGACGGCTTCCGTTCCGGAACTGACGAAACGGATCTTTTCGATGTAGCCGTTATTTTTGAGGATGAGTTCAGCCAGTTCGTTTTCGAGCGCCGTCGGCGCACCGAAACTCAATCCCTTGTCAAGCGCCTTGGTTACCCGCTCCCGGATTTTCGGATGGTTGTGGCCCAGGATCAACGGCCCCCAAGAACAGCAAAAGTCGATGAATTGGTTTCCATCGGCATCCCACAGGAAGCACCCATCACCCCGGTCGATGAACAACGGCGTACCATGGACGGATTTGAAGGCACGCACGGGCGAATTGACCCCACCCGGGAAGTACTGTTTCGCCTTTTCGTACAGTTCGGCCGACTGTTCGCGGACAATATCGCCCCGTTTGCCCGACGGAGGCAGCGGCTCATCGCCACCGAAAGCTTTTTTAAGCGTATCAAACATCACTAGATCCTCAATATGGTCGTAAAACTAAAATCCTTCAATCCATTTCCGTTCCAATACCTCCTTGGCGTGATACGTCAGGATGGCTGTGGCACCCGCCCGGCGGATGCCCAATAACACCTCCATCGTGGCTCGCCGTTCGTCCAGCCAACCGTTGCGTGCGGAGGCCTTGATCATGGCATACTCGCCGCTGACGTTGTATGCGGCGATGGGGAGGTCAAATTGATCTTTCAATAGCTTGATGACGTCAAGATAGGCCAGCGCCGGCTTGACCATCAGGAAATCGGCTCCCTCTTGGGTGTCCAGTTCGGCCTCGATGAGGGCTTCCCGTTGGTTGGCCGGGTTCATCTGGTAGGTCTTCTTGTCGCCGTGCTTCGGCGCTGAATTGAGCGCATCGCGAAAAGGTCCGTAAAATGCACTGGCGTACTTGGCTGTATACGACATCAGCGACACATTGGTGAAGCCGTTTTCATCGAGCACGGTTCGGATAAAGCCGATACGGCCGTCCATCATGTCAGATGGGGCAACGATATCGGCGCCCGCCTGCGCGTGAGCCAAGGCCATCTTTCCCAAGATGTCCAATGTTTGATCGTTCAGGATTTCGCCGTTTTCAACAAGGCCATCGTGCCCATCGCTGCTATACGGATCCATAGCCACATCGGTTACGACGCAGGCTTCCGGAAAACGGCGCTTCACCTCGGCGATGGCACGAAGGTACAGGCTGCCTTCGCGTATGCTTTCCGATGCATGTCGGTCTTTAAGCGATTCCTCGATATTCGGGAACAGGTCAAAGGCCCTTAGCCCCAGGTTCAGGCAACGCTCCACTTCGTGCAACAGGTTGTCGATTGAATAGCGGTATATGCCAGGCATCGAGGAGACTTCGGTCTTCACGTTCGTTCCGTCGACAATGAACAGGGGGAAAATCAGGTTGGAAGCCGCAAGGTGCGTTTCCTGCACCATATCCCGTATCACGGCAGACTTTCGGTTTCTTCTAGGTCGTACTAACATCCCTTCATCACATTAATTGGAAATCATCAAATCGACACATCATCAAATCAATAATCCAACCCAAATACGGCTTCGGCCAGTCCGATTTCGTCGGGCGAATAGGGAAGGGTGTACGGCAGCCCAAATTCTTCGATTTTCTTGCCGGTTGAGCGGCCGATACAGATGATTTTTTGCCCAGGATCGACCAGATTGTCTTGGAAATAGGCCTCCACATTCGTGGGACTAGTGAATATGAGTACCTCCGCATTGGATTTGGACACATTAGACTCCATGCGTGTCTGATAAACGGGCAAGTTGATCACCTTGGTATCTGCCGTCAGTGATTTTTGGATGGTCTCCAACGATTCCTTGGCGCGCGGAATCAATACGGTACCGCCTGCAGCCAGCTTGGCAAACTCGATGGCGATCTCGTCCATATTGATGCCCAGCCGTTCGCCGGTGAAATCGGGTGCATGGCCAAATTGACGCAACATTTCTTCCGATCCTCGGCCAATGACGGCAAACTTGGTGCGCTTGCTGATCCGTGGTTCGAGCTTGAAGAAATTCTCGATGCCGTTCTTGCTGCCGAAAAACACCCAATCGACGTATTTCAGGATATAAGGATCAAGCTTATTGATGATGGGGAAAATCCGGATCAACGAGCGCCCCTCGACCGAAATGGCATGCTTGGCCATGGCGCGATGGAAATAGCTGGATTCCGGGATATCACGCGTGATGAAGACATGCCCCGGCAACTTTCGCGTTTTATCAAACTTGGCAGCGATGCGCTCGGCCAATCCGTCGGTCGTGCCCGCGGTGAGGTACAGCCGATCGGGAAACTCCTCGTCTGTTTCCGCTTTGGCTGTCCAGACTTCATATACGCCATTTTGCTTGCGGCAATAGCAACCCAATGGCGCGTGGCATCCAGCCTCAAAGAGGTTCAAGACCTTACGCTCTACGGCAATGGTCTCTGCCACCTCCCCGTCGTGGATGCTTTGCAAGAGTTCGAACAATTCCCGGTCGGATTCCCGGATCTGTACGGCCAATACCCCCTGTGCGGGCGCTGGGATGATCTCTACCGGAGGCAATTCTTCTACGTAGAAGTCGCTCAGATCGGCATTGACACGCGTAATGCCGGCTTTTGCCAGCACGATGGCGTCGTAATTTTCATCGCGGAGTTTTTCGATGCGTGTCAAGACATTGCCACGCAAATCGTCAAACTCCAGGTCGGGGCGTAGGGCCAACAATTGCGCCTTGCGTCGATTGGACGACGTGCCTACGGTCGCATTGTGTTTCAAGGCTAGCCTTTTTTTGGGATCCACGCAATCTTTGTGGATAATGAGCAGTTCGGAGGGGTCTTCGCGCTCCGAGACCGATGCGATGATCAAGCCCTCAGGGTTCACCGTGGGCAGGTCTTTGTGCGAGTGCACGGCCAAATCGATGCCCCCGCCCAAGAGCTCTTCTTCCAGCTCCTTGGTAAAGAAACCTTTTCCTTCCAATTTATCCAGCCGGAGGTGTTGTACGATATCGCCTTGGGTTTTGATGATCTTGAGTTCGGCGCCAATACCGATTTCCGCTAGTCTACCTTTGATATAATTGGCCTGCCACAACGCAAGTTCGCTACCGCGCGTACCAATGATGAGTTTGCGATCCACGGTTTGGTTGCTTGTCTTTGCAGTTTTATTCAACGGTTCCTTTACTAGCATAAGCAAACTTAGCTAAATTCGCTTTGATATAAAAGCTTTATCCAAAAGATGATGCGATGCAGGTAAATAGCTGGGTCAATTGAGGTCAGAGTGGCTGGTTTTGACCAAAATGTCCTTGGCCATGACCATGGGTACCTTGATGTACTTCTTTTCCATGTAGTCCATCACTCGCTCCAGTACTTGCCTGGAGTTGGCATCTAAGGCGCCCACCTCGGTGGCAAATACCTCATTCAAGGCAAATGAGCGTATTTCCTTGACTTTTTCAGGCACTTCACGCATGGCCAATTCAACCCGTCGCTGTTTCAGCAAGGGAAGGAACTCGCGGATGTTATCGGCGATGATCTGCTCGGCATGGGCCAATTCCTCGTAGCGCTCATCCAGGTTTTTCGATGCGATTGCCTGTAGGCTGCTCACTTCGATGTAGTGTACGGGATGCCGTTGTATCACGTCCGGGTGGACATCATTCGGTATGGCGAGATCCACGATGACCTTCCTGTCGGTTTCGCCGTTAAGCAACGATTCATACAGCGGCGTATCGACAATGGCCTCTGGCGCTCCTGTACAGGTAATGAGGATATCGAACCCACCTTTGTAATGCTGTAGTTCACTCAATGGAAACGCCTGGCCGTTCAACTCGGTGCTCAACGCCTGCGCCTTGGCCAACGTGCGGTTGAATACGACGAAATTCGAAAAACAATGTTTCTGTAGGTACTTGGCGATATTTTGATTGGTTTCGCCTGCGCCGATGATGAGGATGCGGGGATGCTCGAGTTTGATTTCCCGTAGTTTTCGATAAGCCAGCGAGACAACGGAAACCGGATTGCGGGCTATGCGGGTGTGCGTATAGACTTCTTTGGCGGTCTTGACCAAACGATCCATGACCAAACGCATGAAATCACCGGTAAAGCCGCTCTGCCTGCAGCGTTCATAGGCTTTCCGTACTTGCGCCAGGATTTCCTTCTCGCCCACGACGAGGCTTTCCAGCGAACATGACATGCGCAACAAGTGTTGCAGCGCATCGATGCCTTCATAGGTGTTGACTTGGCCCAAAAAGCACTCCAGCCGCTCCGAAGGAACGCAGAAATTCAACTTGTGCATGAATTCCTTGATGAATTCCGGTTTCAATTCATGCGCACCGTAGAACACGAACTCCACCCGGTTGCAGGTACCCACATAGAAAATCTCAGGGATGTCAAAGCTGTTTTTCAGATTGATCAGGCGGCTTTCCAGTTCTTCATTACAAATCACCAGATTGCCCAAATCTTTCAAATCCACATGCTTGTGGGTGAATGCTATGACTTTGAGATTCTTCAAGGTTGTCCTATTGCTCGCTAAATTTCGGTAACAAAAGTACAACATCTCTTACCTGTCCTCTGTCAGAAACGTGTCAAACACAGATATTTAGAATGGTTATAAATTAGAGCGCCAAAAGGTTTTCTTTCTTATCTTTCAGCCGTAAAAAAGCAAGAAGATGAAGATTGTTTATCGACTATTGGCGTACTGCCTAACGTGCATCGCCTTGGAAAGCGCGTTTTCGCAAGACGGGCAGACCGCCTTTCGTTACCTGCCTGCCCAACAGCTTACCCTAGTCGGTAAGCCGCTGCCCGCTGGCCCGTTTTTCCATCGGGTGGATACAACCGCTTTTCCGGAGATACCGCAGGCCGTCAAGCAGCTCCTGACGCACTCGGCGGGGCTGGCGGTCAGTTTCAGTACCAACACCACGCGGCTAGCGGTGAAATGGTGCACGGGTCCGCGAAAGCCGGGCAATAACCTCACGGCAATTGCCCATGAAGGGCTGGACTTGTACATCAAGCGCGATGGCCGGTGGCAGTATGCAGGCGTGGCCCGGCCGGAAACCCACGAATGCAACGAATACGTGATGGTGAAAAACATGGCTGATGGCGATAAGGAATGCCTGTTGTATTTACCGCTTTATGACGAGACGTTGTCTTTGGAGGTGGGGGTCGAAGCGGGGGCTTCGCTCGCCGCGGCCACTAATCCGTTCCATAAAAATGTGCTGGTCTACGGTTCGAGTATCGTGCACGGCGCATCGGCCAGCCGACCGGGAATGGCTTATCCTGCTCGAATGGCACGCGAGACCGGTTTGAACGTGATCAACTTTGGGGTAAGCGGCAATGCCCGTATGGAGGCCGAGGTAGCCGATATGATCGCCGCCATGCAAATGGATGCGTTCATCCTGGATTGTGTCCCGAATTCATCGCCCGAACAGGTGACCGAGCGAACCGCCAACTTGGTGAAGACCATTCGCGAGAAGCATCCGGGCGTGCCCATCATCGCTATACAAGGTATCATCCGAGAAAACGCCAACTTCGATCGATCCATCGCAGACAAGGTCAACCTCCAGAATGGTAATTTCCTCCATGAAATAACGCAGCTGCGACAATCGGACGACCACCTGTACCTGATCACGGCCGAAGGACTGTTGGGATACGACAATGAAGGTACCACGGATGGCACGCATCCCAATGATCTCGGGTTTGACCGGATGCTCCAGAAAATCAGGCCTGCCGTCGTGGAAATCCTGGCTAAATACGGGTATTGAACAATGCGGGCCGGGAGCCCACTGTAGCCCCTCGGCGTAACAAATGAAGCGTCCAGTTGTCTAACCAGCATGATGACACACATGAAATTTTCGGCATTATTGCTATTTTGCGCCATGACCACGACGCAAGCCCAGATCGCAGGAGATTGGAAAGGTAAACTCGATGTCCCAGGTGCTTCCCTGGACTTGATTTTCCATTTTACGGAGACCGAAGGTACCTACAGCGGCACGTTTGACAGCCCGGCACAGGGCGCTACCGGGATTCCGCTTTCTGAGGTAACCTTTGTATCGGATACCCTCAAATTCGCGATGGCCCAAGCCGGCTTTTCGTATGCGGGCGTCTTGGCGGGCAACACGTTGACCGGCACATTCAAGCAGTCAGGCATGGAATTCCCGTTGGTGCTGGAGCGGACCGTCGTGACCAAGCCCGGCGATACCACGCTTGTATCGTCGCGGGCCGACCTGGACGCGCTCATTGCGTTGGATAAAGGCGATTTCGCCTACCGGGTCGCCGATTACTTCCAACGGCCCAAATCGTCCAGCTTCCAGCTGTCGCCCAATGGAAAGTACCTTTCGTATCGCGAAAAGGACGACAACAACAAACGCCACGTATTCGTCAAAGAAATTGCCACCGGAAAGGTCATCATGGCCATCGAGGAGAAAGAGGAGCTTATCCGCGGGTATGGCTGGGTGAATGACGGTCGGTTGCTCTACGTGATGGACGAGGGCGGCAATGAAAATTACCACATCTTCGCCGTGAACATCGACGGTTCTGACAACAAAGACCTTACGCCGTATGACAATGTACAGGCATCGATCCTGAATTCGCTCAAGGAGCAACCGGATTACATCATCGTTTCGCTCAATAAAGACAATCCGCAGGTATTCGAACCCTATAAGGTGCACGTCGTCACCGGTGAAACCGTCAAATTGTTCACCAATGACGACCCGTCCAACCCGATCACGGGTTACGATTTTGACAAGGACGGCAACCTGAAGGGGTATTCGAAGATGCAGAACGGCATCAATGCCCAATATTTCTATAAAACCGCGGGTTCGGAGACCTTCGAGCTGCACGGCACCGCGGCGTGGTACGACACCTTTGGCGTCTTGGCATTCAATTACGCATCGGCCAATCCCGACGACGCCTACGTCTTGACCAACCTGGACGCCGACAAGGCGCGCATCGTGCTGTACGATTTCAAGGATAAGAAAATCGTCGAGGAAATCTATGCCAACCCGCAATTCGATGCGTCCATCATCGGCATCTCGCGCAAGCGCAACTGGGAAATCGACTACCTGGGCTACGAAGGCGAAAAGGTGGTCATCGAGCCGGTGAGCGAAACGTTCAAGACCATCATCGGCAACCTGGAACGGCAATTCCCGGGGTATGAGTACTCGATTGCGGGCAAGACCGACGAGGAAGACCAATACCTGGTGGTCGTGCAAAGCGATAAGCTGTATGGCCGGTACTATAACTACGACAGCAAGACGGGCGAAACGACGTTGCTTTATGACCTGATGCCGCAATTGAAGGAAGCCGACATGGCCGAAATGCGGCCTATCTCGTTCAAGAGCCGAGATGGCTTGACCATCCATGGTTACATCACCTTGCCGAAGGCAGCGCTTGAAGGCAAGCCCGTGCCGCTGGTGGTCAACCCGCACGGGGGGCCACAAGGGGTGCGGGATAGCTGGGGTTTCAACCCCGAGTCGCAATTGTTTGCCAGCCGGGGATACGCTACGCTCCAGGTAAATTTCCGGATTTCGGGCGGCTACGGCAAGGAGTTCCTGAAAGCGGGCTTCAAGCAAGTGGGCCGCAAAGCGATGGACGACGTGGAAGACGGTGTGCGCTACGCGATCGAACAGGGCTGGGTCGATTCCGACCGCATCGCCATCTATGGGGGCAGTCACGGTGGGTATGCCACGTTGATGGGCTTGGTGAAAACGCCCGACCTGTATGCCTGCGGCGTAGACTACGTAGGTGTATCCAACATCTTCACCTTTTTCGACTCGTTCCCCGAGTACTGGAAACCTTACAAAGAGATGATGAAGGAGATTTGGTATGACCTGGACAACCCGGAAGAAGCCGCTATTGCCAAAGCGGTCTCTCCCGTCTTCCAATTGGATAAGATCAAAAAGCCACTATTCGTCGTGCAAGGCGCCAATGACCCCCGCGTAAACATCAATGAATCGGATCAAATCGTCAAGGCGCTACGGGCCAACGGTTTCGATGTGCCTTACATGGTGAAATACGACGAGGGGCACGGATTTGCGAAAGAAGAGAACAGCATTGATTTCTACCGCGCCATGATGGGGTTCCTGAGCAAGTACCTGCATTAGCCGTTTACATACGCATCACCTGCCCACCGATTTGCGTAACCATATTGCCCGTCTTAAACTGGGCAGCGGTCGATCCGCGTGCATAGGTGCCTTTCGTATACAGCCCGTTGGCCTGCGTACCATTGGTGACCGAACCACCGGTGTAGATATGATACGTGGTGTTGGCCTGAAGTTTTGAACTGGCAAACAGAAGCGTGTTGAAACCGATGGGCGTTTGGAAGGTGAGCACCTCTTTGCCCGCTGCATCTTCAATATGGATCAATTGACTACCGCTTACGCCTCCGGCGATGAGCGAGTAGGTGGTGGATATGCTGGCGGTTGGTGTGCTGGTAGCCCTGCCCATCCCAATAACCAGTCCCCCGGTTATTTTAAAGTTATTGCCGTCGCAGTCCACACCGTCTTCGCGGCTCGATGCCGCAATGACAATACCTCCGGTAATCGTGAACGTTCCGTTGGAATCCATCGCGTCATTGGCGGATGCTTGGCAGTAGATATGGCCTCCATTGATGTAAATCGCGTTTCCGGCATTGATGGCATCGTCGGCCGTTTTGAGCACAAATGAACCATCGTTGATGGTCAGTGTACTTTTGCTTTCAATTCCTTCGCCCTCCGTAGTGTTGATGACGAACGTCCCACCATTGATAACGACGTAAGGGTCGATGGACGTATCGCCGTCTTCGTAAGCGGCGGCAATGGCATCGTCAACCACATTGATGGTGAAATCCCCTTTGTTGATAATGATGTGCCCCTTTTCGGCTTCTATGCCATCGCTTTGGGCCCGAAGGTCAAACGTTCCTCCGTCGGCGATGAAGTAGTCGTTGCAATGGATCGCATCCTTTGCAGCCCCCGAAACGGTAATGGTGCCCGAGATAACCCGGATGTAGTCGTCGCTTACGATCGCATGGTTGTTGTTTCCCTGAACCGTGATCGATCCGCTACCACTGAAAATGAGCTGTCCTTCGGAAAAAAACGTGCCTTTTTGGTCCTCGCCATCGGGGGCAGTGGCGTAGGCCGTGCCATCGGTAAGGCTGTTGGTTCCCGACAGGACAACAAAGGCACGCTTGCCTGACTGGATGTTGATGGCTGGGCCGTCTGCACGCGTAAGCGATAGATCCGCAAGGGTCAACTTGAATTTCTTCTCACTGTAAAGTTTGAAGCTACCGTTTGGCGATGTTCCTGAAAGGATATACGCAACGCCTGTGGCGGTGGCATTGACGATGACCTGCCCACCATTGGTCGCTATCGAAACGCCATCTCCAACAGGATTGTCTACCTGTACCGTTGCGCCAAAGGTGATGGTAACGGTTTTGTCAAAGGTGGAGTTTTCCAACAGGTCTTCAGCGTCTTCCCCGGTGTCGAACATCCCCTCCGGCGTACCCGACGAATAGGCGGTTTCGTCTATTGTCACGGTTCCGCCCGTGGGTGCGTCGATCGCGTCGTCACCGTCATCGTTTTTCGAGCAGCCAACCGCCAAAGCCAGCACCAACGTCCACTTCACTAATTTGCTAATGTTATTCATTTTTTTGTCTGGTTAATCAATTGTCCATCCAATTGCCAATCAAAGATCCCGAATACCTTGGTAAGCCGCAAGGCGCTTAACAACATTTAACCAATTTTTACACTGGTTAACATTACGGAGGTTTTTTCTCCATGCATCGAGGGTTTGCATTTCGCGGCAACTTTCGGTAAATTTGGATCATGGTGAAAGAAGTATGGCGTTTGTAGACTATTATAAGGTATTGGGCGTCGACAAGGACGCTTCGGTCGACGACATCAAGAAGGCGTACCGCAAATTGGCGCGGAAGTACCATCCCGACGTGAATCCGAATGATGAGGCGGCCAAACAACGCTTCCAGGAAATCAACGAAGCCAATGAGGTGTTGTCCGATGCCGAGAAGCGGAAGAAATACGATCAATACGGCGAACACTGGCAGCACGGCGAGCAGTTCGAAGAGGCGCGGCGGCAGCAAGGACGGGGGCGGCAACAACCCTCGGCAGGGGAGGAGCAGCACACCTATACCGGTAGTTTCGATGGTGGCGAATTTTCCGATTTCTTCGAATCATTGTTCGGTACGCGCGCCGGCGGCGGAAGGCGTACGGTTTATAAAGGCCAGGATTTCAACGCCGAGCTGGAGCTGACGCTTCGCGAGGCTTATCAAACCCATCAGCGGACGTTTACGGTGAATGGCAAGAACGTACGGATCACCATCCCGGCAGGTATCGCCGATGGGCAGACCATCAAGCTGGCCGGTTGGGGCGGTGCTGGGATGAACGGCGGGCCGAAGGGCGACCTGTTCATCAAATTCAACCTGCTGCCCGACGCGGTTTGGAGGCGGCAGGGCAACGACCTGCACGGGTCTATTGACGTAGACCTCTATACGGCCGTGTTGGGCGGTACGCTGACGGTAGACACCTTCGGTGGAACCGTCAAGGCGACCATCAAACCCGAAACCCAGAACGGCGCACGGATGCGGTTGAAGGGCAAGGGTTTCCCGATTTACAAGAAAGATGGGCAATTCGGCGACCTATACATCACCCTGAACGTCAAGCTCCCGACCAAACTGACGGGCAAACAGCGCGAATTGTTCAAGCAATTGGCCGAATCATAAAGGAGGAACCATGAAACAGGAATTGATTTCCGTGAGCGAGTACTGTACCATACACCGGATCGACGTTACGTTCGTGGAGATGTTGGCCGAAAGCGGCCTCGTCAAGCTCGTATCGGTGAGGCGCAAGCGTTATATCCCGCATGATGCCCTACGCACCATCGAGCGCATGGTGAACTGGCACTATGAATTGGAAGTCAATGCGGAGGGGCTGGAAGTGGCAGATCTACTTTACCAACGGGTATTGGCCCTGCAGGAAGAGGTAGGGCGGCTGCGTGCAGCGTTGAAGCATACTTGACGGCCGGTGGCGCACCCATGCGGTGTTCCTGTGTTAGGCCGTTATCCGTCCATCCGTAATGCAGCCCGCAGACGCGGGCGAGACGAGCTGCGCATATTTGTAGAGTACGCCCTGCGTGATTTTCGGGTCGGGTTTCTTCCACGCCGCGCGCCGTTGCTGCCATTCGGCATCGCTAAGTTCCGCATCGACGCGATTGTTGCGGATGTCGAGCGTCAGGGTGTCGCCATCCTGAAGCAGTGCGATGGGGCCACCGTCCACCGCCTCGGGCGCGATGTGTCCCACCACGAAACCATGCGTGCCGCCCGAAAAGCGGCCATCCGTGATCAGCGCGACTTCCTTGCCCAAGCCTGCGCCCATGATAGCCGCGGTGGCCTTGAGCATTTCGGGCATGCCCGGTCCGCCTTTGGGCCCTACGTTGCGGATCACCACCACGTCGCCGCGGTCGATGCCTCCGCCTTTGATGGTGTCCACGGCATCGTCCTCGCTTTCGAAGACCCGCGCCTTGCCCTTGAAGAAGTCGCCTTCCTTGCCGGTGATTTTGGCTACCGATCCCGCCGGCGCGATATTGCCGTACAGGATTTGCAGGTGCGCCGTGGCTTTGAGGGGCTTGTCAAGTGGGGTTAAGAGACTAAGCGCGTTGTCCCATGGGGGCGTCGCTTCCAGGTTCTCGCGGAGCGTCTTTCCCGTTACCGTGAGGCAGTCGCCGTCCAATAGCCCGCCATCTAGCAGGATTTTCAGGATGGCCGGCGTGCCGCCGCTGTCGTGCACGTCTTCCATCAGGTATTTGCCACTGGGTTTCAAGTCGGCGATGAGCGGGGTATGGTCGCTGATGTATTGGAAGTCGTCCAGCGTCAGTTGGAGGCCGAAGGCTTGGGCAATCGCCAGGTAGTGCAACACCGCGTTGGTCGATCCACCCAATGCCATCACCACCACCAGTGCGTTTTCCAACGAGCGGCGGGTTACGATATCGCGGGGCTTGAGGTCTAGCCGGAGCAGGTTTTTAATGGCCGCCGCTGCCGCGATGCATTCCTGTTTTTTCTCCTCGCTCGTGGCCGGGTTGGATGAACTGTAGGGCAACGACAAGCCCAGTGCTTCGATAGACGAAGACATCGTATTGGCCGTATACATGCCACCGCAGGCACCTGCACCGGGGCAGGCACTGCGGATGATCTGGTTGAGCTCGTCCTGATCGATGTGGCCGGCCACTTTGGCACCATAGGCCTCGAAGGTAGACAGCACATTGATTTTTTTGCCGTTGTGCCGTCCGGAGTGGATGCTGCCACCATAGACCATCAAGGCCGGCCGGTTGAGCCGCCCCATGGCGATCGCTGCGCCGGGCATGTTCTTGTCGCAGCCCATGATGGTCACCAACCCGTCGTACCACTGCCCGCCCATCACCGTTTCGATGCAGTCGGCGATGAGGTCGCGCGAAGGGAGCGAAAAATTCATCCCGAACGTACCCATGCTGATGGCATCGCTCACGCCGATGGTATTGAAGGTCATGCCATTCAGGTCTATGGCGCTCAATTCGTCCGTCACGATCGCGGCCAGGTCGTTGAGGTGCATATTGCACGGGTTGCCCGAAAAGCCCGCGCTGGCTACCCCGACTTGGGGTAGCTTGATGGTGCGTTCGTCCAACCCAGTAGCGTGTAGCATGGCCCGAGAACCGGGCTGGTCGTCGTTTTCAGTGAGTTTTCGGCTATATTTATTCAGTATCGTATCCATGGATTATCATCACTTATAGGTGTCTTTTGCATTTTCGATAAAGATTATTGCGGGATATCCGTCCCGCCGCTGTCGTTCGATCGGTAGGCCGCTTCGACCAATCGCATGGTATCATACGCGTGACTCACCGAGGTGATGTGTGGTGAGCCCGGGGTTTCGATGGCGCATTGCAAGTCGGCCATGGTGGCCACGAACGCATCGGGATACCAGGCACCCGGTATCTCGGCCGCCACCCACCCCTGCTCCGGCCGTTCCGAGCGGTAGTATTCGAACTTGTCGGCCTCGCCTTTCGGGAAGTTGATGTTCTTGCCCAAGGTCGCTTTGATGGCCCCCTTGGTGCCTTCCCATTTCACGAATGAATCCTGGTGCTTGATGCCGAAGTCGTGCCCGTGGTTGGTGTTTACGAAGGCGCGGACGGCGCGGTCGTAATCAAACGTGATGATCGATCGCGTGGAAGCCAGCTGCATTTGCTTGGGATGTTGGAACGTCTTGGCGTAAACGCGGTTTGGCATGCCCAAGAAATAGCGGATCATGTCCATGTAGTGGATGCTGTGGTAGAGCATTTCCATGCGCGGCAGGTCGAAGAGGAAATCCCACAACTCCCAGGGGTGGTGGATGTTCATGCGTATTTCCATGTCGTGCAATTCGCCGATGGCTCCCTGGTCGATGAGTCGTTTGGCTGCAACGACCATGGGGATGAGCTTCATCTGGAAGTTTACGCTGGCCGTCAATCGTTTCGCGTTGCAAAGCAGCAAGATTTCGCGGGCGGCCTCGAGGGTTTCGCCCATCGGTTTCTGCATCATTACGTGGGCGCCGTCCGGTAGCCGGCTCAGGATACCCAGTAGCTGGGATGCGGGGACCGCGATGTCATACACGACGTCTTTTGGTGCCTGCTCGACCAATTCGTCTACAGACGGGTAAACGTGCTTGATGCCAAAGCTGTCCGCAAGTTGCCTAGCCTTTTCGATGCGTAGGTCTACGATGCCGTACAGGGGCCAGCCGGCCTTTTTATAGGCGGGCAGGTGCGCTTCCTCCACGATGCCGCCTGCGCCGATCGACGCAATCGGGCGAGGATGGGTCGGCAGTTCGAAATCAGGCGATAATATCAGGTTATCCATGCGTTTCAATCGATCCGGTAAAAATCCAATGCGTTTTGGTAAAACACCCGATGTACATCGACCGTGGTAAGCCCTTCGCAAAGCTTCATTGCCGTTTCGAACCAACGGCCGTATGTGGCGGCGAGCGTCACCACGGGCCAGTCGCCGCCAAAGGCGACTCGGTTCACACCAAAATACGCGAACACCGTTTCGACATACGGGCGCAAGTCGTCGATGGACCAGCGTTGCCAATCGGCTTCGGTGACCAAACCGGAGAGCTTGCAATGCATGTTTGGATTGCCCGCAAGCGCCTTGATTTGGGATTTCCAGTTCGTGAAATCACCGCCCTTTATGTTGGGCTTACCGAAGTGATCCAGCATATAGCGGATGTCGGGCTGCCGCTCCACCAAATGGATCGCCGCGGGTAATTGATGCGCTTTGACGCAGAGGTCGAAGGTCAGGCCGTGCTGGCGAAGAAGCGCCAGGGAGTCGACGAATGCCGGATCGTCATACAGCGAGACAGGTTCTTCCTGCAATCGTCGCACGCCCTTCACCAGCGGATTGGCCACCAATGACTGCAATTCGGACTCGGCGTGCGCGGCTTCAAGCGGGAAGTAGGCGACGATGCCACAGATGCGGTTGTCTTGCTCGGCCAGCCGGGTTATATACTCAACTTCCTGCCGATACTGCTCGGGCAGGCATTCGCATTGCACGAAAATCATTTTTTCGATCGGCAGTCCCGCTGTGGCTTCCCGATAGTCGGCAAGTCCGAATGATTTGTCGATCGCCGGGACATCCGTTAGCCACGGATACGTCAATGCCGTGGTGTCCCAGAAATGCACATGTGCATCCGTGACTTTTACGCTGTTATAATCGGTGTTTATCGTTGTCATAAAAAATTGGTTAAAGGTAGGGCGAATTTCATGTGCGTAGTGATATTGGATTGGCGAGTACCTGTACGAATTTGATTTTTTGAAGGATGATCGTATGGTTTTTGCTAACTTCGATACCTGATTGATAGTGTTCGGGTAAAATTAAGGTTTTTGGTGCTGAATAAGTATAGTTAGATGAAGCCGATATATGCAAAACCGCCCTTGGGCAGCCGCGCGGCCTTTCAGGTGCGCAAAGATTATTTCGAGGTGCTGGATACCAAATGGCATTACCATGCGGAGTACGAATTGGCGTACATCCATTATCCTTACGGCAAGCGGATTGCGGGCAACAGCATCAGCAATTTCGAAGACGATGACCTGGTGTTTTACGGGCCGAACTTGCCGCATGCCTGGTCGCATGAAACCGCGGTCGACGACCTCGTTGGTCAGTCCTATAATAAGGGGCTTTCACACTACGCCATCGTGGTCCATTTCAGCGGAACCTGTTTCGGCGAGTCTTTCTTTTCTATCCCGGAGATGAGCGCCATCCAGGCCATCCTCGAGAAAAGTACCCGAGGCATCGTGGTGCATGGCGATTCGCGTATCCGTATCGTGCAATGGATGAAAAGATTGCTGGAGTATACCGGTGCCAAGCGCGCCATCTTGTTGTTGCAGATCCTCGAGGAGCTTTCCGTTACGCAAGAATGGGGCTTGCTGTCTTCCGCGGGTTACTGGGATAACCTCAATGATCACGATGCCGTACGGATGAGCAGCATCTACGAATACATCACGCAAAACTTCACGAAAGAAATCGCATTGGATGAAATCGCAACCCAAGCCCACATTTCGCCATCCGCCTTCTGCCGGTACTTCAAAGCGCGGACCAAACGCACGTTAAAGGAGTTCGTGAATGAACTCCGTGTCAACTATGCTTGCCAGTTGCTCGAAGAGAATCGGCATTCCATCACCCAGATCTGTTTCGAGGTCGGCTTCAACAACATCTCCAACTTCAACCGTCGATTCAAGGAACTCAAGGGCATTACCCCACAACAATACCGCCTGAACATCCGCGGTGTGTACAATAAAATCGTTGATACCCCTGTTTTACCTTAATCCTGGTCAAAAACGTATTGATTGTCGCCAAACTGGTACTGGTCTGGGTGCGTTCTCGGTGCTTTCTTTGTAGGTGAAATTATAACCCTGAAAACTGATGCGGAATCCATTTTTCTTTCCCTTCGTCATGGTCACCACCTTGTTTTTCATGTGGGGATTGGCCATCAGTATGTTGGACGTGCTCAATAAGCATTTCCAGGATATGCTTCAGGTTTCCAAGGCCCAGTCGGGCTTGGTGCAGCTGGCTGTTTACGGTGCCTATTTTATCATGGCCTTGCCAGCCGGGGTATTTTTGCGGAGGTTCGGCTACCACAAGGGGATATTGGTTGGGTTAGCGCTATACGCCGTTGGGGCGTTTCTCTTCTACCCCGCGGCGCAAGTAGCGGTCTTTGGTTTTTTTGTCACGGCGCTGTTCGTGATGGGATGTGGGCTGGCCATCATCGAGACCGCGGCCAATCCGTACGTGACCGTGCTGGGCCCTGAGGATGGTGCCGCCCAACGGCTCAATTTGGCGCAGTCGTTCAACGGTTTAGGAGTGATTCTAGGGCCGCTGGTCGGCGGGCTGGTCTTGTTCGATGAATCCGGAAGCCCCGGTTCCGTCACCCTAGCTACCATCCAGTTGCCCTACGTGGCCATTGGCGTGCTGGTGGCGCTGTTGTTCGTGGTCTTTTCGTTGATTAAATTGCCTGAGGTCGACTCGGCGACTGGCGGAACGGGCACGGCGGTGGACGCAACCGCATCGATCGAGCTATTCAAGCAGCGCCATTTCGTTTACGGCATCATCGCCCAGTTTTTTTACATCGGTGCACAAGCGGGTATTTGGGGCTTTTTCATCAATTACGCCGTGGAGGAGGTGCCGGGTATGACCAGTCAGGGTGCAGCCTTCTACCTCTCTGCTGCCATGGTGCTTTACACCATCGGCCGGTTCAGCGGCGCGTGGCTGATGCGTTACATCCAACCGGCCAGGTTGTTGGTCATTTATGCATCGGTGGCGTTGGCCGCCATGGTCTTGGTGCTCTTGAACCTCGGGATGGTGTCCGTATACGCACTCATGCTCAGTTGCTTCTGCATGAGCATCATGTTCCCTACCATTTTTTCGCTGGGCATCCGGAACCTCGGCGCCGAGACCAAGCGTGCCGGATCATTCATGATCATGAGCATCGTCGGCGGTGCGGTGATTCCGCCGTTGATGGGGTTGGTCGCGGACCAGCTACAAACATCTTGGGCTTTTTTGTTGCCGGCGATTTGTTTTACGGTCGTGTTGAGGTATACGTATGCCCGCTTTGAACCAAGTAGATAGCTATCAATATAGTATAGATTGTAGCCAAACCGGTATTTGCCTACGGGCGATGTACAGTATACTTTTGATTATAAAATCGGACGGTTTGGTAACCCGGAAGAATAACTAACAAATTATAATAACGCAATTAGTAATCAACAAACGTACAGATTATGGAAAAAATCAAACGAAAGATTTTGCCTTTGGCTCGATGGAATCTTGTACTGGGAATGGGATTTGCACTTTCCGCTTTGGAGGGCTATGCTGCCGGTTCTTTGGTATTGGAGGTTATGATTCAGGATTCATTGCGGATTGAGGTCAAGGGCGTTACGTCAGATTCGACAGGTGTGCTGCCTAATGTCACGATTTCGCTGAAAGGAAATCCTAAAGTAGGCACGGCTTCTGATCAAAACGGGCGTTTTATACTCATGGTACCGAGCAGGTCTTCGGTACTTGAATTCCGTATGGTGGGGTATGAAACCCAGGAAATCATGGTAGGCAGCGCCGAAAAATTGGATGTCTTCATGAAGCCTGCTGCGTCAGATCTGGATGAGGTTGTCGTCGTAGCGTTTGGCACGCAGAAAAAGCAGGACGTAATCGGCGCAGTAACAACCGTCAATCCAGGTAACCTAAAAATTCCGGCGAGTAACCTTACTACCGCAATGGCCGGGCAAATCGCAGGCATGATAGCCTACCAACGTAGTGGAGAACCTGGTGCGGACAACGCTGACTTTTTTATCCGCGGGGTAACGACATTCGGCTATAAGCGAGACCCCTTGATTCTGATTGATAATGTCGAAATGAGCTCGCGCGAGTTGGCTAGGCTTCAACCCGACGACATCGCCAGTTTTTCTATTCTTAAAGATGCTACTGCAACGTCACTTTATGGTGCGCGCGGTGCCAACGGTGTTATTCTGATAGCCACTAAATCGGGCAAAGAAGGACAGATTATCATCAATGTAAGGGCTGAAAATTCACTTTCGGCACCGACCAGAAACGTAGAGCTTGCCGATCCGATTACGTATATGCGGTTAGAAAATGAAGCTGTCTTAACGCGAAACCCACTGGCATCACAGCCTTATGAGCAGCGCAAGATCGATAACACACTCGCTGGGGGTAACCCCTACGCGTATCCAGCAACAGACTGGCAGCGTTCCTTGCTAAAGGACTATACCATGAATCAACGGGTGAACATGAGCGCAAGCGGAGGTGGAAAAATAGCGAATTACTATTTGTCAGGAACGTTTAACCAAGATAACGGAATATTGAAGGTAGATGGGAGGAACAATTTCAATAGCAATGTTAATCTCAAAACCTATTCGCTGCGCTCCAATATCGGAATCAACATGACGCCCACTACGCAGGCGACAGTTCGGTTGGCAGGAACCTTTGACGATTACACGGGTCCTATACGAAGCGGAGCAGATGTTTACCGCGAGATTATGCGGACCAATCCGGTTTTGTTTCCGCCATATTTCGAACCTGACGAGGCACATTCGCATGTCAATCATATCCTATTTGGCAATTATGGTACCGATGCAAGCTACCTGAACCCCTATGCAAACCTTGTAAAGGGATATCGGGAGTATTCCAACTCTCGCATGGATGCCCAATTCGAGCTTAGGCAGGATTTCGGTTTCGTGTTAAAAGGGCTGTCGGCTCGGGCATTGTTCAATATCAATCGTACGGCTTATTTCGATGTATCACGCCAGTCGAATCCATTTTTCTATATGGTAGGTCGCTACGACCGCTTTGCCGACAGCTATGCATTGGCACCGCTCAACGAGACCACAGGAACGGAATACCTTAATTATGTGCCAGGCAACCGGGATATATTCTCCGCAAGCTACTTGGAAACAGCGGTGGCCTACGACGGTACGTATGCCGATAAACATAGTGTAAACGCTACGCTTGTATCTATACTCCGTAATAGCCTTTCCGGGGCGGTAACCGACCTCCAACGGTCATTGCCCTTCCGCAATGCAGGTTTATCCGGGCGGTTCACCTACTCGTATGATAGCCGCTATTACGCTGAGTTTAATTTCGGGTATAACGGGTCTGAGCGTTTTCATCGTTCGCAGCGCTTTGGTTTCTTTCCCTCGGCCGGGATCGCCTACAATATTTCGAACGAATCGTTCTGGGAGCCGCTTTCGTCTGTTATCCCGTTGTTGAAATTCCGCGCCACGTACGGTCTTGTAGGCAATGATGCAATTGGCAGTGAGTACGATCGGTTTTTTTACCTATCCAATGTCGATATGAATGCCGCTAATCGGACAGCGTCCTTTGGTATACTAAGCGAGTATTCGAGGTCTGGCGTATTGGTGAGTCGGTATGCAAATCCGGATATTACCTGGGAGCGTGCCAAGAAAACAAATATCGGATTGGAAATGAGCATTGGCAAATCATTCACGGTAGAGGCAGACTACTTTGCTGAGCGGAGATCAAATATCCTGATGACGAGGGAGTCTATACCATCTACTATGGGGTTGACAGCTCCCATCCGCGCCAATGTGGGCGAGGCTTCCGCAAGGGGTGTTGATGGGTCGATTAACTATGCCGCCTCGTTTGGTAACGATATGTGGCTCAAGCTGCGGGGCAACTATACATTTGCCACCAGCCGATTCGAGGTGTATGAGGAACCCCGCTATAACGAGGCTTATCTATCACGTGTTGGCTGGCCCTTGTCGCAGCAGTGGGGGTTGATCGCCGAACGATTGTTCATTGATGAGGCCGAGGTTAGGAATGCTCCCCGCCAGAATTTCGGAGAGTACATGGGGGGCGATATCAAGTACCGTGACGTGAATGGCGACGGACAGATCAGTGACCTGGATTTGGTGCCCATTGGCCTTCCCACCGATCCGGAAATTATCTATGGCTTCGGTGCGTCATTTGGAATTAAGCGCTTTGATTTTTCGTTTTTCTTCCAGGGATCGGCGCGTTCTTCTTTTTGGATTGATACCTACGCGACAGCACCATTCGTTAGCTACTACTATCCCAACGAAGTAGTTTCGGGCATCCCAACCAATGCCTTGTTAAAGGCATACGCCGATAATTACTGGTCGGAGGATAATCGCAATTCCTATGCGTTGTGGCCTAGGCTGAGCCCCACGCTGGTAGAAAACAACCTGCAGCGTAGCACTTGGTTTATGCAAGATGGGGCCTTTCTTCGTTTGAAACAGGCAGAGTTGGGCTATACCCTGCCGGACAGAACCATGAAGGCGCTTGGTATTTCCAACGCGCGGTTTTATGCGAGCGGCCTGAATCTGTTTGTTTTAAGCGCATTCAAAACGTGGGATGTCGAGATGGCAGGCAATGGATTGGGCTACCCCGTCCAGCGCGTTTTTAACTTGGGCATTCACCTCACCCTGTAAACCAGTCACGATGAAAAGAAATTATCGTTTTATAGTATTGTCGCTGTTCGCGCTTTTATCGTGCGACAGCTACCTGGATGTCGTGCCGGATGGCGTGCCGACCATCGAGAACGCATTCACCAGCCGGACCATGGCTGAAAAATACCTGTTCACCTGCTATTCGTATATTCCGAGCCACGCGAGTTATGAAGACAATCCCGCGCATTTCTCGGGAGACGAGTTCTGGGCACCCTTTCCGCAAATACCCCAATTTTTCTCTTCGGCCACTTACGCGGCTTTGGGAAGAAATAACCAGAGCATTATCAATCCGCGACTGAATTATTGGGATGGTGCCAATGGCGGGAAGTCGTTATTTCAGGCGTTACGTGATTGCAATATATTCCTGGAGAATATTGGCGAAGTTCCTGGAATGCCAGAAATGGAGTTGAAACGATGGATTGCCGAGGTCAAGTTTTTAAAGGCCTATTATCATTACTATTTGGTACGGATGTATGGTCCGATCCCAATTATCCGGACCAACCTCCCCATCTCTGCGGGTGTGGACGAGGTCCAGGTAAAGCGCGATCCGGTTGATGACGTCTTCAACTATATTGTTGAATTGGTTGATGAAGCCATTCCCGATTTGCCGTTGGCAATTCAAAATGAGAATGATGAGTTGGGGCGCATCACCCGTCTTGTCGCGGCAGCTGCCAAGGCGACTTTTTTGGTGGAAGCGGCTAGCCCCTTGTTCAATGGTAATCCAGATTTTGCAAACTTCAACGGCACGGAAGGAACACCATTGTTTGCCAGTGAAGTTGATGTTGAAAAATGGAAACGCGCAGCTGATGCCTGTGAAGAGGCGATAACACTTTGCCATGCGCAAAATGTATCCTTATATGAGTTCAATGCGAGTGTTTTTTCCCGTCCGGTCTCCGATACCACCGCAATCCAGATGACTTTGCGCAGCATGGTCACTGAGCGATGGAACAGCGAAATCATCTGGGGAAATTCAAGCAGTCTTTCCAATCAGCTACAGGCGCTTTCTCAGGCCCGGGTTGATCCTGCCAAGGAGAATAACATGGGCGCGCGTTCGTTGTTGGCACCCACGTTGCAGGTGGTGGAAACCTTTTACACGCACAACGGCGTACCGATCAACGAAGACAGAACCTGGGATTATCCGAACCGGTATGCACCCCGTACGGCTTACGAAGCCGACCGTTACAATATCGGCTTGGGGCGGGAGACCGCAGGATTACATTTCGACCGGGAAAATCGGTTTTATGCCAGTGTGGGATTCGACGCGGGAGTTTGGTTCGGACAAGGAAATCTTGATGACAAGGCACCGTGGACACTGGCTGCGAAGGCTAAGCAGTTTTCCGGAAAGCGGTCATCATCATTGTATTCGGTAACAGGCTATTGGCCAAAGAAGCTCGTTCATTATCAAAACATCCTGCAGCCCGGAGACGGTGGCGGATACTCCATTATATCGTATCCCTGGCCGGTTATCCGGCTGGCAGACCTTTATCTACTCTACGCGGAAGCACTCAATGAGTATGGTGGGCCTACGGACGAGGTCTTCACCTGGATTGACCGGGTACGGACTCGTGCTGGGTTGAAGGGAGTTAAAGAATCATGGTCCACATTTTCAAGGCAGCCTAGTAAGTATACGACTAAAGAGGGTATGCGGGCCATTATCCAGCAAGAGAGACTCATCGAACTTGCTTTTGAAGGGCATCGTTTCTGGGATATCCGTAGGTGGAGACGCGGACGTGAATTTTTCAATACCACGATCCGTGGCTGGGATATCGAGCAGGAAGAGACTGCGCTTTATTATCGTGTCAAGTCATTGTATACCAAAAGCTTTAATGTGAAAGATTACTTTTGGCCCATTATGGAATCGAGTTTAATCCGGAACCGGAATCTGGTACAGAACCCGGGTTGGTAAGCCGTTTCAAATAAAAAAGACAATCGTTATGAAAAGTAAAAGAAACAGGATGTATGTTTTCGTCTTCGGGTTGATGGCGATCACAACATTTTTGGTGCAGTCTTGCCAGGAAAAGGAACTTGGGCCTGTTGGTGGGTCGGGGAAGGCTCCGGGACCGGTACGCAATGTGGTTGTTGAACCCGGGCCGGGTAAAGTAACACTCAGTTATGACTTACCGGACGATAAGGATCTGCTTTACGTGAAAGCCGTGGTATCCATCAATGGCGTGGAACGTGAGGTAAAAGCATCTTTTTACCAAAACAACTTGGAAATCAGTGGTTTTGGTGATACAAATAGTTACGAGGTATCGTTGTATGCCGTTAGCCGGTCGGAAGTATCATCTGAAGCTGTCCGTGTCGGTGTCGTTCCGCAGAAACCACCTGTCTTGCTGACCTTCGAGTCGCTCGATCTCTTTGAAGACTTTGGTGGTGCCACCGTTGGATTTACGAACGAAAACGAAGGAGACCTCAATATTGTGGTGTTGACCACCGACGAGTTCGGTGATTGGACCACAGCCGATATCCTGTATACCAAACGTCCGGAAGGTTATTTCTCCGTGAGGGGATACCATGTCGAGCCGCGTAAATTTGGGGTGTATGTCAAGGATCGTTGGAATAACACATCTGATACATTGGTTAAAGAACTTACACCGGTCTTTGAGAAGCAGCTCGACCGTACGAAATTCCACGAGTACAGGCTTCCAACGGATGAGTTACCGGCATGGGGTTGGGTCATGCCCTACATTTGGGATGGTATCATCGTAAACAACACCAATGTAGACAAACCGGGCTTCCATACCAATCCGGGTGTCTGGCCGCAACATTTTACATTTGGTCTTGGTGTAGAGGCGCGTTTAAGCCGGTTCCGCTTTTGGCAGCGGGGTAGCTGGGTTGCGTTCACAGACCGCAATGTCAAGAAGTTTGAACTCTGGGGAAGCAATAATCCCGCCCCTGACGGCAGTTACAATGGGTGGACGTTGTTGATGGAGGGAGAGTCTGTCAAGCCTTCAGGTGAGCCTATGGGTACCAATACCGCTGAGGATTTGGCTTTGGTTGGAGAGGGAGAGGAGTTTGTTTTTCCTCCTGGTACACCTGCTGTGAAGTATATCCGGATGAAAGTAACCGAAACGTGGTCAGGAGCCAACAGCTTTTACATCATGCAGGTAGCATTTTGGGGTGATGACCAAGCAAATTAACATGGAGACCGGTATGAAAAGAGATACGATTTTTACAATGGCGGCTGTCGCCTTATTGATGTGCGCAGTAGCTTCGTGCCGCAAAGCGGACGATTACAAAAAATACCTAATCGATGGCGAGATCCTATATCCGGCAAAAGCCGACTCCATAAGGGTATTTCCAGGCGAAGAGCGCATCATGTTGTCGTGGGTCAAAACAGATCCCAAAGTGGTAAAATACCTAATTTACTGGCATCTTGGGGCGGATTCTGTGGAGATTTCGGGCGAACAGGTCACCTCGTTGCAACAAGGCGATACAGTCCGGGCTCTGATCAGTGGATTGGAGGAAGCCGATTACGAGTTTGAGGTTGTTTCGCTTGATGTGGACAACAACCGGTCTGTCAAGTCTGCTGTGCGGGGGCGGGTTTATGGAGAACTGTACAGTTCCGTGCTTACGCCCCGGCTACCACGGGGCATCACATTCATCTCCGGAGACGATTTTGCAGATGTTTGGTGGTACAATGCAGATTCAACCGATGTGGGATTGGAAATCAATTACACCAATACGTCGAACGAATCAGTGTTAAGACGTGTTGCGCCCAGTGAGCAGGTTGTGGCACTGAGTCGGTACAAAGCGGGTACCGAAATACGTTACCGGTCGTTATTTAGACCGGATAGTATGGCAATTGACACGTTTTATACGGTTTACCAAACCATTGCAGCGCCTCAAATCGCCACTGTCCTAGACAAATCCAGGTTTTCAGTTTATCCTTTACCTGGGGATGTTGCAAGCGCCTGGGGTTGGGAATTGCCGTACCTGTGGGATGGCAACATTAACGAGGGGCGAGGATTCCATACACCGGATGTAAATGTACCCGTACATGTTAATATCGATCTGGGCTTGCAGGTCGGTTTTCAGCAATTGCGTGTTTGGCAACGTCAATCTCAGCCATTTGATGGTGGTAATCTCAAAAGATTTGAGGTTTGGGGAAGTAACAATCCATCGGACAATGGGAGTTTTGAAGGATGGGTCAAGTTGTTGGAGTGCAATTCGGTGAAACCCTCAGGATTGCCAGTTGGATCGGTGAATGACGAAGATAGGGCTGTTGTTGCGGCCGGAGAACGCTTTGTTTTTCCGATTGATACGCCTCCTGTGCGTTATGTCCGGATCCGATTTATAGACAACTGGTCCGAAACTGTCAGAAGCTATCACATGATGGAGGCCGATTTCTGGGGAGGCACCGCCAATTAGCGATGATCGAAACCGGATTGTTTTTGCGCAAGCTGGCCTTGTTGTGTGTTGCGGTAAGTATGGCGTCTGTCGGATTTGCGCAGCGTCCGTTATCAGCTGACAATAAGGCTTTCCAGATCGGTGTTTTCTACGGCCCAACACCTGAATTGACCACCATAAAACAGTTTCGGTGGATCAAGCAGGCCCATGTTGATTTTATTCAGTTTGTTGAGGATGCAAAAAGACAACATGCGGTCGCATCCCAAAAACGGAACCTGCAAATTCTTGATTTGGCCGCGCGTGCGGGTCTCACTTATTATGTGGGTGATCCCCGTGTACATGACGGAGACGAGGGAATCGAAGCAATGGTACGGGCATACAAAGACCATCCGGCTACTGCAGGCTATTACATCGTGGATGAACCGGGTCCGGAAGGCTTGGATTGGCCTGCTAAGGCCTATCGGGCCATCGGTTCGCTAGATCCGGCGCGGGTGCCATACGTCAATCTCCTGCCCGATTTTGTCGTAGCCAATTACGAGACCGATTACGTACATCGTTGGGTGGAACGGGTTGGGGCTGATGCCCTTATTTATTTGTCATTCGACAATTACCCGTTCTTGCTGGATGGTAATTTCCGCGAAAGCAATTTCCTGAATCTGGATATCATCCGGCGGGCAGGTCTTAAATATGGTGTCAAAACCTCCTCCTATCTCCAATCGGTCGGTATCCAGGGGCACTACAGGCGGCCCACATCGGCAGAACTTCGGTTCAGCGCCTATTCGAATTTGGCGTACGGCATTAAAAACCTGGTTTGGTTTACTTATAATACACCCGTTGCACAGCCTGTTGAGAAGTTTACCAGTGCCATCATAGACAGCATGGGCAAAAAAACAGATTTATATAAGCCTTTCGCTAAACTCAATAAAGAGCTCAAGCAGGTTGGTTCCGTGCTGATGCAACTTGATGCTGTGGCAGTTTATCATAGTGGAGTCTACAACGGCAGCGGAATTATACCCCTGCCAGACAATTCCTTCCTTCGTCTCGCGGACACAACGGCGCAGTTTATCATCACCGATTTTCGGGATCCCAACACCGGACAACGTTATGTAATGCTGGTAAACAAGTCGTTGGCCGAGATTAAAGAAATCGGTTTTTGGGGTGGCGGCAACGTGAAGCGTGTGGCTGGTTCCAAACGAGTAGCTTTACCCGGACGGCGTGGTGGCGAAGCCCAATGGGTCTCGGATCGATTCCTGCCTGGGGAGGGAAAACTCTATGAAATAACTGAAACGAAAATTACTGAATAGTGATAACTTTGAAATCAATGATGAAAAAGACAATCCTTGCGTGTGCGCTCTTAACGTATTTTAATCTCGGTTTTACCTTCGCCCAACAGTCGGTGATCACGGATGACGATTATGCCTATTTAAAAGCACTTACCCAGGCGGTTGTAGACAGTTCACGGATTAAGCCCGGCCAGCAACTTGTTGCGCCCTTCGGTGCCAACAATACGGGAGGAACATTGATCAGGCCGGGTGGCCGCGAAACCTATCCTTCCTTTTGGATCCGTGACTACGCCATGACGTTGGAGACCGGCTTCGTTACCTTAGAAGAGCAACGGCATATGTTGGCGCTTACCGCAGCAACCCAGTGCGATCAGTCGTGGATAACCAAAGGAGGAAGCCTGGTGCCTTACGGAGCTATAGCAGACCATATCCGGGTCGATGATTTACGGCCCATTTACTTTCCGGGCACCTATGACTACGATGAGCAGGGCGTGGAAGAGTTCGGTATGACACCTCCATATTGCGACCAGTATTATTTTGTCTATATGGCCCATTATTTATGGCGCACCGCTAAAAGCACAAAATTCCTGAAGCAATCGATCAACGGCATGCGGTTGATTGATCGGCTGGAGATCGCATTTCGCGTACCCCCATCGCGCGCGGACAATGGCATTGTGTATACCACAGATACCTTTCGCGGCGTTGACTTCGGTTTCAGGGACGCCATCCGTATTAGCGGCGAATTAGCCTACCCCTCCATACTCAAGTATCGGGCGGCAAACCAACTTGCTGAATTGTTTGATGCGCTTAAGGATAAGGAGAAATCGGCCGGTTATCGTCAGCTCGCCGATAAGCTAAAGCCGGCGATAGCTGCCACCTTCCGCAATGCCGATGGCATGTTGCGTGCTGCTACAGGTAAGGGAGGGCAGGCCGATGTTTGGGCAACTTCGTTGGCTGCTTATCTCGGTATTTTGGACGGGGATGAGGCCATGCTGGCCGGTAGACATTTGGCAAAGGCCTTCCAAGGCGACAAACTCGCTTATAAAGGCTGTGTAAGGCATATTATCCATGGCGAAGACTTCGATGCGCAGACCGCATGGCAAGATGCTATCGTGCCCAAGAACCAATACCAGAACGGCGCCTATTGGGGTACCGCCACAGGTTGGGTAGCCTATACGATTGCGCTTGCTGACAGCCGTGTCGCTGGTCACCTCGTTCGCGACTATATCGACGGGTTGCGGGAAAGCGATTTCAGGAAGGGAGCGGGTTTTTCCGGACCTTTTGAATGCTTTTATCCGCCCGATTATACGAGGGGGCCAGTGTATATGACGACAGTAAGCTCTCCATTGATTGTGTTCACCACCATGCTAAATCCTAAAAAATGAGCATGAAAATGACCCTATCCAAGCAATATAATAATGTGTTTTTCGCGGGTGTATTGATGACCATCGTTGCTGCGTGCATGCCATGGATTGCACGTGGAGGCGAAATCCATCCTGAAAGGATGACCTGTGAATACCGCGAAAATCCGCTGGGTATCGATGATCCTGCTCCGCGGTTTAGCTGGTTGCTATCGTCCGCCAAACGCAATCAAAAGCAGTCGGCCTACGAAATCATTGTGTCAGACAACAAAAGCGATATCGAGCGCCGACGTGGCAATGTATGGACATCAGGAAAGATCGAGTCCAATCAAAATGTCCATGTCGTGTTCCAAGGGAAGCCACTTCAGTCGTTCACCCGTTATTTCTGGCGCGTCAGGGTATACGATGGAGCAGGTAAACCATCGAAATGGAGCGAGCCAAACTGGTTTGAAACCGCAGCGTTCCATGCTGCGGACTGGACAGGACAATGGATAGGGGACGGCCGTGCACCGTTCGCTGCGGATGAAGATTTTTATGGCGATGACCCGGCACCATTGTTCCGCAAGACGTTCGATACCCGCAAAACGGTTGCAGAAGCACGGTTGTACATCAGCGGGTTAGGCTATTATGAAGCTTACCTGAATGGAGACAAGGTGGGCGACCATGTGCTGGATCCGGGTTGGACCGCTTATGACAAACAGGTGCTGTACGTTGTGCATGACATTACCCCCCTGATGCGTAAAGGGCAGAACACCGCAGGGATCATGCTTGGCAATGGCTGGTATAACCCCTTGCCGTTACGTTTTTGGGGAGCCCTGAATTGGCGTAATGCGTTGGCCACAGACCGCCCAAAAGTTGTGGCTATGGTCCGTGTTACCTATACGGATGGTTCCAGCGAAGTTATTGGCACGGATGAAACCTGGCAGACTACCCCGGGACCGACCGTTAAAAACAATATCTACCTTGGGGAGCATTATGATGCGCGGCTTGCCGACGAGGATTGGTGTTCGGCACTAGGCAGCAAGCTGGCTTGGAAGCCAGCGGCAAAAGCTGTTGCTCCAAAAGGAGTCATGACGGCACAGCAACAGCCACCCATCCGGGTTACCAACGTACTCAAACCTGTCGGCGTTAAGGAGGTCCGTCCGGGCGTTTTCGTGTTTGATATGGGACAGAATTTCGCTGGCGTGGCCGGCATCCGGGTTAAAGGACCCGCCGGGACCGTCGTGAGGATGCGGTATGGGGAAGATGCCTATGCCGATGGCTCGGTAAACCTCATGACCGCCGTGGCCGGACAGATTAAGGCGTCTAATGGAGGCCCCGGCGCGCCGGCTATTGCCTGGCAGGAGGATAGCTATACGTTGAAAGGGCAGGGTGTCGAAACCTGGGCGCCGCGGTTCACCTTTCACGGCTTCCGTTATGTGGAAGTGAGCGGCTGGCCGGGCATCCCTACGGTAGATGATATCGAAGGGTTGCGTATGAATGCCGATCTGCAAAGAAATGGGCAGTTCTCCTCGTCGAATACACTGTTTAACCGTGTTGATGAACTGATCCAATGGACCTTCCTGAGTAATGTATTCAGTGTCGTTTCGGACTGCCCTGCGCGTGAAAAACTGGCTTATGGGGGCGATATCCTTTGCGCTGCCGAAACGTTCATGTTCAACTACCACATGCCCAACTTCTATGTCAAAACGGTTGTGGATCATGCCAATGATCAGCGCCCGCTGGGAGGCATCACCGAGACCGCACCCTTTGTCGGTATTGCAGATGATGGACCAGGAGACGGTTCGGGGCCATTGGGTTACCAGGCAGGCTACAGTTACCTCGTCAAAAAGCTGTATGACTTTTACGGCGACCGTCGCATCGTGGAGCAGCATTATGACCGACTACGTAAGCAGGCGGAATTTTTGAGCAGCCGCACCACGGATTTGCTTTTCGCTACAGACTTGGGCGACCATGAGTCGTTGACACCTAAAAACAAACCGCTTACCGCGTCCATATTTTATTATTTCCATGTCAAAAACTTGGCGGAATTCGCTGGCATATTGGCTAATCAGGCAGATGAGTCCCGGTATTCCAAGCTCGCGGCCGAGATTCTGGAGGCCATCAAAAAAGCCCACTTTGACAGCCGGAATGGACAATACGGTACAGGAAGCCAGTCCGACCAGTTATTCGGTATCTGGAGCGGGCTGTTGGCCGGCGAGCAACCCGATTTGCTGACGATGGAGCGGTTGCTGTATACTTTTGAAGAAAAAGACTGGCATTTATCGACTGGAATTTTCGGTACAAAAATGCTCTTTGACGTGTTCCGGGCAATCGACCGAAACGACGTAGCCTACCGCGTGGCAAATCAGCGAAGCTTTCCCGGATGGGGGCATATGGTTGAAGGGGGCGCTACCACATTATGGGAGACCTGGCAGTACTCAGAAAATACCTATTCGCATAACCATCCGATGTTCGGGTCGATCGGCGAATGGTTTTACCGTTCGTTGCTCGGTATCAACGAGGCTGCGCCCGGATTCAAGCGAATTGAGATAAAGCCACAACCTACAGGGGATTTATCGCACGCACAAGGTGAATTCCAGTCCGTATATGGCACAATCGGTAGCGCGTGGAAAATTAGTGATACAGGTTTTGATTTGAAAGTAGACATTCCGGTGAATACCCAAGCGGAAATCTGGATTCCTTTAAGTTATGGCAATAAGATAACGGAGACTGGTAAACTGCTGCATGAGGTAAATCAGGTTACAAGCTTTCGTAGTGAAGATAACTACGCAGTGGTGGAAGTAGGCTCAGGAAAATATCATTTTCAGACGACCAAATGAAAACGTAATGCCGCTTTTTTGCGGCAGACTACTTAAAATATCGTATCGATGAGATGGCTAATTGTGATGGTGTTGGCATCCACGATTTTCAAGGATGCTTTTGGACAAGTATTGATGGCAACGGACGGATTAGGGCGTGCGCTTCCCGGCCCGACGGAGGTGGGCGATTTGCGCGCCGATCGGCACGTAGCGCTGTTTTATTTCCTGTGGCAAGGGCACGAGGCTTCACCGACCTCGGCCTACCATTGGGACTTGAATAAACTTTCTATGGAGACGCCAGCGGTGTTCGCTGATTTCGATCATCCGGGTTGGGGCGGGGGAGCCAACGCACCGGGGCAGTATTATTATTGGGGCGAGCCCGTGTATGGCTATTACAAAGGCGACGACCATTGGGTGCACCTCAGGAACGTGCAATTGCTCACGGACGCCGGGGTGGATATGCTGGTTATCGATGCCACCAACCGCATCACGTATCCACGGGAATCGGTCGTGCTGATGCAGGCGTTGGAGGCGGTACGCAAGCAAGGGCGGGTTCCGCCGAAAATCGTCTATTATACCAATACGGCGTCGGGCGATGCCATGCAGGATATCTATGACTGCCATTACAAGCCCGATGCACCGCACCGCGATCCGGAATGCTGGTTCCTGCTGGAGGGCAAACCGTTGATCATCGGCCTGGGCGAGCAGGCGAAGGGAAGGGATTACGAAGGGTTTTTCACCATCCGGGAGTCGCAGTGGCCCAACGAGCCGCAGAAGGTGGACGGCTGGCCATGGATCGAATTCAAGCGCCCGCAACAGGTGTACCATAACCATGCCGGCGAGAAGGAAATCGTGAATGTGTCCGCCGCGCAGCACCCCAACCTGGAGGCTTCGATGGGCGGGTCGGCATTCTACGGGAAATCCGGCAATTGGGGAAGGAGTTTCCATGCGGGTGGGCCGGGTAACCCGGACAAGGACATGCACTACGGGTACAACATCCAGGAGCAATGGGACTTCGCGCTGCGGCAGGAGGTGCCGTTCGTGTTCGTCACCGGCTGGAACGAGTGGATCGCGGGCAAGTGGAAGCGCACGTCTGGCGATACCAGCCAGGCACTTTTCGTAGACCAGGCGAGTCCAGAGTACAGTCGCGATATCGAACCGTCTCGCACGTCGGGGTTAGCGGATCACTATTACATGCAGCTGGTGGCCAACATCCGTCGGTATAAGGGGATGCATCCACAACAGGCGTTGGGGCCGAACAAGACCATCCGCACGTGGGACGATTGGCAAGGCATCGTGCCGGAATACCGGGACTACGTAGGAGACGTCATCCACCGCGATCATCCCGGCGCGCAGTCCGAACCGACGGTAAGGTATGTAAACACCACGGGTAGGAATGATATCGAGTTGATGAAGGTGGCCCGGGATGGAACGCATGTCTATTTCTATGTGCAGGCAGCCGATACGATCATCGGCGACCGCAATGCCGAAGACTGGATGGCCTTATACCTGGATGCCGATTGCTCGACCGATACGGGTTGGCACGGATATGATTTCCGCGTAGTATTTGGCAATACGCTACAACACCATGCGGGAGGGGAGTGGAAAGACCTTGCACGCTTGACCCATCGGGTCGAGGGCAAACGGTTAATGGTCTCGATACCAAAGGCATCGCTCGGTATCGACAGGGTGAGCCTGCAGTTTAAATGGATGGATAATACCGGTGGGGGAACACCGTTGGATTGGTATGTGAACGGCGACGTGGCACCCGAAGCTCGATTTAATTTTTGGGTATTAGAGTGAACGTTGATTGATTTAAATTGAGGAAATATGAAAGATAAGAATAATGCATCTGTTTTTGCGGTTTTAAAAACCTGTAGGATGTACACTGCGGTATTACTAATTTCTATGCAGTATGTTTGTTGTGTCGTCTCGACGGTTGCGCAAACAACGTTGTCTACAACAGTCTTATATAATCGTACAATGACCGATCAGGAGGTTTATCCTGAGCTGATGAATGGAGACCGGCTGATTTCCGGTTTTACTTCGAATGGGTTAAGCTGCCAAGACGGGAACGCGGTGATTAAACTGAATTATTATTA
This sequence comes from Parapedobacter sp., assembly GCA_037190485.1. Classification (GTDB taxonomy): domain Bacteria; phylum Bacteroidota; class Bacteroidia; order Sphingobacteriales; family Sphingobacteriaceae; genus Parapedobacter. The sequence continues at coordinate 57,994 of JBBCJB010000005.1, forward strand.
TACATTTAGCGAGCGATTTATTCGTTATCATGTCCGATTTTCGAACGATGCAGTGGGCGTTTTCCAGAGCGACAAAGGCGATTTCAAGGCCATGGTCGACGTGGTTGGCAAGCGTATCGTCATTGAGACCAATCCAATTACGGAAAAAGAAGTGGCATTCCTTGATCCAGCGCATGATTACCTCGTGGAGATACACCGCGATTACCAAACCTCCGCGCTTAGGATCGTGGATATGTCCACTGGCGCGGAATCGATAGTATCGGCCGTCATGGACGGAACCGGTGGAGTTGGTCGGGGAGCCGCTGGAACCGGATTCCACGTAGGCCTGCAGCACGACTACTATTGCTTCGGTTTGCAATCCGGAACGGAGATGCTGGTTAAGCAACTCACCGTGCTGTCCAAGAAATCCAATCTCGCTCTCCTCATCTACGGCGACTCCATCACCGAACCCGAAGGTTATTTCCCGACCTCGGACTTCCCGCAAGCTTGGACGCAGCTTATCATCAACGCCCTGAAAGGCAAGGCCATGTCCAGTGGCCGGGGCGGTACCACCATCCATGAGGTGCTGGAGCGCATCAAGAACGAACTTCCCTATGTCAAAGCCAAGTATGTGATGGTCACCATCGGCACCAATGGCGGCAATACCGAAGAGAACCTCAGCGAGTTGGTGGAATACATCCAGTCGCAGGGCTCCATACCCATATTGAACAACATCCCCGCAAACGAAAGCGGTACGCAGGTGCCCGTGAACGCCATGATCGAGAAGGTAAGGCAACGGTATGGTATCAAGGGGTGCAAGTTTGATTTGGCCACCTCCATCGGTTACGATGGCCGGGAAGTCGACAAGTCCACGATGTATTTCGAAGACTACGACTGGGGCGAGATCTACCACCATCCCAACGTCAAGGGCTCCAGGCTTATGTACCTGCGTACGTTAGTGGATGTGCCGGAGATTTATGAGTGACGGTCAATCCGTTTGATCGAGGTCAAAAGGCATGCGGTACGCCGCGCTGCTTTTTATCGGCAAGGGCCGTTATGAAATGGTAACGTTATGATTCTTGGGCCACTTGATGACCTTTTGCTACCCGCTCCGATTCATCCATAAAAGAACGATGGGTATAAGCAAAAAAAGGCTCAGGTGGCGCATCGGGATGATGGCGACGCTTGCGTTGCTGAAGGCGGTGTCGTCGGTATTGGAAAATCAGCCCGCACGGGCAAGGGCCATGGAGGCGGCAAGTGGATGCCGCGTGTCAGCTGCGGTGGGTAGCCTCAGTACCACCACGGTGCGTAACCTGTATACCTATGCCTCCAGCGGCGGCGGTTACCTGGTTTTTCGCGTCAACGGCGTCATCAGCGTGAGGCACCGCGACTACGTCAACTTCGAAATCCAGCTTTGGGGCGGGGATGAGTACCATACGTATAACCACGAGAACCTGAATGGCAAGCACATCAAGGATTGGCTCGGCGATCGGCGTACCATCGTCTTCCCCGACGGGGCCAAGGTGACGATGGTGGTCGCGGGTACGGGGACATCGCGCAAGGTGGTATCGATGACCATTTACGAAGGCACCCAGGTACATCGCCTCAACCCGTCAACCGGCGAGCTCGAATCCTCGCGCGAGCTGACCGCGGCGGAAGTAGCGGCACTGGACAATGCCGAGGCCGACGGCGAAACGAGTACCTTTGCCATCACCGAAACCGGATTGATTTACTACAACCTGTATTTCGAAAACGTGGCCGGGCAGAAAGTGGAAAGCCGATATGACCTTGGCTCATTGACATTGGGCAATGACAACCAGGTCAACGACTTTTTCGATGATCCACGGATAGGCCACACTTGAAAATAATGAAAATGACTAGACTAGGATTACTTATCCTCCTAGGCGGCCTGCTGGGCTGCCGGAAAGATAAACCTTCGCAGGAGCCACTGCCCGTCTTGGGCACGTGCCAAGCCGTGACGGAATCGGGGTGCTTGAGCACGACCAGCGTACGCGGCGTGTTTACCTATACCACCGCGGGTGGTGGCGAAATCATCGTGGATATCGGTGGCCAGAGTTTTCCATCCGTCCTGATGCGCCACCGGGGTTATCCCGGATTCACCTTGTCGTTCGGTGGCCGTTTCGTGCAGCGTACGCCCCGGTTTTTTGCGGAGCACCTGAACGATCGGCATATCAAAAATAAGCAACATAACAACCGCACGATCTACTTTCCCGATGGGGCCAAGATTACGCTGGTTTCGGAGGGCATTGATGGTCCGACCAAGTCATTGCGTATTTACGATGGCACGCAGGTACACCACCTCAACCTCACCTGTGGGGTGTTGGAGTTCAGTGGCGTGGTCTCGGTCGACGTGGTCCGCAGGATGGACGAGGCCGAAGCCGACGGCGAGGCGGGCGGCTTCGAGATCACCGAAACCGGCCTGCTGTTCTTCAACCTGTATACGGAAGACCAGCCGGGCAGGATCATCGAGAACCGGTACAACCTGGGCGAGCTGCACCGCAACGAACCAAAGAAGGTAACCGATTACTACGACGATCCAAACCTGTCTCATACGTAATCCATCGTAGGGGCAGCGAAGCCGAAGGCTGTGCAAGCAGTGGAGTGGCGGTCGATATCGGCACCTTTTCGGGCGTGGGGCCGGTGGTCAACAAGGGCGAGTCCGCCCAGCGGTGTCTATGGAACGCTATTGATAGGCCACATAAAGGGTTGGTCTGAAGGGGGTAGGAATTATGCCATGGCTGTCAATGAGTCGCTATCGGAAGCAAAAACGTATACGTTTCAACTTGCCAGTTGGATCACTGACACAACAGTACCTTGACACCTCAACCCGACGAAGGGCGGCTGTTCGGTTTTTGGTCTGTTGGTAGGAAACCTAGTTGGAATTATTGATTCATTCAGGAGCCGATGTGCCATCACCCCCAACATTAAAGGCTCCAGAATCATGTACTAACGGACGTTTGTTGATGTGCCGGAGATTTATGAGTGATGGTTTTGATTTGTTACCTTTCTCTACCATTTACAATGACCTGGAAAAATCGCACATCTCGTCCGGCGCGGCGGGCCTCAAGCTAGCCTGCCCGTCACGTGCCCACGATTCTTTATTTTCGGTCAATGATTCTTCCACAAGGCATGCGCGACACTTGCGCTCCGTGGAACGGGATGCTGGCGCGTGCCAGTACCAACAGCCGCCGGGGCATACGGTACGTCGAGCTGCTGGTCATTGGCAAGGGCAGTTATGGGGTGGTAACGTTGTGCCGCAATGAATATTTGGCCTAGTTCCTTCGCATTGACTGGATTACTAAAATATTTATAGTCAAGTTCTTGTGTGCAATGGTGGATGTATTGGATATATTTTTTCCACCATGAACACATAATGGTGCTCCCTGATATCATCGGGAAAACGGCAGTTGAACATTACTCCAGTTCCCCAATAGTAGTACCTGAGGACCTAGCCGGGATTCAGTTCCATCACTATCGCGCAAAAAAACTAGGCTTTGGTAGCTATAGAAGTAGGCATCCACCCCCGTAATCTCTACCAAAGGGCTTGCAGCAGAAGTAAAATGAGGATATCTCAGTTTGACGAAGCGCTGGCTAAGATGGACAATTCTCATCCATTAAGTACAGAAAATGCCATAGCACTGCAGGAAAGAATCTAAGAAAATGCCCTGGAGAAAAGGACTCAAAAAGTCAATACCCTAAGCACCGTGACTTTTTGTTACCAGAACCTTCCCTTACGGCGATGCTGTCAGACGCAAACAATTATCATGGAAAGTAGGAGTAGAATCCCATAAATTCAGGCCGAAACGAGAGATAGCGCTTCATTGCGCTTAGTTTGCGCATGGGCACGCGTTGTGACGCAGTGATTTTCAGAATACAAAATCGCCGACTGCAAAATCTGCCAAAATAAATAATGCGTTTTAAGTATTTCTTTATCAGTTCTTTATTTAGTTAATCAAAAAAAATGCTTGCATAATCAAAAAATAGTAATGTATATTTGCTTTCATTGTAAAAATGAATTTTATAATAATAAATTATAAATTTTAGACCAAGTAAAAAACCAACGAGATGTTAAACAGTATTAGATGCCTGTGCATTTGGATTTTCTGTATTTGTATGGGGACACTCATTACAGCGGCACAAACGAAAATTGTCGGAACTGTTACGGATGAAAACGGCCGTATCTTGCAAAACGTTAATGTAAGCGTACAATCTTCGAATGAACAGGCAAGGACGGACGAGGGGGGGCGTTTTTCGATTAGGGTTAAGGCCGATGATGTATTGATTTTCCGACATGTTGGCTACGAAGTAAAGGAAATGGTTGTTGGTGGAGCCACGCCTGTGAATGTCCAATTATCGACAGCCTTTAATTCATTGGATGAGGTTCTCGTTATCGGGTATGGCGAAGTAAGTCGGAAGGATTTGACAGGCTCGGTATCGGTGGTGCCTATGACTGATCTTTCCAAGGCACCGGTTGCGTCGTTCACGCAGGCATTGGCAGGAAGGGTTGCTGGTGTTCAGGTCTCTTCTAACGATGGACAACCCGGGGCGGGACCGGAAATCAACATTCGTGGCATCGGCTCGCTAACACAGAATACGTCTCCACTTTATGTAATAGACGGTTTCCCAGTTGAGGATTTCGATCCGGCTACGCTCAATAATGATGATATCGAATCCCTTAATATTCTCAAAGACGCTTCGGCTACGGCTATTTATGGGGCAAGGGCTGCTAACGGTGTGGTCATCGTTGAAACAAAAAAAGGCAAAATAGGTCGGCCCTCCATTACCCTCAACTCTTCGTTTGGTATGAACCAAGTCAATAATAAAATAGCGGTTATGAGCCCATATGAATTTGTTAAATACCAATACGAACTCAATCCTTCACTTGCAGGAAGACGCTATTTTATCAACGAGCGGGACCTTGAGTCTTATAGAACGATAACAGGTATTGATTGGCACGATGAGGTGTTTCAAACAAGTCCTTACCAAATCTCAAATATGGCAATACGTGGAGGGACAAAAGAAACCAAATATAGCGTCTCTGCTTCTGGATTTGACCAACAAGGCATTATACCTAACACGGGAGCAAAAAGATACCAGGCGAGATTGGGGTTGGAACAGTCTTTAACCAGTAAAATAAAGTTGAATGTTTCCGCAAACTACAGTATGAACGAAGTATATGGCATCGAGTTATCCGAAGAAACCGGTGGAAACGCATCAACATACCTGTTCTCCAATATTTGGGGGTATAGACCTGTTACCGGGAATCCTAATGTGGACCTGTTGGAAATGGACGTTGATCCAGATGTAATTAACGCAAATTATACGCGTATGAATCCAGTAATTACTGCAGAAAACTACGACAAAACTACAACAACCAACGAGTTGTTAGCCAATATAGCTGTCAATTACAAAATATTGGCAAACCTGACTTTCAACATGACAGGTACAATAAACACAAGGAGGCAACACCTATCGTTACTTTACAATTCCTTAACCCCGCAAGGATCACCTAAAAATCCGGTAAATGTAAGAGGGATTAATGGCCAGCTTAGGAATTTGGATAGAAATAATTGGTCGAATGAAAATACACTTACGTATGCGCCAAGTTTTCATAAAAACCACAAACTTACGATTACCGGAGGTGTTTCGACACAAGGTAGCCAAACTAATTTAGAGGGACTTTCCGTACAAAATCTCCCAAATGAACATTTGAGATTTGCCGGCTTTGATGAGGGAGATCCATATGAAGTCTTGGCTGTAACAAACAGGTTTACCCTAGCTTCGGTATATGGACGCGTGAATTACAATTTCCGTTCTAGATACTTATTCACCGCTACCTACAGGGCTGACGGATCGTCGAAATTTCCGGTCGAAAATCGCTGGGGTTATTTTCCTTCGGTTGCAATGGCTTGGAACGTAAAAGAGGAAAAGTTTCTTAAGGAAATCAATGTTTTGTCAGCACTGAAACTAAGAAGCAGCTTAGGGTCAACGGGAAATAACCGCGTTCCTGATTTTATTTTCTTACCCGCATTAAATATGCCGCCATCATTTGCCTATTCATTTAATAACGCTACTCCCCAAAGAGGAATTGCTCCTTCGAGGCTCGCCAATAGAAACCTAAAATGGGAAATTACCAGGCAAGCCGATTTGGGTATTGATGGAGGAATATTTAACCAAAGGATAAACATCACTGCAGACATGTATTATAGATGGAGCGAGAATTTGCTTCTTCAGGCAGACGTGCCTTTTATCACTGGACAAGCTGTTGCTTATCGGAATATCGGGGGTATAGCCAATAGGGGGCTTGAAATTACGTTCAACACGGTTAATTTCCAGAGTAAAGGCTTCAATTGGGAAAGCAGTTTCAATATAAGTTTTAATAGAAACAAAATTACGTCACTCACGTCTGGCCAAGAAAACCTGTTTTCCTTCGCGAGGCTGGAGGGGCAGTACAATAACAATCCGTTGTACATTGCTAGGGTAGGCTATCCTGCTGCCATGTTCTACGGTTATGTCTTCGATGGAATATACCAATATAATGACTTTGATTTGCTAGGTGTGGACACCTACAGGCTTAAGCCTGAAGTTCCTACCAATGGCGATGACAGAGAACAAATTCAGCCGGGGGATATCAGGTATAAGGATTTTAATGGTGATGGTGTTGCTGATGAAAGGGATCAAGTTATTATTGGACAGGGATTTGCAAAACATGTGGGTGGTTTCACCAATAATTTGGTCTATCGAAGTTTTGATTTTCATCTGTTTTTTCAATGGTCATATGGTAACCATCTTTATAATGTGAACAGGCTGCTGTTTGAGGGTAATGGTTTAAGCCGTGTGGAAACCAATCAGTATGCTTCATATGTAAATCGTTGGACACCCGATAATCCATCAAACACACTATACCGAACAGGAGGACAGGGGCCTCAAGGCAAATTTTCATCGCGGACAGTGGAAGATGGCTCGTATTTGCGCCTCAAAACAGTTTCATTGGGCTATAATTTTCCCAATGAATGGGTTAAGAGGATAGGCCTGCAAACACTTCGATTGCATGCAACAGGCCAAAATGTATTTACTTTCACGCGTTATTCGGGTATGGACCCCGAGGTTTCCGTCAGGAATTCGACTTTAACCCCCGGGTATGACTATTCTGCATATCCCCAAGGAAGGACAGTCGTTTTCGGTTTAAATGCGGCATTTTAGTTTACTTCAACGTACAATTTATGAAATTCATAAACATATCCTTATTGATATTATCGTTACTGCAACTGATGGCTTGCGGTAGATTTTTGGAGGTTACACCCGAAGACTTTACTAATCCGGATGAATATTATCGAACAGAAGAACAACTTGAAACTGCATTAACTGCTGTTTATAATCCCTTGGGGTCAACCAGTTTGTATGGAAGGGATTATATTGTCAGAATGAATTTGGAGGCTGATGAGGGTTTTATAAACTCCCAAAATTGGCTTGCTGGACCCATGGTTTATAACTTCTCGGCTAGCGACGGAATAGTATCTTCGTTTTGGCGATACCTTTATATCGGTATTGACAGAGCAAACCATCTTTTAATGCACATTGATAAAAATATCGGAGTTCCAGAAGGTACTAGAAATCGTATCAAAGGAGAGGCGCGTTTTCTTAGGGCATATTACTATTTTTTATTGGTTCAGCATTTTGAAGGCGTTCCGCTGATAATTGAGCCGATCGCATCCCCGGAAGAGACGCAGATTCAACGAGCAACTATCGCTGAAGTTTATGCTCAGATCCTGGAAGATATGAAATCGGCCGAGTTGCTTGTGGGCGCTATACGCACTTTAGGTTTTTCAGGTCGGGTGAATCAATCCGCAGTTCGGGCGATCTTATCCCGGGTCTGCCTTTATATGGCGGGATATCCTTTACGTGATACTGATAAGTATGCCGAAGCACGTATGTGGGCGAAAAAAGTAATTGACGACACTGCATCGGCGCATGACTTAAACAGCAGCTATGAACAGGTCTTTATAGGTCTTGCACAAGATGTCTATGATATCGATGAAGTATTATGGGAAATCGAATTTTGGGGTAATGCATCAGGCACCTATAATCGAACCGGAACGTTAGGGGCATGGATTGGTATTTCTTCCAATAACACTACAAATATCGGGACAGCGTACGGCTTTATAAGTTGCACGGCTAAATTGTATAATTTATATGAAAACCAAGATTTAAGGAGGGATGTCGCCGTTGCGCCGTATCAATATCTAAATAATGGTAATAAGCAATATTATCCTTCTTCCTCGAATGCTAGCTTATACGAGCGACGGGTAGGGAAGTACCGGAGGGAGCATGAGGTTGTCACACCTAAAGCCAATAATGCCACACCCACAAATATGCCAGTCGTCAGGTTTTCAGATGTACTATTGATGTTCGCAGAATCCGAAAACGAGATTAATGGCGGCCCGACCGCTGAGGCTATCGAAGCAGTAAACCGTGTTAGGCAACGAGCAAACGCCTCATCGATTGAAAGTATGGACAAAATAGATTTTTTTGATTTCATTGTAAATGAAAGGTCAAGGGAATTGTGCTTTGAGGGGTTAAGAAAGCCTGATTTGGTAAGATGGGGCATTTTTGTTTCGACAATGAAAGGAATACTTAACCAAATGAATCAACACATACCGTCCAGTTATTTATTGCATACGTACAGAAATGTCGCTGATAGGCATGTTGTATTGCCTATTCCCACAAGGGAGTTAGCGGTAAATAGGGCAATGGAGCAAAATCAAGGGTGGTAGTAACTAGGTAGAATGATGAAAAGAAAATGCAAATATTTTTTACTGGTGTGTTGTTCGTTAGTTGCCTGTAAGGATGAATTTGAGGTTTACGATCCGGACATCCAAGTGGAAATATCAGGTAATGTCTTTAGAGTAGGTGAAGAAGTTACTTTTAATTTCACCGGCACAGCTGACCTGATTTCGTTCTATAGCGGTGAAGTTTTTAATGACTATGACTATATCAAAAGCAGAGTTGTAGCTGCAGGACCTAGCATGCTATCGTTCACGACTTCGGTAGAGTTTGGTACACAGTCCGACCAGTTGTCTATCTTGTTGTCCAATGGACTTAATGACAACTATTCTTTTGAACATGTGGAAGATACGGAGTGGGTTGACATAACTAGTAAATTTACCCTGGCTAGTTCGCCAACTTTTGTAAATTCGGGAGAAGTTGATATTTCTCCCTACTATGAGCCAGGCAAAAAGCTATATGTAGCATTTAGATACAACGTGAGAGATCAGGGAATTTACGGTGCAGGGAGGATTTGGCGTATCGCTGATTTCATGTTAAATACATCAAATGAGCTTGGCGAACATGTGTTGGGCAATATGCAAACAGCCAATTTACAGCTTGTCGAAGAAGAGAACCCCGCTTTGGCACCCCGACGGTCTACCATTAATGCCTCACGTGTTCAGGTGGCTGCACATCGGCTTACCCCAGAAAACACAAGTTTAGAGACCCGAATATGGGCGATATCAAAGGGCTTTGAAATGGGGGATATAGACTTTGGGCCAGATAAATCTATTCCTATAAAAGGACTTGCTGACAATCGGTTGGAACAATTCACACATACATACGGGGAACCAGGCAGGTACAAAGCTGTTTTTCTGGCTACAAACGCGAATGGTAAAGGTTCTCATAGTGTGATAAGAGAGTTTGAATTAACCATAGTAGAAAACCAATAAGTTTCAATGATGAAGTTAAATAGCGCTTTAATAGTTCTTTTGTCTATGAACTTATTTGGGACGGCACAAAGCCTTAAACAGGAAGAACAAGTTTTATCCATTGTTCCGATAGATATGCGTAGGGTGGAAGAACTTGCCTTGCTACTACCTGAAAAGCCGAGGGGTTTTGGCATGCCTATCGATAATAGGCAAATATGGGATAGTATGCATGCATCTGGGGATTTTATGCACCTGATAAATTCCGCCGATGATTTTTTGGATGAACCATATCCCCAATTAACGGATGAAATTTATCTTTCATTCTTCAATTCCAATGATTCCGAACGTTCGAAAAACTTAATAGTAAAGCGGAGGAATATATTGTCCACATGGGTGTTGGCTGAATGTTTGACAGATGACGGCAAATACCTCGGTGCAATAAAACACGCTATTTTAGACATTATTGCGCTTAAGTCATGGAATTTCCCTGCAGAAGACCGTCAGAAGACAAATTTTCACGGAACTCAATACACTATCAATTTGAGCCCTGCAGCTTATGCGCACGAGTTAGCACAAACCATGTATCTCTTGGGCGATCGTCTTGATAATACGTTGCGGAAAAAGTTATTAAAATCATTATACATCAGGGTTTTTGATCCCGCTTTGCAAGCAGTCGAAACTAACAACGCCAATAAAGCATTTGTTTCCTTAACAAACACCGGTAATCACAATGCAGTTACATTGTCCGGAGTAACAGGGGCGGCACTTTGCGTTATTAATAGTCCTATAGAAAGGGCAAAATTTGTAGCGATGGCCGAACGTTACATTCTGAATAGTTTCCAAGGGTATTTGGATGATGGGTATTGCACCGAAGGTATAAGCTATTTTAACTATGGTTTTAATCATATCATATTATTAAGGGAGAATATTTTGCAGGCCACAGGTAACAGTTTGGATATATTTTCGAATAATGAGAAAATTAAAAAAATAGCCCTTTTTGCAACTCATATGGAGATAGCCAATGGCGTGTTTCCCGCCATCGGAGACTGTAGCCCATATCCGAAGCCAAATGTTAATATAGTGGAATACCTGAATAAGAGTTTAGGGATTTCAAATGCAAGTGGTGAAGCGGCAACTATTAAGCTAATCCCCCCGTTGACAAATTTGATGTATTTCTTTCCCAATAATATGCTTGTTACGACAATCGTAGCAGGAGAAAGGCCGAATATAGGTGTACGGTCCTTTTTCGAAATCGGGGGAATACTGAATGTTAGATCAGGCGATAAGGAATCAAAACATTTGGCCGGATGTATAAAGGGGGGCAACAACGCCGAGAAACATAACCATAACGATCTCGGTTCATTCAGTGTGGTGAAAGGTGATGAACTATTGATGGGAGACCCAGGATTGCCTATTTATACCTCAAAGCAGTTCAGTCCACATCGATACACGATTAAAACAAATGCATCTTACGGGCATCCTGTGCCGCTTATTGACAATAGGCAGCAGTCGGCAGGCATCGATGCCAGGGCCCGGATTATCCGTAAGCATTTTACAGATACCTTAGACATACTTGAAATGGATATTTCTTCTGCATATGATGTTCCTTCGGTTAACTATATAATTAGAAAATTTGCTTATAAACGGCAACCTGAGGTTTGTCTAGAAGTTGTTGATTCAGTAAGTTTTTCAAAGCCAGTTAGCTATGAGACTGCTCTAATAACCCGAGGCACCTGGAAGCAAGTGTCAGAGACGTGTATTGAGATTAGGAAAGGGGAAGAGAAAGTGACCGTGGATATCGATGTACCTGGTGGCAGATACACCGTACAAGAGGAAACAATAACAGAGAGTCAGCTCCCCTATAAAAGGATAGCCATTAAGATTGACAAACCATTTTCAAGTGGTTCCGTCAAACTGAGTTTTTCGGATAGGGAAAATTTTGTCGCAATATTTTAGATCTGTAGTTGATGGAATATTCACGAGAAATCTTTTTAAAGCAAATGGCAATGTTATCCATTGGGGCTTCGCTTTTACCAATATACGGCAAAGCAAATGTTTTCCAGCGTAGAACTATCAAGATATTAGTCCGGTCCGGTTGGCAGGCGGTGAACATTGGGGATATTGGGCACACTTTTGGCCTAATCCAGTTAATCAAGAACCATCTTCCAGGCGTTACGATCACCTTATGGCCACGATACATAGATTACGGTGTACAGGAGTTATTATTGTCTAAATTCAAGGATTTACAAATCGTTAGAGGAAACGTATTGGCAGACGGGAAGCCCGATAGCCAAGGGTTACTTGCAGCTTTCAGAAATAACGATTTTTTAATCCATGGCTCCAGGGCTCAGGTTGGTGTTAATGATTTGAATTCATGGAAAAAGATCACGGGCAAACCCTTTGGTGTGTTTGGGGTCACCATTGATTACGTTAACGAGGAAATATTGGATGTTGTTAAACAAGCTGCTTTTTTTTACTGTAGGGAAACATCCACATTAAACTACTTAAATGCTTATAACGTAAGGAGGTGTTCTTTTGTCCCGGACTCCACGTTTGCAATGGAGGTGAGAAATGAGCAATTGGGTTTACGCTTTTTAGAAGCAAAAGGATTAGAGAAAGGTCGTTTTATCTGTGTTATTCCACGGCTACGGTATACGCCTTATTGGCTTATGGGCAATAAGTCTCCTAATGACGAAGATCTAAAGAAATATCAAATATCGCAATATTACAAAGAACCGGACCATGAAAAGTTGAGGGAGGTGATTGTAAGTTGGGTTAGGGAAACAGGTTTAAAGGTACTGGTGTGCGCTGAAGTGACCTATCAGGTAGCTTTGGGAAAAGAGCTCTTGGTAGATTTAATGCCTGAGGATGTAAAGGCCCATGTCGTATGGCTGGATAGGTACTGGATTGTTGATGAGGCACAATCTGTTTATGCGATGTCACGTGCGTTGGTAAGTTTTGAGCCGCATTCTCCAATCATGGCATTTTCGTCGGGTATTCCTGGGATATACCTCAGGCAACCTACTGATACACGGAAAGGACAAATGTGGAAAGATATAGGGTTATCGGACTGGTTGTTTGAGATTGACACTTCTTCGGGAAAGGAAATATTTAATACGGTGATGGATATTCACACAGACTATGGTGAAGCACAGGCAAAATTGGAGCGTGCAAACCGATTTGTTATGAAGAAACAAAAAGAAGGTATTTCCAAGGTCTTGAATTCTTTTAAACGATCGACTTAATGCCAAACGATAAGTAGAAAAGTAGTAGCTAATTAATGTAAACAATAAAAAGTAGATGATGAAAAATTCAATGGTTTTTTGCATGGTTGTCGGGTTTGGTTATATGACGGCATTAAGTTGTAAAAATGAGGTTTACCAAGTGGGGTCTGACAAAAGCTTGTCTTTTCAAGAAGACCTTAATGGCTTAACAACACTAAGTAGTATGGTGTATGCAAACCGAACAATAAATTGGAATGACCTCAGTAATGGAACCTACTCATCGTCTTTGGCTGCCGTAGATTTCGGTAATGTTTTGGCAGGATGGGTTGACAGCAGGATTGCCATTCATGACAGCACGTGTAGGGTGACGCTATTGGCTAATTCCATTGCTAGTCCCAGTGGGGTTGCCGCAGAAATAAATATTACTGACGGATCAGAATACGAATTGGAGTTTGATGTGAAGTTTGATGAGAATTTTCCTTTTGCAAGAAGGGGGAAGGTAGGTTTCGGTTTGTTAATCGGTCAGGGCAACACCGGAGGGAATCCTGCAACTGATGGCAATGGTGGAAGTTTGAGGGTGATGTGGGAGACCGATGGCGCTGACACGATTTTTCAGCCTTATATTTATTACAAAGACCAACCGGGTGATTTTGGACAAACATTTGGACGAAGATATCCTGAAACCGGTAGTATTGTAAAAGGTCAATGGTATACCATCAAGCTCTATGCTAAAAGCAATACTGGATCAAACACTGACGGTATTGTTAGGATGCATGTGAATGGAGAGACCGTATTAAGTCGAACAATCAGGTGGACCACGAGTAATTCAGAACGATTAGTTAAACGTCTGGCGTTTAGTACATTCAGGGGCGGGGAGTCAATTCCGGGTGAGGCACAAGCCAGCTATGACAGCTATATTTATTTAGATAATTTGAGGTGGAAACGGCTAAGCCTTTAAATCGATTTTGAATGATTAGTGAAATGAGTATGGGTTGCAAGTTTGTCGTTGTATCTGTTTTTTGGGGTATACTAGCTATGTCTATTACACATGCCCAAACCAATCGAAAATTTACCCTGAAACGTGGTTTCGTTGAAGAAAAACTAAGGCAATCCATAGACCGGTATCAAGTGTTGGCAAAACGCGTTCCTTTGCATATGTTTCCACGAAGTTATGATGTAAGCACTGATTCACTCATTGTTACGCGTAGTAATTCGTGGACCTCAGGTTTTTACGTAGGATCATTGTGGTATTTGTTTGAGTTCTCGGGCAATAAAAGTCTCTTTGAAGAAGCGGGACAGCGGATGAGGTATTTGGCTAGTGAACAATACAATACGTCTACGCACGATGTGGGGTTTATGTTGTATTGTAGTTATGGAAATGCGTTAAGAATTACGGGCGATAAAGACTATGGACTCGTTTTATCACAAGGCGCTTCTTCACTGGCACAAAGGTTTAGCAATGTTGTTGGATGTGTTCGTTCATGGGATAATGTTGATTCCAGCAAATATTTGGTCATTATAGACAATATGATGAATCTTGAACTTTTAAACTGGGCAAGTAGGTATTCAGATGATCCTTGGCTTGCTAAAATAGCGATATCCCATGCAGATAAGACCATAGAGAATCATTTTCGCGAAGACTACAGCTCGTATCATGTGGTAGATTACAATCCCACAAATGGAGCGGTCAGAAGGAAGCATACTCATCAAGGATTGGCCGACGAATCCTCATGGGCACGAGGGCAGGCTTGGGGTTTGTATGGGTACACCATGATGTTTCGGGATACGAAAGAGCAAAGGTATCTGGATCAGGCTGTCCAAATTGCCGAATATATCAGTAACCATCCTGATTTACCTGAAGATAAGATTCCTTTATGGGATTTTAATGCCGTCGGTGGACCTGATACTGAACGTGATGCATCTGCCGCTGCGATAACGGCAGCAGCTTTGTTGGAGTTAAGCACATTTTTGAGTCCTGATGCGGCAGAAAAATATCAATTGCTAGGTGAAGAAATCATTATTTCGCTTTCTTCACCCAGATACTATGCCAATAAAGGAGAGAATGGTGGGTTTCTAATCAAGCACGCTACAGGACACATGCCTGCGGGATCGGAGGTAGACGCTCCGCTTGTTTACGCTGACTATTACTATATTGAGGCGCTTGTGCGTTACCTAAAGCTATTGGGTGACAGTTAAGTATCAATAGATGGATATAAGAAAGAAGATACTCATTACAGGCGCCTCCCGAGGCATCGGGAGCGCCGTGGCCTTGCGCCTGGCCGCCGATGGCCATGAGGTGGGCATCCATTACGGTTCGAGCGAGGCCGCCGCACGCGACGTGGCTGGGCAGGTGCGTAGCCAAGGCGGCGTCGCCCACCTGTTCCAAGCCGATTTCGATGACCCTGAACAGGCAGCGCGCCTGGGATATATGGCTTGGGAAACGATGGGTGGCATCGATGTGCTGATCAACAATGCGGGCGTGTCTTACAAGCGCGAAGCGTTGGCCGCCACGTTGGCCGATATGCAGCATTTCATGCGGGTCAATTACCTGGCTACCGTGATGCTCACCCAAGCGGTAGCCGAACGGCAGGTCGCGGCTGGAACCCGTGGCAGTATCTTTTCAATGACATCGGTCAATGCGATCCAACCGGGTAAGGGATTAAGCGCTTATGGTGCTTCAAAAAGTGCGCTCGAAACCTACATGAAGGGGGCGGCCGTAGAGCTTGCTTCGCATGGTATACGGGTGAATACCTTGGTGGTTGGTGCTATCCAAACGGATATGAATGAGGAGGTATGGCGCGATCCAATCCGGCTCGAAACCGTTGAGAAACGCATTCCACTTGGTCGTCTGGGCCAGACGGAGGAGGTGGCTGCGCTCGTCGCGGCATTGGTATTGGCAGACGCTTACCTGACCGGCACTAGCATACGCATTGACGGTGGTTGGTTAAATGGAAACCATTGATGAAGCTGTCGTATCTTTTTTTCGGTAACAGGCCTGATGAAAAATGGCACCTGGCGCGCCAGATGGGTGTACGCTATGCCATTGCCAAATTGAGCCCGGAACATACGGGGCAGCTGCCTCCCTGGGATCTTGATTCGCTGGCCCGCTCCAAAGCATTGTTCGAGCAAGAAGGGCTGACGTTGATCGGCTTGGAGGGCGACCAATTCAACATGGACCGGATCAAGTTCGGACGTGATGGCCGCGACGAAGACCTCGCCCGCTACCAGTCGATGCTGCGTAACATGGGCAAGCTGGGCATCCCACTGTTGTGCTATAACTTTATGGCCGGTATCGGGTGGTTTCGTACCCATACCGAAATCCATGAACGCGGAGGCGCCCTGGTAAGCGGCTTTTCGCAGCGGTATGCGGCGCAACTCGAAGACGCCGATTCCGGCCCGTTGGCCGAATCGGCGTTATGGGCCAATTACCGCTACTTCCTGGAAGCCGTTTTGCCGATTGCCGAACAAAGCGGCGTTAGCATGGCGCTCCACCCGGACGATCCACCGGTATCTCCACTGCTCGGTATCGGACGGATACTGGTCTCTCCTGGGGACATCGATTGTGCGCTGGCGCTTTCATCAAGCCCGGCACACGGACTCACCTTCTGCCAGGGAACGGTCCGCTCCATGGGCGGCGATCCCTTCGAGTTGGCAAGCCGTTGGGCATCACGCATCCGCTTCGTCCATGTGCGGGACGTGGCCGGGGTTCCCGGCGATTTCCGGGAAACGTTCCATGACAATGGACCCACGGATATGCCGGCGCTATTCGCCCACTACCGTCAATTGGGATTGCGTGTCCCACTGCGGTCGGACCATGTGCCCACGCTGTATGGCGAGGACAACACCCGGCACGGCTATGGCACAAAGGGCAATCTTTTTGGTATCGGATACATCAAGGGAATCATGGACGCATTGAAACTGGATTACCGATGACAGCGGTTTACGCGTGGCTGAAGCGCTGGGATTTACTGATTCTGCTCTGGTTGGCTTTTTTCCTGAACCAAGCCGACCGGCAGATATTCAGCATCGTGATGCCGCTCATTAAAGCCGAGCTGCAATTGAGCGACACCCAATTGGGGCTCATCGCTTCTGCGCTGGTCTTTACTTATGGCCTATGCGTGCCGATTGCCGGCTTTTCGGGCGATTGGTTTTCCAAACGGAACATCGTCGGTTTCAGCCTTATTTTCTGGAGTTTGGCTACGGTATCGACCGGCCTGTGCTACACCGTATTTCAGTTCGTGCTGTTGCGCGGCATCGCCACCGGCGGCGGTGAGGCGTTTTATGCACCTTCGGCCAATGCCATGATTGGTGCGCGCTATCCGCAACAAAAGTCATTTGCACTCTCGATTCATCAGAGTGCCGTCTATTTCGGTATCATCCTGAGTGGTTTGCTTGTGGGCTACCTGGCCGAACGTTATGGTTGGCGGAACGCGTTTTATGTGTTCGGGGGCGCGGGGGTCATCGTGGGCTTGGTGTTTTTGTGGCGTATTCCGCGCGAAGCGGCGACCACCCAGACCGACAACCTTTCGATAGGCCGTGCGCTGGCATTGTTTTTCCGCACGCCGACGGTGATTCTGCTTACCCTTGCGTTTGCCTGTATGGTTTTTGTCAATGTGGCTTATTTGACCTGGATGCCTACGCTGCTGGTTGAAAAGTTTGCACTGGGCATAACGCATGCTGGTTTTTCCTCGATGTTTTATCACCATGTGGGCGCATTCGTCGGTGTGATGGCTGCCGGTTATTTTTCCGATCGCTGGTCCCGGCGACGGCCTGTGTCAAGACTGTATGTGCAGGGCGCTGCATTGCTAATAGCGGCGCCATTCGTTTACCTCACCGGTACCGCGCCATCACTTGAGCTCACTTGTCTGTTTCTGGCCTTGTTTGGGGTGTTCCGCGGCGTGTATGATGCCAATATCTTCGCTTCACTTTTCGAAGTCGTCCCGCAGGCTTATCGGTCTTCCCTATCGGGGATCATGCTCATGTTCGCCTTTATGGTGGGTGCAGGTTCGCCTTCGCTGATCGGCGTGCTCAAGTCGTCGATGTCATTTTCACAAGCGTTTGCCAGCTTGTCCATCGCGTATTTGATCGGTAGCCTGTGTTTGGGCTGGGCGGCTACCAAATATTTCTCAATTGATTACTTGAAAACAAAAACTATATAACCATGAGTGTAGAGCAGTATAAGAAAGAGGTTGGGATGATGAACCTGGAAGCACTGATCGAAAGTCGGGAGTCCGTTCCGCAGGTACAATTCCCGATACCGGAAAAGGAACTGCTTGCCCGGTTCGAACAGTTGTACACGGGGGCCGTCAACGACGTGCTGCGGGAGCATTGCCTGCTCAACCAAGCATTGCCCAACCGGATCGTGCCGCTACGGGAGTACCAGACGGTTGCCGGATTTGCCTTTACGGTCAAAAGCGCACCAAATGCCATGATTAAAGGCGAAATGGAATTCCGTACGCAGATGCTGGACGACATCAAGGAAGACGATTTCATCATTTGGGATACCAGCCGGGATGAACAGGCCACGCTGTGGGGCGGTGTGATGACCGCAACGGCAAAGCAGAAGAAGGTACGGGCGGCCTGCATAGATGGCGGAATCCGCGATACCCACCAGATTTTGGAGGCCGACTTCCCGGTCTTCTACAAATACCGCATCTCCAATGGCAGCTTGGGGCGTTGCCTGATTACGCACTATCAGGTCACATTGAGCATCGACCAGGTCACCGTCAAGCCGGGCGATGTGATACTCGGCGATATCGATGGGGTTTTGGTGGTGCCACGGGCCATTGCCTATGAAGTGTTGTTGCGGGCCGAGGAAATCCGGGAGAACGAAAAGACGATATTTGGTTGGGTCCATAACGGCGAAACCATCGAAGAAATCGCCGCGCGCGGCGGTTATTTTTAAAATTGCATTTTATAATGCTAAATTTGGGGCATGATACAAGTACTGAACAGGGCGTTTGACATCATGGAGTTCATTGGCCGCAACCCGAAGAAGGTCTATTCACTGACGGAAATCGCCGACGAAACCGGTCTTAACCATGCGACTTGTGCCAATATCTTGAAGACCTTGGTGAACCGCAACTATGTGGAGCAGCTGGGGCATAAAAAGGGCTATAAATTGGGCTTTATGGTATTTAGCCTCAGCGGCGAGAAGAATTACGAAAAAGAGTTTGTACAGGCGGCCATCGAACCCATGGAACAGGTCTCGGCTGAGCTGAACGAAACGTGTTTGCTTGCGGTGCTGAAGAAAGACCGGCGTGTCTGCTTGCATGAAGCGGCGGTTTTCAATGAATTGTCGGTGAGTACTTCTGTTGACAAGGAAGCTTATAACAGTGCGTCGGGCAGGCTGTTGATAGCGATGCAAGACACGGATGCCATTGAACGGTATGTCGATCGGTATGGATTGCCTGCGGCGGATATCTGGGAAGGGATGCAACAAAAGCCGACCTTGTTAAGGGCATTGGCGGCCATTCAGAAGGATGGGATAGCTAGGCAACGTACATTGAAACATATTGTCGGCCTCGCCGTGCCGATTTACAAAAATGATGCAGTCGTAGCCTCACTAAGCGTCTACTTACCCGAAAGCCGGGCCACTTCGGCTTTTGAGAAACGAATCATCCGGTCGTTGCGCGCGGCCGCCAAGCAAATTTCACAACAAATTGGTTAATAGTTAAAGAGCGATGGGTTATCGTAATTATTTGGGAGCCATCCTGGCCATGGCCCTGCACGTATCTTTGTGTGCACAATCCGTAAATGATGCATTTTCTGCATTGGCTATTCATTCTCAAATAAGCGAGAGTAGCGAAGTGAACAAGCGCTTGGCAGATTCCTACCATTGGCATATCCTTTCGCAGGATGTCGACCACCTCATTTTGCCCTTTGAAAACCGAACGGAAACACGCCTTTGGCAGAGCGAATTCTGGGGGAAATGGTTTACCTCGGCGGTGCTGGCTTATCGCTATCATCCGACCGATGAACTGCAGGCCAAATTGAAATACGCGGTGGAGGCCTTGCTCAACACACAAAGCGACGATGGCTATATCGGCAACTACGCGGAGAGCCATCGACTCCAGCAGTGGGACATCTGGGGCAGGAAATATGCCATGCTGGGGTTACTGGCCTACCATGAACTCACCAGTGATGGGCGAAGCCTCCAAGCCGCCCGTAAGGTAGCCGACCACCTGATGGCTGAGCTCGCCGGGCAGGGTGGCGTCATCGTCACGAAGGGCAACTACCGGGGCATGGCGGCTTCTTCGGTGCTGGAGCCCATCTGCCTGTTGTATAACCAGACCAAGGAACGGCGATACCTCGACTTTGCTGAAGAAATCGTGCGGCAGTGGGAGACATCGGAAGGACCGGGCTTGATCGGCAAGGCGGGCGTGGATGTCGCTTCCCGGTTCCCCAAGCCGGAAACCGGTTGGTACAGCTGGGAGCAGGGGCAAAAGGCCTACGAGATGATGTCGTGCTATGAGGGCTTGCTGGAACTCCATCGGATTACCGGCAAACCCGAATACAGGGACGCGGTGGAACGGGCGTGGGCGAATATCCGGGATACCGAAATCAACCTAGCCGGTTCGGGCGCATCCGCTGAAATGTGGTTCGGCGGAAGGGAACGCCAGGCCAGGCCGGTATTCCATTACCAGGAAACCTGCGTCACGGTTACTTGGATCAAACTGAGCCACCAGTTGCTGCGGCTTACAGGCGAGGCGAAATATGCCGATGCGGCTGAGCGGGCTTTCTATAACGCACTGCTGGGATCGCTAAGTCCAACGGATTATCGTTGGGCCAAATACACGCCCTTGATGGGGCAACGCTTGCCGGGAAGTGGGCAATGCGGCATGGACCTGAACTGCTGTGAAGCGAGCGGGCCAAGGGGGTTGTTCAACGTCCCGTCGCACATCGTGATGCGGAACGATGAGGGCGTTTCGGTCAATTATTACGTGCCTGGTGAGTATGGTGTCGAACTGGAGGAAAGCGCAAAGGTCAAGCTTGTCCAGGAAACGACCTATCCGGAGGGAAGCGCCGTTACCGTCCGCGTTGGCGTGGCCGATTCAAAGTCTTTCACGCTATCCTTACGCATCCCGGCTTGGAGCGTACGGACCTCGGTGACCGTAAATGGAACCGCCGTGCCAGTGGATACCGCGATGGGCTATCTGCGGCTCGAACGCGTTTGGAAGGATGGCGACCGGATTGAACTCGATCTGGATATGCGCGGAAGGGTTGAGACATTGGATCAGCATTTTGCCATATTCCGCGGCCCCATCCTGCTGGCGCGGGACGGGCAATTGGGCGAGCCGCCCCTCACGAATACCATCCGCCCCGTATTGGATGATGACGGCTTCATCCCGTTACAACCTGCGACCCACAAGCCCCATCACAAGTGGTTGGTTTTTACCGCGCAGTTCACGCCCGAGTCCTATACGGAGTATGGTGCCGAACCCATTTCCGTTGCCTTATGCGATTACGCAACAGCGGGGTATGGCGACAAAGGGAGCGCATACCGGGTTTGGATGCCTGTATTGCAGGATCCGAGGTGACTTCTTTTTTCATTTATAGCCATTCGGAAGCGAAGCTTTTGCCCAGCTTCATGTTTGCCAAGGAAGGAACCCGCCCCCGGCACCACCGCCGTACGGTTCGTGGCCAAAGACCTATAGGGGCGCATTGCGATGCGTCTACTTCGTCATCAACTACCCGGGTGGCCATGCAGGCACGAAGGATTTGGCCGCGGATGGGGGGGGGAGGAGGTACGGAAAGGACCATGCCTTCGGATGCATCCGGATAGCTAAAGGCAAATGTCGTATTGGTAATCGCAAATGTTGTGTTGTTATAACTATTTTTTTTCCTATACCTTAGCAAGTGTTCAACTCCTTAATTTGCGTGTATGGATGAGATGATGAATAAAGCGTTTCCAAACGTCATTGCTGTTCTGGGAGCAGGCACAATGGGATGTAATATTGCCAAGTTGTTTGCAGCAAATGGATGCAGAACGCGGTTATATGACGCCAATACCGGAGCGCTTGACAACGCTAGGCCTATCGCCAATGACTTCGGAAATCTCCATTTGGTCAATCGGCTAGGGGATGCCGTGACTGACGCTGGGTTGGTCGTAGAAAGTATCTATGAAGACCTAGAGGCCAAACGGGAGCTGTATTCGGCCATCGTACCTTTTTTGAATGACGGTGCTGTCGTCTTCTCCAATACATCCTCATTCAGTCTTGCCGAACTGTCCAGCCATCTTCCGTTTTCCGATCGCATCGGACTCATGCATTTCTTCAACCCGGCTGACGTGGTCCCGCTTGTTGAAGTCGTGAAGCCCATGCAACTTGACCGCGCCGCGTTTGACAAGATTCTTGATTTGCTCAAAGTATGTCATAAGGTGCCTGTTGTGCTTAAGAAGGACATTCCGGGTTTCATTGCCAATCGCTTACAAACAGCGGTGCTCAGGGAAGCTTGCTACCTCGTGGCTCAAGGCATTGCGGAGGAAGCCGATGTAGATGCCGCTATGAGAGATGGCATCGGTTTGCGTTGGGCTTGCGCTGGCCCGTTCCAGATAGCGGATTACGGCGGCCTTGACATTTGGAGCAAGGTGCTGGAATCGCTACTTGTGGGGCTTGATGACGCTGTTCAAGTTCCAGACATTATACTAGGCCATGTGCGAGAAGGGCGGCTGGGTTATAAAGCTGGCCATGGGTTTTACGACTACGAACAAGATGCGGACTCAGGCCTGGGTACATATCGGGATAGGCTGCTCAGGTTGTTGGCGGCCAGTCGTGGAAATGGTTGACCGTTTCTCAGGTTAATCCTCCTGCTCATCCATAACCAGGCCTTCGTTTTTCCCCTGGAATGAACGGCGGTATTCCTTGGGGCTTTGTCCCGTCAGCTCCCGGAATTGCCGGTTGAAATACGACAGGTTTTTGAAGCCGGATTCATAACAAATGCGTAGAACATCCCACTCTTCGGTAAGGAGTAGGTTCGTGGCATGCGTAATCCGGACGTTATTGACGAATTGCGAAAAGGTTTGTTCCATGCGGCGTTTGAAATAGCGGCAAAAGGCGGCATCGTTCAGATGGATCAATCCAGCGGCAGTTTTGCTGTCCAAGTCGTCGCGGAAATTTTCCATTACGTACTTGATGACCGGTTCGAGCCGAGCGGAATCCTTGTTCGTCAATTTCGTGATGGATTGGGTTTCGTTCAGCACCTTCACGGCCGATTGGGGAAGCCGGGATACCTCATTGAGCAATTGCATGAAGGTGATCAATTCATCCATGCCCTTTTGTTTCACGAGCTTTTCAAAGAGCCGATATAGTTCGGTCGCTCCGTTTTCAACATGCAGGCCGTAGCTAGACTTCGCCAGCATGTCTTTGATGTTCACGTAGGCCGGGTTTTCGAAAAAGCCTTCGCCCAAAAGATCTTCCCGGAAGAATATGGCAACGGCATGGGCTTTTTCACCCTGCTCGATGAATGACTTTTCGTTATAGAAACAATGGCCAAAACCAGGGCCCAGTACGTAAATGTCTCCTTCCTGGAAATTCATCATGGTTTTTCCGGCGTATAGCTTACCATAGCTTTTTTTGATCCAGATGAGTTCGTATAGATCATGGAAGTGAAAGGGCGACGTGAAATACGTCTGGATGTACTCCTTGACGAGAAAGCCTACGCCCGATGGATTGGATTGGTGTTCGAAAATGACCTTCATTAGCGTTCTTGAACGAAGGACCCTTGTCCTTCGTTTGGTTCGTATTTCGTTTACATAGGTAGTCATAAATTTCGATAAAAACAAAATTTTGTGTATTTTCCGTATATATGTAAATATTGTATCGGTATTAGCAAGCATGGTGGTGTCGTGCAGCCGCTGAGGCCTGTACTTTTGATTTATGAAGAAACAACAGGATATCGGCGATACATCAAGTTATCAAATGATGACACGTTTTCAACCTAAAGGGCTCGTGCCGACAACATAAAGTTATAGACATGAATGTGTTAAAAGGAATGGGAGTTTTTTGTTGTGTGTTGTTGTGCTTGACAACGCTTAGTCTATCATGCAGTAGCAATACCAATGCCGGTCTGCTGACAAATCCGGCCACAGTCACAGACACGGTGGGCGATGGGAGGCAGCCAATGGTGGTAGAATTCCAAACGCTGCCGCTTGTGGGATACCATAGTATACCCCACAGCGAAACGTCGCTTGAACGCTATTCCGAATTGGCCGCTACCGGTCTGAATATAAGTATGTCTGGCTTTCCAAATGTTTCCGAAGCCTTAAAGGCACTCGATTATGCAAAACAAGTAGGCGTGAAATTAATTGTCAGTTGCCCGGAACTTGCCTCGGCGACGGCCGGAACAGTGCGGACACTAATGGAACATGAAGCCTTAGCAGGTTATTTTTTAAAGGATGAACCAAGCGCAAACGAATATAAAAAGCTAGGTGCTTGGGTGCAGGAAATCCGCGCCGTCGACAAGGATCACGTGTGCTATTTCAACTTATTCCCTACATATGCACCGATGGAACACCTAGGTGTCGAAGCGCCTACAATGGCAATGGCGTATCGTGAGTATGTTCGAAGGTCGCTTGAAGAGGTTCAGGCGGGGCTGTTGAGTTTTGATCACTACCCGATTATAACCAGTGATGGGGTTTCCGTTCGGGAAGACTGGTATGAAAACCTGGAGATCATTGCCAGCGAAGCAAAGCGGTCAGCGGTGCCGTTTTGGGCGTTTGCGTTAACGGTGGCGCATGGCCCATACCCTAAACCCTCGCTTGCTCATTTGCGGCTGCAGGTATATAGCAATCTTGCATATGGAGCACAGGGTATCCAGTATTTTACGTATTGGACGCCTACCGAAGACAAAAGCTGGGACTTTAATAATGCACCGATAGATGGCGATGGGAATCGTACTGCGATATATGATATCATGTCCGAGATGAATAGGGAGCTGCAAAAAATAGCTGATGTATTCTTAGGGTCGAATGTGCTGGCTGTTGGACATCTTGGGGCGCTACCCGTTGGTACGGACAGGTTATCGTCACTGCCAGATCCGTTTAAGAAAATCAATACGTCAGGAAGTATTTTGGTGTCGATCCTGGAGAATGAGGGCGTCAACTATTTGGTTATGGTGAATAAAGATCTCCATAAATCTGCCGATATTACGCTAGAATTGGCCGCTCAAATAAATCGATTAAATGAAGAAGGAATACCTATGCCAGTCGGTAAGGGTGTAGACGCCGTTGATTTAGCAGCTGGAAATGCGGTGATTTATTCGTGGCGTGTGAATAAATAAATTGATTTTAACAACTCTTAAATACTTGAATTATGCTCAGATTTTTATTTTGTTCGTTGAACAATTGTCGTTATGTTGGGTTGTATGTCTGTCTCGTATTGTACTGGCCCGCGGCGAGCCACGCTCAAACGGCGATTTCCGGTACCGTTATCGATTCTGTATCGTCACTTCCGATTTCGAATGTTACCGTAAGTGTGCAGGGATCGCCAATTGCAACGAAAACTGACGAGAACGGACGGTATTCGATTTCAGCCCCACCTCAGGCCGTGTTGTTGTTTTCTTCAGTCGGATATAAAGGCCAGTCGATTGCGGTGGAAGGTGAAGCGGTAATTGACGTCATTATGATAGCCACTTATGAAGGATTGGAAGAGGTAGTGGTTTTGGGTTTCGGGCAGACTCAGAAAAAGATTGCGCAGACCGGTTCTGTTGCGTCCATAAGCAGTAAGGAGTTAAGGCAGAGCCCGGTTGCAAACATAACCAATGCATTGGCGGGTCGATTGCCAGGGCTTGTAACGCTGCAACGGGGTGGCGAGCCGGGTAGCGATTCTCCTTTGTTATACATCAGGGGGACCGCCACATTCAATAACTCAAACCCGTTGGTAACCATAGACGGTGTTCAGAAGGACTATGAATCGATAAGGTTGCTGGATCCAAACGAAATAGAGAACATCACGATTTTGAAGGATGCTTCCGCAACTGCACTTTATGGAGTAAAGGGAGCGAACGGTGTTATCATCGTAACGACCAAGCGGGGAGAGCTTGGAGTCCCGAAAATCAATGTTTCTGTAGAAAGCGCTGTGCAGGATTTGGTGCGAATCCCAGAGTTTTTAGATGCTTACAGCAATGCCGTTTTGGCCAACGAGGCGTACAGGAATGACTTCCCTGAATCAACCGTACCGTTGTATTCCGATGAGGCTTTGGAAGCTTTTAGGACCGGTTCAGATCCACTTAGGTACCCCAATGTAGACTGGCTAGGTGAATTGACCAAGTTGGGTGTGCAAAATAAAGGTAACTTCAACATAAGTGGCGGTTCTAAATTGGCTAAGTATTTCGTAAATATTGGTTATGTCGATCAAGGGGGGACTTATCGAGCTACGAAGAACGAAGAATATGATCCAAACGCCAGATTTCAACGGTACAATTTTAGATCAAATGTCGATATCGATTTTAACGATGATTTTGCCGTTGGGTTAAGCTTGTTCGGCGCAATCGAAGATAAAACCAGGCCACGTTTTACTCAAGCCGATATTTTTTGGACGGGAATTTCTGTGCCTCCCGATGCCACAGCCATCAAATACCCGTTGGGTTATTATGGTGTTGGCAAGAATGGTGAGAATAATGTGTTTTGGCTGCTTAACGAAAATGGGTATGTACAGGAATTCAATTCATCCCTGTCGGGTATGTTGTCCGTATCACGGAAGCTGAACTTCATTACAGAGGGTTTGACGCTGAAAGGGAATTACTCGTTCGACGGCTATTTCAATAATAACTTGTCAAGGACGGAAGCGTCCCTGCGCCTACAATACAAGGGAGCTGGCGATTTTGACGACATCGACAGCTATAATATTATCGGCGAAGATATACCACTGTCTGCTCCGTCGTCTTCGTTCCGCCAAAATCGCGATGTTTGGATGGATGTATCCTTGAATTATCAGAAAACAATGGGTGGTCACAGTATCAGCGCGTTGCTGCTTGCGAATCGAACGCAGAAAGTATTGGGCAACCAAGTGCCGTTTGTTTCGCAAGGGCTCGTTTCAAGATTGGTATACGATTATCGCTCTAGGTACTTTGCAGAAATCAATGCCGGATATAACGGTACAGACAATTTCGCAAAAAGACGGCGCTACGGATTTTTTCCGGCGGTATCTGCGGGCTGGGTGCTCTCCAATGAATCATTCTTGGCAAATCAGCGTACGGTTAACCACCTGAAATTGCGAGGGTCATACGGTTTGACCGGAAACGATCAGCTTGGGGCACGCAGATGGCTATTCATATCAGAGTATGTCGCTGGTGGCGGCTATCCCTACGGCTCTTCGTTGGCTTGGTTGCCAGGAATCCAAGAAGGAGCAATGGCCAACGAAGACATCTCTTGGGAAATGTCCCGTAAAGCGAACCTAGGACTCGAAGTGCAGTTTTTTAACAACCTGGTCGGACTTAATGTAGATGTGTTCAAGGAACATCGGTACGACATTCTGATTACTCGAAACTCCATACCGGGCATTATCGGAATGCCTTCTAATCTGCTGCCGCCCGCCAATATGGGCAAGGTTGATAATAAGGGGTTCGAGGTGGAGGTTACCCATAAACATAACTTGAATTGGGGAAGCGGTGTCAGTTATTTCCTGAATGGAAACGCTTCTTTTTCAAGAAATAAAATCGTATTTATGGATGAACCGTTGCAGCCATATCCTTGGCAGCAACGAACCGGATTGGCAATAGGACAGTTATATGGACTAAAGAATATCGGTTTTTTTGAAAGTGTAGAAGATATCAGTAATAGCCCGACTCATTTCGGAAGGGTAATGCCCGGAGATTTGAAATACGCCGATTTAAACGATGACGGTGTAATCGATGATACTGATCTTGCTCCTATCGGCCGAAGTGTCGTACCGGAAATATTTTTCGGGATTTCAGGTGGCCTGTCTTACAAGGGTCTCGATATCAGTTTTTTACTTCAGGGGGCGGGAAATAGCTATCGGCAGATCGTAGGCCCCGGGTTTTATGAATTTTTTCAGGGCGGTAAGACAAATAGCTGGCATTTGGGACGGTGGACACCCGAAACCGCAGCAACGGCCACTTACCCGCGATTGCATTACGGCGGGAGTTTGAATAATCATCGAAACAGTACGTTTTCGATGGAGAATACCAGCTACATGCGCTTGAAGAATGTAGAGATAGGATACACATTTAAAGATGTTTCGTTCTTCAGAACCAATGGTTTCGATAATCTAAGAGTGTACGCAACTGGAATGAACTTGTATACGTGGTCAAAAGTTCGACAATTCGATCCCGAGAATTACAATGGCTATGGTGCGGTTTATCCACCGATGCGTATTTTTAATTTTGGTTTAGCCGTGAATTTTTAAGTTAACCTTTAATAGCTAGCGATGAAAATGAATATGCTTAAGCTTGTAGTCTTATTGATTATAGGCGGTATTTTATATAGTTCGTGCAGTAAAATAGACGAATTTCTAGATCGGTCGCCCACTGGTGGGCTGTCAGAAAACCAAGTATTTAGCAGCTATAGGCAGACCGAACAATTTTTGGCCGGAATATATGTGCGCCTTCCTTCGGGATGGCTCCCGACCGAGGATGCTTCAAATACCCTCTTCTCCTTTGCCGCAGCTTCTGATGAGGCCATTTGCTCTGTCGAATGGGCAAATGGGCCGCATGTTTTTACGCAGGGATTGGTAAATGCGAACTATAATCCGATGGATAACTGGTCGTCTATGTATGCGGGCATTCGGGCAGTTCATATTTTCTTGGGTAAAATTGACGGACTTACCGTTAACACGCCTACGCAAGAAGCGGGTAAGCGACGCATGAAAGGAGAGGCGTATGGATTGAGGGCGTGGTTTTACATGGAACTTTTCAAGCGTTACGGCGGCGTACCCATTATCGATAAGGTATTGGGTATAAACGATGACTTGAACCTCCCTCGAAATACGGCGGAAGAAACGGTGGATTTTATCGTAGCAAGTTGTGATTTGGCGGCTGAGCTGCTCGATGTTTCGTATACTGCAACGGAAGTAGGGCGGCTCACAACGGGAGCGATCTTGATGCTTAAGACCGAAGCTTTGGTATTTGCAGCGAGTCCGCTACATAACCCAACCAATGATGTGGTGAAATGGCAACGTGCGGCCGCCGCGGCAAAAGACGTCGTTGATTTAGGTGTTTATGCATTAGATAGGGATTATGCGGGATTGTTCAATACCCGAAATTCGGCTAGCATCATTTTTCAATCAACGAACAACTATACGCATTGGGGCAAGATCAATTTCCTGCCGAGTCTTGGGGGGGATGCAAGGGTTCAACCTTTGCAGAATTTGGTCGACGCCTATGAAATGAAAGAAAGCGGAAAGGCCATAAGTGAAACGGGATCAGGGTACGATCCGAACAATCCGTATGTAGGTCGAGACCCACGCTTTTATGCGTCCATTCTATATAATGGAAGTAAATGGAAAGGGGTGAATGTCAATACATACGTGGGAGCAGGAACCGATGCGGTGAATACTTCAGGAGGAACAAGCGCAACAAGAAGTGGCTATTACCTCGCCAAGACGGTGGACGTAAATGCAAATTTGACTCCCAATCTCGTTGTCGGGGAACACTATTGGATTCACATGCGCTATGAAGACTTGTTATTGTACTACGCAGAAGCGCTAAATGAAGTGCTGCCCCAACCAGACGATGTTGTCTACTCATTGGTTAACCAGGTTCGGACGCGTGCCGGAGTTGATATGCCTCCCTTAGCGCCAGGGCTCTCAAAGGTACAAATGAGGGCGAAAATAAGGCAAGAGCGTCGAGTAGAACTGGCTTTTGAGGGCAAGCGATTCTGGGATATAAGGAGATGGGGAATCGGTGAGGACGTAATGACCGAGGCCTGGGGAATGGTGATTTCAAGAAGTGGGAACGATTTTAATTATCGCACGACATTAATCACCGAACGGGTGTACAGGCCGCATTTTGATTTATTTCCGATAAGCCGGGCAGAACTAACCAAACAACCGGCGCTAAGACAAAATTCAGGCTATTGAAAAAAGCTTGCATACAAAATCTCAATGTCATGAATATTAAAACATATTTTAAATCAATTATTTGTATTTTCATCGCGCTACAGTCGTGCGACAAGGATAGTAACAGTTCCGCCAATGTGGACATTTCGCTTCCTGAACTGGGTACGATTGGAGCTAGCGATATCACGAAGAACAGCGCTAAAGCAGGGGGGAATATTTATTCATATGGTAATAGCGTGGTAAGTAAAAGCGGAGTCATTTGGGGGCAGGATGCCGATCTTGGTTTAGCTAACAATTTGGGTATGACCGAGAATGGGTCTCGAGTCGGAACGTTCTACAGCCTAATCAAAAATTTGCAACCGGGGGAGACGTATTACGTCAGGTCCTATGCGACAAACAAGGCTGGAACGGCCTACGGGGAGGTAATGGATTTCACGACTGGTTTTGGAGACGTGATTGACTACGATGGGAATGTTTACACGCCTGTTACCATAGGCAATCAGGTTTGGTTGAAAGAGAGCCTGAAGGTGAGGCATTATCGTAATGGAGACCCGATTTCAAATATCGAGAGCGGCGCTGAGTGGCGAGAATCAAAGTCAGGGGCGTACGCTGTTTACCCAGGTGTGCCCAATTATGCGGATGAGCTGGGGTTGTTGTATAATTGGTACGCAGCAAGTGATGCTAGAAACATTGCGCCCGAAGGGTGGCGGGTGCCAACCCGAGCCGAGATTGCCGAACTTGTCCAATTTGCAGGGGGGACCAGTATAGGCGGACACGCACTTAAGGTGGCAGGGGATGAGTCGTGGTGGGCGAATGGACAATCTACAAACAGCAGCGGATTCGGTGCGCTTGCAAGCGGATACCGTGACGCCGGATCCGGTTCGTTTGTGAACCATCATGCTAGTTTTTATGCTTGGGCCTTTGATGCGGCGAGCGATGAGAATGCGTGGGTTATGGGCCTGGCGGCGGGAAATGGTAGCGTGGATCTCTTAAACTACAGTAAAAGGAGCGGGCTTTCTATTCGATTGATCAAAGAATAACAAAATAAGGTATCACCGTTGCGAAACAAATATCAACCGGTATGAAATTTATAATATGGATATGTTGCCTCTGTATGACGATGTTTGCTTTCGGTCAAACGGATTACCGGGTTGCTATTGAATGGGGCCAAGCCCCACGCACGGGGAACGTTCAAGTAGCCAATGGGTCGTTACTTGGCATAAAGGCAGCCGTAGGTGATGCCCACGTTAAGGGGAATGAGTTTGTTTTTTCTTCGGCTGAACGCGGGCGCATACAGGTGAGTGTCGACAGTGTCAATTTAGCATACGGGAGCCACCCCACTGTGATTACCGTTGATGCTCCAACGGGTTCGTTTTCTTTTTTCCTGCGTGATGTAACATCGGAATACCCGATTTACATACCAGCCTATGGTGTGGTTGTATTAAAGGACGAAGATTCCCGGTCTTATGCTGAGGTCGAAAGGGATGTGCTGTCAAGGAAGACGAAGACGAAGATCCAGCGGATTGCCGATGCGGAGGAAGAGACTTCTTTCGCGTCTGTACAGCATCGGACGAGAGATATGTCGGTGCCTACCTGGCTCGGTATCAGTCGGGATATCCGGATCTTCCAAATCACGGAGGCATTGTCTGACCTGCAACCCGGTGAGGCGAATATCATTTCGCCGCTACTTGGTTCATATCCATTAACATTGAAGGAAACGGAGCAGGGTGAGGTAAATTACCTCTATACGATCGGACGGGGGGTTGGTGTTCAGGAAAACATCTCCAGGCGTTTGGAAAACGGCGTGTTGCCGATTTTGAATAGTACGCTAGTCGATGATGATGTTGTTTATCGATCTTCCACGTTCGTGTCTCTCGAGCGTACACACCTCGCTGCAGGCTCCAAGATGGGCACGGACTATTTGGTGGCAAATAGCCATAGTGGCGGGAGTATGCTAACAGAAGCGCAGAAGGAGTTGCTGGCTAGCAAGCAGGCGGAGGCGCTGGCGGTAGACGAAGAGACGGTTTTATATTTCCGATCGGAAGCTGTTAATACAGGACTGGTTCCTCGATATTCATGGTTCAAAGCCCCAAGACCCGGAAATGCTTGGTATAATGGCAGTGAATATGCTTTCGATCCGGTGACAGGTTTTTCCTCCTACCCGTCAGGCGCTGTTTTCTGCATGTCCAAGCTGAATGGTGTACCGCTCAAAAATGAGGAAATTGCAGTTTTGTTACAGCCCGGAGAAAAGGTTGTTTTCGAATTTCTGATGCCCCACAAACCGATATCGGTTGACCGGGCAACTTTCTTGGAGAAACAAAGTTTTCAAAGTAGATTCGACGAGGCGAAGCGCTTTTGGTTGGCTAAGTTAGAAAGGGCCGCCAAGATTCGTCTGCCGGAGCCACGGATACAGGAAATGATTCAGGCAGGCTTGCTTCATCTTGACCTGATTACTTTTGGTAAGGATCCTGACGAGACGTTGGGTGCCAACATTGGCGGTTACTCGCCAATAGGTACTGAAAGTTCACCCATTATCCAGTTTTACAATGCTATGGGTTGGTCTGATATTGCTAAAAGATCAGTGAACTTTTTCTTGGATAAACAACATGAAGATGGGTTCATTCAGAATTTCGGTGGCTACATGGTCGAAACCGGTGCTGCACTTTGGACGATGGGTGAGTATTTTAGGTACACGAAGGATACGGAGTGGGCACGACAATCTTCACCGAAGCTGCTGAAATCAGCCGATTATCTTATCGATTGGCGTAACCGCAATAAAAAGGAGGAACTTCGTGGTTTTGGATACGGTATGATAGCGGGGAAAGTTGCTGATCCGGAAGATCACTTTCATCAATTTATGTTGAATGGCTATGCATATATTGGTATGAACCGCGTGGCTGAAATCTTGCGGGCTATCGGTTCCGACCAAGCGGATCGAATTGGCAAAGAGGCGGCGGCTTGGCGGGAGGATATACGTGAGTCTTTCTTTAACGTTATGGCACGATCGCCCGTGGTGCCGCTGGGCGATGGAACATGGTGCCCTACCGTGCCGCCGTGGACGGAAGCCATTGGGCTACGTGCGCTCTTTCTGAAACCGGAAACATTTTGGTCGCATGGAACGTTCACTCCATCGGACGCGTTGTTGGGTCCGCTTTACCTGGTGTTTTGTGAAGTCCTTGATGCAGACGAGCCTGCTGCCAAAATGTTGTTGGATTATCATAGCGAATTGTTTTATCAGGGCAATTCAGCATTCAGTCAGCCGTATTACAGCCGCCACAATTGGATGCAAGCTAAATTAGGCATGACCAAGCCTTTTCTGGAGACCTATTATAGCACGTTTGCGGCATTGGCTGATCGCGAGACCTATTCGTTTTGGGAACACCTGTATAAATTGACGATCCATAAAACACATGAAGAGGGCTGGTTTCTTATGGAAACCCGCTGGATGCTCTACATGGAGGATGGAAATGCTTTGGACTTGTTTAAAACCATACCACGGGCTTGGTTGGCGCATGGCGAAGAGATCGAGCTTGATGGGGTGTGGAGTTATTTCGGCCCATTGAAAGCGCGTGCCGAATCAAATGTAAATGATGGTTTCATAACGGCAACGGTTGAAACCGAGGTTGGTCGTCGGCCAGAGGCGGTAAGGATACGGATACCCCATCCAGAAGGGAAAAAAGCGGTTACCGTAATTGGTGGTGAATACGATCCAGCGAATGAAACTGTTGTAATTAACGATTTTAGCGGTAAAGCCGAAGTCCGTTTGGAATTTTAGGTCGTGGCGGCAAACAGTATAGACATCCTCACTATCGTCGGCTACTTCCTTGTGATCGTCGGCATCGGTGTGTGGTCGAGTCGTCGAAAGAAGGACAATGCGGCCGATTATTTTACCTCCAAAGGGACATTGCCTTGGTGGGCGATCGGCATGGCCTATGTGGCAACCGGGCTTAATTCCGAACAGCTGATCGGCATGAACGGTATGGGGTACCTGGTCGGATTGCCGTTGGTGAACTCCTACCTGATTGCCATATTCGTTTACACCGCATTGATTTTTTGGTTTTTCCCGCTGTACTTGCGCAATGGCATCGTTACCATGCCCCAGTATTTGGAAGAACGGTTTGACAAACGGAGCGGCAACGTCTTCAGTGTATTGCTCCTCTTGAGTTACGTGTTCCTGAGTTTGGCAGTCGTCCTGTATGGAGGCGCAAAGCTGTTCGAGGTTATTTACGATATTCCGCTATGGCAGGGTATCGTCGTACTGGGTTTAGTGTCGGGCGTGTTTACCATTTTTGGGGGCATGTCGTCGATGATCAACGCTTCGGTCTTTCAGTTCGTGCTGATGTTTCTGGCGGGCGGTATTTTGTTCTACCTGGGGTGCCAGAAACTGCCGAATGGTTGGCAGGATGTGGTGGATCATGCGCCGGGGGGCTTTCACCTTATGCAGCCTATGGATACGCCCGTGATGCCGTGGCATGCGGTGGTGTTGTCACTGCTTAACCTACAGCTTTTCTATGCGTGTATCAACCAGGCGTTGGTACAACGTGGTTTCGGTGCGAAAACCGAGTGGGATGTCCGCATGGCCATCGTGTTCGCCATGGCATTCGTGCTTTTACGGCCCTTTCTGGAAATATTCCCCGGTATGATCGCAAGGGCGTTGGCCATGACAGGCCATCCCGAGTTTGCGATTACCGAGGCCGAAGTGGATAATGTATATCCCTTGTTGATTGGTAAGCTGATTCCTTCAGGACTCCAAGGGCTGATCATCGTAGGCATATTGGCAACGGTGATGTCTACCGTCGCAGCCTTCCTGAACTCGATTTCTACGCTTTTCACGTATGATGTCTATAAGAAGTGGATCAACAGAACAGCCGATGACCGCAAGCTCGTGCGGGTAGGCATGTGGTGTACATTCGTGCTCATGGCATTCAGTGTGCTGTACGCGCCGGTCATCGGGAAACTTGGCGGCATATTCATGTATTTCCAGTCGCTTTCCACCTACCTGGCCGTTCCGGTGGCGACCTGCTTCTTGGCGGGCATGTTCTGGAAACGCGCTACACCGGCCGCCGCATTGGTCGTGTTGCTGGTGGGGATCCCATTGGGCGCGTTTATCCAGCTGGTAGCCATTCCGACGCTGATTGCACCTGAAATCGTCACCGCATACAATCTGGGTAATTTCTACGTGACGGGCGGTATTACGCAGGTTGCCTGCGTACTGGTCATGGTAGGGGTGAGTTTGGGTACCGAGCCTCGGCCTAGCGCCGAAATCGGCCGATTGACATGGTCTGTAGCCATGCTTCGGTTGCCGGTAGGCGAACCCGAGCGCCCGTGGTGGCAATCGGTGTGGCTCTGGTGGGGTGGCATGGCCGTGGTATACGGTGTATTGTATTTTCTTTGGTGGTGATGATTGAGGATAAGACATGATGAGTGTGCATAGAACAGTATTGTGCCTGATGGCACATCCGGACGATGCCGAGATCTTGAGCGGCGGTACATTGGCGTTGCTTGCCCGAAAGGAGTGGAAGGTGGCCATCGCCACAATGACCCCTGGGCAAGCCGGGTCTACGACATTGGGACCTGTCGAAATCAGTGAGGTACGGAGGAAGGAAGCCGAGGCAGCGGCAGCGGTGATCGGCGGAAGTTACCATTGCATGGAAGCTGAAGACGTATTCATCGCTTATGATAAAGCGACGTTGCTCAGGGTCATTGCGCTATTCAGGGAAGTCCAACCTACGTTAGTGATTACGGCCAGTCCGCAGGACTACATGCTGGATCACGAAATCACCAGCCACCTCGCGCAGACGGCGTGTATGGCGGCGACCATCCCGAATATCGAAACGCCTGATTTGTCGCCTCTGAAACAGGTGCCGCACCTGTACTATGCCGACCCGATACGCGGCAGGGATCGTTTCGGCAAGGAAATCGTCGGTGACATCCTGGTGGATGTCACCGATGCCATGGCCGCGAAAGAAGAAATGCTCTGTCGTCACCACAGCCAGCGCGATTGGCTTCGGACCATTTCTAACGTGGATGAGTTCGTCTTGCTGATGAAAGCGTTTTCCGAACGCAACGGCAAGTTGATTGGCAAGGACTATGCAGAAGGTTATCGCCAGCACCTGGGCTTCAGCTATCCACAGGACGACCTGCTGGCTACGGAACTCGGCGCAAACGTATACCGGCCCAAAAAGTAAATGTTGATGATTACAAAACGCCTACAGCATGGATTGACCGTATTGGTACTGGAAAATGCCAGCATACGAACGGAGCTTGTACCGGCATTGGGTGGCAAGTTCATCAGCGTGTACAACAAACGCCGGGAAAGGGAGTTCCTTTGGCACAATGAGGCGCTTCAGTTGGAAAAGTTGGCACCCGGCGCAGACTACGATAGCAATTTTTGGGGAGGGATCGACGAATTGCTGCCAAACGATATCCCCGAAGAGGTGGACGGGGTTGCGTATCCGGATCATGGTGAACTTTGGACAACGGCTTTAGACCATCAGGTAGCCGGAGACGGCGTGGTGCTCTCCGGTTTGTTACCCAAGAGTAAGCTCTTTTACCAGAAGTCCGTCCGGCTGGCCACCGATTCGCCCGAAATCATTGTCGAATACCATATCAACAACCGGGCGAGTGAATCGCGCCATTTTTTGTGGAAGTTGCATGCCGCGCTGCAGATCGAAAGCGGAGACCGACTCGTGACATCGGCCGAAAAGGCCCGGGGCGTTTATCCGGATGCGTCGCGTTTCGCGGATAGCGGCGAATTCAGCTGGTCTAGGCTTGGCGGCGTGGATGCGGCGGTTGTACCCGCCAAAAATGGAACGATGGACTTTTTCTACTTATACGATGCCCCGAAAGGAGAGATGGCGATGGTTTCCGACGGCGGAGAACGCTGCTTTTCGTATACGTATGATAAGGCGGTATTTCCATATCAATGGTATTTCGCTTCCTACGGCCAATTCCGCGATCATTACACGGCCATCCTGGAGCCCGCATCAGCCATGCCTGTCAGCGTGAATGAGGCCGCTGCCTTGGGGCAGTGCAGCGTATTGAAGCCGGGTGAGGCGATACAGACCCGGGTGACGATTTATGCCGGCGAAAACGTGGAGCCAACGAAAAGTGAATCATGAAAAAGAAAAAAACAATATGAAGATAGAATCAGTGGATTTCTTTTATTTGAGCATGCCGGAAGTCCTCGACATCGGCGACGGTAGTCAAGACGCCACGCTCGTTCGTGTCAGGGGCGGCGGGTTGGAAGGTTGGGGCGAATGTGAGGCCTCACCGCTCCCTACCATCGCGGCTTATGTGTGCCCGATGTCGCACAGCGCTTGCAAACCGGTCAAATCATCCGTGGAGGGCATGCCGCTCAATGCGCCCGACGATATCCTGAAAATCAGTAAACGGGTTCATGAAAACAGCTTCGACCTGTTGCAAGCGGATCATACCCTTTCCGGTATCGATATCGCGTTGTGGGATTTGCTGGGCAAATACCTAGAGGAGCCGGTGTACAAGCTTTTGGGATACAAGCGGGCTTACCCCAAGGTGCCCTATGCATCGCAACTGTTTGGTGACACGCCAGCCGAGACCTATCAAAAGGCCGTGCAGGCACGCGAGGCTGGCTACCGTGCCGTCAAGTTCGGATGGGGCCCAATCGGAAAAGGGGAGCTTGCCATCGATGAGGCGCACTTCCGGGCGGCTCGCGAAGGGCTTGGCGCTGACCGTTACCTCATGGTCGATATCGGTACGTATTGGGTGGAAGATGTGGCTTCGGCGCAGCAACGCCTTTCGGCGCTTGACGAAATCAAGGCCTATTGGCTCGAGGAACCGTTCGCAAACCTGGCATTGGATGCCTACAGCTCGCTGGCACAAAGCCAACCGCGGGTATCCTTGGCGGCAGGTGAAGGCTGCAATAACTTCGTGCAAGCGGCAGCCATGATGAACCATGCCGGGTTGGGATTTATCCAAATCGATACAGGTCGTATCGGTGGCATCACGCCGGCAAAGCGTGTGGCCGATGTGGCCGGCGCGAAAGGTATCACCTACGTAAACCACACGTTTACTTCCCACTTGGCGCTAAGCGCTTCGTTGCAACCCTACGCCGGATTGGAAAAGGATGTGATCTGTGAATATCCCGTGGAACCGAAACAGCTCGCGCTGGATATCACCGCAGACCACATCGCGTTGGATGCGAACGGTGAGGTACGCGTACCGGAAAAGCCGGGGTTGGGACTGGTGATTGATGCAGAGCGGTTGCAAGCGTACGTGGTCGATACGGAAATACATGTGGATGGAAAACTCATTTATAGTACGCCAGCCTTTTAGTGTCAAGGGCATTTTACGCATGGGATATTCAACTCGGATTTTTTACTGCGCCGTGCTATTGGTATCGTTGGTAAGCCTGGGCGTGGGTCAGTCGGATAAGGCTCGGATTCAGGACATCAGTTTCACGTCCGTATATGACGGGAGTGAACAGAAATACGTGATCATGCTGCCCGATTCGTTCAGTAAACACGGGATGTACGACATCATCATCGGGTTGCACGGACACGGGGCCGATCGCTGGCAGTTTATGAAGGACGGACGGACAGAATGCACTGCTTTCAGGACGTTCGCCACGGAGCGGGGTATGGTGGCGGTGTCGCCTGATTATCGCGCCAAGACTTCTTGGATGGGGCCTGCGGCCGAGCGGGATTTGTTACAGATTATTCATGAGCTTCGGCGGAAGTTTATCGTTAAACGAGTATACCTTGTCGGTGGATCCATGGGAGGGACTTCTGCACTTACATTCTCGGCGCTACATCCCCAGCTTGTGGATGGGGTTGTATCGATGAATGGACATGCTAATCATTTGGAATTCAATAATTTTCAGCATGCTATTGCTGAGTCTTTCGGAGGAGCAAAAGATGTTTTGCCAGATGAATATAAGCGTCGCAGCGCGGAATATTGGCCGGAGAAGATGGTCATGCCAATAGCGATGACCGTTGGTCTCGCGGATTCAATCGTCCCACCAGCAAGTACGATTCGGTTGGCTAACATCCTGAAAGGGTTAAATCACATGGTCTCATTGCGGGTAGATTCCGTCGGTGGACACGAAACGAATTTTAACGATGCATATTCAGCGATTAAATTTATCGTGGATGGTATAGATACGATCGATTAACGAGTAATGGAAAACAGTAAAAGAGATTTCGAAGGGCAAGTGGCCGTGATTTCCGGTGGGGCAGACGGTTTGGGTAAAGGTATTGCCGAGTGCTTGGCGACAGCAGGGGTAAAGGTTGCGTTGTTCGATCGTAATCCGGAAAAATTGCAGGAGACCATAAAGGAATTTACTGCTGCAGGTTACGACGCAAACGGATGGCAGGTCGATATCGCAGATGAAGGCGATGTGTCAGCCGCATTCGAAGCGGTAGGTACCGTATATGGAAAGGTCGACATCCTGGTCAATTCGGCCGGTATCGTAGGGCCTACGAGTACGTCCATACTGGACTATCCCGTCGCCGATTTCGACAGGGTGTACCAAGTGAATCTCCGTGGTGCATTCCTGATGGCCAAGTACGCGCTTCCAAGCATGGTTGCCCAGGGATATGGTCGCGTGTTGTTGGTCGCTTCCATTGCAGGAAAGGAAGGGAACCCGTTCATGGCGGGTTATTCCGCGACGAAAGCGGGCGTAATCGGTCTCGTCAAAGGGATTGCGAAAGAATTTGCGACCCAAGGGGTAACGGTAAACGGATTGGCGCCGGCTGTCATCAAGACCGCCATGAATGCCGATACGGCTCCCGGGCAATTGGCGTATATGACCAGCAAGATTCCGATGGGTCGGCTCGGCACGGTCGAGGAAGTGGCCGCGATGGCAAAGTTCATCGTATCTCCTGAAAACAGTTTTTCCACGGGCTTCGTATACGACATTTCTGGCGGGAGGGCTACATATTGATGGTGCAACAGAAACAGGTGGTGGTACTGGGAGGATCGTCAGGTATCGGTAAGGCGATAGCACAGCGTTTTGCGAAAGAGGGATGGGGCGTTACGATTGCTTCTTCCGATGGAGACAAGGCCCGCGCTGCGTGTGCGACATTGGAAGGTACAGGACATCGGTCGTTGACATTGGATGTACGGGACGATGCGCAATTGGGTGAGATGGTAAAGCGTTTCGTTGACGAGAAGTTGTCCCTTGATGTACTGATCAATAGCGTGGGTGTATCGGAGCATATGCCGGTATTGGATAGCGATGTAGCACTTTGGGATAATGCGCTACAAGTCATGCTATATGGTACGGTGAAGAGTTGCCGCGCGTTGGTTCCGCTGATGCCGGAAGGCGCGAGGATCATCCACATCACTTCCATCCATCACGATCGCGTGGAAAAAGGAAGTTCGGCCTATGGCATGGCCAAGGCCGCTATCACGCAATTCACGCGCTCGCTTGCCCTGGAGTTGGCACACCGGAATATTCTGGCCAATACGATTGCCCCCGGATTCATTGATACGCCCATGTCGATCAATGGCAATGGCGAGAGTGAATTGCATACGGAGTGGTTTCGCGATAACTACGTTAAATACGATCACCTGCCATTGAAGCGGGCTGGCCAGCCGGAAGAAATCGCTGGCGTCGCCTATTTTCTGGCCGGTCCGGATGCTTCCTACATGACCGGGTCGGTCTTGACGGTGGATGGGGGGCTAACGATTACGTTTTGAGTTGATGCAAAGCCTATTGAAGAAAAGATACTTATGCAGTGAATCCTGGCCGATTCGAGGCTAACAAAGCGTTGATTCGGATACTTTCGTTGCGCGTGAAAATTCGCGCCTGGTGCCACCGCCGCATGCCTTGTTCCTGAAGACCTGTAAGCGAATCGCTTAATTATTCCCCCGTTAATGCGCCATTAAGCTTTTGTTAAGCCAATCGTTGGATATTGCGAGATCGATTATCGAAATTCGCTTTTAGCTGAAATGAAACACTTGACAATGAAAAAGCATAGCACCATGAAACAGCGCTGGTCAATAGGTTATGGATTGTTGTGCTTGGTCCAATTAGGCGGCACCGCGAACGGGCAGGAAGGTGGAGACCCCGCCGGCATCCCAGCCAGTTTACGCACCGGAAAGATCGACGCCGAATGGGTGGACCGGACACACTTTTCTGGCCATGGCAAACGCCCGGAGGGAAAGGACGTGCTTTGGTACAAACGATCGGCGGGCGTATGGGAAGAAGCGTTGCCGATCGGGAATGGCCGATTGGGCGCGATGGTGTTCGGCGGCGTAGCCGACGAGCGCATCCAACTCAACGAGAGTTCACTGTGGGATGGGTATGCGCTTGATCCAAACAACCCGGAATCACTGGAGTCATTGCCCGAGGTCCGCAAGCTGCTTTTTGAAAACAGGAACAATGAGGCCGTGAAGCTGGCCGAGCGAACCATGATCGGGCGCCCACGCCACGTGAAACCCTACCAATCGCTCGGCGAGCTTTGGTTTGACACACCCCACCGTGCGGTAACCGACTACACGCGGAGCCTCGACCTGGCAACGGGAATCGTGACCGTGCGTTATCGTCATGATGGCATAGGGTACAGCCGTGAAACATGGGCGTCTGCAGACCACGATGCCATCATCGTGCGGTTCGTCGCCGGCAACGGGGGCAAGATCGCCGGGTCGTTCGCGTTGCGGCGCCAGCAGGACGCCGAATCGGCACCGCACCCTACCGACGGGCAATCGTTGCTGTTGAAAGGCAGGTTGCCGGTCAAGGACGCCGAGGGGAATGCGAGAGGCATCCGCTTTGCCGCCCAGGTGAAGGCAGTGGCAAACGGCGGCCGGATTGCTTTTCACGACAACCTGATGACGGTAGTGGATGCCGATACGCTGACTTTGTACATCGCTGGGGCGACCGACTATCCGGGGCTTGCGCAAGCCTACGGCACCCATCGCTATTTCGGGGCACCCGAAGACAGCTGCGCGGCCGCCATCGCACAGGCGATGAGCGGGCCCTACCAGGCGGTGAAAGCGGCCCACCTTCGGGAACACGGGAGGTACTACGGACGCACTACGCTTAGCCTGCCGGTCGCAGACGGAAAAGCCAACCAATTGGCCACCGACGAATTACTGGAAGATGCCCGGAAAACGGGGCGGCTCCATCCCGCCCTGGTGGAAACGTATTTCCAGTTTGGACGCTACCTCTTGATTGCAAGCTCGCGGCCCGGAACGATGCCTGCCAACTTGCAGGGATTGTGGGCGTGGCAGATGAATCCGCCGTGGAACGCGGATTATCACACCAACATCAACCTCCAGATGAACTACTGGCCTGCCGAGATCACCAACCTGTCAGAAATGCACTTACCCTTGTTTGACCTCACGGAAGCACTGGTGAAACCTGGCGAGCGAACGGCCAGCGTTTTGTATGGGGCCAATGGCTGGGTGGTGCATCACCTGACCGATGCGTGGGGGTTTACCGCGCCGGCCGACGGTCCGCAGGGCATCTGGCCCATGGGTGCCGCTTGGCTGGCGCAACACCCTTGGGAACACTATTGCTATACGTTGGACACGTTATTTTTGCGTGAACGTGCCTACCCGCTGATGAAGGGGGCGGCGGCGTTTATCCTGGATTACCTGATCGAAGCGCCCGCGGGGACGCCGGTGGCTGGTAAGCTGGTCACCAACCCATCGTACTCGCCGGAGAATGCATTCTTCCTGCCCAATGGCGAGCAATCGGTGTTTACCTACGGGGCGACCATGGACCTGCAGATCATCCAAGACCTATTGACAAACTGCATGTCTGCGGCCCGGATCCTGGGCATCGACAAGGCGTTCAGGAAAACGTGCGCGAAAGCCCTTGCCCGCCTGGCGCCAACCCGCATCAGCGAAACGACGGGCAGGATAATGGAGTGGGTGGAAGACTACCAAGAGGTCGAACCGCACCATCGGCACACGTCGCATCTGTTCGCGCTCCACCCCGGGAACCAACTATCCGTGACCGGTACGCCCAAGCTGGCCGAGGCTGCCAGGAAAACGCTGGCTGCACGTGGAGACGATGGCACAGGCTGGGGATTGGCGTGGAAGATAAACATGTGGAACCGCCTGCACGACGGGGACCATGCCTACAAATTGCTGGAGGTACTTTTGCGCGAGAAAACGCTGCCTAACCTGTTCGACAACCATCCGCCTTTCCAGATTGATGGCAATTTCGGCGCCACCGCCGCCATCGCCGAGATGCTGGTGCAGAGCCACGTACCGCTCAAAAGCAACCGATTCGAGGTGCACCTCCTGCCGGCGTTGCCGGAGGCGATGGCCACCGGATCGGTAACGGGGTTGCGTGCGCGGGGCGGGTTCGTCATCGACCTGTCGTGGCAAGACGGCGCATTGGAGCAGGCCTGCATCGTGGCCGAAAAAGGGGGGATTCTGACACTTCGCGCCGGAGGCCAGGTGAAGGTGTATCGAACAAAAAAAGGGGAGATTTTAAGGTTGAATGGGCTATTAGTAAGGCAGCTGGACGACACGATGAAGGATTGACACGTTCGCGTTGCGAAATGCAAGGTGGCGTATTGGTATAAATTACCTATTTTTGGATGTCCAAAAAATGGGCGAACTTGCGATAGCCTTTTGTTAAACCGGCTGATGGCGTTTTAAGTGTTTGTCGATGTGGTTCATCTTTAAGACTGGGTAATACCTTGTGAAATTGCGTACGCGTCCGTTTCTTTTCGCTTGCCTATTGGCGTGCACACTGGCTTTCGGGCCAACGTCGGCGTGGGCGCAATACGGGTTGCGTTTTGCCGGCCAGGAGGTCGTTTCCGATCAGCGAACGGGCTTGGACCTAAGTGCCGGAAAGAAGCTTTGTCTCCGGGAAAGCATCGAATTGTCGTTCGACCTGTCCTTTATACCCAATCATTCCGATTATTTCGGTTATGTGGTGCGCCTCATCGGCGACGGTAACAAGAACATAGACCTGCTTTATGATCGGAGCGACCAAGCCGAACGCCATTTCAGGATCGTGGCCGGGGGCAAGTTTTCCGAGATCGCGTTCGATATCGACTCCATCAGGCTGTTCAACGAATGGAATCCGCTCAAGATCAAGCTGGATGTGGCTGCCAACTCCTTGGAGGTGCGCTGCGGGGACGAGGTGTACACCGAACGGCTGCCGTTGAATGGCATGGAATGCCTTCGCGTGCTCTTCGGGCAGAACGACTACCTCGACTTCAAGACAACCGACGTGCCCGCCATGCGGATACGCGATGTCAGGATCAGGCAAGGCGAACGCCTGATGCATCACTGGCCGCTCGACGAGGATCACGGCGGATCTATCAAAGACGTAGCGAAAGGGATGGACGGCGTGGCGCACAACCCACACTGGATCAGGAGGCTGCATTACGAGTGGGAATTGCTTCAAGAACGCAAGGTTGGTGGTCAGGCAAGTGTTGCCTATGATGCGAAGCGCCACGTGATCTATGTGGTAGGCAAGGATTCTTTGCTGGCGCTGGAGGTGGCCACGGGCCTTAATGAAGTCTACACGTATGCCAACGGACCACTGCAGCTGGTGAACGGAAGCCAGTCGTATTTCGATACGGTGCGAAATCGGTTGGTCAACATCAGCATCGACCAGCGTATCGTTTCGCAGTTCGATTTCGGAACGCTGAGGTGGTCGCATGGTTTCGTGTATCCAGCAGAAGGGACGAATTACTTGCATTTCAACAAATTCCAGGATTGGCGCGATAGTAGCCTGTATTTCGTGGGCGGGTATGGGCATTTCCGGTTCAAGAACGAGATTAATCGATACGCGCCCGACGGCACCTGGCATCGCATCACGCTGCAGGGCGATTCGCTGACGCCCCGCTACC
This sequence comes from Parapedobacter sp., assembly GCA_037190485.1. Classification (GTDB taxonomy): domain Bacteria; phylum Bacteroidota; class Bacteroidia; order Sphingobacteriales; family Sphingobacteriaceae; genus Parapedobacter. The sequence continues at coordinate 102,732 of JBBCJB010000005.1, forward strand.
TCGCCGGTTTGGGCGCCGTCCAAAACGGGGCTTACCTGCTTGGCGGTTACGGAAGCTTGTCCGGCCAGCAGATGCTAAACCCCAAGCACCTTTATGACCTCTTGTTTTTTGACGCAAAGGCCAATACCATCGTAAAGAAATACGAATTCGACCCTGGTATCGATGACTTCGTCTGGGCGAATTCGCTGGTCGTGGACGAAGCCCAAGGCCGCTACTTCGGGCTCGTATTCCCGAAACACAAGTATCATGCTACGCTTCGCCTGGTTTCCGGATCACTGGAAAATCCGGGATTGGTGAAGCTGGGCGGCGAAATCCCTTACCTGTTCCACGACATCCGGTCATTTGCCGACCTGTTTTACGATGCCGATGCCCAGCGTTTTCTCGCCGTTACGTTGTATCACGACGAAAGCGACATCACGACGGCCAAAATCCATTCGCTCTACGGCCCGGTCATCCCCACTGCGGCAAAAGAGTTGTCCTCCGGATTCCACGGGTCGATTTACTACGCCGTTGGCACAGTCCTCCTGGTTTTGGCGGTCATTTTCTTCATGGTCGGCAGGAAAAGGCGCCGCCGGATGCCGGAAACGGCCGGGGATAGGCCCGTCCGTTCCGCGGTGCAGCCGCGCGATGGCGCGGCCGATGCCGTGAAGGAGGAATTGCCCGTTGCCAAGAAAAGCATATTCCTCTTCGGTGGCGACCTGCAACTTTTCGACGCCGAGGGTGCTGACATCACGCGCAGTTTCACGCCGCTGATCAAGGAGCTGTTCCTCGTCGTGCTGCTGCATACCATCCGATGGGGCCGTGGCATCAGCTCGGAAAAGCTCATCGAGCAGTTCTGGTTCGATAAATCGACCGAGAGCGCCCGCAACAACCGATCCGTGAACATCGCGAAGATCAATACCGTATTGGAGCGGCTTGGAGGCGCGAAAATATCGAAGGAGACGGGGTATTGGAAGTTTCAGGGCGACGCCGATACCTATATCGACTACAAGAATTACCTTGCCATCGTGACCAGCAAAGATAAGCTAGACAAAAAACGCATCCAGGAATTGTCGGCCATCGTGCAACGGAAAGGGTTTCTTTCGGAAACCGACTACGAATGGCTCGACTCATTCAAGGCCGAGGTGTCCATACAGGTGATCAATACGTACATGCGCTTTGCCGAGCATCTCCAGATCGCCCAAGACCCCGAGTTCATGGTGGAGTTGGCCAATTACATCTTTTACTTCGACCCCGTGCACGAGGAGGCGATGGCCATCAAGTGCAAGGCGTTGGCGCATATGGGCAACCATTCGCTTGCTACACAGACATTCGAGAATTTCTGCCAGGAATACCGCCACATCTATGGCGAGGAATTCGGCAAGGATTACAAGACGGTGCTTGCCTAGCCCACCCAATCGCATCCCATCAATCCACGCATGCGTCCGAATCTGCTTACCGATTTAGGGTATATTTATTTTGGATAAAAAAATACTGATTATCAGTGTTTTGTTTGTCTGTTAGTGATGCGGGTGTGCCCATTAATCTTTTGTTAATCGTTTGTTATGGCTACCTCCGTATCCTTGGATCGATTTTAAACGATTATGAATCTTCTTTTCCAGTAACGATGAAAGCGACGAATAGCGATCCTCCGCCTACGTAGTCTTGCCGCAAAGCGATGCAAGATCATGCTGGGCGAATCGCGACGGGTGGGGGTGAGCCCAAAAAAAGGCCTAATTAGCAGTTATTAACCAATTATCTATTTTGGGATGAAAAAATTAACATACGTATACTTATTGATCATGCTTGTTCCGCTGTACGGCTTTTCGCAAACACGGAACATTCGAGGGCGGGTAACCGACGCGCAAACGGGCGAAGCGCTGGCCGGCGTTAGCGTTACGGCCAATACGGCAGCCAATGGGAACGGAGCCACGTCTACCGACGACAACGGGATGTACCAGCTCCAGGTGTCCGCGCAGGTAACGGCCCTCGTGTTCCAATACATGGGCAGGATCACCTTGACCGAAGAGATCGGCGGTAGGGGCACGATCGACGTGCAATTGGAAACGGCCGACGGGCAATTGGACGAGGTGATCGTGGTGGGCTACAGCAGCCAGACGAAAGCGACGCTGACCGGTGCCGTGTCCACGATCAGTGGACAGGACATGATGCGCACCAAGAACGAGAACGTCGTGAACATGCTGACCGGAAAAGTGCCGGGTGTGCGTGTCGTGCAGCGCAGCAGCGCGCCGGGCGCCTACGATACGCAAATCGACATTCGTGGGCTGGGCGATCCGTTGTTCGTCATCGACGGCATCCCGCGCGACCGGGACTACTTCGCGCGCATGAGCGCCGAAGAGATCGAAAGCGTAACCGTGCTGAAAGACGGTACCGCGGCCATCTATGGGTTGCGTGCGGCCAACGGCGTCGTGCTCGTGACCACCAAGAGCGGTACCGCACAAGATGGCAAGGTCGACATCGCCTTCACCACGAGCAGCTCCCTGCAGCAGTTCCTTTACGTGCCGGAAAGTGTAAACGCCATCGACTACATGACGCTGCGCAACGAGCAGAATTGGCAAGACTTCGGCAAAAACTACCTGGTGCGCCAAAACCCGATGTTTGCCGACGAGGCGTTCCAGCCCTACCGGGATGGTACCAAGCGATCTTACAACTGGATGGATCAGGTGTTCCGGAAGAACACCCCGCAATACGAAAACAACTTGAGCGTGAATGGCGGCAGCGAGAAATTGCGCTACTACTTCACATTGGGTCACCTGAAACAGGAAGGGTCTTACCGGAGTGGTGATTTCAACTCCGAGCGCTGGAACATGCGCACCAACATCGACGCGCAGATCACCAACAGGTTGCAGGCACGGATATCGCTGGGCGGCATCATGGTCAATACGGAGCAGCCCAACGGCACGGGCTGGACAACGTACAAACTTTCGTGGTTGGTGCGTCCGGATGCGGCATTCTATGCGAACGACAACCCCCTGTATCCCAATGGCGATTCGAATTTCCTGAACGAAGGGGCCAACATGATCGTGCAGACCGATGCGGACTACGTGGGATACAACCTGGAGCGCGACCGTCGATTCAACGGAACCCTGACGCTGCAGTACGACATCCCCGGCGTGGATGGGCTATCGGCGAAAGGGTCGTACGACTATGCCGCACGCTTGCCCGATTTCAACAATTACAAAAGTGCGTACACGTTGTACCGCTACAATCCCGACGACGACACCTATGCACCTATACAGCGGAATACGCCCTCGGACATCACCAGGATCATCAATTTCAATTTCGATACCAACATGCAGCTGGGGTTGTTCTACAACAAGAACTTCGGCCAGCATAACTTCAATAACTTCCTCGTTTACGAGGAGATTTACAACAGCTGGGATAGTTTCAGTGCCTATCGCGAGCTGATGGTCAAATCGGAATACCTGTTTGCAGGCGAAGACAAGAACCAGCGAGCCCTCGGCGGGGGCGTGGGCGACCGTGCCGTCAATTCGTTGATCGGCCAGGTAGACTATCACTACGCCGGTAAGTACATGCTTGCGTTCAAGTTCCGTTATGACGGCTCCTCGCGGTTCCCCCAAGGCAACCGCTACGGCTTCTTCCCAACGGCGTCGGCGGCGTGGCGCGTCAGCGAGGAACGCTTCATAAAAGATAACCTGGAGGCGATCAGCAACCTGAAGTTAAGGGCCTCTTACGGCGAAATGGGCGACGACAGCGCGGCAGGCAACTATCCGCCCGCAACCGGTTATTTCCTGGACGGCAACGAAAGGGGCTGGTTTTATAACGGCACCTTGACCGGTGGCGTATCGCCCTCCAGCATCCCTAACCCAGACTTGACCTGGTATCGCATCAAGTCATACAACGCGGGGCTGGACGTGGGCTTCTTGCAGAACACCCTGAACGCTTCGCTCGACGTATTCAAACGCGACCGTTCGGGGTTGTTGGCTACGAGCGCATCGGTGATTCCGGGTACCGTGGGCGCTAACCTGCCGCAAGAAAACCTGAACAGCGACCGTACGTTCGGTTATGAAGCGTCCGTTGATTACCGAAGTCGGCTCAACGACCTTTCCTACTACGTAAGGGGACAGATTTCGGCCACGAAGCACCAACGCACCGATTGGCTCGAAACCCCGGCAGGCAACTCATACGAGCGGTGGAGGCACCGTACCAGCGGCCGGTACACTAACATCTGGTGGGGGCAGGAATCGGGCGGCATGTTCACCGATATCGATGACATCCGCAATTTCGAGCGCCCGATGGGACAGAACGCGCTGCCTGGCGACTGGTGGTTGGTCGATTGGAATAACGATGGGGTGATCGATGGCAACGACGAGCATCCGATCGCTTCTTATGGACTCCCGATTTTCACCTATGGCGTTTCGCTTGGGGCTTCTTGGAAAGGGTTGGATGTGGCCTTAGACTTCCAGGGCGCCAACGGCGTCTACGTGCAATATGCCGAAGTGCTGACCGAGGCCTTGCCGTTCGGTGGGCAGAACACGTTGACGTGGTTCATGGACCGGTGGCGTCCGGCCGATTCAAATGCCGACTATTTCCACCCCGCTACGGAATGGATACCTGGATATTACCCCGTGACAGGCCATGATGGCCGCCGCACGGGAACGAACGGCGTCCAGGACGCGTCATACATCCGGTTGAAAACGGCCGAAATAGGTTACACATTACCGGACAGACTGGTTTCGCGGGCAGGCATGAAGAACCTGCGGTTTTACGTGAGCAGCTATAACCTGCTCACCTTTACCGGCCTCAAAGACGTCGATCCCGAACGCCCGAGCGCAACGGTCGACGCCTCGCAAAGCAGCCTCGGTTTCTATAACTACCCGGTGAACAGGACATTCACACTTGGTGCAAGCATTAGATTCTAAAGAAAATACTACGATGAAGAAGAAATTTTTGATATACGTCGCGTTGTTGGGAACCGTTGTTTTCTCCTGCCAGGACCTGAATCTCGAACCCAAAGGCATGTTGGGCGAACCGGAGCTTTTCGGCAACGAATTTGGCGTGAAGAAGTACTTTGCGGGGTTGTACAATTACCTGCCCATTGAGGATTTCCTGTATTACGGAACCAATTCAGACAATGCCTATCGCCCAGACAACTATTGGGAAGCCGGCAAGAACAGCCTGGGCAATATGAGCGGCGAGTTCTTCAATACCTGGGTGGGTGTCGATAACGATGGGTTCGCCTATTGGCCTTACGACCGCATCCGCGAGGTGAACACGTTTATCGAGAACTTCCCGACGTATAGGAGCAACTATACCGATATCGAGTTCAACAAGCTGCTGGGCGAAGCGCATTTCTTGCGTGCGTTCTTCTACTTCGGCCTGGCCAAACGTTACGGAGGCGTGCCGATCGTCAAAGAAGTGCAGAACCCGCTTGGCGACGTGGAGACGTTGAACGTGCCGCGAAACACCGAGTACGATACGTGGAAATTCATTTACGAGGACCTGAGATTCGCGATAGACAACATGACCGGAAGCAACGAGGCCGGCCGTGCCAATAGGTATGTCGCCGCCGCATTGCTATCGCGCACCATGCTGTATGCCGGATCGATTGCCAAATATTCGCAATACCTGGGTTTCCAGAACGAGGCGGCAACGCAGGCCGGTTTGGCGGGGATGGACGCTGCGCAGGCAAACGAATTTTTCCAGTATTGCGTGGATGCCGGAAAGACGGTGCAGGAAGGCCCCTATGCCTTGTATACCCGCGGATATCCCGACAAAGCGACCAACTTCGCAAACCTGTTCCTGGATGCGTCCTCGTCCGAGTCTATTTTGATCAAGGATTACGACATGACATCTCCGGGCAACAATCGCTTGCGCCACAGCTACGACGCGTTGATGTGCCCACAACCCGACATGTCGTCGTTCGTGGGCGCGGAAAGCTACCCGCCGTTGGACTTCATGGAGCTGTATGAGATGCCGGCCTATACCAACCCGAACGGAACACCGGTTCGGTTCAACAGCCGCAGCGATTTGCGCAACGGCATGGAACCGCGTATGCGGGGTACGATGTATTTCGACGGCGATGTATTGCGCGGAAAGACCTTCAGCATCCAACGGGGCATTTACAGAAGCTACAACGGCTTGGCGTCTGCCGCACAGGGCGGAAGCAACGCGGCGCCGATCAACAGTGGCGGCAACCGGATCCTGGGCGGCCGGGGCTGGACCACCGAGATTGCTGGGGTTACCTACAACATCACCGGGGCGCATGGGCATTTCGATGACCAAGGCGGTGAAAACAACGGTTGGGGTGCTGCCTTTGTGCGCAAATACGTCAACCCGGACATGGCCACGAGCGATGTCCGCGAATACCGCAGCGATCAACACTGGGTCGTTTTCCGGCTGGGCGAGATTTACCTTAACACGGCCGAAGCGCTCTACGAACTGGGTCAGCGGACCGAAGCGTTCGATTACATCGAATTGATCCGCGACCGCGCAGGGGCGCAGGTGGTGCGTCCGGCGATCGACATGGCGTTGACCAACATAGGCACCGTAAACGCGGCCAACTACCCGTATTCTGTCGAGAAATCGCTGCAGTTCATCCGCGACGAGCGTGCCCGTGAGCTTTACGGCGAAAACCACTGGTGGTGGGACCTTCGCCGCTGGCGCACCGCCGACCAGGTGCTGAACCAGTTCCGCCATCGCGTGCTCAGCAGCTACTACGTGGCAAACGAAGGGAAATACATTTTCCTGGCGGAAGACAACAGGTACAACAGGAGCTGGACGGCTTCCAAGCAGTGTTATTACGAACCGATCCCTTGGGGCGAAATCGGAAAGAACAGCAACCTGCTGCCACAAAACCCACTTTATTAAGTAACCTAACGCTATTGATATCATGAAAAAGACAATGTATCTGATCTTAGGGGTAACGTTGATGTCGGTTACCTCGTGCTTGAAGACCGACAACTGGGACGCACCCGATGTGCGGGTCCACGGGCGGGTCATCGATTCGTATACCGGCGAGAACCTGCTCTCTTCGCAGGGCGACTGGGGCATCCGCATATGGGAACGCACCTGGACCGAGACCGTGCCAAACCCGCAATCGCTGTCGGTGAAACAGGACGGTTCATACAACAATGACAAATTGTTTTCCGGGACCTACGATATGCTGCCTTACGGTGGCCCGTTCTGGCCCGTGGATACCGTGAAGGGCGTAAACCTGAATGGGAGTACACAGCAGGACTTTACCGTTACGCCGTACCTGCGGTTGACAGACTTCGAGGTTTCGCTGAATGGGCTGAAGCTCGTCTTGAAATGCCGCCTCAATGCGCCCATCCGCGGAGGGCTGCCCAATCTCGTTGAGATCAAGCCATTTCTGAGTCTCACGACGTTCGCCGGAGCGACGAATTTCATCGATATACCCGAGTACAACAACCAACGGAAACAGATCAATAAATCGTGGCTGGAAGAAGTCGGCGTTGCCGAGACAAGCGGTGTCTATACGATCGGCCCGCTGCCCGTAAAGGCAGGGTATACGTACTACGTGCGTTTGGGCGCCAATGTAAACGACGCAAACCGAAAATACAATTATACGGAAATCGTCAAGGTCGAGGTGCCGGCGGATGCCCAGAACGACCCCAACGAAGTGCCGGATAATTTCCTGGCCAATGCACAATGGCCGTTCAGCCGTTCCGAATGGGACAATAACCGGTGGGGCAACCTATCGGGCGGCTGGGTCACCAACGCGGCCATGCGTACCCGCGATGGCCGCGGAGGATACGACGGCGGCTGGGAAGGCCCCGACAATGACAAAAAGAGCCTTGGGTTCGAGCGTTGGGGTGGAGGCGAGACGCCCATCGAAAACGGGAAGCTCTATCAAACCATCGATCTCCCGGCGGGCAGCTTCAGGTTTACGCTGAGTTTTGCCGGCGAGAATCCAATCATATCGAACGCTGGGGGCGATCCGCGCTACATTGCGGTCGCTGCCGGAGAAACGCTTCCCGACATCGGAAACCTGGCTTCGGCATTGGCGTCGGCCGGTTTCGCAGGTGTGGATAACGATGGCGTGGTCAGCGTCGATTTCTCCTTGTCTGCACCGACGAAGGTTTCCGCCGGTTTCGTGGTCAACTTTACGGGGAATGAGCAAAATGTTCGGCCATCGTGGCTTAAGCTCGAAAAGATAGATTGAAGGGTGTAAATTGAATGGAGACAAAAGAATGACTTCGATCAGCTTTTTATTGCTCGGTCTTTTGGCCGTGGGTTGTTCAGGGGGCGAACACCCAACCGATGGGGAGGAGCCAGCGAAGAAAACGGACCCCGTTGAGGAGATACAACCGATTCTGCATAAGAATCCGATTATTAAACATATGTATACGGCCGACCCATCGGCCAGGGTATGGGCCGACGGGCGCTTGTACATCTATGCGTCGCATGACATCGACCCACCACGGGGATGCGACTTGATGGACCAATACCACGTGTTTTCAACCGACGACATGGTGAACTGGACTGACCACGGTGAGATACTGCGGGCTAGCCAGGTGCCTTGGGGTCGCATGGACGGCGGTTTCATGTGGGCTCCGGATTGCGTATTCCGAAACGGCACCTACTATTTCTATTTCCCGCATCCCAGCGGCGACGAGTGGAACACGACCTGGAAAATCGGGATAGCCACCAGTACGAAACCCGCCAGCGACTTCACGGTGCAGGGATACATCGAAGGGCTGGAGTCGATCATCGATCCGCACGTGTTCATCGACGATGACGGCCAAGCCTACTTTTACCAAGGCGGAGGCGGAAAGTGTGTGGGCGGAAAGCTGAGCGCGAACATGATGGAAATCGATGGGGCCATGAAGGTCATGGGCGGATTGGTCGATTTTCATGAGGCACCGTGGGTACACAAAAAAGACGGTGTTTACTACCTGTCGTACGCCGACAACCACGACAACAACGGGAAGCATAACCGGATGCGTTATGCAACGAGCAACAGCCCGCTGGGGCCATGGAGTTACAAAGGGATATACCTGGAACCCACCGATAGCTACACCAACCACGGATCTATCGTGGAATACAACGGGCAATGGTATGCCTTCTATCATAACAGCGCGCTGTCCATCAAGAACGGGGCGCCCGAGCATCAACAGGATTGGATACGCTCGGTGTGTTATGACAAGCTGTTTTACAATACCGACGGAACGCTCAAAAAAGTGGTACAAACCTTGGAAGGGAAGGTATTCAAGTGATTTTTTGCATATGCTATAATTGATTATGATCGTACAACGCCGTAGATTCGTTACCCTTATCGCCCTAGCCTGTTCCTTTGCCGCGTTGGCTGCCTGTAAGGCAGGCGATCGGGGTAAGGGAGGACAACCCGTGGATTATGTCAATCCATACATGGGCAACATCAGCCACTTGCTCGTGCCGACCTATCCCACCGTGCATCTGCCCAACAGCTTGCTCCGTGTCTATCCCGAACGGGGCGACCGCACGGGCGACCGGCTGCGCGGGCTTCCGCTTATCGTGACGAGCCACCGCGGCAGTTCTGCATTCAACCTCAGCCCGATCCAGGGAGCCGTCCGATCAGCCGAGCCGGTGGTGCAGTACAGCTACGACAACGAGGCCATCAAACCCTATGGCTATTCGGTATACCTGGATGACGCAGCGATCGATGTCGACTTCGCGCCATCCCATCAATCGGCGTTGTACGACCTCGATTTCAAGCACCAGGACTCGATCACGCTCTTGCTCAATTCGCGTAATGGCGCCTTGCGCTGGGACGGCCAGGCCGTATCGGGATACCAGCAATTGGCCAACGGAACCCGGGTATACATCTACCTGGAATCGTCGGTGGAGCCGGATGCGGTACAGGTGCTGCGCAATGGCGAGTTGATCGCCGAGTCCGGATCTGCGGGCCGTGATGCGTGCATCGCGATCCGGTATGTGGCGGGCGTGCAACGGATGCGGCTGCGCTACGGCATCTCGTTCATCGACGAGACGCAGGCGCGCGACAACCTGCGCCGGGAAATCAAGGACTACGACATCGTGGCGCTCAAGGAAAGGGGTCGGCAAAGCTGGAACGAGGTGTTGGGCCGTATCGCGGTGAGCGGTGGGAGCGAGGAAGACAGGGCTGTCTTCTACACTTCGCTGTACCGCACGTTCGAGCGTCCGGTCAACATTTCCGAAGATGGTCGGTATTTCAGCGCGTTCGATGGCCATATCCATCGCGATGGGGGCATCCCGTTTTACACCGACGACTGGATCTGGGATTCCTACCGGGCCCATCACCCGCTCAATGTATTGATTGATAGGGAGAAGGAAGAACACATCCTGCACTCCTTTGTCACGATGGCTGGGCAGATGGAATCGTTCTGGCTGCCGACGTTCCCGGAGATTACCGGCGACAGTAGGCGGATGAATTCGAACCATGGGGTGGCCACGCTGCTGGATGCGCACGTGAAAGGCCTGCGGGGATTTGACCTGGAGCGGGCGTACCAAGCCGCCAAAGGGGCGATAACCGAAAAGACGCTTGCACCCTGGTCGGGGGCGCCGGCCGGCGAGCTCGACCGGTTTTACAAAGAACACGGTTATGTCCCCGCATTGCGAGAAGGCGAAGTGGAGACCATTCCCGAAGTGAATCACTTCGAGCGCCGCCAGCCGGTAGCCGTGACGCTGGGGACGGCCTATGACACGTGGTGCTTGGCCCAGCTGGCCAAGGCGCTCGGTAAGGAAGACGACCACCGGCTGTTCATGGAGCAGTCGCTGAATTACCGAAACCTATTCCATCCCGAGACGCATTTTTTCCATCCCAAGGATGCAGCCGGGAATTTCATCGAACCCTTTGACTATGTTTTTTCGGGTGGACAAGGCGCCCGCGGGTACTATGGTGAAAACAATGCATGGATCTACCGCTGGGATGTACAGCATAACATCCCTGACCTCATCGCGTTGATGGGTGGGCAGGAAGCCTTTGTCCGCAACCTCGATGATATGTTCAACCAACCGTTGGGTAAGTCGAAACATGATTTCTATGCGCAGCTGCCCGATCATACCGGCAATGTAGGCCAGTTCTCGATGGCCAACGAGCCTTCACTGCACATCCCGTACCTCTACAACTATGCCGGCCAGCCCTGGAAGACACAGAAGCGAATCCGCGAGCTGGTATCCCAGTGGTTCCGCAACGACCTGATGGGGATGCCCGGCGATGAGGATGGAGGCGGCATGTCGGCATTCGTCGTGTTCTCGAAGCTCGGGTTTTATCCCGTTACGCCCGGATCGCCATACTACTCCATCGGCAGCCCCGTGTTTGCGCACGCCAAGATCCAACTGCCGGACGGCAAGGTGTTCGAGGTCATCGCCAACCACGCTTCTGAAAAAAGCAAATACATCCAATCAGCCAAGTTGAATGGGAAAGTGCTCGACTCGCACCTAATCGCGCACGAGGAGCTGGCCAAGGGCGGAACGCTCGAGTTCGAGATGGGAGAGAAGGCAAATAAGTCATGGGCACTTGGAAAACGATAAGCAGATGAAACGAACAAACGCTATACAAAAAATCAAAAAAGCATCATGGTTATTCGTCGCAATGGCCGTGTGGTGCGGGGCAATGGTAGCCAAAGGCAAGCATGGCCAACAACCGAAGCCGGTCTATCCTGCGTATACGGGGCTGGTCATGGCTGGCTACCAAGGGTGGTTTGCCGCCGAGGGCGACGGCTCCAACCGGGGGTGGTACCATTACAGGGGGCGGGGTGGCGTTTTCGCGCCGGGCAATACGAACGTCGATTTCTGGCCGGATGTCCGGGAGTACAGCAAAACCTACAAGTCTCCGTTCTCCTTTGCAGACGGGAGCCCGGCCTACCTGTATAGCCCGTACGACGAAGAAAGCGTAGACCTGCATTTCAAGTGGATGAAGGAGTATGGCATCGATGGGGTCCACATGCAGCGTTTTGTCGGCGAGGTCAAGAACCCTTCGGGGAAACGCCATTTCAACCAAGTGCTAAGAAACGCATTGAAGGCCGCCAAGAGGCACGGACGGGCCATCAGCGTGATGTACGACCTGAGCGGTTGCCGCAGCAAGGATGTCGCTTTGGTCGAAGCGGATTGGCAGGAATTGATGGAAACGTTCCAGTTGGGCGACCCCTCCGTAAACCCAACCTACCTGTGGCATCGGGGTAAGCCCATGATGACCATCTGGGGCGTGGGGTTCAATGACAATAGGCGGTATACGGTGGCCGATGTCGACCGGCTGGTCGATCGCTTGAAAGCGCCGTCACACCAGGTGTCCATCATGCTTGGCGTACCGTACTATTGGAGCACCCTGGGCCGCGATACCGAGCCTTCCGAGGCCTTGCATAGGCTGGTCAGGAAGGCGGATGTGGTGATGCCGTGGGCCGTGGGCCGGTATAACAGCGATACATTCGATTCCAAGGTCGTAGCCGGCGACATCGCGTGGTGCGCCGCCAATGGCGTGGATTACGTGCCGCTCGCCTTTCCCGGCTTTACGTGGGGCAACATGCACCACGATCCGAAAATCTACCACCAGATCCCTCGCCTGAAGGGCGACTTTTTCTGGAAGCAGGTGGCCGCGGTCAAACAGGCGGGGGCTGTCTCGCTATACATCGCGATGTTTGACGAGATCGACGAGGGGACCGCGATATTCAAGGCGGCCAATGAGAAAGACACGCCACTGAATGGCGATAAAGGCCTGCGATTCGTGGGGATCGAAGACGATTTGCCTACAGATCACTACCTGTGGCTGGCGGGGCAGGCCACCCACTGGTTTCACGGCGATGGCCGCTTTGATGCCACCACACCGGCACGGCAATGAGCCTGATGTATCCATAAATCGTACAAAGTTTAACGTTAGCCCATGAGGAAGATGAAGATATCCATTGCGAAAGCCACCGTGGCCGGTATGCTTTTCTTTGCTTTTTTTGGTTGTGCCAAGGACAATCCACCGTCCGTTGACGGGGAAGACGACGACCCCGACGACGATGTGCCCGAAGCCGTCTACGATGAGACAGGTTGCTTGTATACCCAATACGAGGGGTTGGTCATGGCAGGATACCAAGGATGGTTCGCTGCGGAGGGCGATGGGTCTGGAAGGGGATGGTATCACTACCAAGGCCCCAACAACACGTTCAGGCCGGGCATCACGAACGTCGATTTCTGGCCGGATATCAGCGAGTATACGAAAACCTACCCGTCGCCCTTCCAGTTTGCGGATGGTCGGAATGCGCACCTGTACAGCCCCTATGACCAGGAGAGCGTAGACCTGCATTTCAACTGGATGAAGACGTATGGCATCGACGGTGTGCACATGCAGCGCTTCGTCGGCGAGATAAAACCGTCAAACCAAGCCGGAAGACGGCATTTCAACAAGGTGCTGGGCAATGCACTTACCGCGGCCAAAAAATACGATCGTGCCATCAGCGTCATGTACGACTTGAGCGGCTCCACAAGCGCCGATGTCGCTTACCTGGCGCAAGATTGGGAGGAATTGCAGGGCTTGTTCAAGCTGTTTGACAACCTGGAGCACCCGACTTACCTGAGGCATAACGGCAAGCCGCTGGTCACGATATGGGGCGTGGGGTTCAATGATAATCGCCGGTACAGCATTGACGATGTCAACCGTTTGGTCGATCGGCTGAAAGGGCCGTCCAATAAGGTATCGATCATGCTAGGCGTACCGTTTTATTGGCGTACGCTGGATCGCGACACCGAAAATAATCCCGCCCTGCATGCGCTCATCAAGAAAGTCGACTTGATCTTGCCTTGGGCGGTGGGTAGGTATGACGCTAGCGGCTACCCGCAGGCGGCGGCAGTAACGGCAGCGGATATCCAATGGTGCGATCGCAACGGCGTGGGGTACATCCCCTTGGTGTTCCCGGGGTTCAGCTGGGGCAACATGCACAACGACCCTACGCTTTACAACGCCATCCCGAGGTTGAAGGGGGATTTTTTGTGGCAACAGGTCGTCGGGGCCAAACTGGCGGGAGGGAAATCACTCTACGTGGCCATGTTTGACGAAATCGATGAGGGCACGGCCATTTTCAAGGCGGCGAAGGAAACGGAAGTTCCGCTCAATGCCCACCTCCGTTTCATGGGCATTGAACAGGAGCTGGAGACCGACCACTACCTATGGCTTACCGGCCAGGCTGCCAACTGGTTCCATGGGCAGGACGGCTATGGGGTTGCCAGACCTGTTCGCGGGCCCGCCGATTAACCATGCAGGGAAGCCATTCTATTTTCCGATTGCCTAATTAGCCGCGTTTGCCGACATTTGCCCGGGAACAGTAGGACGGAAATGAAGGTTTGCATAGCGGAAAAGCCGAGCGTGGCGAAAGACATCGCCCAGGTGATCGGGGCGACCGTACGCATGGACGGGTATTATGAAGGTAATGGCTACCGTGTCACGTGGACGTTTGGCCATCTCTGTACCTTGAAAGAACCGCACGACTACTCGATGGATTGGAAGGCGTGGCGCCTGGCGCACCTGCCGATCGTGCCACCGACGTTCGGCATCAAGCTGATTCCGAACAAGGGCGTGGAGAAGCAATTCAAGGTCATCGAACGCTTGGTGGCCGACTGCGAAGAGGTGATCAACTGCGGTGACGCGGGCCAGGAGGGCGAGCTCATCCAGCGGTGGGTGCTGCTCAAGGCAGGTTGCCGGGTGCCGGTGAAGCGCCTGTGGATCTCTTCGCTCACCGAGGCCGCCATACGCGATGGCTTCAATAAACTGAAACCCGCCACCGACTACGACAACCTGTATGCAGCCGGCAGCGCGCGGGCAATAGGCGATTGGCTGCTGGGCATCAATGCCACGCGCCTGTTTACCACCAAGTATGCCAACGACAAGGGCGTGCTTTCCATCGGTCGGGTGCAGACACCCACGCTGGCGATGCTCGTGCTGCGCCAGAAGGAAATCGATGCGTTCAAGCCCGAGGATTATTGGGAATTGAAGACCACCTATCGCGATACCGTGTTCTTGGCGGGCATCGACCGGCTGAAAGCAGCCAGCCGCGCCGAGAAGGGCCTGGCCTACCTCAAGGAACATCCGTTCGAGGTCGTTTCGGCCGAAACCAAGGAGGGACGCGAACGCAATCCGCGCTTGTATGACCTGACCTCCTTGCAGGTGGATGCCAACCGGAAATACGGATTCTCGGCCGACGATACGCTCAAGCACATCCAATCGCTCTACGAAAAGAAGTTCGTGACCTACCCGCGTGTGGACACCACCTACCTGTCTGAAGACCTGCACGCGCAGGTAAGCGGTATCCTGGGCAGCATGAAGCACTACGCGGCATTGGCGGCGCCGATCCTCGAGAAGCCGATACCGAAGGCAAAGGCCGTCTTTGACGACAAGAAGGTCACCGATCACCACGCCATCATCCCCACCGATGTTTCGCCCGAGGCGCTACCGCTCGACGAAAAGCGCGTGTACGACCTGGTAGCCCGACGCTTCCTCGCCGTATTCTATCCGGAATGCAAGGTTTCGAACACCACGGTGGAAGGCAAGGTGGGCACCGTGCCGTTCCGCGTAACGGGCAAGCAGGTACTCGAACCAGGGTGGCGCGTGTTGTACCCCAAAGACAAGCAGGAAAAGAAAGCCGAAAAGGATGCACCGGCCGAAGGATTGGAAATCCCGGTCTTCGCAGTGGGCGAGACCGGTCCGCACGAGCCCTTCATCCACCAAGGGCGTACCAAGGCGCCGAAAGCCTATACCGAGGCCACGTTGCTCCGCGCCATGGAAACCGCGGGCAAGCAGGTAGACGACGAGGAGATGCGCGACCTCCTGAAGGAAAACGGCATCGGCCGCCCATCTACCCGAGCCAACATCATCGAGACGCTGTTCAAGCGGAAGTACATCGAAAAGCAGAAGCGCAAACTGGTAGCGACCAAGACCGGCATCGACCTGATCGATACCATCCAGCACGAACTGCTTAAAAGCCCCGAACTCACCGGCGTGTGGGAGCGCAAACTGCGCCTGATGGAAAAGGGGGAGTATCCTTCCAGCCGCTTCAAGGAGGAACTGATCACGATGGTGTTCCAGCTCACCGGCGAGGTGAAGCGGCATAAGCCCGCGGCGGTGGAAGGGTGAAGCCGCCATGCCGAAAAACCGGTTCCATCATGAAATTACGGTAATACGATGGAAATGACGTAATAATGCGTACTTTAGTGCTTGTTTCGCCGCTTTCCCTGATACGCATTTTTGGGGTGCATGGGCTTGAATTTAGATTTGCCAAAACGTTATAACCGATTATGATAAAGAATAGCAAAGTGAAAAGACGCGAATTTCTGCAGAATGTGGGTCTCGTGGGGTCCGGTATCGCATTAAGCGGTCTCCCTAAATTTTCGCTGGCATCGCGAAACGATGGAAAACCGGCAGTGCTGGGTGGTTCGAAGGCTTTTACGGGTGCCGAGGCCTCTTGGCCTATCTTTGATGGTCGCGAGGGCAAGGGATTACAGGAGGTGCTTCAAAGCAAGCATTGGGGAAGGTTGAGCGGTGGGGTTACCGCCCAGTTTGAACGGGCGTATGCCGAATCGCTCGGCGTAAATCATGCATTGGCCGTATCCAGCGGAACTGCGGCACTTACCGCCATCATGGGCGCGTTAGACATTGGTCCAGGGGATGAGGTCGTCATACCCGTATATACCTTCGTTGCCACGTACAATGCCGTGGTGCTAAACTACGCCCTGCCCATCTTCGTGGATACCGATTTGGAGTCATCGCAAATCGACGCGACGAAGGTAGAAGCCGCGATTTCGCGGAATACACGAGCGATGATGCCCGTGCATCTTGGAGGGTCGCCCGTTGACCTGGATAAGTTTGCGGAAATCAACCAACGTACGGGCGTCCCGATCGTCGAAGACGCCTGCCAGGCGCATATGGCAGAATGGCGCGGGAAAAAGGTGGGTAACCATGGCTTGGCCGGCGCGTTCAGTTTCCAAGCAACAAAGAACCTGAACAGTGGCGAGGGTGGAGCGGTCGTGGCGAACGATGCCGGCTTTTTCCGGGCTTGTGCTTCATTTCATCACCAAGTACAGGAAGGCATCGACAAATCGTACCAAGATCGGGTCGGGACGAGGTCTACCAACTTGCGGATCACCGAATTCCAGAGCAGCCTGCTGCTCGCGCAGATGACGCGATTGGAGGAACAGGTGCGTCGCAGGCACGAAAACGCCATGTACTTGGATAGCATGCTCAAGGATATTCCGGGAATCGTACCCGCGAAACGCTATGAAGGAACGACAATGAGCGCCTTCCACCTCTACATGTTCCGTTACCTGAAGGAACATTTCGACGGGCTGACACGCGACCAATTCATCAAGGCGTTGGCGGCCGAAGGGCTGGCGTGTTCAACAGGTTATGGCCCGTTGAACAGGAGTGAGTATGTGCAGGGCTTGGCCATGGACAAGCATTACCTGCGTATCTATGGAAAGCGCCGGATGAAACAGTGGTTGGAACAAAACGAATGCCCACAGAACGATATCCTTACCGGTGAACAGGCAGCTTGGTTTATGCAGACGATGCTGTTGGGAAGCAGAAGGGACATGGAACAGATAGCCGAGGCCATCAAGCGCATACAGAAGTATGCTTCCGAAATCAGGAAGGCGATATCAGTTAACGATTGAAGCGATAGTGATGAGCATACGAATTACCGAGAGTCCGTCACGTTATCGGAACCTTGAACAACAGGATGTAGACACCTTGATCGGATGGATCAATGAAGAAGACCAGAAGGTTGCATTGGCTATCAAGGAAGCGCTGCCGCAGTTGAGCAAATTGATTGGTACGGTGGTAGCAAAGTTGAAAGCAGGCGGACGGCTGTTTTACCTTGGCGCGGGAAGCGGCGGACGGTTGGCTGTCTTGGATGTGATTGAATTGCCCAATACATTCGGCGCGCCGAAGGGCATGGTGAACGTGATACTGGCCGGCGGGGTCGAAAACTTGGTGGACGCGCTGGAAGAACGTGAAGATGATACGACCGAGGGCTGGAACAGCTTGCTGGAAGCGCGTGTGAGCCCAGCCGACATCGTCGTTGGGGTCGCCGCGAGCGGCACCACGCCTTTCGTGCTCGAAGCACTCAAAAAATGTCGCGAGCATGGCATCACGACAGGTTGCATCGTGAATAACCCCGCGTCGCCGATTGCTGCGCAGGCCGACCTTCCGGTCGAGGTGGTGATGGGCCCCGAGTTCATTACCGGTAGTACCCGGATGAAGAGCGGGACCGCGCAAAAAATGATTTTCGATATGATCAGCACCACGGTGATGATCCGGCTCGGAAGGGTAGAAGACAACAGTATGGTAAACATGGCCCTGATCAACGACAAGGCCGTAGATCGGGCGGTACGCATGTTGCTCGATAAGTCCGATTTGGCCGACTACGAGGACGCAAAGCAGCTCATATTGAAGAATGGCAGCGTCAGGAAAGCACTCGATGCGCTGGCAGCGAGTGGAACGCCGTAGCACTGAAAATGAGCAGACACGCAGGCAAAGCCATCGGAAGTCAGCGCTAGCGCCTCACCTGCGCCGCTTTGATGCGCTGCACCAGGTACAGTCCGGCCAGTACCAACGCGACGCCGGCGTAGGTATAGCCGCTTAGGGGTTCGTCCATGAGGATACTGGCAATGGCGAAGCCAGCGATGGGGCACAGGAACAGCCAGGCCGAAGCATTCACCGCATTATCGCGCAAAAGGTACAGCCAAAGGAGTACGGCCACGATCGATACCGGGATGGCCAGCCAGGCCACGGAGGTCCAGAACTGGGCATTGTACGCATTAGCCTGGCCATCGTAGACGAGTAGCATCGTCGGCAGCAAACCCAGTCCGCCGATGAGCGTCTGCCAGCCATTGATGGTGAGGATGTGCAACCCGTCCCAATCACGCTGTGCGAAATAGACGGCCGCAATCGAGTAACAGCCCATGCTCACGAACAATAGGCCGATTCCCCAGGGGGTAGCGTAACTCGCCCCGAACAACGGGTAAGCGGCCAACAACATGCCCGAGATGCACAGACCGAAGCTGATGACCGTGGGCCAGCCGATTGGTCGGCGGTACCACAGCGCTTGGATCAACAGGATGAGCACGGGGTTGGTGGCGATGAACAGCGACCCCAATCCCGCCGAAACGTCTTGCATGGCCACGACGTACAACCCCAGGTAGAGGCTCACGTTAAGCAAGCCATAAATGGCCAGTTGTTGCCAAATCCGCCCACCACGTGGTAGGGGCTGGCGCATGAACACATGGGCGATGACCAACATCAAGGCCGATGCCAGCGCGAACCGGGCCAACGCGATGACGAACGGTTGGGCCACGGCGAGCCCAATCTTGGTGGCGGCGGCGGCCGAGGCCCACAGGATGGCGAATACCAAGCCCGCCGCAGCGATGACAAGGGATTTCAATACACGACGATTTCGTCGGCAAGCAAGAGCGCCTGCCGGGCATTGGTAGCCACGATACGGAGGTAGCGAGCCGCCTGCGGCTCGTCGAACCGGAACGTATAGGCCTCGATACGCTGGTATTTCCCGTCATCGCATGTATCCGTATCGATTGTGCCCGCTTCGCGGTAATTCTTGCCATTATCGGAGAGCAGCACCTTCACTTCGCCTGGTAAAAAGACCTGGAGGGCCGTATCCTGCAAAAACGAGATGGATACCGTACCCAATGCTTCGCGGCGCTCGAAGTCAATGGCAACGTCCAGGTTATTCGCGAAGCCTTGCCAGTGCCCGTCGGCGGCGCGCAGGCTGCCTTTTTGCCCGTTCAACAGCGTGCGCTCTTCGTCGGCCGCATACGTGTCCCACTTGGTCTGATACGTAATGGCCTTGCCGATGGCTTTGTGGATGTCTGCCTTGGCGACGGCTATGGGGCCGACACGGGTGGAGTCCAGAAAGTAAGCCGCCTTGACGGTAGAAGGCACGGCCAATTCGATGGGCTTCGTGTACAGCGGCGATTTGCCGTCGGGTTCCTCGCCATCGGTGGTGTAGCGGATGCCAGCGACATACTGCTCGGTGGCCATGGAGATGGTGTTAGTGAGCGTATCCGCATTGAAGCGGACACCGATATCGACCGTGTACGCAGGACGGTAGTAGTTGACCCCGAATCGCTGCAACACGGCGTAGTGCCGTTGCAGTCGCTTGGAGAAATCAACCCAATTGCGATGCTTGGCGTCTGTCCAAGCCACTTCAGCGAGCGCCAACGCCCGGGGGAAGGCCATGTACATCACCTGATCGGCCGTAGGCATGTATTCGGTCCAGGTGTTGCCCTGTATGCCCAGGATGTTGCGCTGGTGGGTTTCGGTGGCTTCGCTGGGGGCCCCGTCATAGGCGTAGACGTGGGCTAGCGTGGTCACGCCTCCGACCGCAACGGGGGCAACCCGGGGGTCGGCTTGATCATGATCGAAATGGAGGTGCGATGGGGGCGCCATGACCGCGTCGCCGCCCGCGATGCCGGGTTCGGCAGGATCGTCCCAACCGATGAGTTTGCGCCCATGGGTTTTCAACAGGCTGTCTGCCTGTTTGAGTAACTGGCGTTGTAGGCTATCCACCGGAGGTTGCCCGTCTCCATCCACGCGGTGGTCGCCCACGTGGATGTGGCTGGCCGGGAATAGTTGGCAGACTTCGCCGAGTACCGCGTTGAACCGGTCTGACGTCGCGCCATCCGCCTGGCGCGGAAGCCCGATGCCGGGAATGATCGTGATGCCCTTTTGCGCCGCATGGGCCACGAGCTCACGCACTTCATCCTGCGTGTAATATCCGCCGCTGGCATTGGGATGGCCCGCCTCGACGTACTGCCGCCCCTGTTGCCACCAGCTAGACCAGTCAACATGTGTGCGCCAAGCACCTCGTTGCGTGAGTTCGGGATGTCGCTTGATTTCCAGCCGCCAACCGGCAGGCCCCGTAAGGTGCCAGTGGAAGCGGTTGAATTTGTAAAGCGCCATCACGTCGATGAATTGCTTGATGAACGGAACGGGGTAGTAGTGGCTGGAGGCATCGAGCAACAGCCCCCGGTAGCCGAACCGGGGCTGGTCTTGGATGAGCATGGCCGGCAAGGTGCGCCCGTCGCGCTGCGTATGGGCCAGTTGCAATAACGTAAGGATGCCCTGTCGCATGCCGTCCGCGTCGCCAGCGGTGATCAGGATGCCCGTGGTGTCTACCCGCAGCAGGTAGCCTTGCGCAGGCACGCGATCTTCGCTCCTTGCTTGGATCAATCGTATCCCCGATTCCGGTATGCGCTTGTGCGATCGGATGCGCTCAACCGGGGCAAACTGCGCGTAGGGATGCGTCGCCAACAACTGGGCCACTTCGGTGAACTGTTCGAAGGCATAAAGGGGCGTTGGATTGCCGTATGTGTAGGTACCCTCATGCAGCTCGATGGCATTCGGACGAGGGATAATCGAAACGCTATCTCGGGCAAAGGCAGCCATCACCGCGTTGGATGAAAGCACCAATAAACCCAATAGTAGCCGCTGTGCATATTGAGCCATATGTAGCTGTTTGTCCTAAAGTATCTGAGACAAACTTACTCAAAATGGTTAACGTATGCAATTCACGCTTGCTTTTCGAAGCAACTTTATGTAAGTTTGTTTGATTGTAAGCCATGAAGCAGACCCTGTTGACGTGTTGCCTTGCCGTATCGGCGTTGACCATCGTTGCGCAGCATCGGGTGGCCATCCCCCAGATCATCAATTACAACAGCGACCAGTATCGTGGCGGTTTGCAGAATTGGGACATTGCCCAAGACGCCAACGGCGTCATGTATTTCGGCAATAATGAGGGGTTGCTCACGTTCAATGGCCGCTACTGGAACATCCATCCGCTGCCCAATGCCACCGTGGTGCGGTCGGTGGCCATCGATGCAAACAACAGGATATACGTGGGAGGCCAGGACGAGGTTGGGTATTTCGAGGCCGACAGCACGGGTGCGTTGGGCTACCACTCGTTGATCGGCATCATACCCGAACCCGAACGGCAGTTTGCCGACATATGGGATATCACCGTGACGGGCAATGATGTTTTCTTCAGGGCCAATACCAAGATACTGCATTACAAGGACGGGCGGATTACCGTGGATAAGGCCAATACGGAATGGCAGTTCTTGGGCTCGGTGGCGGGCAGGTTGTTTGCGCAGGCCATGAACCAAGGGATCATGCACTACGAAGCTGGCTTTTGGAAGCCCCTGGCCAACCATCCTGAGCTGGAAGGAAACGTGGTGACCGCCATCATGCCCTATCAGGCCGACACGTTGTTGGTAACCACCCTCAAACACGGCCTCTTTTACCTGATCGGCCATACGCTCGTACCCAAAAAGACACCCTTGGATCCGATACTCTCGGTCGATCGGATCTATTGCGCGTTGCCAGCGAATGCCGATTGGTTCGTATTCGGCACCACCTCTGCCGGCGTGTTGATGGTCGATCGGAATGGCAAGCTCATCCAACAGTATGTCTATGGCGAAGGGCTCCAGAAAAACAATGTGCGCAGCGTCTTCATCGATCGGAACCGGAACCTCTGGCTCGCGCTGGATGACGGCATCGATTTCATCGGCGTGAACAGCGCGGTCAAATACATCCACCCCAGCAAGACCAATCCGGTAAGCAGCTATGCCATCCGGTTGTTCGGCCAAAACCTGTACATCGGCACATCAAACGGGTTGTATGTCACGCCCATCGATGGCAACCAACGCGACGTCAGCCTGTCTAACGGCGATTTCCTGGAGGTAGGCCAAACGGAAGGACAGGTGTGGAGCCTCAACGAGATCAATGGCCGGTTGCTGATGGGACACGAGGACGGTGGATTCGAAGTGTCGGGGCGACAGGCGCTGAAAATCTATGCGATTCCCGGTACCTGGCTTTTCCAGCCGGTGTCGCGGGTGTTCCCCTCGCGCCACCTGGTCGCGGGCACGTACCTCGGATTGCAACACCTGTCGTTCGATCGCAACCAATTCCACGACGGCGGACGCGTGGAAGGGCCTTACGAATCCCTGCGCTTCATCCACTACGACGATCGGGCACACGCCATCTGGGCTTCGCATCCCTACCGCGGCGTTTTCAGGTTTGCGCTAACCGCTGATTACGAGCGCGTTGCCGAGCAGCATACCTACACGGATGCGCACGGGCTCCCGTCAACGCTCTATAACTACCTCTTTTTCATCAAGAACAAGATCACGGTAGCGACAAGCAACGGGATATACGAGTATGACGAAATAACCGATCGGTTCAGGCCGTCGCCCTTGTTCCACGGCCGGTTCAAGGGGATGCAGATCCAATACCTCAAGGAGGATGGCAACGGGAATGTGTGGTTCATCAGCCATAAGCGACTGGGTGTGGCAGATTTCAGTGTCCCGGACGGCGATACGCCCTATACGATCGGTTATTTCCCCGAACTGAATGGCAAGATCCTGGGCGGTTTCGAACACATCTACGCCATCGACGACGAGAATATACTCATCGGCGCCAACAAAGGCGCAATCCACCTGAACCATAAGCGGTATAAAGAAAACAGCACCCAGCCCGATGTCCTATTGGGATTGGTCAAGGTCATGGACAGCGAGAAACGAGAACGCATGCTTTACGGAGGCCATGCAACCGATGGGTTGGCCGCACCGCGCCTCGACTATCGGTCCAATTCCTTCCATTTCGCCTTTTCGACCACCCTGTACGACCAACAGGACAATGTAGAATTCAGCTACCTGTTGGAAGGTTTCGATGGCGCATGGTCCGTTTGGAGCAACCGGAGCGAGAAGGAATATACCAACCTGTCGGCAGGACACTACGTGTTCAAGGTCAAGTCGCGCAATGGGGTCGACAATGAGTCGACCGTGGTCACCTACCCGTTCGTTATTTTCCCCCCATGGTACGCCAATCCGATCAGCTATACCGTGTATGCGGTATTGGTCGGCCTGTCGATTTTGCTGTTGTTCAAATGGCAGCGCAAGAAGCTCCAGCGCAAACATGAGCGTGAGCTCTACCTCAGCCAGCTCGAGCTGGACCGAAGCGAAAAGGAGGTGGTGCGGCTCAAAAACGAAAAACTCGAAACGGAAATCGGTTTCAAGAACCGGGAATTGGCCAACATGACGATGCATTTGGTACAGCGGGGCGAAGTGCTCACCAAGATCAAGGAAACGATACTCGCCGTAATCAAAAAGCACGATTTCAGTGATAGCACCATCAATTTCAGGCAACTGATGCGGCTTATCCGCAGCGCCGAACGTACCGACGAGGATTGGGAGCAATTCAGCGTCCACTTCAATCACGTCAACGAGGGATTCTTTGCCAATCTCAAGGAACGCTTTCCGGATTTGACGCCCAACGAACTCAAATTATGCGCATTCCTGCACCTGAACCTTTCCTCGAAAGAAATCGCGCAATTGATGAACATCACCATCAAGGCCGTGGAAGTGAGCCGTTATCGGCTACGCAAGAAACTCAGGCTCGATCCCGAACAGAACCTTTACGAGTTCTTGCTACAGCTTTCGACAACAAAAAGTTAGCCCGTACCGGGTTGTAACCTATTCCTTGTTCGAATCCACGACCAGGCGCTTGTCGCGGTTGGCGACCTCCCAAGCGGTGTGGAAGGCCAGGCGCGCCCGCTTGGCCAGCATCTCGAAGTCGATTTTCTCGATGGTGTCTTCGGGCGTATGGTAGTGGGGATGCAATCCGCTGAAATAGAAGATGACCGGGATGCCGTGCTTGGCAAAGTTGTATTGGTCAGACCGGTAGTAGATCCGCATGGGGTCTTTGGGGTCGTCATACAGGTAGTCAAGCTCCATGTGCGTGTACGCCGCATTGGCGTTTTCGTTGATGACCTTCAGTTCCGAGCTGAGTTTGTCGGAACCGATGGCATGCACGTAGTTATGGTTGCCGCGGAGGTGTTTGTCATCGATCCGCCCGATCATATCCATGTTGAGGTTCACCACCGTCTGCTCAAGGGGGAACACCGGATGTTGCGAGTAATAATTCGAGCCGAGCAATCCTTTTTCTTCGGCCGTTACCGTCATGAAGAGGATGCTTCGCCGCGGGCCGTTGCCCTCGGCCTTGGCCTTGGCAAAAGCCCGCGCCAAGATGAGTACGCCGGTGGTGCCGGATCCATTGTCGTCTGCGCCGGGATAGATCACGCCATTGATCTTGCCATCGTGGTCGTGATGGGCGGTGATGACCAACAGTTCGTCCTTGAGGTCCGTGCCTTCCAGGTAGCCCAAGACGTTGTCGGACGTGAAGGGTTCGGTGACCGTGCCGAATGTGGCCCGGAGCCGTGCCTTCAAGGTCTTGGTTTTGGGGGCTTTCGTGCTGTTGATCTGGGCGGTCAGCTCGGCTATCGAGGTCTTTGACCGACCGAGCAACAGGTCGGCCATCTCGGTGCCGATGTTCACCACCGGTGTGCCGGTGGGCGTGGCAGGCGCACTGCCCGGCCCTTCCAGTGCGATGCGTGGCTGCGACAGCCTTCCGCCGAAGCGCTCGAGCGACTCCTTGACATTGTCAGAAACGGCAATGATCAATCGGGGGCCTTTTGCCGTGATGTTTTGCAGGCGTTTGGTGCGCGATGTCACCCAATCGGAAGGCGTGTCGGTACCCGTGATGAGCGAGCGGCCCTGTGCGTCGGTGGGTTCACCGTCGCTGAGCAGCAACACGATTTTGTCCTTGACGTTGACATCCTTGAAATCGTCATACTTGGAGTCGCTGATGCCGTACCCGACAAAAACCACGTCTTTGGCATTGATGTCTCGCTTCGGGCCACCGCCCACGAAATAGAAATCTTCGCCGTTGGTGAAGGATTGTCCTTCGATAGCGAATTCGCTGACATCGAAACGCGTGCGCACGAGGCGCACGGCTTGGAAATGCGATCCGTTCACAGGTGCAACCAACCCCAATTTCTTGAATTCGTCGGCAATGTAAGCGGCCGCTTTATCGCCACCGGGTTCACCGGTTCCCCGGCCTTCGAACGCATCCGACGCCAAGATGGAAAGGTGTGCCTTCGCCGCATCCGGGCTGATCTCGGCGGCATACCGTTGCTGTACGGGGTCTTGGGCAAGGATGCATCCGCAAAACGTAGGAATCAGGAAGAGGAACGATAATAACTGCTTCATAATCAACAGGAAATCTTGTTTACGCGATTAGCGTGCCGACCGCCTTCGAAGTCGGTGGTCAAAAACGTGCCGACAATGGCCTTGGCCAAATCGAGTTCGATGAATCGGGCGGGTATGCACACCACATTGGCGTCGTTGTGCTGCCGGGCCAAGGAAGCCAGTTCTTCTTGCCAGCAGATGGCTGCGCGGATGCCTTGATGCTTGTTGGCGGTGATGGCCACACCGTTGGCACTGCCACACACCAAGATGCCAGCATGCGCCTCGCCCCGTTCTACCGCTTCGGCTACGGGATGCGCAAAGTCAGGATAGTCAACCGAATCCGCCGTACGGGTGCCGAAGTCCTTGATGGCGTAACCTGCTTCTTCCAGGAACCGGACCAAGGCTATCTTGTAATCGAATCCGGCATGGTCTCCCCCAATGGCGATTGTCTTTGTTATGGTCATGGTCAAAAGTAGCTATTTTTCACCCTTATAAAAATCCAGATCGGTTTTCATCCGTTTCTTTTGCACCCGGGCGGCGACGATGATGCTCAATTCGTATAGCAGGAACATCGGGAAGCTCACCGTGAGCATCGTGATGATATCCGGGGTAGGGGTGATGATGGCCGCGACGATCAAAATGATGACCACTGCATACTGGCGCGACTTACGCATGAATTGCGGCGTCATGATACCCAATTTGGAAAGGATGTAAATGACGATCGGCAATTCGAAGACGATGCCGCAACCCAGCGTGAGCGTAGCCACGAAGGATAGGTAGTTGTTGATCGTGATGGTGTTGTTGATTTCGTCGCTGATGGAATAGTTGGCCAGGAAATTCATGGCCAAGGGTACCACCACGAAATAGCCGAACAGGATACCCAGCGCAAACAGCAGGCTGGCGTAAAAGACGAACCCACTGGCCGATTTCCGCTCGATGTCGGTCAATGCGGGCTTGACGAACAGCCAAACTTCATACAGGAGATACGGGAAGCCCATGACCACGGCCATGATGAGCGACGAGTTGATCTGGAGGATGAATTGACCGGCCATTTGCGTATTGATGATGGTTCCGGGCACTTCCGTCACGCAGAAGCCCGGCGCATTGATCAGCTCCGCGATCTTGCACATCATCCGATAGGTCCAGAAGTCGGCGTCCTTCGGCCCCATGATGATCTTGTCAAAGATGAAATCATAGAACGAGAAGGCCAACACCATGAACACGACAACGGCAATGGCGGCCCGGATCAGGTGCCACCGCAAGACCTCCAGATGGTCGAAGAACGACATCTCGGCCTCGAGGCTCTTGCCCTTGTTCTTAATGGTGCCGATCAGTTTCTTTCCAGATAGCTTGCTCATGATGATATCAAAGGGTAGGCTACGCGCCTTACTCGCTCAAATCAAAGGTTTCCATAAACTTGGTGGTAAAATTGCCCGCCCTGAAATTGGGGTCTCGCATGAGCCGTAAGTGCAAGGGGATGGTGGTTTTGACGCCTTCGATGACAAACTCGCTCAAGGCACGTTCCATGGTGGAAATAGCCTCTTCGCGGGTTTGGGCCACGCAAATGAGTTTCGCGATCATGGAGTCGTAGTTGGCGGGTATGACATACCCCGAATAGGCGTGGGTATCCACCCGTACCCCATGCCCGCCGGGCGAATGGAAATTGGTGATTTTCCCGGGAGATGGCCTGAAGTTGTTGAACGGGTCTTCGGCGTTGATGCGGCATTCGATGGCGTGCATCGTGGGCTCATAGTTATTGCCCGAGATGGGGATACCGGCCGCCACTTTGATCTGTTCCTTGATCAGGTCAAAATTGATGACTTCTTCCGTAACGGGGTGTTCCACCTGGATTCGGGTATTCATCTCCATGAAGTAGAAATTCCGGTGTTTGTCTACCAAAAACTCGATGGTACCCGCTCCCTCATAATTCACGGCCTTGGCGCCTTTGATGGCCGCTTCGCCCATCGTTTTCCGAAGTTCGGGCGTGATGAACGGCGAAGGGGCCTCTTCGACCAGCTTTTGGTGCCTACGCTGGATGGAACAATCCCTTTCCGATAGGTGGCACACGGTACCGTACTGGTCCCCGACTACCTGTATTTCGATGTGGCGAGGGTCTTCCACGTATTTCTCGAGGTAGATGCCGTCGTTGCCGAAGGCCGCGCCGGCTTCCTGGCGTGCCGAATCCCACGCCGGTTCGAACTCCTCGTCCTTCCACACGATGCGCATGCCACGCCCGCCGCCACCCGCGGTAGCCTTCAGAATGACCGGGTAACCGATTTCATTGGCAACCTGGATGCCTTCCTTGATATCCTTGATTAGGCCTTCTGAACCAGGGATGGTGGGTACGCCCGCATTTTTCATCGTTTCCTTGGCCGACGATTTGTCGCCCATCTGTTCGATCTGTTCGGCCGTGGCCCCGATGAATTTGATGCCGTACTGTTTGCAGATGGATGAGAACCGCGCGTTTTCCGAAAGGAATCCGTAACCGGGGTGTATCGCGTCCGCATTGGTCAGTTCCGCGGCAGAAATGATGTTGGGGATATTGAGGTACGATTCCTTGCTCGGCGGCGGACCGATGCAGACGGCCTCGTCCGCGAAACGGACGTGCAGGCTGTCGCGGTCTGCGGTGGAGTAAATGGCCACGCTCTTGATGCCCATCTCGCGGCACGTACGGATGATGCGCAGTGCGATTTCCCCTCGGTTGGCTATCAGTATCTTCTTAAACATGAATGTTTGTTATCTGCTGGAAAAAAAGGATTTAGCGCGAAGGGTTATTTGGGCTCAACCAAAAACAACGGTTGATCATACTCCACGGGTTGCGCATCATCCACCAGCACCTTGACGATTTTTCCAGAAACCTCCGATTCGATTTCGTTGAACAGCTTCATGGCCTCCACGATGCAAACGACCTTGCCAGCCGATATCTCATCGCCTACGTTGACGAATGCGGGCTTGTCTGGCGAAGACGATCGGTAGAACGTGCCGATCATGGGCGATTTGATGGTAACCAGGTTGCTTGTATCTTCCTGTTTAACCGCCACGGCCTGCGGAGCCTCGACGGCTACGGGTGCGGATACCGCCGCTGGTTGGGGAGCTGCCGGAGTCGGAACCGTGGCCGTAACATACGTAGGCGCTTGATTGGTCTTTATCGTGATCTTGAAATCTGCTTCTTCGATAGCTACTTCATTCACCCCTGATTTCGCTACGAATTTAATCAGGTCTTGAATCTGTTTGATATCCATGCTCATTGCTTTATAGGTTTGATAATAAGAATCAAATATGTTCGCTAATCCGTTAGTTGACAATTAATTTCCATAAGCCCATTTCAGGTAAACCGACCCCCAGGTGAAACCGCCACCAAAGGCCGCCAGGATGAGCGTATCGCCCTTCTTGAGGCGGCTTTCCCACTCCCATAGGCAAAGCGGGATGGTGCCCGCCGTGGTGTTGCCATAGCGCTCGATATTTACCATCACCTTTTCGCTGGGCAACCCCATGCGCTCGCCCGTCGCATCGATGATGCGTTTGTTGGCTTGGTGCGGCACCAACCACGCCACGTCGTCGGCGGTGAGGTTGTTGCGTTCCATGATTTCCGCGGCCACGTTGGCCATATTGGTCACCGCAAACTTGAATACGGCACGACCTTCTTGATAGGCATAATGCCAGCCGGCGTCGACCGTTTCGTGCGAAGCCGGATGCAACGATCCCCCGGCTTTGATATTGAGGTACGAGCAGCCAGCACCATCGCTCTTCAGGATGGAATCCATTACACCCAACCCTTCGTCATTGGGTTCCAGCAACACCGCACCACAACCGTCGCCAAAGATGATGCATGTGGTGCGATCGTTGTAGTTGATGATGGACGACATCTTGTCGCCGCCCACGACCAATACTTTTTTGTGCATGCCCGACTCGATGAATTGGGCACCGGTGGTGAGTCCGAAGATAAACCCGGAGCACGCGGCCATCAGGTCGTAGCCCCAAGCGTTCACAGCACCGATCTTGTCCGCGAGGATGTTGGCCGTCGCCGGAAACGGCATGTCGGGCGTGACCGTGCAGAAGATGATCAAATCGATTTCCTCCGCACCGATACCGCGCTTTTCCAACAGGCCTTTTACCGCCGGAACGGCCATGTCCGAAGTCGCCTGGCCCTCGCCCTTCAATATTCGCCGCTCCTTGATGCCCGTACGGGTGGTAATCCATTCGTCATTGGTGTCCACCATGGTCTCAAGTTCTTGGTTGGTGAGGATATAGTCAGGTACGTACCCGTTTACAGCCGTGATGGCAGCATGTATCTTTGACATAAGACGATCAGTTGAAAGCGGATTTTATTTTTTCGATGATATTGGATTCAATCATGTTTTTGGACAGCAAGATCATGTTCTTGATGGCCTCGGGGCTGGAAATGCCGTGACCAATGATCACGGGTGCGTTGATACCGAGGATGGGGCTCCCACCGTATTGCTCGTAGTTGAAGCGGTCGAAGAACGGGTCATCGAGGCCCTTTTTTCGCGTGAGCACGTAGAACGATTCAGCGAGTTTGAGTACCACATTGCCCACAAACCCATCGCATACCATCACGTCTGCCTTATCGTCAAACAGCTCTCGGCCCTCGATGTTGCCGACGAATCGGATCCGGTCGTTTCCTTTCATCAACGGGTGGGCGGCCAAGGTGAGCATATTGCCCTTTTCCTCCTCTTCGCCGATGCTGATCAGACCCACTTTGGGATTTTGGATGCCGTAAACGTGTTCGGCGAACAAGCTGCCAAGCAATCCGAATTGGGGGAGCATTTCGGGTTTGCAGTCTGCGCTCGCACCCACATCCAGCAGGATGCCGAAACCGCTCTTGGTTTTCGGGACATTGGTGGCAATGGCTGGACGGATGACACCCGGTACGTTTTTTACGCTGAATACCGCACCGACCAGCATGGCACCGGTATTGCCCGCCGATGCAAATGAATCGATGGCGCCATCTTTCAATAGCTGAAACCCGCGACTGATGCTCGAGTCAGGCTTCTGCGCAATGGCCTTGGTGGGGTGCTCGCCCATGCCAATCGTATCCGGGGCATGCACGTATTCAAAAAAAGCAGGATTTTCCCCTGCTTGTTCGATTTGTTGCTTAGCAATATCTTGGTTGCCGATAAGTACGATTTTCTGGTCTTCCGAAAGGCTTTTCGACGCCAATATCGCACCTTTAATGGTCGCTTCCGGCGCGAAGTCGCCCCCCAATATGTCTAAACCGATCTTCATTCGTTATGGTATCCAATCCAATAATACGAAACCTGCATGAGCCGCCGCTCGAAAAAAGACATATTTAAAACGGCTCGTGCAAGCTTCATCACCGATAAAAAACAAATTTCATCAGATAAGCAAACACCCCAAAGTAACGCATAAAAAATTAGTTACGCGTTATGGGATGTCCAATTTTTTGAAAGATCAATTTAGGCGGAAGCAGTGTTTTCGATGATCAGTTTGCCGTTGTAATAAAGGTTGCCATCGACCAAATATGCACGGTGCGGCAAATGCACGGCTCCCGTCTCTTTGCAGGTCGCCAAGCTAGGCCGTTCCGCCTTGTAATGTGTCCTTCTTTTGTCCCTGCGTGCCTTGGAGGTTTTGCGTTTCGGATGTGCCATCTCTTATTTTTTATTGTTATTTGCTATTTGCTTGTTTGCTTATTTCGTTTATTGCCTTATGCATCAGTGGGTTGACAAATCGACGAATCTTTCAATTGTATTTGATCTTGTTCAATGCTTCCCACCGGGGGTCTGCCTCCCGTTCTTCTGGTTGTTCGTCGGTCAGGTTACTCAAGTGGGCCAATACGGTTTCGTCACACGTGATGTTGTCGCCTTGTTCACTGCATTTGGTGTAGTGTGGCGTGGAAACATTGATGTACTCGTATAACAAGCCAGCGATGTCCAATTCATGCTCATGCTTGGCGAGCACGATGATTTCTTCCGTGCTTTCGGTCAGATCTTCATCCGTGAACCGTACGATAAGCCGCTCGTCGACAGCGATTTTTGCCGGGAATGCCGAAAGGCACACGTCGCAGGTGAGCGCGATGGTGCCGGCAATGTGAAACCGAAGGACCATCATGTTTTCCTGTTTGTGTAATTCCACCGAAGCCTTGAGTTTGCCATCCTTAACGATGGAGTACTCATAACAGTCAAAGAACGCCTTGTCTATGTCAAACTCGAAGTCGTGTGCGCCTAAGCTCAGCCCCGTGAAGGGAATCCGATATTGCTTTAAATAGTTCACCGTCCCACAATTGAGCCTGCAAAGGTAACTATTTTATTTGAAATACGAAATTTGAATCGGGAAATTTGATGGGGAGAGACCGAACGCAGGAGATGAGACCGAAGACTGGAAACCTAAGACTGGAAACCGGAGTCTGAAGACCGGAGCCAACGGAGATGTTACACGGGGATGCCAAAAATGACGAAGGGTTTCGTAATTTTGGATATCGTTTACATAATCATGATCGGATATGGACCAGCGAATCATTAACCTGTATGATGAGTACACGCACAGCAAGCTCACGCGTGCCGCATTCATGAAGCGACTGGTGCTGCTGGCCGGCGGCACGGCGTCGGCGATGGCACTTTTGCCATTGCTCCAGAATAATTATGCCGCCGCGGCTACATTCCATAGCGATGACATCACGACCGAACCGATTACGTTCCCCGGCGCGGATGGCGATGTAAAGGCCATTTTGGCCAAGCCGAAAAGGAAGTCTGGCGTTGGGGGCGTGGTGGTGATCCATGAAAACCGTGGGCTCAATCCCCACATCATCGACGTTACCAAACGCGTGGCAGCCGAGGGCTTCATTGCCCTGGGGGTGGATGCCCTGTCTCCTTTTGGCGGCACACCTGCCGACGAAGACAAGGGACGGGAGCTGATCGGGCGGCTCGACCCAGACAAGAACCTCGTGAATTACCTGAACGGATTGGAATTCTTGCGCAACCTGGCCGAAAGCAATGGCAAGGTTGGGTGCGTAGGCTTTTGCTGGGGAGGGCGCATGGCCGGGGTGCTGGCCGTGAACGACCCACGGTTGCAGGCGGCGGTTGCGTATTACGGCGGCCAGCCCGATGTCGACGATGTACCGGCGATCCGCGCCAGCTTGATGCTGCACTACGCCGGGCTCGATGAACGTATCAATGCCGGTATCCCCGCTTTCGAGGCTGCCTTGAAAGCACACAACGTAGACTACCGATTATTTCGATATGATGGCGTGAACCATGCCTTCAACAACGACACGTCGCCAACGCGGTATGACGCGGAAGCCGCCGGATTGGCTTGGCAACGGACGATGGATTTTTTCAGGAGCAAGCTGGCGTGACGTCTTCGTCGCCGTAATAGTACTTGCCGAGCTCGATTCGCTCCCGGCCGCTTTGCAACCGCCAGTGGTTGGTGTCGCGCAGCGAATAGGCGCATCCGCAGTATTCCTGCATGTAAAACCGTTCTCGTTTGCTGATTTCCAGCATGCGGGAAGATCCGCCTTTCTTGCGCCAATTGAACGTCCAATAGGCGATGCCGGGGTAATGCCCGGCGGCACGGATACCGCAATCGTTGATTTGCTCGAAGTTTTTCCACCGCGAAATACCCAATGAACTGGTGATGACGGGGAATCCGTTTTCGTGGGCATAGAGCGCCGTGCGTTCGAAACGCATGTCAAAGCACATGGTGCACCGGATGCCTCGTTCGGGTTCATGTTCCATGCCCTTGGCACGTGCAAACCAGTTGTCTACGTCGTAATCGGCATCCACGAATGGGATATTGTGCTTTTCAGCGAACCTGATGTTCTCGTCCTTGCGCAGGTCGTACTCCTTTCGGGGATGGATGTTGGGGTTATAGAAATAGATCGTGAAGTCGATGTCGGAGGCCACCAAGGCTTCCATCACCTCGCCCGAACAAGGTGCGCAGCAGGAGTGCAGCAGTAGTTTCTTTTCGCCGTTTGGCAATTCCAGTTTTTCCCGTATGAATACCTTGTCGTCCATCCCGTTATCCAGCTTGTTTGCAGATGCAAAACTAATGATTTTATGCTAACTCTTAAAATTTCATACCTTTGTGCAAAACACGTTGGATGAAGAAGTCGTTCGTTTACTGGATGGTGATGGTGGGTGTATCGCTCGCGTTGGGTAGCTGCATGCGTAACGACGATGAGCCCACATTCCCCCTGCGGCCTATCGCCAGGCTTTACGTTTCCGTAGACAGTATGCAGACAGACGATGCGCAGGACCCCATACCGAATGTCCTGTTGATCGATCCGGCCGACACCTTGGAGATGAACGTCGTGTATAGCTATAATTCCGGTGCACCGAGCGGGGCTGGCGGCGTGTTTTTCAGCCCACACCTGGAACGGTTGATCCAGGCGGGGTTGTACCCAGACACGAATGTACGCCTCATGACGGTGGGCAATCGCGGAACGCTCGCTACATCCGGCACGATCGGCAACCGGCTATTGAGCAACCTGAGGGGTGTTGCGTACAACCACAACATGCAGTTGTTGTATGTTTTAAGTAACCAGAGCCCCACCAGCATCTACGGTTTCCTGACCCCAAGGAACAAAAACGCATTCACCAGGCCCGACCGTACGTTACGCCTGCCTGATGGGATGAGGCCTTGGTCGGCGGTGCCGTGGAACGATAGCTTGTTGGTCTCTAATTCTGGCGCTACGCCAGGGATTTCCCTGTTTGGCAACCTGTCCAGCATCAGGGATACGGCAGCTAGGAGCATCCAATCTTTGGCTACGTTGAGGATCGAGGGCGCGACGGCAATCCGTGGTTTCGCGTTCGTCGATTCGTTGGACTTATTGGTGGTGGCCGACTATGGTACCGGAACGGGTGCCAACCCGGTGGCCGATGGACGGATCTACATCATCGAGGGCATCAAATCTCGCCTAGCCAGCGGAACGACGACGGTCGCTCCCACGCGTACCATAGCCGGTGCGCGTACCGGACTCGTCGGTCCGATCGATGTGGCGGTGGATCCGCGCGGGGCCGCCAATCGACGGACGATTTTCGTAGCCGATCAAAACGAACGGCGCGTCTCGCGCTTCAAATTGTCCGACGATGGGAACGTGGCGCCCGAAAACAGCGTTGTGCTCGACACGCTTGGCATAAGGCGTCGCCCTTACGGGATTTTCCTCGACGTACGCGGCGTTGCGCAAAATTAATCCGAGGCGCTGATCACCTCCAACAGCTTGTTGATTTCGTCGGCTTTCGAGGCGTTGCTTGCCTGCGAATAAGACGTGACGAGGTTACGCAAAACCCGGGTGATGATTTCTACGTTACTGCAAGGCAAGACGAAATTGTCGCTCGGCGAAAGGTTGAGCTGTTTCAGGAACGCGATGACATCGTGCCGACCGAATATCTGGCCCCTGTTGAACGCGTTGATGTAGAACAGGATGCCATGCTTGTCTTCGACCGGGATATGGTCTTCCGTATAGGCCAGGATGAAGTGCTTGGGTAGGTTTACGCCATAAACGGGCATGTCAAGTTTTTGCGCTACGATGCTGTAGATGCAGGCCAATAGGATTGGGTTTCCGCGGCGTGTTTCGAGCACCTGCCCGATGTACGAGTTTTGCGGATCGTGGTAATTGCTCGTATTTCCGGAGAAGCCGTGCACATTGTAAATGATGTTGTTCAGCAGGCGCACCTTTTCGACCGCACTCATGCTGTAAATCATTTCGAGCCATGCGTCCCGTTTGATGGCTTCGATCTGGTTGATGATCTTTTGGTCATCCATGTCGGGATATTGGTACTTATTCACGATGATAAGGCCCTGGAGCAGGTCAAACGAGCCGCTGGCCTTCCAGAGTTCCAGCTCTTGCAAGACGTCTTCGAATTGGATCTTGTGGATGAGGTTCTCAATGCGCGTTTGCAGCACGACGTCAAATGATTGCTCCCACACCGATTCCAGCCGGGTGATGACCTCCGGTCCCATCGTGACGAGTTTCTGCTCGACATGCTGGAAGATCTCGGCATCCGGATCATCCAGCAATTTGATCAACGAATCCAATTCCCGTTCTTTCATTATGACAAAGCTAGTAAAAAAATACAGTTGTTCAAACTTGGTTTATTCCAAAAATACCATACCTTTGCCGCCATCGAATAGGGGTGCCTTGTTTGGAAAACGAACACAAATAAAGGCTGAGATTATACCCATCCCGATAGCTCGGGAGCACCTGATCCGGATAATGCCGGCGTAGGGAAGGTAAGTTAAATAATCAGGCTGTCATGAACCCCTTGTGGCAGTAGTGTTTAACGAAAAGTTCAAAAAAACAAAATGATCAAAAAAACAATCGCAGGGATTGCGCTTTTTGCGCACATGGGCATCGCCATGGCGCAACACGACATGACCGTCACTGTCGTCAACGCCGATTTGGACAGGCCGATGCCAAATGCGTCGGTTCGCATCGTAGGCACCAGTTATCAAGGGCAAACCGATGCCGGTGGCACGGCAGTGATCCGCAACCTGAAAAGCGGTACCTATACGCTTACCGTAAGTCACCTCGGCTATCAACAAGCCGTGCAGGAGGTATCGCTATCGGCAGACAGCCGGGTCGCATTCGCGCTGCAACGGGCTACCTTGCTTACCGAAGAAGTGGTGGTGCAAGCGACGCGTGCCACCGAAAATACAGCGACCACGTTTAGGAACCTAGGCAAGGCGGATATCGCTAAGAACAACCTGGGGCAGGACATCCCGTATTTGCTCGACCAGACGCCGGGCGTGGTCATCACATCAGACGCGGGCGCGGGAGTGGGTTACACGGGTATGCGCATACGGGGCAGCGATGCCCAGCGTACCAACGTAACGATCAACGGAATCCCGCTCAACGATGCGGAGAGCCACGGTGCGTTTTTCATCAACCTGCCCGATTTTGCCTCGTCGGTGGATAATGTGCAGATACAGCGGGGGGTAGGTACCTCCACAAACGGGGGCGGGGCATTTGGCGCGAGCCTGAATTTCCAGACCAATACCCGTAACGAAGAGGCCTATGCCGAATTGGACAACTCCTTTGGCTCGTTCAATACCTGGAAAAACACGTTGCGGTTGGGGACGGGTTTGATCGATGGCAAATTCAGCTTCGATGGGCGGCTTTCGCGCATCAAGAGCGATGGGTACATCGATCGGGCGACGTCAGATCTGCAATCGTTTTTCCTGTCGGGGGCCTGGCACGGCAAGAACAGCCTGCTTCGTGCCAATGTATTCGGAGGCAAGGAAAAGACATTCCAGGCTTGGTACGGTACACCACAGGCCAGGCTGACCGGCGACGTGGACGGGATGCGGGCCTATGCGGCCGATGACGGACTCACCGACGGTGAGACCGAGAATTTATTGCGGTCCGACCGACGGTACAACAAGTATTTGTACGACAACGAAACCGACAATTACCAGCAAACCCATTACCATTTGCTTTATTCCAGTAGGCTCGACGAATGGTTCACGCTGAATACCGCGCTGCATTATACGCGGGGCAAGGGATATTATGAGCAGTATCGACACCAAGCCAGGTATTCAGCGTACGGACTGCCTTCGGTGAACATTGGCGATACGGTAATCAACCGGACGAACCTGGTGCGCCAGCGCTGGTTGGACAATCACTTCTTTGGCGGAACGTTTTCCTTGGTTTACTCCGGAGACCGTGGGCTCGAAGTGACTTGGGGAGGGGCCTATCACCAGTATCTGGGCGATCACTACGGCGATGTGGTCTGGTCACAGTATCCATTGTTCACGTCATCGGCCTATCCGATGGGAACCGATGGCCAGGCGTTCAATACGCCCCATCGCTACTATTTCGGCGATGCGGCCAAAAAGGATTTCAATACCTTCTTAAAGGCATCCTACCGATTTGCCGATTGGTTGGTTTTTGCCGACATGCAGTATCGGCGGGTGGATTATGCCATCGCCGGTATCGACAATGACCTGCGCGACCTGACGCAGGATGCGTTGTTTGATTTCTTCAATCCCAAGGTCGGCGTAACCTACCACCTGTCTGCCGGGAGTAACCTGTACGCCTCGTATGCCGTGGCCAACAAAGAGCCTGTACGGAGCGATTTTACCGATTGGCCTGTCCGGCAAACCCCTAAGCGCGAACAGCTGCATGACATTGAAGCGGGGTATAGGTTGCGCACCCAACAGCTTAACGTCGGGGTGAATGGATACGCTATGTTGTATAGGGACCAATTGGTGCCGACCGGCCAATTGAATGATGTGGGATCGCCGTTGCGCATCAATGTCGATAACAGCTACCGCATCGGGTTGGAGTTTGATGGGCGTTGGGCGCCTACCCACTGGGTATCATGGGGCGCTACCCTGGCCTACAGCCAGAATAAAATCCGCGATTTCACGGAAGTGGTGGGCGACGTCGAGAATTTCTTTGAACTCACGGATATCTCGTTCTCGCCGGATTGGGTCGCTTCCAGCGAGCTGGCGTTCAAACCGTGGAAGCCGGTTGAAGTTGCCCTATTGAGCAAATACGTGTCGCGCCAATTCCTCGATAACACGGGCAATGAAGGACGAAGCATCGACGGCTTTTTGCTCAATCACATACGTGCGGCATACAACACTTCTTTTTGGGGCTTGAAGAACGTGGGCTTGACCTTGCTGGTCAACAACATCTTCAACGAAGAATTTGCGACCAATGGGTACACCTGGGGGTATTACCTGTCGGAAACGGATCGGGTGCAGTATAATTTTTACTATCCGCAGGCGACCGCCAACTTCCTGCTTGGACTGAACGTGAAATTTTAGCGGCGTCGGTTGCTGAAGCCCTTTCCCTAGGGCCTTGCATCGCGATAGTCAAGCGTACGGTTGTAAAAAAACCGTGCGCTTTCTTTTTTATACCTGAATAGTCCCTATATTTAGACAAATTTTTTGCTATGCAACTATTATTGAAACCAATAAGCGCCGTCGCCGCATTTGCTTTGATGGCTACATCATGTGATTCGTCGGCGCCGAAACAAGCCGACCAGACACCTGCAGACACCACCTATGCGCCGGTGGAGACCAAGGCG
This sequence comes from Parapedobacter sp., assembly GCA_037190485.1. GTDB lineage: Bacteria > Bacteroidota > Bacteroidia > Sphingobacteriales > Sphingobacteriaceae > Parapedobacter. Next base: position 141,758 of record JBBCJB010000005.1, read on the forward strand.
GCCAATACGGACTACAAGCCGGCGTTCGAAGGCCAGACCCGTATCGCCGGGGTGAAAACGACCACACCGTATACCGTGAAGGTGCTGAGCGAAGGGCTCAATAGGCCTTGGGGCATTGCCGTGTTGCCGGATGGAAGGTTCTTGATCACGGAAAAGGGCGGTACGTTGCGGGTGGCAGCGCAGGATGGGACATTGGGAGCGCCGATAACCGGACTCCCCGCCGTGAATGATGCTGGCCAAGGTGGGCTGTTGGGCCTTACCCTCGATCCCGCATTCGAGAGCAACCGGGTGGTCTATTGGTCATTTTCGCAAGATACGCCACAAGGGACACTGACGGCGGTGGCCAAAGGGAGGTTAGCCACGGACGAGAAGACCGTAGAAAACGCCCAGGTGATCTATCAGGCAACCCCGGCGCATAAGGGAAACCTGCACTACGGCTCACGGCTGTTGTTTGATAAAACCGGCAACCTGTTCGTGAGCACCGGCGAGCGGTCCGATCGCGTCACCAGGCCCCAATCGCAAGACCTGAATTCGGCATTGGGCAAGGTGCTGCGCATCACGCCCGATGGCAAACCGGCACCCGGAAACCCGTTTGAAGGACGGAGCGACGCCCGCGCCGAAATCTATTCTTACGGCCATCGCAACGTGCAGGGCTTGGCGTTTCACCCCGTTACGGGCGACCTGTGGGAAGGTGAGTTCGGGCCCCGTGGCGGCGATGAGATCAACTTGATCCGTCCGGGTAAGAATTACGGATGGCCCACCATCACCTACGGGTTGGAGTATAGCGGAGACAAGATCGGCGCTCCTATCCAACAGCAGGACGGGATGGAGCAACCGGTGTACTATTGGGATCCGGTACTTTCACCAGGCGGGATGACGTTTTTCTCCGGAAATTCAATTCCCGAATGGGAAAACAACCTGTTCATCGGTGGATTGAGTAGCGTGCACATCGCGCGCTTGGTCATCAAGGACAATAAGGTCGTGGGCGAGGAACGAATCGCCGAGGGCGAGGCCCAACGTTTCCGCGATGTGCAGCAGGGTAAGGACGGTGCACTCTACGCGGTTACCGATGGCGGACGCTTGTACCGGATCGGGAAATAGCCGATGCGGGCCGTTATCCAACGCGTCATCGAGGCGGCTTGTACCGTCGCTGGCAGGCAGACTGGTGCGATAGGTGCTGGATTCGTCGTGCTATTGGGCGTGGAAGACGCCGATGCGATGGAAGACGTGGCGTGGCTTGCCCAGAAGATCGCAAATCTTCGGGTATTTGGCGACGACGAAGGATTGATGAATAAGTCGATCCACGACATCGGCGGAAATATCCTGTTGATTTCGCAATTCACGCTACATGCACAGACCAAGAAAGGCAATCGGCCATCGTTTATCCGCGCGGCGAAACCCGACAAAGCCATACCGCTGTACGAGGCCATGATCGCGACGTTGACCGATCAGCTGGGCAAGGACGTGGCCACGGGGGTATTCGGCGCCGATATGAAGATTTCATTGGTGAACGACGGCCCGGTGACCATCGTCATGGACACCAAAGACAAGGACAATCATTAACGCGACCAATGACGATAAAAGAAGCACAGGCATCGATTGATGAGTGGATAACGACTACCGGAATCCGCTATTTCAATGAATTGACCAATACGGCCATTTTGATGGAGGAAGTGGGCGAGGTGGCGCGCATCATGGCCCGTCGATACGGCGAGCAGTCTTTCAAGAAATCGGATGAAGCCGTCGACCTGGCCGATGAATTAGCCGATGTCCTATTCGTATTGATGTGCCTGGCCAACCAGACGGGTGTGGATCTGACGGACGCGTTGGCGAAGAACCTGGAGAAGAAAAATATCCGGGATGCCGAGCGGCACCGGAACAATGAAAAATTGAAGTAAAAAAAAGGCGCTGTCCATACGAGCAGCGCCTTTTCTATTTTTGCAGGGATGTACTACATCATTCCGCCCATGCCTCCACCCATCGGTGGAGCACCTGCGCCAGCTTTTTCTTCTTCCGGCTCGTCTGCTAACACCACTTCGGTGGTCAGCAGCATGGAAGCGATCGAAGCGGCATTTTCCAGTGCGATGCGCGTCACCTTGGTCGGGTCGATTACGCCTGCGCCGATCAGGTTTTCGTAGTTGCCTGTACGGGCATTGTAACCGAAATCGGCTGTACCTTCCTTCACTTTCTGTACAACCACGGCACCTTCGATACCGGCGTTGTTGCAGATTTGGCGCAAAGGCTCTTCGATGGCGCGCTTGATGATTTCGATACCGATGGCTTCGTCCTCATTGGCCCCTTTGAGGTCTTTCAACGCCTCGCTGGCACGGATGAAAGCGACGCCACCACCGGCAACGATACCTTCCTCAACCGCAGCACGCGTCGCGTGCAACGCATCGTCAACGCGGTCTTTCTTCTCTTTCATCTCCACTTCGGTAGCGGCACCGACGTAAAGAACGGCCACGCCGCCGGCCAACTTCGCCAAACGCTCTTGCAATTTCTCGCGATCGTAGTCTGAAGTGGTCGTTTCGATTTGGGCTTTGATTTGGTTTACGCGGCCCTTGATGTCTTCAGAGTTGCCGGAGCCATTGATGATCGTGGTGTTGTCTTTGTCTACGACCACCTTCTCGGCTTGGCCCAAGTAAGTCAAATCCGCATTTTCCAGCTTGAAGCCGCGCTCTTCTGAAATCACTTGACCGCCGGTCAGGATGGCGATGTCTTCGAGCATTGCCTTGCGGCGATCGCCGAAGCCAGGGGCTTTTACCGCAGCCACTTTCAGCGAGCCACGGATTTTGTTGACCACCAAGGTAGCCAATGCTTCACCGTCCAGATCTTCTGCGATGATCAATAGCGGCTTGCCTGTTTGCACTTGTTTTTCGAGGATTGGAAGCAATTCCTTCATGTTGCTGATTTTCTTGTCGTAAATCAGGATGTACGGATTTTCCAATTCGGCTTCCATTTTGTCCGTGTTGGTCACGAAGTACGGAGAAAGGTAACCGCGGTCGAATTGCATGCCTTCAACGGTCTTGACTTCGGTTTCCGTACCTTTTGCTTCCTCAACGGTGATGACGCCGTCCTTGCCTACTTTTTCCATGGCTTCAGCGATCAGCGCGCCGATGACTTCATCGTTGTTTGCCGAGATGCTGGCCACTTGCTTGATCTTATTGTTATCTTCACCGACCGTTTGCGATTGGTCCTGAAGGCTCTCTACCACCTTGGCTACGGCCTTGTCGATGCCGCGCTTCAGATCCATCGGATTGGCACCGGCCGCAACGCTTTTCAAGCCCGGGGCGATGACCGCCTGCGCCAAAACCGTAGCGGTCGTGGTGCCGTCCCCTGCTTGGTCAGCGGTTTTGGAAGCTACCTCCTTGACCATCTGTGCACCCATGTTCTCCAAGCCATCTTTCAATTCGATTTCCTTGGCTACGGTAACACCGTCTTTCGTGATGGAAGGCGAGCCGAATTTTTTCTCGATGATGACGTTACGTCCGCGGGGCCCCAATGTTACCTTTACCGCATTTGCCAACGTGTCCACGCCCCGCTTCAGGGCGTCACGTGCTTCTACATTATACTTTACTTGTTTTGCCATTTTTTTAATGATTTTGTCTGCGCACGGCGTGCGAAGACCTTTTACGTTAACAGTTAATTATTAAATGCCTACGATGAAAACATCAAAAACCTGAATCCATGCCTATACAACGGCGTAGATGTCAGATTCTTTCATGATCAAATATTCTTTTCCTTCGTAAGTGATTTCGGTGCCCGCATATTTACCGTACAACACTTGGTCTCCTACCTTTACGGTCAACGGTTCATCCGTCTTTCCTGCACCGACGGCCACGACGGTTCCGCGTTGCGGCTTTTCCTTTGCGGTATCTGGAATGTAGATACCTGATGCGGTCTTCTCCTCTGCAGGGGCAGCTTCAACTACCACCCGATCTCCGATAGGTTTAATACTTAACGCCATAATTGATACTATTTAATAATTAATCATTAATTGTTTGAAAGTTTTGAATTTTCCTGCATCCTATCCTTCATCAACTGTGCCAAGCGACCTTTCTGCACCGGTCTTGCCATTTTTTCATTTTCGGGCTGACGGACTTGTCGGTAATGAGGTGATTCGCGTGTCAGGATGGCAGCCTACTTGGCAGCCTGTTATCAATCAAAAAGGCCTTCGCTTTTCGCGGAAGGCCTTCGGTATTTTCGCTAACGGATTGTCTGCACTATTGTGCCGTGTCAGCAACCGGATTTTCCGTTGTTCCCGGCAACTGCGTGGCGGGGAGCGGGGATGCTGCTGGTGCCGCGGGCGTGATCTGATCGCTTAGTCCACCTCCGCCCGTGCCGGAAGATGGGGCCATGATATTCATCATCAACGAAAAAACCATGATCGCGATAACCAGACCCCAGGTGCCCTTTTCCAGGATATCGCCGGTCCGCTTCACGCCCATGAGGTTGGCGCCACCCGCAAAATTGGCTGCCAGCCCACCACCTTTTGGGTTTTGGATAAGTACCAGGAAGGACAACAGGACGCTGGCCAAAATGATTAATATGATTAGCAATGTTTGCATGAGTCGTATTCGTTACCTTAATTTGTTCTCTAATTCAGTAATTTGAGCGGCAAAGTAAGCACTTTTTTCTGGATATTTCAAACTTAATTTTTTATAGATGGCGATGGCCTTGGGGTACAGCCCCTGTTCGCTGTAAATCTTGGCCAGCGTCTCGGTAACGAGCGTCAACCGGTCTTCCGCGCTTTTGCGGGCTTTGTTCTCTAGGTCGATTTTATCCACTGTAGGAGGCTTGATCTGCGGTTCTTCACGGATAAAGCGCTCCAGGATGGGGTCGATTTTCTTGGACGGCTGGAAGGGTACGGTTTGGGGAGGATGCGCCGCGCTCAGCTTCTCCTCCGGAGACTGCAGGTGGAAGATGTTTTCGCGGATCTGCTGATCCAATACCTGCGCTTCGTCGACGTCGGGCGCTCCCGCGTCTCCAGCGGTGGTTCGGCTCGGTGCGTAAGGCCGGTAGGTGTCTGCATGAGCCATCCGCGTTTTGCTGAGCCACCATCGGAAACTATAGGGCATGTGCTCATCATGATAAAGCGTTACCCGTTCACGGCCGGATGCTTCCGCGGGCGTTGGCTCCTGCTGCTCCGCGTTGCCTTGGTACATGAAGTGTTCGGTGTTGGCGGGTTGTGCCGAAGGTTCCATCGAATTACCCGCTATCTGTCCGTCGACGGCGCCTGCGTTGCGATTGTCGTTTTCGGCGACGATGTATCCATACAGCCAATCCGGCGAATCGGCGAACAGGAGCGCCTTGCCGGCGTCAGCCACTTCCCCTGCTTGATAGCGCTTTCGGGCCCAGGCGTGCCGTAACGGCTGTGAGTAAGGGTACCGCGCAATCAGCTTATCCAATATCGCTCGGTCAATGCCCGAAGGGTCGGTCAATACTTGGTGGTATAATGCCTTGTCGTCTTCGTATTCCACGCCGTCAGTCTGTCAAGTTGCTCAATTTACTCATAATTCGCTTCCTAAATACCTACCAATTCGCAAAAGCCCTGTTGTAGATGTCTTCGGTGAGCATTTGGTTGATGTCCCGGACCATGGCCTCCTCTTGTGCCGGTATCGAACTTCCGGCAGAAGAGAAATCCTTGAAACGGGTGAACGACTGTTCGAAATTATCTTGGGGCTTGATGTTGTTGGTGTATTTGACGTTTATGGTAATCGACAGCCTGTTCAACGCCGCGCGATCCGTACCCGCTTCCACGGCGGCCGGGGCAATGCTGTAGCCGGTGATCCGGCCCTCGAAAATCGCATCGCCTTCATTCGAGACCTGGCTCAGGCTTGATTGGCTGCGTATCCGTTCTTTCAGCGCTTCGGTGAAGGAGATGCTGAGCGTTGGATAAACGATTGGCGCCGTATTCTCGAAAAACTCGACCGTGTAGGTCTTCATCCCTTCGGGTATGGATCCTCCCGTGAAGCCGTATTTGATGCCACAGCCCTGCATGAGCATGGCCGTTAGCGCAAACAACCCGAAGCAACATCTCTTTGCCATCATACGTCGCTGTCAATTGAGGTTCAAATCCTTGATTTTCCGATACAATGTCCTTTCGGAGATGCCCAATTCCTCGGCGGCCGACTTGCGCTTGCCCTTGTGCTTTTTCAGCGCCTTTTTGATCAGGTCCGATTCCTTGTCTACCAAGGAAAGCGATTCCTCTTCCACCTCTTCGGCGTCTTGGGTGTGGAAACGGAAATCCTCGGCTTGTGCATTCGATGCCGGGTGATGGATGGTGAGCGTGGAGGGGGGGGCTAATTGCTCCGGCGTACCGCTATCCACTTCGCGGTAAAGCTGATGGATATACGGCGAATTGTCTTCGACGATGTTGGAATTGATGCCGTTCTGGATGATTTCGACCACCAGTTTTTTCAATTCAACCATGTCTTTTTTCATGTCAAAGAGCACTTTGTAAAGGATGTCGCGTTCAGAAAAATCGTCCTTTCCACCCGAGGCTACATGTACGGGGAGTGCGCGCTGTTGGTCGGCTGGCAGGTACTGTTGAAGCGCACGGGCATCAATGAGTCGTTCCCGCTCCAATACGGCAATCTGTTCGGCGATATTCTTTAATTGTCTCACGTTGCCCGGCCAACCATAATTGGCGAGCAGTTGCTGCGCGTCTTCCGTCAATTGCACGTTCGGGCTACGGTATTTGTCGGTAAAGTCGGCTACGAATTTGCGGAATAACAGGTGTATATCTTCCTTGCGGTCGCGCAAAGGAGGAGTTCGCAAAGGCACCGTGTTCAGCCGGTAATAGAGGTCTTCCCTGAACCGTCCCTTCTGCACGGCATTGTAGATATCGACATTGGTAGCCGCTATCACGCGTACGTTGGTCTTCTGTACTTTCGAGGATCCGACACGGATATACTCCCCGGTCTCCAATACGCGCAACAATCGGGCCTGCGTACCTACCGGCAATTCACCGACCTCATCCAGGAAGATCGTGCCGCCATTGACGACCTCGAAGTAGCCTTTCCGGGCTTCATGCGCGCCGGTAAAAGACCCCTTTTCGTGTCCGAAAAGTTCGGAATCGATTGTCCCTTCGGGTATGGCGCCGCAGTTGACGGCAATGAACGGGCCGTGTTTGCGGGCACTGAGCTGATGGATGATGTGCGAAAAAACCTCTTTGCCGGTTCCGCTCTCGCCGGTGATCAGCACGGAAATGTCAGTAGGTGCCACCTGCCGTGCGATATCGATCGCACGGTTGAGCAGGGGTGAATTGCCGATGATGCCGAATCTATTTTTTATATCCTGGATGTCCATGCTGGAATGCGCTTTGTTGTTTTTTGCTTTCTTGCTACCGCAAGCTGTGTTTAACCAATGATTTTGCCAATCAACGTGGCAGACGTGCAACGGTCTGCCTGGACATCGACGTAATCGCCGACGTTGAAACGCGCGTCAACAGGGAACACCACCATGGCATTCTGGTCGTTCCTGCCGCAGAAATCCTGGTCCGATCGCTTCGAGAGCCCTTCAATGAGTACCTTGTGCACCTTGCCCACGTAGGTTTGCAACCGTTCCAGGCTATGCGCGCGTTGCCGGTCCACCACTTCGGTGAGCCGCCGTTTCTTCACGTCTTCGGGGATGTCATCCACGTAACGCTTGGCCGCCAACGTGCCCGGGCGTTCCGAATAGGCAAACATGTAGGCGAAATCGTATTTCACGTAGTCCATCATCGAAAGCGTATCCTGGTGCTCTTCCTCGGCCTCGCCGCAGAAACCCGTGATGACGTCGGTCGATATCCCGCAATCCGGAATGATGCGTCGGATGGACGCCACCCGCTCCATGTACCATTCGCGGTCATAGGTGCGGTTCATGAGCTTCAGTACCCGTGAGTTGCCCGATTGGACGGGCAGATGGATGTACTTGCAGATGTTCTCGTGGGCGGCCATCGTATGCAGCACCTCATCGGTGATGTCTTTCGGATGCGATGTCGAAAAGCGTATGCGCAGAAGCGGATGGACATGGGCAACCATTTCCAGCAGGTTGGCGAAATTGACGGTAGGCCCTTGCTCCTCGCCCTCGGCTACGGGTGCCGTATATTTATAGGAATCCACGTTTTGGCCCAATAAGGTGACCTCCCGGTACCCCGCGTCGAATAGGTGCTGCGCTTCCTTGACAATCGACTGCGGGTCGCGGCTGCGCTCCCGGCCGCGGGTGAATGGCACCACACAGAACGAACACATGTTATCGCAACCGCGCATGATCGAGATGAACGCGGTGACCCCGTTCGTGTTGAGCCGTACCGGACTGATGTCCGCATAGGTCTCTTCCCTAGAAAGCAGCACATTGACGGCGCGCGACCCTTCGTCGACCTGTTCGATGAGGTTGGGCAGGTCGCGGTACGCGTCGGGGCCTACCACTACATCCACCAGTTTTTCCTCTTCGAGGAATTTCGATTTCAGGCGTTCGGCCATGCAGCCCAATACGCCGACAACCATCCCTGGATTCTTGGCCTTGGCCGATTCGAATTCCTTCAGCCGGTTCCGTACGCGCTGTTCGGCGTTTTCCCGTATCGAACAGGTGTTGATGAATACCACATCGGCCTCCCTGTAGTCGCGTGTGGTTTCGAAACCTTTATCAAGCAGGATGGATGCCACGATTTCGCTGTCAGAAAAATTCATTTGGCAGCCGTAGCTCTCGATATAGAGCTTCCGGCCGTTGCTTTTCTGCTGATCGCTATCCAGCAGCAACGCCTCGCCCTGCCGCGATTCGTCGTGCTGTTTTGTACTTGTCGGTATCTCAAACATGGCCATTCAATTAGCGCTCACAAAGGTAGTAATAAAAATTCGAACGCGTGACAGTTTGGCAGATTGGTTGGGGTTTGGGAAAAAAGTCGGATTTTTGTGGCATGGGATTTTCCAATGAAATCATCAGCTGGTACAATCGGCATAAACGGGACCTGCCCTGGCGCCATACGAAAGATCCCTACGTGATCTGGCTTTCGGAGGTCATCCTTCAGCAAACGCGCGTAGAGCAGGGCCTCCCTTATTTCAATCGGTTCTTGGCACATTACCCCAATGTGAGGGCATTCGCCAATGCAGATGAGGGCGAGCTGTTGCGCCATTGGCAGGGGTTGGGTTACTACTCGAGGGCGCGCAACATGCACAAGGCGGCAAAGGCCGTGGTAACCGAACACGGGGGTGTTTTTCCCACCGCCTATGACGACCTCATCCGGCTTGCGGGCATCGGCGAGTATACCGCCGCCGCAATCGCTTCCTTTTCGGCCGACGAACCCAAGGCCGTGGTTGACGGCAATGTCTTTCGGGTGTTGGCCCGCTATTTCGGCATCGACGAACCCATTAATTCGTCGACGGGCAAGCGGTTGTTCCTTGATTTGGCGAACGATTTATTGGACGAGGCGCATCCGGGGCTTTACAACCAGGCCATGATGGAATTCGGTGCCCTGCAATGCAAACCCAAGAATCCGGATTGCGAAGGTTGCGTCATCCGACTGGGGTGCCGCGCCTTGCAGGAAGGCCGTGTAGACCGTTTGCCCGTCAAACTGAAGGCCAAGCCAAGTCGCGATCGGTACTTCAACTACTTCGTCGTGGAAGAAGGCGGTCGCCTGCTGATGAACAAGCGGGGCAAGGGCGATATCTGGGAAAGCCTTTACGACCTGCCCTTGGTCGAAACGCCGCGATACATGGAGTTGCATGAATTGGCTGAACTGGACGAGGTGGTTGGATATTTTGGTTCAGATGCTGATTTACAGTATATTGGAGAGTCAATCAAGCATGTGTTGAGCCATCAGAACCTGTTTGCACGGTTCATCTTGGTGGGCAATCATTCGCCGGTCGCCAATAAAAAAGTGACCTGGGATTATGTTTTTCGGAAAGATGTTGCTACATTAGCTAAACCGAAGCTCATTTATTCTTTTTTAAAAGATTACATGATGGAATAAACTACCGATTAATAATCCCTAAATTTGTTATGTCAGGCATCAACAAAGTGATTTTAGTAGGCCACTTGGGCAAGGATCCCGAGATCCGCCACTTGGAAGGCAACGTTACGGTGGCCAGTTTCCCATTGGCAACGTCAGAAATGTTCAATAAAGACGGTCGTCGGATGGAACAGACCGAATGGCACAACATCGTCATGTGGCGGGGTTTGGCCGAGGTGGCAGCCAAGTACCTGTTCAAGGGCAAATTGGTGTATGTAGAAGGCAAGCTCCGTACGCGGACTTATGAAGACCGGGAAGGGATCCGGCGCTACACCACGGAAGTGGTTGCCGAAAATTTCACGCTCCTGGGGCGCAAAAGTGATTTCGAGGCCCCCACCAATCCAGGAAGTGCGAGCGAATTGCCTGAAAAGAAAGCGGCTACGGACGAATCGGAAGTGGATTTCAAGGAAAACGACGGGGAGGAAGACGCGCTTTTTTGAGAGACATTTCCTATCTTTGGCGTCATGTTGCAAGAGAAAATACAGCAGTACGCCGAAGAGGTGGAGCGGTTCACGCCCGAATCTGCCAATGATCTGGAAGCCTTTAGGTTGAAATTCTTGGTGGCAAAAGGCGTGGTGCGCAGCCTGTTCGACGAATTCAAATCCGTACCGCCCGATCAAAAGCGGCTGCTTGGGCAGACCTTGAACGAATTCAAGCAGGCCGCCGAGCTCAAGTACAAGGTGTTGCAGGAACAGTTCGCGTCGGCAACATCGGCGTCCAAACGCGAATCGGCCGACCTCACTTTGCCAGGCGAAGGATTCACGTTGGGATCCCGACACCCCCTCTCGTTGGTGCGCAAAGAAATCGTGGAGATATTCAAGAAGTTGGGCTTCAACGTTGCCGAAGGGCCGGAAATCGAAGACGATTGGCATAATTTCTCCGCGCTCAACTTCCCGCCGGAACACCCCGCCCGGGATATGCAGGATACTTTTTTCATCCGCAAGCAGGACGGCAATGACATTGCGCTTCGTACGCATACCTCGTCTGTGCAGGTGCGCATGATGGAGGGCGGAACACCGCCTTTCCGCGCCATCATGCCGGGCAGGGTATACCGCAACGAGGCCATTTCCGCCCGTGCACATTGCTTTTTCCATCAAGTGGAAGGGCTTTACGTCGATGAGAACGTGTCGTTTGCCGACCTGAAGCAGACACTCTACCATTTCGTGCGCGAATTGTTCGGCGAAGACACCAAGGTACGCTTTCGCCCGTCTTATTTCCCGTTCACCGAACCATCTGCCGAAATGGACATCAGCTGCACGATCTGCAAGGGTGCTGGCTGCACGCTGTGCAAGCACTCCGGTTGGGTGGAAATATTGGGTTGCGGAATGGTCGATCCCAACGTGTTGGATAATTGCGGCATCGATAGCACGCGCTACAGCGGTTTCGCATTTGGGATGGGCATCGAGCGCATCACCAACCTCAAGTACGAGATACGCGACTTGCGTTTGTTTTCCGAAAACGACGTCCGGTTCCTGAAACAATTCGAGACGGAACTCGTCTAACCGACCGTAGAATGAAAACAGCCGTTGCATGCATGTTCATTTTCACGGCTTTCCTCGTGCCGACGTCCTGTAAAAAAGGCGGTTGCAACGTGATACAGCATATTCCCGTGCTGGAGCAGGTGTCCATGGTCCAGTATCCCCTGTTGCACACGCCGGGTGGCTATGCGGTCATCGATCGCGGTGGTGTCGCGGGCTTGATCGTCGTCAATACGGGCCAGGGATTCGTTGCCTACGATCGTTGCAGTACGGTGGCCCCCGAGAAGCGGTGTGCCGTGGAGGTCGAAGAGGGCGGTATCGTGGCCAAGGATCCCTGTTCCGGCGCACGCTACCTCTTGGTCAACGGGTCGCCTGCCGAACTCGCGGAATGTCCGTTGAAACCTTATTACGCGCGGCGCAATGGCGAAACCGTAATCGTATCAAACTGATGGAAGCCGATAAAGTCAAGGAGTCGATAAAGAAGGCCGCGCGTGAGCTGTTCAGGCGCTACGGGTATAAAAAGACCAGCGTCAATGAAATCGCCAAGAGAGCGAAGATCGCCAAGGCGACCATCTATAAGTATTTCGACAGCAAGGAGCTGGTCCTTCACGCCATCCTGATGGATTACATCCGCGAGAGCGTGGACGACTTATTGGGGAAATACAGCAACCGCTCCGACCTGGAGACCTATCTGGGCAATACCATCCTGCGCGTAAGTCGGCTCACCTACACGATATGCAACGAGTTCCTTGGCTGGGATTTCATCCGCGAATCCGCCAATACGCAGGAGTACTTGCGTACATTGTCTGATGATCTGGAGTTCCTGCTCATCAGTTCGTTTCTGAACAACGCCGAGATCGGCCGGGCCGTAGCGGAAGAAAAGCTGACGTTCTTGATCAAAGCCAGCAAGAATATCGTGTTTTCTTTTGCCTTCACCTCCGTGAGCGAAGCCGACGTGCGGAAGAACTTCGTGTCCTTCCAGAAGGAAATATTGCCTTACCTCGTCAAGGCCACGGTTACCGCTGACTAAAGGGTATCGCTAAAAAAACCTACCTTTGCATCCGTATGAGTAAACGGAAGATCCAGCCCGATCAGCGCATGCTGAACAACGTTTCGATCATCGACATCGCCGAAGAGGGCAAGGGGGTAGCCAAGGCCGACGACCTTGTGCTATTCGTGGATAAAGCCATTCCGGGCGATGTGGTGGATATCGAATTGTTGCGCAAGAAGAAGAATTTCGCTGAAGCGAGGGTATCGCGGATTGTCCAACCCTCGCCCCATCGCGTGGATCCCTTCTGTGCGCATTTCGGTATTTGCGGAGGGTGCAAATGGCAGCATATGGACTATACCGCGCAGCTGACGTTCAAGCAACAGGGCGTGGACAATGCCTTGAAAAGGTTGGGCAAGGTGGATACCGCATCCATGGAACCCATCCTGTCGGCGCCGCAAACACGGTATTATCGCAACAAGCTCGAATATACCTTTTCCAACAAGCGGTGGCTAACCGATCTGGACGACGAGCAAGCGAGCTTGGAAATGAATGCCTTGGGTTTCCATGTACCCGCGCGGTTTGACAAGATACTCGACATCGAACATTGCTATTTGCAGCAATCGCCATCAAACGAGATCCGTAACAAGCTGCGGGATTTCGCCTTGGCCAACGCCATTTCCTTTTACGATTTGCGGCAGCACGAAGGTGCGCTGCGAAACCTCATCATCCGTACCTCATCGACCGGCGGACTCATGGTCATCGTCGTTTTCGCGTATGTCGATCCCGAAACCGTTGAACGGGTCATGGCGTTCCTGCACAGGGAATTCCCGGAGATCGGCTCGCTGCTTTACATCATCAACCAGAAGAAAAACGACACGATATTCGATCAGGAGTTGCACGTCTATGCGGGACACGACCACATCGTCGAGGAAATGGAAGGGCTGCGCTTCAAGGTCGGCGCTAAATCCTTCTATCAGACCAATTCGGCCCAGGCGTATGAGCTCTACAAGATCGCGCGCGATTTTGCAGGGTTTCGGGGCGACGAGCGCGTGTATGACCTGTACACGGGTGCAGGGACGATTGCCAACTTCGTTGCGCGACATGTACGCGAAGTCATCGGTGTCGAATACGTGCCCTCGGCCATCGAAGATGCAAAGGTCAATTCGGCGGTGAACGGCATTCCCAATACGAAATTCTATGCGGGCGACATGAAAGATGTGCTCACGCCGCAGTTCATCGCCGAACACGGGAAACCGGATGTGGTCATCACGGATCCGCCGCGTGCGGGCATGCATGCCGATGTCGTGCACAGGCTGCTGGAGATGGAAGCGCCCAAGATCGTGTACGTGAGCTGCAATGCCGCCACGCAGGCACGCGACCTGGCTTTGCTCAGCGAGAAATATGCGGTACGGCGCATCCGTCCGGTCGACATGTTCCCCCATACCCAACATGTCGAAAACGTGGTATTGCTTGGGTTGAAAACGGATGGCATTAACGATGAGACATGAGAAAAAGGACTGCTGACTAAAAAATGGAACTACACGATTTGCTCGGCGCCCAAGCCGGAGACGATGGCGGGAAGCCCAAAAAGGAGAGCCCACTGAAGAGCCTCAGGGTCGACCTCGATTTCTACGCGGAATCCATCAAGGAAATCGCCGTCGAGATCATGGCCGAAGGCCTGTCTGCCTACCCCATTTTCATTGCGCACCAGCATGAGGTCAAGGTAGGCGAGTCGATTTTGGATAAAGAGGAACTGGGTACGGATTGGTCCATCAACGCGTCCACGCTGGAGGAGTTTGTGGAACGCGGAATCATCGCGGAAGACCGGAAAGCGAGTTTCGTTAAGCAGTATAAGAAACCGACAGATTTCATGTGCGTATTCGCCATCGTGCCCGAGGGGGCAAACTTCGTGTTCTACCCCTATAAGGTATGATCGGCGGCAGGATCGAGGCACGGTCGATTAAACGTTTGGAAAAAACGGGAGTCAAACGGAAATAGGATATGCATATCGTCACGAAAATAGCGATGCTGGTTGCCGTGTGCCTGTTACCGGATTGGCTGCTTGCGCAAGAGGCGGGCAACATCCGTGGCATCGTGGTCGAAGCGGGCACGAGCAAGCGGTTGGGCAGCGTAACCATTGCCAACAAGCGCACGGGCGAGTCGACCGCTTCCGGTAGCTTGGGCACGTTCGAAATCGGCGTATCGGTTGGCGATACGCTGACGGCCAACAGCATGGGTTACCAACCGGCCTCGACCGTAGTAACGACGTTGAGCGACATCCTCATCGACATGCGGCCGGGCACGATCATGCTGGAACAAGTGGATGTAAACCGCATGAGCAAGGAGGCCGAACTCCGCGATGCCATGCGTGGCTATCGCAAGCAGGGGGTCTATTTCGACGGCAAACCGCCTGCCCTGGCCTATGTGTTCAACCCGATCACGTCGCTGTACGAACTGTTGGGGCGCACGCCGCGGAATGCGAGGCGTTTCGGCAACTACATGGAGCGCGAACTCGCGGAAACGGATGTGGACCGGAAATTCAGCAAAAGCAAAATCCGGGAATTGACCGGCATGGATGGCGATGACCTGACCAATTTCATGATTTGGTACCGGCCGTCTTTCGAAGAATCGCAATATTGGGGGGAATATGACATCACCGCATATATCGTCCAATCGTTCAAGCAATTCGATCGCGATGGTCGCCCCGAGGCACCGAAGCTGCCCAAGCTGGAAGTCGCGCCTGAACCCGATCGCGATTAGTTTGGCATCGGGTTTGCGTTCAATCAACCGGAACAAAAGAAATAACCATGATGATGAATAGGAAAATAGCTTTATTTGGGCTTTCGGTAGCGACGTCCGCGTTGCTATTGGGTAGCTGCGCGACCATCCAGTCCATGAACAATACGCAGAAGGGTGCCGCCACGGGTGCCGCGGCGGGTGGCGCTTTGGGTGCGATTATCGGTAACAAAGCCGGCAATACCGCGGTTGGCGTGCTTGCCGGTGCCGCAATCGGCGGTGTGGCCGGTGGGTTGATCGGTCGTAAGATGGACAAACAGGCCGCAGAGATCGAACGTACGGTGGCAGGGGCCGAGGTCATCAAGGCCGATGAGGGGATCATCGTGAAATTCGACTCCGGTATCCTTTTCGATTTCGATAAGACCGACCTGAAGGCCGATGCGCAGAAAAACATCGCGAACTTGGTTGAATCGCTGAACGCCAATCCCGATACGGATATCCTCGTAATCGGGCATACCGATAGCAAGGGTACGGATAAATACAATCAAGGGCTGTCTGAACGACGGGCAAAGGCCGTGAAAAGCTATGCCGTTTCACAGGGATTGACCGGGCGCCGCGTGAAAACGGAAGGGAAGAGTTTCCATGAGCCCATCGCCGACAACGATACCGAAACGGGCCGTGCGCAAAACCGGCGAGTGGAAATCGTCATCGTCGCGAACGACAAAATGAAAGAAGAGGCATTGAACCAAGCAGGTTCATAGCCGACGGTAGATCGAATAATAGACGTGCGGCCATTCACCACCGGTGAATGGCCGCATTCTTTTTGGCGTCCTGTCGCATCCTGTGTACAACATGACAGCCCATAACAGTTCGCTTTTCCTTCTTTTCTATACTTGTGCCGTTTTGTTACCAGTTTAACCGTATTGATATGCATGCATTAGCAGGAGTCATCTTTCACTTCATCGGAGGTTTCGCTTCGGGGAGTTTCTACGTGCCTTATAAAAAGGTAAAAGGGTGGGCATGGGAGTCCTTTTGGATCGTTGGTGGGTTGTTTTCATGGCTCATCGTGCCACCGTTGGCCGCCTACATCACCATCCCGGATTTCGCGGAGATCATCCGCAATGCGGATAGCGGCACGTTGGGGTATGCCTACCTGTTTGGCCTGCTATGGGGCATCGGTGGCCTCACGTATGGCCTTGGCGTGCGTTACCTGGGCGTCTCCCTCGGTAGTAGCATCATCTTGGGCCTGACCATGGTATGCGGTTCGCTGGTGCCGTCCATTTACTTTTACTTTGCCGGCAGCGAAGGCCGCGAAACCATCGTTGACTTTTTTACCACGCAATCGGGCAGGGCCGTGCTGATTGGGTTGGCGGTTTGCGTGGTGGGCATTTACCTCTGTGGTAAGGCGGGAGTGCTGAAGGAACGTGAGCTCAATGCGAAGGCGGCGGATGCCAGCGGGAACAAGGATTTCAATTTCGGCGTCGGCCTTACCGTAGGGATTGTGTCTGGTATCCTCAGCGCCTGTTTTAATTTCGGGCTTGAAGCGGGCAAGCCGATGGCTGTCGTGGCGAATGACCTGTGGAAAGCGGCCAATCCCGGACAGGGCGAATTCCTGTTCCAGAACAACGTGACCTACGTCGTCGTGCTTTGGGGAGGGCTGACCACCAATTTCATCTGGTGCATGTTCTTGAACGCCCGTAACCGCACCTTCGGAGACTATACCAATACCAAGACACCGATTGCCCGCAACATCCTGTTCTGTGCGTTGGCGGGTACGACTTGGTACTTGCAGTTTTTCTTCTACGGCATGGGCGAAAGCCGCCTCGGGAATGGGCCAAGCTCGTGGATCCTGCACATGGCATTTATTATCCTCATCGCGAACGCGTGGGGGGTCATACTCCGCGAGTGGAAAGGGGTGAGCCGGAAAACGTATGCCACCATCATCGGCGGGATAGCCGTCATGATCCTGTCCATCATCGTGGTTGGGTTTGCCCGGACGCTGGAGTAAGTTGGAAGACCGGAGACGGAAGGCCGAAGTTGGAACGCAAAATCGAAAATCGAATAAATAAATATAGAAATGTCTGAATCAATAGGAAAAGAATCATTCAAGCATGTGAGTTACCTGTGGGAAGACGCCAAGGCGGCCGAACTGGAGGGGGATGAAGTGGCACTCCTGTTATACCGGTCCAACCTGCTTGGGGCCGACCTGAGGCTCACCAATTACGGTGGTGGAAATACATCTTGCAAAGCGATTGCCAAGGATCCGCTGACAGGGCGCGAAACGGAAGTCATGTGGATCAAAGGATCGGGTGGCGACATCGGGACGCTGACGCGCAGCGGCTTGGCGGCGCTGTATGTAGATCGCTTGCGTAGCCTGGAAAACGTGTATCGGGGCATCGAGCACGAGGATGAGATGGTTGAACTGTTCAACCATTGCATCTATGACCTGGCTTCCAAGGCGCCATCTATCGATACGCCCCTGCACGGATTCCTGCCGTTCAAGCATATCGATCACCTGCATCCCGATGCGGCTATCGCCATCGCGGCGGCCAAGGATGGCAAAAAGATCACGCAAGAGCTATTCAATGGTGAAATCGGCTGGGTGGGCTGGCAGCGTCCGGGCTTTGACCTGGGGTTGCAATTGCGCCAGTGCCTAGCTGAAAATCCGGGTATACGCGGCATCATGCTGGGATCGCACGGCTTGTTCACTTGGGGCGATACGGCTTACGAAAGTTACATCAATACGCTGACGGTCATCGAGCGTTGCGCCGAATACCTGGAGGCCAACTACGGCAAGAATCGCCCCGTGTTCGGAGGGGCTAAGATTGATGGATTGGCCGAAGATGGCCGCAAGGCACAGGCGGCGGCACTGGCGCCCGTCTTACGTGGGTTCTGCTCATCCGAGCGCCACATGGTAGGGCATTTCACTGACGATGCCCGGGTACTCGAATTCATCAATTCCAATGACCTGGATCGGTTGGCGCCCCTCGGCACCAGTTGCCCCGATCACTTCCTGCGAACCAAGATCAGCCCGCTGGTGCTTGAGCTGGCACCCGATGCCGACTTGGCCGACGTGGCATCGCTCAAAGCCCAGCTTGCCCCTGCGTTCGAGGCCTATCGCGCCATGTACAAGGCGTACTACGAGACGTGCAAACACCCGAACAGTCCGGCGATGCGCGACCCGAACCCGGTCATTATCCTATACCCCGGTGTCGGATTGTTTTCCTTTTCGAAAGACAAGCAGACGGCACGCGTAGCCGCCGAGTTTTACATCAACGCGATCAACGTGATGAAGGGGGCCGAAGCGGTGTCCGAGTATACGTCACTGCCGCGCCAAGAAGCGTTTGACATCGAGTATTGGCTGCTGGAGGAAGCGAAACTGCAGCGGATGCCCAAGCCGAAACCGCTTTCCGGAAAGATTGCGTTGGTAACCGGCAGTGCTGGCGGTATCGGCAAGGCCATCGCCAAGCGATTCGTACAGGAAGGCGCCGTGGTGGTGCTCAACGACATGAATGCCGAGCGGTTGGATAGTGCTGGTGAGGAGTTCAGGAAGATGTTCGGTAAGGACGCTTATGCAACGGCGCGTCTCGATGTCACCGATGCCGATCAGATCCAGGCCGCATTCGACGCCGCGGCATTGGCCTTTGGCGGCGTGGATATCGTGGTGAACAATGCAGGGCTTTCGATTTCCAAATCGATTGAGGATCATACCCAAAAAGATTGGGACTTGCTTTACGACGTATTGGTCAAAGGCCAGTTCTTGGTTACCCAGGCTGCCGTTTCGGTGCTGAAAAAGCAAGCGATCGGCGGCGATGTGGTCAACATCGTGAGCAAGAATGCCTTGGTGAGTGGCCCGAACAACGCGGGCTATGGATCGGCCAAAGCCGCCCAGCTGCACTTGAGCAGGCTGAATGCGGCTGAACTGGGCGCCGATGGAATCCGTGTGAATGTGGTGAATCCCGACGCGGTGATCAGCGACAGCAACATCTGGGCCGGTGGTTGGGCCGAAGGCCGCGCCAAGGCCTATGGCATCACGGTAGCGGAGTTGCCGGCCTATTACGCGAAGCGCACGCTGCTCAACCAGGTCATCCTGCCGGATGATATCGCCAATGCTTGCTTCGTATTGGTGGGCGGACTGATGGACAAATCGACTGGGAATGTCTTGAACGTGGATGGCGGGGTTGCCATGGCCTTCGTCAGGTAGTTTTTTTATCTTATATTATCAGAATTGTCAATTAGATCGGCACCCGTTCGTTTAGTTGGCAATTCTGTCTTAACTTTGACAAAGTAGACCGTTATGAACATCGATAAGGATCAGATCGCGAAACACAACGAACAATTGCAGGCTAGGCACGTACGCCGCTACGCCCAATTGACAGCGGATATAGACGGAGTTGAACCCTTGGTACGGAAACTGGTGGATTTCCAGGTAGCGATACCCAGCTGGGCGCTCGGTACGGGCGGTACGCGTTTCGGTCGGTTTTCCGGAGGAGGCGAGCCGCGAAACCTCGAGGAGAAAATCGCCGATATTGGTTTGTTGCATGCGCTGAATAACGCCAGTGGGGCGATTTCCTTGCATATCCCCTGGGATATCCCGGAAGACTATGCGGCGATCCGTGCCTTGGCCGCCCAATATGGCTTGGCATTCGATGCGATGAATTCCAATACCTTCCAGGACCAGCCGAATCAAGGGCTAAGCTACAAATTCGGATCCATGCAGCACGTCGACAAAGCCGTGCGCAAGCAGGCCGTGGAGCACAACATCGAGGTCATCAAGCATGGCGTGGAGCTGGGCTCCAAGTCGCTGACGGTGTGGCTGGCCGATGGATCTTCTTTCCCGGGTCAACTCAACTTCCGCCAGGCATTCCAAAACACGCTGGAGAGCCTTCAGGAGGTATATGCGGCGCTCCCCGATGATTGGAAGGTTTTCGTTGAGTACAAGGCCTTCGAACCTAATTTTTATTCGACTACGGTGGGCGATTGGGGGCAGTCATTGCTGTATGCCAGCAAACTGGGCGAAAAAGCCTACACGCTGGTCGATCTGGGGCATCACCTGCCAAACGCCAACATCGAGCAGATCGTCTCGTTGTTGTTGATGGAAGGCAAACTCGGTGGATTCCATTTCAACGACTCGAAATACGGTGATGATGACCTGACCACGGGCAGCATCAAGCCCTATCAGCTGTTTTTGATTTTCAGTGAGTTGGTGGAGGGGATGGATGCCCGCGGCATGGACCATACGAAAGACCTGGGATGGATGATCGATGCATCGCATAACCTCAAGGATCCGCTGGAAGACCTGATGCAATCGGTCGAGGCCATCCTGATTGCTTATGCACAGGCCCTTTTGGTCGATCGCGCGGCATTGGGCGAGGCGCAGGCGAGCAACGATGTCGTGCGTGCACAGGAGATTCTGCAAGAAGCATTCCGTACGGATGTGCGCCCATTGGTTGCCGAAGCCCGGTTGCGCGCGGGTGCAGCGTTAGACCCGGTGGGGCTATATCGCGAATTGGCCGTCAGGAATGAATTGATCAAGGAGCGCGGGCTGAAAACCGTCGCCACAGGATTATAGGGATGGGTGTTCCGGTCGTAGCGGTGTTTGATGTTGGTAAAACCAATAAGAAGCTGTTCCTCTTCAATGAGCAGTACAAGATCGTCTTTGAGCGTTCGGCCCGTTTCACGGAGACGGTGGATGAGGATGGCGATCCGTGCGAAAACCTGGAGAGCCTTCGCCTCTCGGTGTTCGACTCCCTGCATGAGGTGTTCCGCAAGGCGGAATTTGACGTGCGGGCCATCAATTTCGCCGCTTATGGGGCTAGTTTGGTTCATCTCGATGAGCATGGCAAGCCGCTGACCCCCTTATACAATTACCTAAAGCCGTATCCAGAGGAACTGCAACGCCGTTTTTACGCTACGTACGGGGGAGAAGACCATGTAGCCTATGAGACGGCATCGCCCGTATTGGGGAGCCTGAATTCCGGTATGCAGCTTTACCGGATCAAGTACGAACGTCCGGCACTCTATGAGCGCATCCATCGGTCCCTGCATCTACCGCAGTACCTCAGCTTCTTGGTGTCCGGACGTATGTACTCCGACATGACCAGCATTGGATGCCATACGGGGCTTTGGGATTTTACCCGGAACGCCTACCACCGGTGGGTAGCCGACGAAGGCATTGCCGACAAGCTCGCACCGATCGTGCCAGCCGATGAGGTACTCCCCGCCTCGTTCCCCGGCAATGGCTACGGCGTGGGTGTCGGATTGCACGATAGTTCGTCGGCGCTGATTCCCTACCTCGTCAGTTTCCATGAGCCCTTCGTGCTGATTTCTACCGGCACCTGGTGCATCAGTTTGAACCCGTTCAACCATACCCCGCTCACCAAAGCCGAGCTCGATGCTGACTGCCTGTGCTACATGCATTACCAGGGGACGCCTGTCAAGGCCTCCAGGCTGTTTGCGGGGTACGAGCACGAGCAGCAACTCAAGCGCATCGCCGAGCATTTCGAACAGCCTACCAGCAAGTCGCGTAACATGCCGTTCAATCGCGCGTTGGTATCGCGCTTAAGCGGAGTGACGGACAGGCATGGTCCGATCGGCGGAAAGGTGTCCGCTTTCGGGCAACGGAACCTGGATGATTTCGATACGTACGAGGCGGCTTATCACCGGCTGGTGATGGATCTCGTGGACCTGCAACGTACAGCGACCGACCTGGTGGTGAAGGGGTCGGCCGTGAAACGGATCTTCGTGGACGGTGGGTTCAGCAAGAACGCGATTTTCATGAACCTGCTGGCCGATGCGTTCCCGGAGATGGAAGTCTTCGCCGCCTCGATGGCGCAGGCCACCGCCGTGGGCGCAGCGCTGGCCATCCATGACGCGTGGAATAGCCGACCGGCTCCGAATGACCTGATAGAATTGCGTTTTTACGCCCATGCGAACGAACAAGAACGATCACGACATAAATGAATCCAGAGCTATTGAAATACGATCCGAGGTACCCCTCGGTGCAGGACCTGAAGCGGAAGGCGAAAAGCCGTATTCCGAAGTTTGCGTTTGATTACCTGGAGGGCGGGTGCAACGATGAGGTGAACCTGTGGCGGAACGAGGCGGATTTCCGCGATATCCAGTTGATGCCCCAATACCTCAAGAAGCACGGCGGCGCGGACATGCGCACCGAATTGTTCGGGCATGTGTATGATGCGCCGTTCGGGATTTCGCCCATCGGTTTGCAGGGACTGATGTGGCCCAATGCACCGACGATCCTGGCCAAAGCAGCACGCAAGCACAACATCCCCTATACGTTGAGCACGGTTTCGACAGCGAGCATCGAAGAGATCGCCGAAGCCACGGATTCGAAGTTCTGGTTCCAGTTGTACCATCCGACCGAAAACCGCCTGCGCGACGACATCCTGCGCCGATTGGAAGCGGTGCATTGCCCTGTCTTGGTGGTGCTGGTGGATGTCCCGTCGTTCGGCCTGCGTTACCGGGAAATCAAGGCCGGTCTGTCCATGCCGCCCAAGATCAGCATCAACAACTTCATCCAAGCAGCGGTGCGCCCGGAATGGTCCATCGAGTTCTTGAGGAATGGGATGCCCACGTTTGCAACGCTGAAACCGTATATGGGCAAGGATTTGGATATCAAGCAGCTTGGCAAGTTCATGAATGCCACGTTCACGGGAAGGGTGGACGCCGAAAAGGTGAAGGCCATCCGCGACCTGTGGAAAGGCAAATTGGTCATCAAAGGGGTGGTATGCGATGAGGACATGGAAGAAAGCATCCGTATCGGTGCCGATGGCGTTATCGTATCGAATCATGGCGGGCGGCAGATCGATGCCGGCGAGTCGACCATCAAGCCCCTGAAGGGACTCACAGACAGATACGGCGATAAGATGACCATCATGATCGACAGCGGGCTGCGTTCCGGCCCGGATATCGGCCGGTCGTTGGCCTGTGGCGCGAAGTTCACGTTCATGGGTAGGCCGTTCATGTATGGCGTGTCGGCGTTGGGCAAAAAAGGGGGAGACCATACCATCGGCCTCTTAAAGACGCAGCTCAAGCAGGTCATGGAGCAGGTTTGTTGCGAAACGGTCAGGGATTTTCCCGCGACGTTGGTTGGCCATTCCAGGTAAGGAAAGCACCAATGCCCGATTGCTGTAGGTAGCGACGTCGAAGCGACCGGAAGCAACTTTGCTGTTGTATCAGGCTACGATGTTGCATTTAAAGGCGAATTTAGCTAGATTTGGAATTTCCAGATACAACAGCTTGATTTTTGAAGATGAAAGACAACGTTCATAGACGCACATTCTTGAAGAACACGGCCAAGGGGGCGGCTTTTGCACTTGCGGCACCCTCGTTATTGTTTGCTCGCCCCTCGGTTTCCTCGGTCATCAAGGTCGGGCTGGTTGGCTGTGGTGGCCGGGGCACGGGTGCGGCGGTCCAAGCATTGCGGGCCGACCCGAGTGTGGTCATCACGGCGGTAGCCGATATTTTCGAGGATCGCTTGAGCGAATCGCTGCATGCCTTGCGGCAGGTCGACGCCGGCCGCGTGCAGGTTGAGGAAGGGCACGCATTCCTCGGATTCGATGGCTATCAGAAGCTCATCGACTCGGGGGTCGACGTGGTGTTGTTGGCCAGTCCGCCTTACTTCAGGCCTGCGCACCTCACGGCGGCGATTGCGGCGGGTAAACACGTGTTCTGCGAAAAGCCCGTCGCGGTAGACATGCCCGGCGTCAGGCAAGTGCTTGAGGCCGTCCGGATATCGAAAGAGAAGAACCTGGCGCTGGTTTCGGGTTTTTGCTTTCGGTACGACTTGCGTCACCGCGCCCTGTTCGATCAGGTCAAAAAGCGCACCATCGGCGAGGTATTGTCCATTTCCTCTTTCCGCTACGGTGGGGAGCTGCCTTTCCAGCCCCGAAAAGCGGAATGGAGTGATTTGGCTTATCAATTGCGCAATTGGCACTACTACAACTGGCTTTCCGGCGATTTCATGGTAGAGCAATCCATCCATAGCTTGGACATGATGCTGTGGGCCATGGGT
Organism: Parapedobacter sp.; assembly: GCA_037190485.1. Lineage (GTDB taxonomy): Bacteria > Bacteroidota > Bacteroidia > Sphingobacteriales > Sphingobacteriaceae > Parapedobacter. The sequence continues at coordinate 165,988 of JBBCJB010000005.1, forward strand.
GGGCGCTTGCCGATAAAGGCTATCGGTAGCGGCGGGAGGCAGGTACGCGTCGAGGAGCGATACGGCAACATCTATGACCATTTCGCCGTGGAGTTCGAATTCCAGAACGGCGTGAAAGGGTATCATTTCACGCGGCAACAGCCGGGGTGTGCCAATCGCAACAGCGTGGATGTCATCGGGTCGGAAGGCACCGCATCGCTAGAGGTGGGTCGCCGGTATGCCGTGACCGGACAGCGTCCATGGGCCTACGAAGGCCCCACGAACAACATGTATCAAACCCAGCACGACGAACTGTTCGCGTCCATCCGCTCCGGACGGCCGATCAACGACGGTGTGTGGATGACTGACAGCACCACGCTAGCTATCCTGTGTACGATGGCAGGCTACAGTGGTAAAGAGGTCACGTGGGCGCAGGCCATGGCTTCGGAACTGACATTCGGACCTTCGCCGGAATCGTTGAATTGGGATAGCAAATGGCCCACGCCGCCGGTTCCGTTGCCGGGGGTAACGGAAGCCATATAAAGCGGCCCAACGTGCCTTCAGGACAGTACAGCATGGGGTCTCCGAGATTGTGTGTACTTTAGTAGGATGAACAAACCTTTATTGACCTTTCGGCTATCGCTCATCGCCGCATTCGCTCTTTCGGCTCCTGGCTTTGCCTATTCGCAAGCGAACGGTTTTTACGCGCTTCGCTGCGAATATTTGACCAATCCCATCGGCATCGACGAATCCGCTCCGCGGCTCGCGTGGAAAATCCATGACAAACGCAATGGTGCACGGCAGACCAGTTATCGAATCCTTGTCGGCGTGGATTCTGCGGCCGTGGTGGCAGGTCGCGGCGATCGGTGGGATAGCGGCGAAGTCATGTCCTCTTCGAACCTGGCCGTTTATGGCGGCGCGGCGCTAAAACCGTTTACGCGTTATTTTTGGCGGGTGGAGGGCAAAGACGGTCACGGAGGTGCCTACGTACCGTCTGCCATAGCGGCATTTGAAACGGGAATGATGGGCGACAGATGGCGGGGGGCTTGGATCTCGGATGGCCGCGGTATAGACCATCGACCTGCACCGTATTTCCGCAAGGAGTTTGAGGCTGACAAGAAAATAGTGTCGGCCCGCGCGTATATCGCCGTTGCGGGCCTTTATGAATTATACATCAACGGAGAAAAAGTCGGTAACCACCGATTGGATCCGATGTATACCCGGTTCGATCGGCGTACGCTCTACGTAGCCCATGACGTCACTTCGCTCTTGGGTCAGGGTGGAAATGCCATCGGCGTGGTGCTGGGCAACGGCTGGTACAACCATCAGGCCACGGCGGTATGGAATTTCGACCGGGCACCGTGGCGCAACCGTCCGGCTTTCTGTTTGGATTTGCGCATCACCTACGATGACGGCACCGTCCAAACCATTGTTTCCGAGCGAGACTGGAAAGCAGGTGAAGGGGCGATTGTCTCCAACAACATCTATACCGCCGAGCACTACGACGGTCGTTTGGCACAACCGGGATGGAATCGGGTCGGTTTCGATGACAGCGGCTGGCGTAGCGTTACCTATCGATCCGTGCCCTCGGCCAATGTGATTTCGCAGACCATGCACCCCATCCGTAACGTCGAGGAAATCAGGCCGCAATCGGTGACACGGCTCGACGACTCGACCTACCTGTTCGATTTGGGAAGAAACATCGCTGGCGTCAGTAAATTGACCGTATCCGGAACCGCCGGTACGGTACTCCGTCTCAAGCATGGCGAACGCTTGGGCAAGAACGGCTATGTCGATCTGTCGAACATCGACGTGTACTATCGCCCGGTGGACGACACCGATCCATTCCAGACGGATATCGTCACGCTCCAGGGCGAGGCGGAAGAGACGTTTATGCCCAGCTTTAACTACAAAGGGTTCAGGTATGTCGAGATTACCAGCAGCCAGCCGATTGCACTTGATGGCACGAACCTGGTGGGGTACTTCATGCATAGCGACGTGCCTGCCGTGGGGTCGATTTCTTCATCAAATGCGCTGTTGGAGCGCATCAATTGGGCATCGAACAACTCCTACCTGTCCAACCTGTTCGGTTATCCCACCGACTGTCCGCAGCGCGAGAAAAATGGCTGGACCGGCGATGGTCACTTTGCCATCGAAACGGCACTATACAGCTTTGACGGCATCACCGTCTACGAGAAGTGGCTGGCCGATCATCGCGACGAGCAACAGCCCAACGGCGTGCTGCCAGACATCATCCCTACGGGCGGCTGGGGCTACGGAACGGCTAACGGCACGGATTGGACGAGCACGATCGCCATCATCCCCTGGAACCTGTACCTGTTTTACGGCGACACCAAACCCCTTGCGGACAATTATAAGGCCATCAAGAAATACGTGGATTATGTGACCCAGATCAGCGTAAACGGATTGACGACATGGGGCCGGGGAGACTGGGTGCCGGTAAAGTCAACGTCGTCGTTGGAACTTACGTCGTCCATCTACTATTATGTCGATGCGGTGATCTTGGCCAAGGCGGCCAAGCTGCTCGGCAACGACGAAGATCACCGGCACTATGCCGAGCTGGCCACGTTTATCCGTAAGGCAATCAACGATAACTATTTCGATCCGCAAACGGGGACTTACGCGTCGGGTACGCAGACGGAACTTAGTATGCCGCTGATGTGGGGCGTAGTGCCCGAGGAATACGTGGCCAAGGTGGCTGCGCGGCTTGCCGAACGCGTGAAAGCCGATGGCAACCACATTGACGTCGGGGTGTTGGGCGCGAAAGCCGTCCTCAATGCGCTGAGTGAAAACGGCTATCCCGAATTGGCCTACACGTTGGCGTCGAATGACACCTATCCGTCTTGGGGGGCCTGGATCGCCGCCGGTGCAACGACACTCTTGGAGAACTGGGACCTCAACGCTACCCGCGACATTTCAGACAACCACATGATGTTCGGCGAAATCGGCGCTTGGTTCTACAAGGCGTTGGGCGGCATCAAGCCCGATGAGTCCAGGCCCGGCTTCAGGCATTTCGTGATCCAGCCACACGTAGTGGCCGGTTTGGATCGCTTCGAGGCTAAATTCGATGGCCCGTATGGCGAGATCCGTTCCAATTGGGAGCGCGTGGGCAAGAAGCAGGTGAAACTCACCATCACCGTGCCACCCAGCAGTGAAGCGACCTACAAGTGGGACGTTAGCGCATGGCGCAGTGCGCAGTTGGGTGGAAAGTCATACGCGGAGGGCTCGATTGCACTGAGCGCAGGTGTACATGAACTGACGTTGCGGCAATAGTAGGCCGTCAAGGCAGCGTCCGTCGCTTGAAGCTTTTGGGCGAAACACCGAATTTTTCCTTGAATATCCGCGAAAAGTAGTAAGGCGATTCGAACCCGGTGTGGTACCCGATTTCCTTGATGGACAGCGAGGTGTTCCGTAGCAATTCTTCGGCTTTATCCAGTCGCAGATCGAGGTGGTACTGATTGGGCGACTTGCCCATCAGGCGCTTGAACGCCTTTCGGAATTTGGAGTAGCTGATGGGGAATTCCACGACCAATGTTTCCACATGGATGTTTTCTGACAGCCTGTTTTGCAGTATGAAGGCAGCCTGCGCTACCCAAACCGATTCAGGGTCGTCATCTGGATGCGCCGCTAGGTTCACTTTGTTCAATAAACCTAGAATAGCCAACGTGATTCCCGAAACCACTTGCGCATAGCCCATCTGTGCTTGCGACACAGCGGCCAGTAAATACGTGAAAGCCGCCAAAAGGTCTTTGTTGAGCCCGGTTTTGAAGACCGGGCTTTTCGGGTTGAAAAAGCGACCCATAAGCTGCCCGGGATAGGAACCGTTGAAGCCAACCCAATATTCCTCCCATCCGATGCGCGGATCGGGTTTGTAACGATGCCATACGCCGGGGAAGAGGATAAAGCACGTACCCGCATCGACCACTTGCGGTGCTGTCTCGGCCGATTCGAACAATCCGCTGCCACTGGTGATGAACACGATGTAGTAGCCGTCAAGGATTCGTCCCTTGTTCCATGAAAAAATATGGTCCGTCGGATGTTCCGCTGATGACGGATAGTGCATGTTTTTGTCTGTCTTGCAATAGCCGACCGTACTTACGTAACAACCCCATTCTTTGTCTGTTTTGCTTGTGTGTAGGTATTTGTGGTAGTTTTCCATCGCTTTCGGTGTTTCTTGGTCGCTCCAAATATCGGGCAAAAATATCAAAAAGTGCAACTATTGGGTTGGTTTTGTCATTTTCTACGGCGTTGGCGGGTGCTACCTTTGCCTCATCAGTTACCAATTAGAACATTGATGTATGATGAAATCCAGCGCGAAGGAGAGGTATGGTGCAAAACCCCGGCTATCGATAGCTGCTGGTTGAACATACGATTGGAAGGTTAGATTGGTGAATATCGTGTTGAAAGTCAACGAAATGGCCATGAGGGTTGCGGCCGTGTTCTTCGGGGTTTTGCTGATGGGCCCCGTGCTTTACGGCAGCGAAAGATTGCAAGTGCTGGATTTACGGTGCGACTACACCGAAAATCCTTCGGTGATAGACCATGTGAGCCCACTGTTGCAATGGCGTCTCACGTCTGCCAAGCGCGCGCACAATCAATCGGCCTATCGGATATTGGTGGCGAGCAGTTTATCGAAATTGTCCGAGAACAAGGGCGATTACTGGGATTCGGGAAGGGTGTACTCTTCGTCGTCGGTCGTTACCTATCGGGGGAAGGCGCCCGGTTCGCGAGACCAGCTTTATTGGAAGGTCATGGTGTGGGACGACGACAGCACCGGTTCGCATTGGAGCCGCGTGGCATCGTGGACCATGGGCTTGCTTCACCCATCCGACTGGCAGGCAAAATGGATCGGCCAGCGGGAAGATCCATTCCCGGATTCGGCCATTACGTTTCCCGCACCGTATTTCCGTAAGGAATTCACGATTTCAAAAAAAGTCAGGAATGCGGTTGCCTATGTTAGCGGCTTGGGTTTTTATGAACTGTCCATTAATGGCGAAAAAGTGGGCGACCAGGTATTGTCGCCTGCGGTAACCAACTACGACAAGCGATCGCTCCACAAGCTGCTGTACCATTACGATGATCAGTCCAGCCAACGCGTTTTCTACCATGCATTCGATGTAACCGATAGACTGGGCAATCGTGGAAATGCCATCGGCATGGTGTTGGGTAACGGGTGGTATAACCAACGCGACCGGACCATCGAGGGGCACATGTGGTACGATTTGCCAAAGCTTATCTTCCAACTGGAAATCGAGTATGTAGACGGTACCAAGCAGGTGGTGGTCTCCGACGAGTCTTGGAAGACCGCTGCCGGTCCATTGCGATCCGACGGCATCTTCACCGGAGAGGTATACGACGCCCGGCTGGAGCACGGGGATTGGACGAAAGCATCCTATCCGGATCGGCACTGGTCGTCGGCCATATCCGTACGTGCACCAACGGGGGCCTTGCGCGTACAGTCGGTTCCATTCACTAGGGTACAAGACACCATAAAAGGCCATTTCGAGCGATTGACAGACACGAGTTACCGCTATACCCTGCCCGAAACCGTTTCGGGCTGGTGTGCTATCCGTGTGCAAGGTCGCGCGGGTGATACCGTCAAGCTGCGCTTTATCGCCGAGGAGGGGTTCGATTACGGCCAGGAAGACGTGTACGTCCTGAAAGGCGGCGACCAGGAGCTATGGGAGCCTAGGTTCACGTGGCATACGTTCCGGAAAATCGACGTCACCGCCAAGAACGTGCGGCTTGCTACGGAAGGGTTGGCCGTTAAATCCATTTTCACCGACGTCGGACGGGTCGGTGATTTCGAATGCTCCAATGCGCTATTCAACAAGATCGACAGCGCCTTTGCACGCACCATGCATGCCAATTTCAAGGGCATCGTGAGCAGTGATCCCCACCGGGAGCGCCTGGCCTACACCGGCGATGCCCAGGTGATTGTTGGAAGCCTGCTGAACACCTTTGACATGACCCGTTTCCTGAAGAAAATGTTTGACGATATACACGATGCACGCAACAAGAATACAGGGTACGTGCCCCACACGGCCCCGTTCGGCGGTGGTGGCGGCGGCCCGGCTTGGGGGTCGGCCTACGTAATCATGCCGTGGGCATACTTCCTTCATTATGGCGATACGTCAGTTTTGGAGCAACATTACACAGGCATGAAGCAGTGGGTCGATTATTTGGGTACCCGCACGGACGAAAACGGATTGGTGGTCAGGGAGGAGCCCAATGGGTGGTGTCTGGGCGAGTGGTGTACGCCGTACAATCAGATTGCTATACCCCCCCATTTCGTCAATACGGCCTACTACTACCATGTGGCACAAACGGTAGCCCGTGTTGCAGGGGTGTTGGGGGAAGAAAACGATGCCTCGCACTTTTCTGCGCTTGCGGCTACCATCAAGGCCGATTTCAATGCTGCTTTCTATGATGCCAAAAATAGCCGTTATTGGCAGGGAAGGCAGGGCTCCGACGCATTCGCATTGGCATTCGGTTTGGTGCCACCAGGTAAAGAAAATGATGTTTTTACGTCATTGATTGAGCATGTGGAGCGGGTCGGTCATCATTTCGATACCGGTATCCTGGCAACGCCGCTTACGCTAGCCGTCTTGACCAAGTTTGGCCGGGCCGATCTTGCCTATCGGCTCATGGATCAGCGAGGTTTCCCCGGTTACGGTTACCTGCTGGACAGCCAGAACAGCACGCTTTGGGAAACCTGGGACGGCGGAGTGGATGACGCCAATGGGAGCGGGCGTTGCCATCCGATGTTCGGCAGCGTGGTCTCCTGGTTTTACAGTTCGCTTGCGGGCATCAAACCCGATGAGACTAGCCCGGGGATGCAGCATTTCTATATCGCGCCCATCCCTGTGGCAGATCTAACGTACTGCAAGGCATCTTATGAAAGCCTGCATGGCACGATACGATCCCATTGGGAAATCGATCCAAGCGGCTCGTTCCGCCTCGACATCACGGTGCCTGCCAATACCAAGGCCACCGTTATCTTACCATGGGAAGGTGCATCCATCGCTGAATCGGGAACGGCTATCGATGGGGCAGTGGGCGTTACGGAAATCGCGGACGATCGGCGTCGAATCGAAGTGGGTTCGGGTACGTATTCTTTTGTTGTTGAACGATAATTAGTTTTTTTCAATAAGATAATCTTAGGTCAACAGGCTTTCGCCGTATCCACGGTTAGAAGCTTGTCCTAGCTTTTCTGAATCAATTATAAGGGCCCCTGTGTTTCAACGAAAACGAGGCAACCGTGGATGTAAATTTTTTGACATATGTATTCAAGTTTATTCTTTAAGAGGGTCGTAACCCGAGTGTTGCCCATGGCAATTCTTTATTGTCTACCAACATGCGCTGTCGGACAGGCAGCCGATCTGTTTGCAACGCCTCCCCAAGCCACTAAACCAAAGGTGCTTTGGGAGTGGGCTGGTGGGCTGCTCAGCAAAGACGGTATTGCCCGGGATCTTCAGGCGCTTGCCCAGCAAGGCATTGGCGGTGTGATGATCATGCAGATGCCGGATCAGGCGCCCTGGCCGGTCACGTGGTCCTACCGCGACTACCCGGGCAAGGTCAAGGTGCTTAGCGACGAGTGGTTCGATATCGTGAATTTTGCCATCGGCGAGGCCGACCGCCTTGGTCTGACCGTTGAGATGTTCATGTGCCCGGGATGGAACTATGCAGCCTCGCCGAAACTGCCCGCAGACAAAGGGGTGAAGATTTTATCGCATACCAAGACGACGGTGACCGGGGGTGGTGGGCAGGTACGCTCTTTACCGAAGCCACCTGTAGGCAATGTTTCTTACTGGACCATCGCGAGCTGGCACAAGGACTACGGACGTGAACAGGAATTCAAGCGCGATTACCACAGCGATGTCGCTGTGTTGGCAACACCGCACGGCGGATCCGGCGGATCAATCGAGCTGGCGAGTGTGATTGACCTGACCGACCGACTGGATGCGGAGGGTAACGTTTCGTGGTCCGCTCCGGAGGGGGAGTGGGACATTTGGCGCATTTCAATGGTTTCAGGCAACCATGTCAACCATCCGACCCCGATCGAAGCCATTGGCTTGGAGAGCGATCGGATGGATCCATTGGCCATCAGGCAGGTTTTCGATGATATCGTCGGCCGCATCCATAACGAGGCCAAAGCAAAGGGCTACAAGGCATTCATTGGCTTCGAGACGGATAGCTATGAATCGGGCTATCAGGATTTCAGCCCCGATTTCGCCCAAGAGTTCTTGAAACGGCGCGGGTACGACTGTATTCCTTGGCTACCGGCTTGGACAGATCGGCACGTCATCATCGAGAGCGAACAGCTCACCTCCCGTTTCAAGATGGACATGATGCGGACAATTTCGGAACTGTGGTCTGAGCGGTTTTTCGGCACACTGGCTGCGATAGCGAAGGAGAATGACCTGGTCTGGAAAATCGAACCGTATTTCGGTGTGCCGCTCGACTGGCGGACGATTGCGCAGCAAGGCCAGTCGGGCAATGAGTTCTGGGTCACGGACAACGAACTGAAGATGGTCGGGGCGGCGCACGAGGCGGCGATTCTCTATGGCCAGAACGTCATCTGGGCCGAGGCATTCACTGCGGAGCCGCAGTATGCCGCCTGGAAGAATTCACCGCATAACCTGAAGCGCGTGGCAGACTTCGCTTACAGCAAGGGAATCAATGATTTCTACATGCACGGTTTCCACCAGAATTCATTTCCAGATGAGTATCAACCCGGAGTCACGATGGGATACTGGGGCACGAACCTTAGCCGGCATTTGACGTGGTGGCCGTTTTCGTCGGGGTGGCACACGTATTTGGCGCGCTGCGCCTATATGTTGCGCCAAGGCGTCCCCGTGGCAGATGCCTTGGTTTATCCCGGCACGATGGAACGCATACCCGGCGAGCCGACGAGCAAGTATCGGCTAGTTACCGTAACCGATGATGTATTGATGGATAAACTGACCGTGGTAGATGGTCAGCTTTCGTTGCCCCATGGTCAGCGTTTCCAGGCGCTGATTTTGAATGAAGGCATTTCGCTTCGACACGATGCGCTGCGGCGGATAAAGGAGTTGGTGAAACAAGGGGCGACATTGATTGGCAACCCCCCACCGCCCTATTCGGCAAGTTTGACCGGTTATCCGGAATCGGATAATGAAGTTCGGAAACTCATCGGGGAGATTTGGGATGGATTGCATCCGCTCGGCAAGGTCGTACCGCTAAAAGGTGCGCATCGCGACAGCGTGCTATCGGCTCAGATCGGGATGCCGGATTTCGTCGGTGGGGAGTTGCTTTCTGCCCACCGTCGGTTGGACGACGGGGAACTGTTCTTCATCACCAACCAGTATTCCGACTTGGTCGTCACGAATGCGAGTTTTGACGTAGCGGGGCTGAAACCGGAATGGTGGAATCCGGTAGACGGTACCATAAAAGCGATGACAGGGTACAGCCAAACCAACGGGCGTACGGTACTTGAACTTACCTTGGGGGCGTATGAGAGCGGGTTCGTGGTGTTCCGTAAAAAGACAGCAGCCGACGCCGGGCCATATGCAGCGGCGAAAGCCCAGCAGACATTGCAAACGCTATCGGGACCTTGGCAGGTGAGTTTCGATACACGTTGGGGAGGCCCGGGACGCACGGAATTCCAAGCGCTGGAGGACTGGTCGAAAAATTCGGATCCCGGCATCCACTATTATTCCGGGACGGCTATATACCGCAAGACGTTCGACGCCGTCGATGCCAACGCGTCTATCCTCGACCTGGGGGCGGTCCACGACATCGCGGAGGTCACATTGAATGGAAAATCGCTCGGAACGGTCTGGTGTGCCCCTTGGCAGGTAACTATCCCAAAGGGCATACTGAAAAAGGGGAGGAACATGCTGGAAATCAGGGTGGCCAATTCGTGGGCGAATAGGCTGATTGGCGATGAACAGGAACCGGAGGATTCCGAATTGATTGTTGTGAACGAGACGGGCGACCGTACGGGCGGGTACACCGCAGGCGTGGTTGGTAGGGGATTGAAAGATTTGCCCGATTGGTTGGTTAACCGGACACCCCGGCCGTCTGCGAACCGCAAGACGTTCACGACCTGGCGGTATTACAACAGGGAAGCACCCTTGGTCAAGTCCGGACTACTCGGGCCAGTGTCGCTTAGAAAGCAATCACCTGCTCAAAATTGATTGCATCGTCTCCGCAACGGCCAAAACGGAATATTTGAAAATATCAAAAAGTGCAACTTTTGGTTTGGTTTTGTCATTTTCCACAGCATCGATAGCCTGTACTTTTGCTTTACCAATTTATCAAAATATCATACATTCATGAATACCACATTGAGTAACGAACAAATAAGTTTTTACCAAGACAATGGTTATGTCATCATCGAGAATTTCCTCAATCAGGACGAATTGGATCACTGGCGTGATGCCGTTACGCAGGCCATCAAGGAGCGCAACGGATTGAAAATGCCAGGCAAGGCCGTCAAAATCGGTGAGGATGACGGCATCAACGAGGACGCCACATACTTCAACAACGTGTTCGATCAATTGATGAACCTCTGGCAGACCAGTGAAGCGGTGAAATCGCTGATGGTGGATGAACGCATCGGCAAGATGGCCGCTGATTTGGCGGGCGTAGACGGCATCCGGATTTGGCACGACCAGGCCTTGATCAAAAAACCTTGGGCCAATCCCACGTCATGGCATTTGGATACGCCATTCTGGTCGTTTTCAGACCGCAACGCACTCTCCATCTGGGTGGCGTTGGATGATGCTACGCTTGAAAACGGATGTTTGTTCTTCATTCCCGGGTCGCACAAACGCACGACGTTTGAAAATGCGGGTATCGGCAAGAATATGGGCGGTATCTTCGAGGTGTATCCCGAATTCAAGCAGAGCCCTTCCAAGGCGGCCGTGATGAAGGCGGGCAGTTGCTCGTTCCACAACGGGTTGACCATCCATGGCGCACATGCCAACATGACCCCGGGATTCAGGCGCGCCATGACCTGTGCGTATATGCCTGATGGGAATACCTACAACGGCACCCCCAACATCCTTCCGGATGAATACGTGAAAACGTTGAACGTTGGCGACTTGTTGGACAACGACGAACAGAATCCATTGATTTATAAATCGTGATGCAAATCGATTTCTTTTGCCCGCGCTGGGGCTCGGAACACGTCGATTGGACAATGTTTGCCCAACGGGTAAAAGGCGATGGCTACGTTGGCGTGGAGGTCTTCCCGTTGGGCGATATGCCCAAGAACGAAGATATGATTGCTGCGCTCCGCGATGCAGGGCTTTCCTATATATTGCTCCATGCCGAGCTGCAGGAAGGCAAGGATTTCGATCGTTACTTGGATGCCTTGGAACGCAACCTATACGCATTGCTGTCTTATCAAGACCATGCGATGAAACCCCGGTTCATTGTTTCCCAGACCGGCCGCGAATACTACACCCGCGAGCAGATGGAAATATGTTTTGCGCTATGCGACCGGATTGCCAATGAATCTTCCATTCCGATCATACAGGAAACCCACCGCAATAAGTGGTCTTACGCGGCACATATCGTCAACGATTACCTGAAAACGTTTCCTGAATTACAATTGGCATTGGATCTGTCGCATTGGGTTTGCGTGTCGGAGAGTTATCTCGAAGATCAGGATGATGCTGTCGAATTGGCGATACGGCGCACCCGGCATATCCATGCCCGGGTCGGTTTTCCGGAAGGTCCTCAGGTTACCGACCCGCGGTTGCCGGAGAACCAAGAGGCATTGAATTATCACTTGGCATGGTGGGATCGGTGGATAGATCATCGGGTTTCGAACGGAGCGATGTGTGCCACCATCACGCCCGAGTTCGGCCCTTATCCTTATATGGCCCTTCTTCCCGGCACCAAACAACCGTTGGCCGATCAATACGAATTGAACCGTTGGATGAAGCAATTGTTGCAAACGCGATATGCACACGTACAACATAAAACTATTTTGACATGACGAACCGTAACAGTCTTTTGAGGCGCATATGCCGATTCTCTCTATCCACTTTCCTCATTTCCCTGGCCTTTGCCGCCAAGGGCCAGGTTGTACACGATGCGGGAGCGAAAGCCGTGCGCATCGCCTCGAAAGACAACAGGATCGCCTTGCGCATCGACTATTCTTCGGGGTGCAGGGTGGCCGAACTGTCCGTCAATGGCAAGAATACCTTGTCTACGGCGGGCAGCTACACCGCCGTGCGGACAGCCGATGCCCACTGGACATCGGCCAACGCGCAACCCGATGCCGTCCGCGTTTCGGCGCAGGCTGACCAGGTGACGCTGGCGGGCATCGCGCTCGGGGACATCACCGAGACGTGGCGGTTCAGCGTGCAGGAAGACAACGTGCGCTGGACCATCCAGCGAACCTATCCCGAAGGCCTCCAGCTGGAAGAGATGGGGATGCCGACCTGGCAGTTTGCCGATCTGCAAACGTGGAAAGGCGGGATACTCGACAACGGAGGGATGGTGTGGTGCAAATACCTCGCTTCGCCCGACGATACGTACGGCGTGCACACCGGGGGGGTGACCTTCTGGAACGAAGACCAAGCCGACGCCTTGCGGATCGCCGTGCGCGATGCGGACGGCAAAGCCATCGCGACCAAGTTCAGCCATGGGGAAGCGGGTGCTTTCGCCTGTACGCACCTCGTCTCGGACGACGAACTGGGCCAGCGCCATAACCTGAGCCGGTTCGTGCATAAGAAGGCTGATGTTTTCGCGCCGTTCGCCGTGGGCCGGGAAACCGTGCAGGTCACCTATGAACTCTCTTACGTCGATTACCTCAAGGCGTATGACCGCGGCCACCTACCCGGAATCGACGTGTCGTCCGTCCGCGAATTGCTCAACACGACCGGGCGGTACGGCGTGGTCGATAACCGCATCGTCGGCGCCAATGGGTGGATCACCAATTGGAAATGCCTCCACGAACCCTTTTTCGCCCAGATCGGCCTGGCGCTGAATGACGATAACTACACGGCAAACCTTTCCGCTACGCTCGACCAGGAACGCGACCTGGCGATGCTTCCCGATGGGCGCGTCCTCTCGCGCTGGCATGACGTGCCCGGCGACGAGATCCCGGGTACCTACAACCGCGAAACGGGTTACTACGAAGCGATGTGGGGGTATACCGTCGATTCGCAGACCGGTTACGTCATCAACGCCGCGGAGCAGTTCCAGCAAACGGGCGATATCGCTTGGCTACGGGCACACAAGGAATCGTGCGAGCGGGCGCTCGATTGGCTCATCCGGCGCGATACGAACGGTAACGGCATCTTCGAGATGGTCAATAACAACGTCGCCGAGGAGAAGGCGAGCGATTGGATCGACATCGTCTGGGCCGGTTTCGAGAACGCGTTCGTCAATGCCCAGCAATACGAAGCGCTCAAGCTGTGGGCCGAATGCGAACGGATCATGGGCGACACCGCGAAGTCGGCACATTACCTAGCCATAGCGGCCAAGCTGAAGGCCGCGTTCAACAAGACCGTGGATGAAGGCGGCTTCTGGTCGCCCGAAAAGAAGCAATACGTATACTGGCGCGACGCCGACGGCACCGTGCGCGGCGACAACCTGGTCACGCCGGTCAATTTCGCGGCCATCGCGTATGGCATCTGCGACGACGAGCGGCGCATCGCCACCATCCTCGAGCACATCGAACAGCGCACCGCGGCCGAAGGCCTGTTCCATTGGCCACTGTGCTTCGATTCGTTCAAGCGCGAGGAGGTGCACGACAATAATTGGCCCTTCCCGCGTTACGAAAACGGCGACATTTTCCCCACTTGGGGCTACCTGGGCATCCGTTCTTACGTGAAATTCGATAAAAAACTTGCCCTGAAATACATCCATAACATCTTGGCGCAGTACCGCAAAGACGGACTTTCTTCCCAACGGTACAGCCGCACCACCCAGCAAGGGTTGGGTACTGATATATTGGCCGGTATCAGTACCACTGTCACCGCGCTTTACAGCGATATCTATGGCATCCGACCGCAATGGAACCGATTGGGCGTGGTGCCCAACATGGTGCCAGCGTTGAACGGCACGCAATTCTCGTATATGCTGCGCGACACGGTCTATGACGTGTCGTTGAGCGTAAATGATTACCTCGTCAGCACCGAAGGGCTTTCGGTGCGAAGCAACCAAGCCTTCGGTGTGGGCAGATTGGGACATGACGTCGTGTATTATCCGAATAATGAAGATTCAGAAAAGCTGGTCGTTCATACCACCAAGAACGCGGTTACGGACTTGCAGGTAACCCGATGGGAAGACAATGATCTACAGTGGACGCTTCGTGGTAACGGACGGAAGCGTATCACGATCCAGGGACTGATGCCCAGTGCAACGTATGAACTTTCGCTCAACGGCAAGATACGGCAACTCAACGCCAAGGCCGACGGGTCTTTGGTAGCAAAGGTCGGGGCCGGAGTCGTTACGGTTAACCTTAGGCTTCATTGAGCGATGCTACGGTCTGTATCCGCGATAGGCCTGCCATTTGGCAAAACGCAGCCAACCCAGGCTCGCTTCGATGATTTGCATATGCTCGCAGAAGGATTCAAAGGAGAGCGCGCTATCGTGACACCTTATAATATCAGGTCTTACCAGAAGCGCAATCCGATAACTAGGCAACTATTCGTGACCCATATCGGATATTATCCCTGTGCCAAATTTCACTACCGTGAACGGATGCAGGGCGCAGAAGAGAATATCCTTATCTATTGTGAGAAAGGGAAAGGCTGGGTTGTGTGTCGCAATGAAAAGCACCTATTGGATGAAGATTGCTTCTTCATCATTCCGGCTAACCAGAAGCATGCTTATGGTGCGGATCCAAAAGATCCTTGGAGCATCTATTGGATTCATTTTCTGGGAGACAAAACCGGATATTTCAATTCGATAATCGGTAAACCCGGTCGTTTGATGCAGCCCGAGATTAGTCGTAAGGACGGCCGGAACCAGTTGTTTGACGAGATTTATCAGAATCTAACTATGGGCTACAGCCCTGATAACCTGGAATATGCAAGCTTTTGCCTCATGCATTATTTGGCCTCTTTAAAATATGTGTCGCAATTCAAGGAGGTGGAACTAGTCAGGGAGAATGATCTTGTCCAGAAAACCATCCTGTTTATGAAAGAAAACCTTGAAAACAAGATTTCACTCGATGATATCTCCAATGCCATTGGATACTCTCGAACACGTTTAAATGCATTGTTCAGCCAGCGCACGTCGTATTCGCCGATTGAGTATTACAACCAATTGAAGATTCAGCGCGCATGTAGCTATTTGCAGTTCTCGGATCTTAAGATAAAGGAAATAGCATTTCGCATGAAGTATTACGATCCCTATCATTTTTCAAGGGCGTTTCGCAAGGAAATGGAAATAACACCGAAAGCGTATCGGAAAAGGTACAAAGACGGGGTTGACGAGACAGGCGAGCAACAATGATCTCATTTTACATGAGTATGGTTCTTTATTACATTTTTACATCGGTTAATCCTATGTTACTTTGTGAAGAAGCAAATATCGCGGTAGAAATGAGGTGAAAGCCAAGCTAACTGGCCATTGATTTCGATGCGGAAAATATAGACTAAATAACTAAGAATTATGAATACAAGTTGATGTCAACATAGGGGGATTCCGTCAGCATTTCCCTTGTCTTTCTTGAACCATACCCCATCCTTGATGGATGAATCTTTGACCAAAATAATCGTTTAAATATATGAAAAATGCAAAAGTCTTACAACTTGTATCCGCTTTCTTGCTGATCAGTTCTTTCTCGGCAATAGCGAAGGATATGCGCCTGGAGCTGTCGATCGAAATGATTCAACGCACGGAAACGGTTTCCGGGATCGTGACAGATCGGTCTGGCAAGCCCATTATCGGAGCCAACATCACGGAAAAAGGTAAATCGAATGGCACGACTACCGATGCGGACGGTAGATTCAGCCTACAAATTGCCGCAGATGCAACCTTAGTGGTTTCGCATATCGGATACGTAACCCAGGAACTCGTTTTAACGGAGGAGACACAACTTAAAATCGTGCTTGCTGAAAATGAAGGGTTGGATGAGGTTGTTGTCATCGGTTACGGAACGGCCAAAAGAACGACTTTGGGTGGTGCGGTTTCCACCGTCGATGCCAAAGCGTTTCAATCGCGTCCGGTAAACAACGCAGCGAATGCACTTCAAGGGCAAGCTCCTGGCCTCACGGTGATACGCACCGGCGGCGCACCTGGCAGCAATCCGGTTGTGCGCATACGCGACGTGTCATCTATCAATGGGGGAGTTCCGTTGGTCATTATCGATGGTACTGAGGGAAGCCTTAATTCCATCAATCCTGCCGATATCGAGAGCGTATCCGTCCTGAAAGATGCTTCGGCAGCCATATATGGAGCACGTGCATCCGATGGCGTATTACTGATCACGACAAAGTCCGGAAAACGGAATCAACGATCGACGCTATCCGCGAATGTGTTGCATTCCGTAAAGACCCCTGCGCTGCTCAGGGAGACCACCAGCTTGTATGAACATGCGGTCATGGGGCAGGAAATCACCGATGGTTCTTTCCAACGGGAATATACCGAAGATGAACTTCCGCTGCTCCTTCAGGGTAGCGACGAGATCCTTCCGAAATCGACATGGGGAATCTGGGCGGGATATCCAAAATTCTACAAGAACCAGGACTGGAACGACATCATGATTGGGAATGGGAACATCCAAAACTACCAGCTAGGACTTACCGGAGGCGGCGAAAGATACGCGTACTTGGTATCCTTGGGCCATCAACGGGAAAGCGGCATCCTGAATTATGGGGCCGATGATTACAAACGGTATTTCGTGCGGGCCAAGGCGAATATCGATTTGATGAAAAACCTGGATTATGAGCTCAATTTCTCGTACGAACCGTCCGATCGATCATACTCCGCTGACCTTGGCCCCGGAGGGTATAATATCTGGGAATTGATCTATAAAATCTACAGTTGGGCGCCGATACGAAACCCCGCCGGAAATTTCTACCAATTCCAGGGCTACGGTAACCCCGCACAATTCCTGGAAGAGGGAGGGATGGCCAACCTGTCAACGGGGAACCTGACCGTCAATAACCAGCTCCGTTGGCAGGTTATCGACGGGCTGAACATCATCGGACGGGCAGCCATCCGAAAATCCGATCAAGACAGGAATACGGTCTTGAAGACCCTCACCACCTACAATTGGGATAATGGGATCCAATCGACCCCGAGGGTTCCCAATAGCGCTGAACGCTATTATGCCAAAACGTTGTATAAAAACTTCACCCTTTATGGAGAATACAGAAAAACATTCGGTGTCCATGATGTCGGACTCATGGCAGGCGCGGCCAACGAGTCTTCCGACTATGATGCATTCGCCGCCAAGCGCATCAATTTCGACCAACAGCAGAATATGGCATTGCAGCTTGGCAGTTCCGAGAACCAATCGGCTTGGAGCGAAGGCAATGCCTGGACGATCAATTCATTTTTTTCCAGGGTTAACTATGGCTTTGCAGGAAAATACTTGCTCGAAGGCACGATACGTGCCGATGGCAGTTCCCGTTTTCATCCCGATAAACGTTGGGGGTTGTTCCCTGGCGTAAACTTGAGTTGGCGCCTCGGTGAGGAACGATTCATGAAGTCCATAGACATCTTTGACGAATTCAAATTCAGGGCATCATATGGCGAGATGGGAAATCAATCCGGCATTGGCCTATATGATTACCTGAACCTGGTTTCCATCAGCACGAATTATTATCCGTTTACAGAAGCTCAGCGAGGACAAATGGCGGATGTCAAGAGCTTGGTTTCGCTTTCACGTACGTGGGAAACCATCTATTCGAAGAATATCGGGGTAGATTTCGCTGTGCTCCGAAATAGGCTGTACGGGTCGTTCGACTATTTCTGGAAGGAGAATAAGAACATGCTGATGCCGATCACTTATCCAGCTGCGCTAGGCGCTTTGGCTCCTCCCACCAATAGCGGCCACATGCAAATCCGTGGCTGGGAACTGCAAGCCGGATGGCGGGATCGAGTGGGGGATTTCAACTATTCGGTCCGCGCCAATATAAGTGATGCCCAAAATGTGGTATTGACGAGGAAAGGAAGCGACCTTATCGGCATTGGAAGAAACGAAACGCCAGAAGGGTATCCAATGAGTTCGTATTTCGGGTATGTATTCGACGGAATCATCCAGAGCGAACAAGAATTGGCGGATTACAAAGCACGTTTCGCCAACGGTGGATTGCCCGGAGAGCTGACCGTGGGCGATGCCAAGTATCGAGACCTGGATGGCGATGGCATCCTGTCTGTGCTGGGGGATGGGCAAAAAGGAAGCGGAGACGTCATTTACCTTGGCGATACCAATCCAAGGTATTCTTTCGGCCTTAATATCGGTATGGAATACAAAGGATTCGATTTCGGGGCTTTTATCCAAGGGGTGGGCAGACGGACCATATTCCTGGAAGGCGAGGCAAGCATCCCTTTTTACTATTCCTGGTTCCAATCACCTAAATACTGGTACGGGAAAACCTGGACCCCGGAGCGGACGGATGCCAGGTATCCGGCAATGACACTAAAGGGGAAAAGGACATACAACTATCAGGTTTCCACAAACACCAAGCACAGCGCTGCTTACGCTCGGCTTAAAAATATCCAGCTGGGTTATACATTGCCCAAACACATTTCTTCAAAAATAAACGTGGAGAACGTCAGGTTCTATTTCAGCGGCGAAGACGTGTTTGAAATCATGAACCTGCCCGATGGATGGGATCCAGAAGACGGAGGTTCATACAACACCTATCCTTTCGCACGAAATTTTTCATTGGGCGTAAATCTTACTTTTTAGTTTGCAGAAAAATCGAATATCATGAAACATACACGTTTAATTTCCGTAGTTTCTATACTCATGGTTTCCATGGTGGGCTGTCAGGACATCAATTTATTGCCCAAAGACCAACTGGCCGACGATCTCTTCTGGAAGACGCCAGCTGATTATATGAAAGCCGTCAACATGCTCTACAATAGCATGGAAACTTTTGGCGTGAAAGACGCAGACAGCGATATATCCTATGGCCTCAATGAGAACGCCGTAAGCAATGGTACGCTGGTTGCCCCAAACAGCGACGGCGCGTGGAACGACCGGTTTGCAGACCTTCGGCAGTGCAATAAAATCATCGACAAAAGCAACACGTATGCGGGCGAAACCGCTGAAATAGCGCGATACGTTGCCGAAGCGCGCTTCTTTCGCGCCTATACGTATTGGAGGTTGATGAAGAAATTCGCTGACGTACCGATCGTCGAGAGCCCGTTGGATGTCGATGACCCTGCGCTTTACGCCGGTCGGAATCCGCAAAAAGAGGTAGAGGATTTCATATTGGCAGAACTGGAGTCAATCCAAGCGGATCTTCCGAAAAAGAGCGAACTCCCATCCACTGAAAAAGGACGCATCACGCAAGGGGCCGCTTTGGCATTGAAAGCCCGGGTAGCGCTATACAGCGGTACGTGGGCAAAATACCATAAACACCGCGATGATTACAAGCAATTGCTCGATCAGGCCATCAATGCGGCAGAACGTGTTCGGGCCAGCGGCCAATACCAGTTGTTTGAAGGCGCAGGTAACCAGAGTTATCGCCAGTTGTTCATCAATCCAGGAGATAACGCCAGCGAGGGCATCCTTGATAATCGTTACGATAAGGATATCCGCATGCATTCCACGGCTTTCCCCACCTTTTGGGGGTGGAGGGACATCCCTACGAAGAAAATGGCCGACCAGTACCTGTGTAAAAGTACCGGATTGCCGATAGAAATGGCTGGGTCTGGATTTCAGGGGTATGAAAACATGGTCGATGAATTCAAAGATCGTGATCCGCGCATGACCCAAACATTTTTGGTGCCCGGCACCGCCTATCGAAATGTCGAATTCGGGGATGCCATCGTTAATCCGAAATTCAACATCCGGCCAGAAACACGTTCAGGCTATAAACTATGGAAATTCATGGGTGAGATAGTAGGCGGTGGCGTCGGTGACGACTATTACGATTATCACATCATCCGTTATGCCGAAGTATTGCTTATACTTGCCGAAGCCACATTTGAAAAGGACGAAATGATCAGCAACGAGGTGCTGGACAACACGATCAATGTCGTTCGAGGGCGCATGGGCGTGGAAATGCCTCCGCTTACCAATGAATTCGTAAGCGGCAAGGGGCTGGATATGCAAACCGAAATCCGTCGGGAACGCACGGTAGAATTGGCCTTCGAGGGATTCAGGCGTGACGACCTCCGGCGCTGGAAAACGGCCGAGACCGAACTGAAGACCGCCATTCGCGGCATAAAATACAAAGGCACGGAATATGAGGAACTCCAGGTACTGAATGACGGTAACCCCGGCTTGGTCGATCAAGAGGGATTCCTCATCGTCGAACCTGTCAGCAGCCGGTCTTTCGTAGCACCCAAACACTATTACTACTCGCTTCCGCTTGACGAACTATTCTTGAATCCCAATTTATCGCCCAACAATCCTGGCTGGTGATAACCCAGGTGTCTATCCTTTAATCTTAAGTAAAAGACGATGATCAAAACTAGCAAAACCCTACTTCTCGTTGCCATCTTACTCCTTTTGGGAGGCCCCCGCCCCGCCGCGTGGGCCCAAGGCAACGGCCAAGTACCCGATCAGTTGATGGGCCATCGATTCCTGACGTTCAACACCATCATCCGCGTCAACCAGATCGAGGTGGCCCGCGATAAGCACATCGGCTACGATGAGCGTGCCGATCATACCCCCGAGAAAGTGGTGGCCTTCCGCAGGGCGATTTCATCGGAATTCCCCGACGCACGCATCACCTGGGCGTTCAGCTGGTTGGCGTTGCACGATACCACCGAGAACTACCGGAAAATACGTGAATTGATCGTTGGCTACCACCACCGGTACGGGGATGATGTCACGTTCATCCCGGGCGCCTACTTCGCCAATGCCTACAATACGCGCGAACAGGTCAACAAGGACCTGCACGAAGGCCTGGCGAAGGTGAGCGAGATCGTCGGCAACGGTTTTCGGCCGAAGAGCGTGCTTGCAGGCTTCCTGGCTGCGGAAAACCAACAGTATCTGGCCGAAAAGGAGGGGATACACGTTTGCCAGGGAAACATCTGGAGCCAATATGCCATCGACAACCAAGATGGCGATGGTTCGGTTTCCTATCCGTTCTATCCCTCCAAGGAGCATTTCTGCAAGCCGGCGCAAGGCAAGGACGATTTCATCGACTGCGTGAACCTGGACGGGTGGACGATGGATTTCCTGTCGGCCAGAAGGGAAGGCTTCGCGGGCGGATTCAACAGCCGCATGGGGGTAGCGCCGATAGAAACCATCGGTGCCTACGGCAAGCTCACCGGGCTTACGCAGATGATGCATACGACAGACATGCATTACAACAAGGGCTTCGACCTCAATGGGTTCGCCTGGGTGACCAGCTGCTGGGAGCTGAGCCTGCCCTACGATATCTCCGGGCTCAAGGATTGGCTCAACGAAATCAAGCGGAGGTGGCCCGATGTGAAATTCATCACGCAAGGTGAATTCGGGTTGTTGTGGCGGGCGCATTACAAGGACAACTCGTTCGATTACCGTTTCGAGCAGCGCGGTTCCGGCATCGGCGGTTCGGACAGCCATATGCAGATACGCTGGTTCATGAACAAGGACTTCCGTTTGGCCCTGATGAAAGATTGGCAGCGAAACCGCGGGGAGCACGTGATCGATTTCACGAATTACAACCTGAATGCCGCGGAGCCTACCGACATGACGCGCAAATGGAGCCTGTTGGGCGAAATCAACCAGAAGGCGACGCGTCCGCAGGATGCGCCCCGGCCCATCGAAAAGCTCACGTCCGAAAGCAAATCGTTGATCAGGAAGCATTATCCATCCCTGCTCAAGGACGAATAGCGGTCGATGGGAATCCAGCGGTCTACATCCGTTCGTTAATTTCGTAGCTTTGCGCATGCTCCAAATCGTAGACACAGCAGATGGGTCGAAGACCCTATACCACCCCGTGGTCGGCGAACATTACCATTCCCGCCACGGGGCCGTACAGGAAAGCGCGCATGTATTCGTGGGCATGGGATTACGCCATTACCTCGATGCGCATCACGCGACCGGCTTGTCGGTGCTGGAGATCGGGTTCGGTGCCGGCCTTAATTTCCTGCTCAGCGCAGACCATTGTTTCCGGCACGGCCAGGCACTGGACTATGTGGGGGTGGAGGCGTTCCCGTTGGGCGTGGATATGCTGATGGCAACGGGATACGGGGCCTATGTCGCGGCCTCGATTTGGGAAAGCATGCTTGCGCTTTACCAAGCTGCGCAACGGGAATCGCAGCGTATCGTCGGTCGATGCGACCTGGCGATTGCCGCCCAAGACGTCATGGCATTCAACACGGATAAACGGTTCGACGTCATGTATTTCGATGCATTCGCCGCTGTCCATCAACCGGAACTATGGACGGAAGAGACCCTTCGGCACGTATGCCAATACCTGAAACGGGATGGCGTATTCGTTACCTATGCCATCACCGGGCATTTGAAGCGTACGCTTAAGGGGTTAGGCTTCACGATTGAGAAATTGCCCGGAGCACCCGGCAAACGGGAGATGCTCCGGGCAACTAAAATCGATTGAACATATTTAGTGATGGTGCGAGCCATCGGGGCCGTGCGAATGGCCATGGGCTAATTCGTCGGCATTGGCCTCGCGGACGGACAGGATCTCGATCGCGAAATGCAGGTTCTGGCCTGCCATCGGGTGGTTGAGGTCGGCCACCACGCCTTCCTCGCTCACTTCGGTCACTTTCGCGCGGAACTGGTTGCCTTGGTTGTCCTGCAGCGGCAGGATCTCGCCGATTTCCGGCAAACCGGCTTCCTGGAACATGTCCGCCGGCAGTTGTGCGAATGCCCGCTCGTCTATTTCGCCATACGCGTCGGCGGCCGCCAGCTCGAAATCCGTGGTCTCGCCCGCCGAAAGGCCGGCGATGTTCTCCTCGAATTTCGGGAGCATCATGCCCACACCGTACAGGAAATCCAACGGATTGTCTTTGCCGGCTTCTTCCACGAAGGTTCTTTCGCCGTTGTCCACGGTGTGGAGCTTGTAAGTCAGCGTTACCACGCTGTTGGGTACAATAGTCATCTGTTTACTGTTATCGTGTAATTAATTGCAATAATTCGTCGATCCGCGTCACGGGCAGGCTACAGGTCTTGTTCTGGCATACGTATGCCCGTGTCGCATCGCCTATCCTTCCGGTTAACAAGGGAAGGTTTCCATTTGTTCCCCCCAATACGATTTTGTTGGGGATGTAGTGCGCGTCCAACCCCTTGCGCATGCCCAGCCAATCCGGGCCGGTCAGCGCGATTTCCGCGCATCCATAGACCTCTTCCAGCAACTGGATGGCCCAATTGGAGTATGCCGAACCGTATGAGGCCATCTGCGGCACCACGTTGGCCAGCGTTTGGGAGGCGATGTCCGTATACCGCTGCACATCAAACAGCAAGCCGAGCTTGTATAGCTGCCTCACGATGGTCGATGTGGACGACGGGATCACGTTGTCCATGATTTCCTGCTTGCGTGCGATGAGCTGTTCGGCCGTATCGGCGGTATAATAGAATGCAGTCGTCTCCGGGTCGTAAAAATGATCCAGCACGAGGTCCGCAAGCCGTTTCGCTTCCTGCAGCCACGCTTCGTCAAACGTGGCTTCATAGAGCGTGATGTAGGCCTCGATGCAACAGGCATAGTCATCCAGGAAGCCGCCGATGGCCTTTCCGTTGCTTGCGGGTTGGTGCAGCAGGCCGCCCCCGCCATCATACAGCCGATCGCGGATGAATCGTGCGTTGTCCAATGCGATTTCCAGGTATTCCGGCACATCGAACACCCGGTAGGCATCCACGAACCCTTTTAGCATCAGCGCGTTCCAGGCGGCGAGCAATTTGTCGTCCAAGCCCGGGCGGATCCGTCCGGCGCGGTACTCCAGTAATTTCCGCTTGCCCTCGCGGAGGTAGGCGTCCCATTCCGCGGCGGAGAATCCCGCCTCTTGGGCCAATGCGTCGGCATCGCTGTCGATGAGGGGCACATTCGTTTTTTCCTCCGCCCAATTCCCCGACTCGGTGATGCCGAAATACCGGATGAACAACTCGGCGTCGTCGCCGAGTACCGCACGGATCTCGGATTCCCCGAAGGTATAGAATTTCCCTTCCACCCCCTCGCTGTCCGCGTCGAGCGCGCAATAGAAGCCGCCTTGCTGATTCCTCATTTCGCGTTGTACCCAGGTGAGCGTTTCGGTCACCACCCGCTTGTACTGTTCGGTGGGACGTTGCTGCCACGCTTCGGCATACAGGCTCACCAGCTGGGCGTTGTCGTACAGCATCTTCTCGAAATGGGGCACATGCCAGCGCCCATCCACCGAATAGCGGGCGAACCCCCCGCCCACGTGGTCGTAGATGCCGCCTGAAGCGATCTTCCGGAGCGTGAAGTGCACGTGTTCCAATACGTCCGCATCGCCCGCCAATACGGCGTAGCGCAACAAGAACAGCCAATTGTTGGGCAGCGGGAATTTAGGCGCACGCGTATAGCCGCCATCCTGCCTGTCGAATCGGTGTTTCCATGGCGTCACGATGGCCTCGAGGTCTGCTTTGGTGTATTGTTCCGGAATCCGGTTTATCGGGAGCGTCTCGCTTTGCCTGATGCCGGTGGTAAGCCTTTCGGCGTAGTCGAAGGCCACCTCGGGCGTTTCGCGCCACATCGTTGCCAGCTGCAACAATACGTTTTCCCAATCGGCTGGCCTGAAATACGTGCCGCCATAGATGGGGCGCCCGTCCGGCAGGCAGACGCAGTTGAGTGGCCAACCGCCTTGGTTGGTCATCAGCTGCACGGCGATCATGTAGAGCTGATCGATGTCTGGCCGTTCTTCACGGTCCACTTTGATCGAGACGAAGTGCGTGTTCATCACCTCGGCGATCCGCCCGTCTTCGAAACTCTCGCGTTCCATCACGTGGCACCAATGGCAGGCCGAGTACCCGATGCTGACGATGAGGAGCTTGTTTTCGGCCTCGGCTTTGCGCAGCGCTTCCTCGCCCCACGGGTACCACGACACTGGATTGAGCCGGTGCTGTCGCAAATAAGGCGACGTTTCGTTATGGAGTTTGTTGGGCATCCGGGGTAAAGGTAAGGATTTTGGTTGGAACGCGGATGTGGTCATGTAGCAAGCTCACCTAACCGCCCAGTAAGCTGTTGATGCGCCCTCCGGTATCGATGAGCGCTTCGGTCACGATCTTGGCGTTCCCTTTCCTGTTGTAACGGCTTTCCGGTAGGTACACGCTTAAACTGGCGATGACCGTACCATTTTTCTCGATGGGTACCGCGAGGCCGACAATGTGGGAAGGCGAAAGTGTAATCACCAAACGTTCTTTTTTGATTTTTTCAAAAGCATCGTCCAGGTGCTTTTTCGTTTTTACACCCGGCCAGTTTTCGGGTTTCGGCAGTCCAATGGCCGAAATCAATGCCTCGCGTTCCCGTTCGGCAAGAAATGCCACCAGTAGCCTGCCGCTCGCCGTTTCATAGATGTCCCGTTCGGTTTTGCTGCGTACCTGCAGGTCCTGGTCGGAATTGACGGTATGCAGGATGAACCGTTTCTGGTTGCGGATAATGCCGAGGATGCAGCTTTCGTTCAGCTTGTCCGTCAGCTTCTCCATTTCGGGCTTGGCCACCTGTAGCAGGTTCTGGTTGTAGGACAGGTCGCCCGTAAGCTGATAGAGCATGGGCCCCAGCTTATATCCCTTTTTGCGCCCCAGGTGTTCCAGGTAGTTCGCGTCCACCAGCGTCTTTAAGATGTTGGCGCAGGTGGGTTGGTTCAAGCCCATGCGTTCCGCGATCTCCGTGAGCGAGCAAGCCCGGTCTTTATGCCTGGCTACGTATTCCAATATGTTCAACGCCCTGTTAACGACCTGTATCATGAGTGAAATGAATTATTTTTCAATAATAGTAAATAATAATGATTTTGCAATAGGTCTTTTGAAAATAGGTTGTATATCGATTTATTGACCCATAGTCTTCGTAAATCTTCCTTTTTTGCTCATATTCCTAGTTTTTTATGCATTTTGAAAAAAAGATTTGGTCAAAACGATTTTTGTATTTAATATTGCATTGTTGAATTTATATTCAATAATAATTGATTGTAATATCAAAACCAATTAGTAAACGATGAAACAATACAGACAACTGATTTATTATTATGGCTTGATGGTAGCCATGCTATGGTTATCGACAGGATACTCTTACGCGCAACAGCCTGTGGACGGCAAGGTCCTAGACAAATCATCGGTGGGTATTGAGGGGGTATCAATAAGTATAGAAGGGGAATCTTTAGCATCTACCGACGCAACAGGAGCGTTTCGAATTCCTAAGCCCGCAGCAGGAAGCGTTCTCGTCTTTTCTTCGGTTGGATATCAACGACTGGAGGTAACGTATGGCGGGCAAACTTCATTGACTCTTATGCTGCAGGACGATAATACGGCGTTGGATGAAGTGGTCGTGGTAGGGTATGGTACGCAACGGAAGAAAGACTTGACAGGGGCTGTCGCTTCCGTTGCAGCTAAAGATATCGGCCGCATACAGGTGTCAGGCTTTGATCGGGCTTTGCAAGGTCAGGTTGCGGGCTTACAGATTTCATCTACTTCCGGCGCTCCGGGTACGGGAAATACCGCAATCCAGATTCGCGGAATCGGCTCGATATCTGGTGGGCAATCACCGCTATTTGTCATTGACGGCTTCCCGGTTAGCAATGCGGGGGTAGGCAACCCGCTAAATACCATCAACCCCAACGATATTGAGAGCGTTGATGTGCTAAAGGACGCTTCGGCTACAGCAATATATGGTTCGCGGGGGGCCAACGGCGTTATTATTATCACGACGAAAAAGGGGAAACAAGGTGTTACTCAATTAAGCTTTGAAACGTACATGGGGTTCCAGGAAGCGGCAAAGACAATTGAATTAATGAATGCGAGGCAATTCGCCGAATTTGTCATTGACGGGCGGAATAATGGATGGCTCGAGAACGGGGGAGCGAACGCAAAAATAACGGATCCAAATAGTGTGCGCCCCGCGTCTTACCGAATACCAGAACAATGGGCAGACTTAAGTAATTTGCCAATCGTCGATGTGGATTGGCAGGATGTAATTTTCAGGAGGGCGCCGTTACTAAATTATCAGTTGAGTGCTTCGGGCGGGAATGATAAGATAAGGTATGCTGTATCAGGTAATTACTTTAAGCAAGACGGAATCGTCATAAACTCCAAATTTGACCGGTACACGACCAAATTCAACTTGGACGCTGATTTAACCAATAGATTGAAAGTAGGTGTCAGTTTACTTCCGTCATACAGCGCTACCGATGCGGTCCCATCTTCCGGCCATTACGGCAGTGATTTCAATATTATTCTCCAATCGTGGGCTATGCCTCCGTTAACACCTATTTATAGGGAGGATGGCTCGTTGTCAAATACGTTGGAAGATTATACGGACGTTGGTTACGTATTGCACCCGTTGTTGGTAAGGGACGAAGTGAAGTCTACCACCTCACAATTCAGGTTGTTGGGGAATATATTTGCGGAATATGCAATATCAAATTCCCTGAAACTAAAGAGCACTTTTGGAACTGATTATAACGGCTATCAACGGGATTATTTTAAGTCTTCAAAAATAGCTTCGAACGCAATAGTGGCGCCAGCGTCAGCCACTGCAGACGCAAATCGGGATTTGAATTGGCTAAATGAAAATACGCTCACTTATACCTACCGAAGCAATAATCACAGTCTGGATGCGGTCGGTGGTTTTACGATTCAAAAGTCCTACCAGCGCGTCAGTAGACTTAATGCTACTAATTTTGCTGATGACTTGATTCAGAACGTAGCCGGAGGACAAATAACAGGCGGTACGTATAGCATCAATGAATGGAGTCTTGTTTCCGTGCTCGGTCGGGT
This sequence comes from Parapedobacter sp., assembly GCA_037190485.1. Lineage (GTDB taxonomy): Bacteria > Bacteroidota > Bacteroidia > Sphingobacteriales > Sphingobacteriaceae > Parapedobacter. Next base: position 194,021 of record JBBCJB010000005.1, read on the forward strand.
CAATTATAGCTATTTGGATCGCTACTTGTTAACTGCAACCCTGCGGTCTGACGGATCGTCTAGGTTTGGCCGGTCTACGCGTTGGGGGGCTTTCCCTTCCGCTTCTGTAGGATATCGCATATCCGAGGAACCTTTTTTACGCGATATCAAGGCTATTGACGACATCAAACTCCGTTTTAGTTATGGATTGGCTGGAAACAATGCAATCGGGAACTATCGGTACTTGGGCTTGTTATCAAATTCAAACTACGTGTGGGGGAATTCTGAAGTCCCCGGTCTGCGGCAAAGCAGTTTCACCAACGATTTCTTGGGATGGGAGCGCAGTAAGATGTATGACGCCGGTTTGGATATTTCATTATTCAATAATAGATTGAACTTTGCCGTTGATTACTATAAGCGATGGAATTCGGGCATGCTTATGAACCGGCAGATCTCTGCGATTACCGGCTACACGAGTGCGTGGGTAAACTTAGGTGAATTGGAAAACAAAGGCGTTGAATTTACTGTTGGAGGCACCCCGGTACGGTCTGCCAATTTCACGTGGACATCAAACTTCAACATTTCCTTCAATCGTAATAAAGTCATTCAATTAAGCACTGCGGATCAGCAGCTATTTGCTGATGGCGGGAGAGGGAATTTCAGCCTGACCGTTGTCGGTCGTCCTATCGGTAGTTTCTATGGTCATATCTATGACGGAATTTTCCTAACCGAAGAGGAGTTGACAAGTCATGCGCTTCAGAATGGCGCCAGGCTAGGCGACATTCGTTTCAGGGATGTAGACGGAGACGAGCGGATTACGGACAATGATCGGGACTTCATAGGCAATCCGCAACCGAAATTTTACGGCGGATTCAATAATAGCTTCACCTATAAAAATTGGTCGTTGGATATCTTCCTTAACGGAACCTATGGCAACGATGTGTTTTGGGCTGGTGCCCAATTCGTTTCAAACTTCGCGGGCGTCCAAACTAATCTGGCAGACGTTTATGAAAACTATTGGAGATCTCCGGAAAATCCGGGCGATGGAAAAACACCGAGGGTAGCCCGGGGCGCAAAAAACAACAACGCTAGATTTAGCTCCTATTACCTATATGATGGTTCGTTTTTGCGTGTACGAAATGTAATGCTAAGTTATTCATTGCCGCAACCATTGACCAATAGGATGAAAATGCAAGGCGTTCGGCTTTTTTTAACAGGTGCAAATCTCTTTACGTTTACGCGTTATCCCGGCTATGACCCTGAAATCAGTAATACCGGAGACGATCCGCTTTCGGCAGGCGTAGATTATGCAGGATACCCGGTGGCGCGGTCGTTCACTTTTGGATTCAATGTTACATTTTAAAAAGAAAAGCGACAATGAAAACTAGTAAAAAATACGTTGCCGTTTTAGCAACACTTATCATGGGCACCTCATGCGGTAGGTTTTTGGAGTTATCTCCTCAAACGGCTCGCAATACCTTAGATTTCTTCAATTCTCACGCAGACTTTAATACTGCGCTTGCCGCAAATTACGCTGCACTTAAACTCGCCGGAACATACAATAGCTCATTGATTTGGATGGGAGAAGTCGCTTCGGACAATACGGATTATGGTAAGCAGCGACAGTCTCAATTGGTGTTTCAATTTCAATTCATTGATTTGGCCTACACATCGCTTAATTCCATAATCTACGCGGCATGGCGGGACCACTATATCGGTATCAGCAGGGCAAATACGATTCTTGATAGACTGCCAAAGGTCGAGATGGCTCAACAGATGCGTGATCAATATGAAGGAGAGGCAAAATTTCTTCGGGCGTTGTTTTACTTTAATTTGGTCCGTTTATTTGGCGAGGTACCATTGGTCACCAAGGAAATCACATCGCCGGATGAAGGAGATCGTTTTCCACAGTCTTCGGAGTCGGCCATCTATGCGCAGGTCATTGGCGATTTGACGGATGCTGCAAAAAAATTGCCCGATAGCTACACGAGTTCCAATGTCGGTAGGGCAACCGCCGGAGCAGCCAAATCCCTCCTAGGTAAAGTATACGTTACCCAAAAGCAGTGGTCGCTGGCTGGGCAGACCTTAAAAGAGGTGATTGATGCCGGACAATACCGATTACTGTCCTCGTATGCCGCAGTTTTCGATTACAATACGCCCATTAACGACGAAGTTATTTTCAATGTCCAATACAAATCCGGGAATACGGGACAGGGAAGTGATTTTTGGCAGGATTTCGCACCGGATTTGGTAACCACTCCCGTTCTCGGCCCGAATGGGGGCAGTGGCAAAGGCATTAACATGCCAACCGCCGATATGGAAAATGCGTATGAGGCAGGTGATTCGAGAAAGGATTTCTCCATGCAGAACCATTACCTAAACGCTGCCGAACAACGTATCGATGTCCGGTACGTAACCAAGTTTAAGCAATACGGCGCATTGCCGGGCGATTCGGATGTCGATTTCCCAGTTTTGAGGTATGCGGATGTGTTGTTAATGTACGCAGAGTCGTTGATCGAACAAGGTCGTGTCGCAGAAGGGTTACAGTATGCCAATGAAGTACGCTTTCGCGCGGATTTGAATGGTGTTACAACCGCTGATCAGGGAGAGGCAAGGCAATTGGTCGCCCAGGAACGACGTGTCGAACTAGCGTTCGAGAGCCATCGTTGGTTTGATTTGGTACGTACGGGGACATATCTTGAAACCATGGTGTCTAAAGGATACGATGCGCAGCCGTTTCACGTGCATTATTTGATACCCCAGCGTGAATTGGATTTAAATCCACTATTAATCCAAAATGATGGTTACTGAGAAATGGCTTAGCCGGTATGTGCACTGTAAGGCAATGGTACTGATTTTTATTGTCCAAATCTCTTTCGTATTTGCCCAACATGCATACAATGTTGACGATTTCGGAGCGGTTGGAGATGGGCAGACTGTGAATACCCAGGCGATACAGCAGGCAATCGATCATTGCCATGAACGAGGGGGCGGAACGGTTATTTTCAATGTAGGTAAATATGTTACAGGAACGATTTATTTAAAGTCGCAAGTAACACTTCACGTACATGCTGGAGTGACTCTTTTGGGGAGTACGAACATGTCAGACTATCCCGATGAGCGGTCGCAACTGCCCACGTATGATCAGCCGGGATTGACGAGTAAAGCGTTGATTTACGCAGAGGGGCAACAAAATATCGGGATAGCTGGAAGTGGCATCATCGATGGGCAAGGCGAGGAAATAGACTTGAAGAGCGGACGGACCACGTATCAATCCCCTTCATTCAAGTACAGGCCCCGAATCATCCACTTTCGGTCGTGTCAGCAGGTAGTTGTTGAGGGTGTTACCTTAAAAAACTCTGGATCTTGGGTTCAAACCTATCAGGAGTGCGAAGACGTGCGCATCCGTGGAATCCGAGTAGACAGTCGGGAGAATGAAGAACTTGATATTTCAAGCCGGGATGAACAAAAGACAATGCATAGAAATACAGACGGCTTGGATATCATCGATTGTGAGCTGGTTTGGATTACAGACTCCTATATCCGCGCCGGTGACGACGCAATATGCATCAAAAGCTTTTCGCCAGACAAGCGTTGCCGTAATATCGTAGTGTCAAATTGCCAAGTTTCCTCACATGCGTCTGGAATCAAGATCGGAACCGAGACCGCCGGTCAAATCACGGATGTTGTCATCCAGAATTGTACGGTCTTCGATACCTGGGGGGATGGTATCGCGATCATGAGCGTAGACGGTGCGACGGTACAGCGAATCAATGTATCCAATATCGTTTTAAGGAACATTAGACGTTCGCCGATTTTCATTCGCTTACATACTCGAAATCGAACATACGGTAACTATGGATATGTGAACCAACCGGCGCTGAAAGATATCATAATCGACAATATCCAGGGGAATCAGTTGTCAAGCCTTGGCTGTTTGATATCTGGTATCGAAGATTATCCGGTAGAGAGTATTGCCATCTCCCGTTTAAATCTCGAATTCGAAGGTAGTGGTGAAGATATACCAGTATTGCTAGACGAAGTCATCGATGATTATCCCAAAGGGGATATGTTCGGTCCGCGGTTGCCCGCGTACGGTTTTTTTGTTCGGCATGCGCGGAATGTCCTGTTCGATAACGTGAGGTTACGGACGGCGCAGCCAGATTTACGACCGTCTTTTGTCGTCGAACACGCGGAACGCATTCAAGGATCAGTTACAGATTAGAATATTAAAATAGAGTAAAAATATGCGTATTGGTTTAACAGTTATTGCCACGATTACGTTTTTTCAGCAAGTTGTAGGGCAGGTGGCTACCGTTGATTATGCGGTTGTCGCTGGCCTTTCCCATCCCGAAACGTTCGGTGTTGTCATCAAATCACCACAAAGTGAAGTTCAATCGTTTGATCTGCTTGTTGATCACGGGGTTAAGATGATTCGAGCTACAGCTCCACTAAATGTACTCCTACCCGCAGAAATCACGATGGAAGATTACAAGGCCAATGTGGATAATGTACAGAATCCGGACACTTGGCCAGGGTGGAACCGCTTGGACGGTGGGCATAGCGATTATTCATGGGCCATCCATGAAGCGAAAAGCAGAGGACTGAAAACATTGCTGTCAATCAGCTATTTGCCGCAATGGTTGTCCTGGGGAGAAGGCGGGCCAAAACCTTTTCATCGCGTTCCCAAGGATTGGGAAATTTATCAGGAAATCTACAAAACCGTATATCAGCGATTCCGGAATGACGTGGATATGGTGGGCATTTCCAACGAACCCAATTTTATGGGAATTGACGGGTCTCCTTATCTGTCGAAATATGCCGCATACAAAGATATGTTTAGATATGCTGCAGCCGCTATTAGGGAAGTCGACAAGGACGTAGAGATCTTAGGGCCTGAAGTCGCTTATCAATGGAAGGGAAGGAATGGCGTGCGGCCACACCCCGAAAACATGGCTTTCGTGCGGGAGCTTGTCGAAACAGAAGGCGTTCCAGGCCACTTGTTGAATGGCATCACTTACCACCATTATTTCGATGGAGTGGATGTTGATATTGTACGGAACCTAACCACGCTACCCGTTTATGTAACCGAGTGGAATGCTTCCAGCGGCGTTGGTCATAATACGCCGCCCAATATGTCAGGGCTTGAAAGCCTGATTTGGGTTGGAGATAATTTGATTCGCCTTTTACGGCAAGGCGTGAATGGCAGTTGTATGTATACGCATTACGAACGCCCAATAGATAGCGATTTATTTGGAACCTATGCTTGGGATAGGGATCGATCCAAAGCAATTCCGCATTTGAATATGCGTGCGTTTCGTTTGCTTAGTAAATCCTTGGGTCTGGGAGAAGGTAAAGCGCAGGTCGCTGAAGTGTCCGGCGATGGCAAGATGAATTTGCTGGCGGCCACGAATAGCCAGAAGGAACACATTTTAGCATTTACAAACCAAAGCTTGGGAAATAATGAAGTTGAGTTGGTGGTTCGCGGGCTCATTGGTGCAAAGAATGTCGATATCGTATACTATGAGGCTTCGGCCCAAAATGATGCAACTACTCCAACCCGTAGAGAGCGCCTTGCGGTGAACGACGACACCATCACACTTAAAATGACAGTTTCGGGAAAAGCAATCCAAGGGATAAAGATAAAGCCAATTAAACATATGTTATGATGAATGCGCAACACATGCTCCGCTACCTGTTATTGATGGCTATAGTCGCCCCAACGATTGTTAAGGGGCAATCCGTAGAGGTTTCTTTTGGGCAAAAGAAAGCCGATGGCCATCCGTCAGTATTTGGCATGGTGATAAAGTCACCGGCCGCACATGTGGCCTCCTACCAGATGTTAAAAGACTATGGGGTCAAGTTTATCCGCGCCACTGCCCCCTTGAATTTGCTGCCGCCAGATACGATTAGCCTAGCCGATTATATCAATGACGTCAATGATGTGCAGGATCCGGATAATTGGCCTGGGTGGGGTGTGCATTCCGGTGGTAATGGCGATTTTTCCTGGGCTGTACAGCTTTGTAAAGAACTCGGGTTTGAAACCATGTTGTCGATCAGTTACGTGCCGGAATGGCTTGCGTGGGGCGCGGGAGGAGATAAGCCGTTCCATAGGGTACCCAAAGACTGGGAAGTGAACCAGGATTTGTACAAGAAAACTTTCCTTCGTTATCGGGACTACATTGACATTGTCGGCATTTCCAACGAACCGAATTTCATGGAGATAGATGGTTCCCCTTATGTTTCAAAGCCAGACGCTTACAAAGATATGTTTAAGTATGCATCAGCAGCAATCCGGGAGGTCGATAGTACGGTAAAGATTGTTGGGCCTGAAATCGCTTATAGTTGGAACGGAGCCAGTGGTGTAGCCGAATATCCGGAAAATCTGGAATTCGTCAGTAAATTGGTGAATGCACCCGATATTCCGGTAGAGAACCTGAATGCCATCTCTTACCATCACTATTATGAAGGCGTGAATATCGGTATCATGGATACCATCAGCCAATTGCCCGTTTACGTGACCGAATGGAATGCCGGCAGCGGCGTCGCCAACAATACCGATCCAAATATGTCGGGCAAACAGGCGTTATCGTGGGTGGGAAATAATTTGATCCACTTGCTTAACCAAGGGACGGCGGGTTCGGCGTTTTATACCCACTACCCCCGATTACTGAGTATTAACCGATCGGGCACTTATGAATGGGATGAGGTTAACCAAGTTGCCATTCCCCATTTGAATATGCGTTCATTCGCGTTGTTGAGTAAGTCGCTGAATCTTGGCGAAGGCCCATCTGAAGTCAAGCAGTGTAGACTCAATGGGGTGACTAATGCGCTGGGAGCCGTGAATAGTTTAGGCGAATATATAGTGGCATTGCCAAACCTGTCTAGTGGATCACAGACTGTCGATGTAGCGTTGAAACAACTGCCATTCGACGGCGAGGTCGATGTCTATTTTTATGAAGCATCGGATACGGCCGATGTTTTTACCCCTTATTTGTACGTACAGGACACTGTGGCCAATGGCAATCTATCGTTGCAAATCAGCCTACCTTCCCACGCATTAGGCGGTATCCGTATCGTGCCGGCAAACGGGACCACGCCAAACCTGAGTTTCGTTGTTCCAAAAACGGGAGAAGTATATCCACCTGCTACGCCGGTAGCGTTGCTCACCAATGCGAGCTATCTTACGCCTTCGGTTACCAAGGTCGAGTATTTCGCAGACGGTTTTCCGGTCGCCCAGGTCGACACGGCACCTTTTGGATATAGCTGGACACCTGATACAGTTGGTCAGGTTCAACTATCGGCAAAGGCAACGCTTTCGGACAGTACGGTTTTGTATGCAGACACGTTGACTATCCACATTGATACACTCTCCAGTGGCGTGGAATTGTTAGGGGAATGGACAACAGGGTTATCGCGGTCAATCCTCGTGGGTGACAATAGGGTTGTTGTTTTTACGGCGCATGTGGAGCACAGCGCTACGATCAGTTTGGATTCCGTGTTTTTCGAGGGAATTCCCATGGCTAAAATTAGCGATCAGGGTTGGGGATCGGGTTATAAGTCATACGTCGCGGCGTTTTACCTCGCAGAATCAGCTATCCCTGCCGGCGGGTCAGGCAGTTTCACCACCGTTTGGTCTACAACCCCACGCAATACGCCGACATATACCAGCGCCATGTTTCAGCACGTGGACTTTTCTAATCCTTTAGGCGCGGTCGAGGCCGTTGGCGCTACGTCGGAAACGATCCAATCCAGCCCACTGAGCAATTCAAACGGCGATATGGTCGTGCTCGCCTCCACGACCGGAGAACCCGGGTCGTATACCATGCACAACGGGTTCACAAAGGCGCTAGAATTGCCGGTGGTTTCCGGGGATGGCGTGATCGGTTACCGGTCTGCCGACGGGAGTCCATTGGCCGCTCAAGTCACGCACAGTGTGCTGTTCAGGCAAGGTTTGGTCGCGTTTGTACTGAACAAGGCGCCCGTGGTGCTGGCCCGTACGGCCACTCCCGTCATATGTGTCAGTGATTCGGTGACGTTTTCCGTCGCAGGTGAGGTCGCCAGTTCCATTCGGTGGTACCGGGATCAATCGAAGCAGGATGAAATACAGACTGGCACAATCGGAGATAAGTCCTATCGCGTCACGGATCGGGCATTGCATGTCCGTGGATTGCCCGTTGGTGAGCACCGCTTCTATTACGATGGAGGCGTAAACCCCGTCTCGGTACGGGTCTTTGACGTAGCCGAAGCACCATCCGTTTCCGTATCCGTTGCACGTAGAAGCCGGTTCGAAATTCGCTGGGACTCGCTACCGGAAGCCGGACGGTATGAAGTGCAGGTCAATGGCTCAGCTTGGGGCGTCCCCTCGGGAGATATCAGTGCTATGTATCACGAGATCCAGATTCCGCCAACGGACTATCGTGCCGATTATACGATATCTGTAAGGGGGGTATACGCCGGACACGGCTGCATGTACAGCAAAGAGGCTACCGTTTCGTTCAACCCTTGGCGGCTTATTTCGGAAATCAAGATTCCTAATGCATTTTCTCCCAACGGCGACGGACTGAACGACGTATTCAGGATTCGGGGCGAGTTTTCGCAGGCAAAGCTTGAAATCTTCAATGCATTTGGCCAACGGGTTTTTCAGACTTCTTCACCTCAATTGGGCTGGGATGGCACCTTCGGTGGACGCCCGGCACCAATGGGACTTTATATCTATCGATTGGAAGCGACCACGGTAGATCAGCAGCGTGTTGAGGAGAAAGGGTCGCTTACCTTGATTCGTTGATGAAATGAAATACATCCCGGTATGTTTACTTTCGCATATGATGATGTCGTTGGTTGTTAACGGGCAGTGGACCGACTTGGTGAGTTCACAGGAGTACGCAACAGCGATGCTTTTGAATCCCGCAAGCACAGGCGATGTGGTTTCGGGAGGTTATCGTGCAGGTGTGTCCTATAACAGTATCAAGGTAGGCAATGTAGAGACAGCGAAGATGTTGGCCGGATATTGGGAAGGAAGCGTTTCTGGTCGGTTGGGAATCGGTTTCGCGTTTTCGCATAACATGGGCAACAATAATTTTGTCAAGAATACTCAGTTTTTGGCCTCCGTATCCTATAACGTGCCATTGGACGCGGCGCAATCGTGGTTTTTGCGTTTCGGGATGCAAGGGGGGATGCTGAGCCGGGCATTCGACACCGGGGGGTTGGTCTTTGAAGACCAAATAGACGTAAGGACAGTCCGGCCCTCGGGCGAGCGTTTTGGGAATTCAGCAGCATTTTCTCCCAATATCAACGCCGGACTAATGCTTTTGATGAACGACGTTGGTCAATCCATCAGGCCGTTCATTGGCTATTCGCTGTCCAACCTGATTCGCCCGGTTTTCCAATTGTCCGAACTCACCTACACTTTACCGCTTAAACAAGTGTTTCAAGGTGGCGTAAATATCGCTACACCTTCTTTTTATACACTAGTACCCCATGTTATCATAAAGCGTGATCCGACACAGACGCAGACCAGCATATACCTTAATGCCCTTGTTCACACCCGGGTTGACCAACCGTCGATGGTGGTGGGGCTCGGTGTACGGAACCAATCTTATGCCGCTTCGAGTCGGTCAATACGGACATTGCTCCCCATGTTGGGCTTTTATTTCGACCGTTACTTCGTTGGTACGAGTTATGATATCGGCATGAATAGGTTTGGGGGGCTGAATCAGTCCAGCTGGCAGATTTCCCTTACGTTCCAGCCCATGGAAAGTCGTTCAAGTACGCCACTTCCTCAGTTCTAAGATGATGAATAACAACACGAACATAATAATTACTTGTGCATTCGCCGTATCTCTTTTGGCGACATCGTTTAGCCTTCCGTTAACGAAAGGACCGGATAAATCGGCATTCGAAGATTTTTGCAGTCCAACGGATACGATTGGTGACCAGGTAGCGCGGTTGTTACAGATGATGACGCTGTCCGAAAAAGCACTTCTCCTAACCGGGATAAACGGCTGGGATTTACACGGTGTCGAGCGACTGGGAATCCCATCCATCAACGTCAAGGATGGCGGTCACGGTATTACCATCCGAAGTTCAGGATGTGCCACGAGCTTTCCTACCGCTATTGCGCAGGCTGCGACTTGGGATGACGCCTTGATTGCCGAATTGGGGGGCGCTATCGCTCGCGAGGCGAAATCCAAAGGTATTTCGATCGTGTTGGCACCGATGGTGAATATACAACGTATCCCTGTGAATGGCCGGAATTACGAATCGTTTTCCGAAGACCCTTTTCTAACGGGAAAGATGGCGACCGGATTCATAAACGGCTTGCAGGCAGAACAAGTAGGCGCGGTAATCAAGCATTTGGCGGCCAATAACCAACAGTACGAGCAGAAGCATATCAAGTCTCGTGTAGAAGAGCGTGTATTGCATGAGATTTACCTTCCAGCGTTTAAGATGGCAATCGCTGAAGCAGATCCGGTTGGCGTGATGACGGCCTACAACGGTGTAAATGGGTATCCCAGTAGCGAGTCGTCTTATTTGATCAAAGATGTATTGAAGAAACGGTGGCAATATCCCGGGTTTGTCGTTTCCGATTGGCGTTCCGTTCATAGCGAAAACGTGATGCAGGCCGGATTGGATCTCGAAATGCCCGGTCCTGGAGTTTTCATGACGCAGGAACTCGTTCTGGATGCCGTAAAAAAAGGGACATTGCCAATTAGCGAGTTGGATGATAAAGTGAGCCGATACATTCGAGCGTTATTCCATCTCGGGTTGATCTGGGGCGATAGAACCGTTGTGGAAGACAACGCGGTCACAGCTTCTACGCTTATGGAGGCGCATCGGCCGCTGGCGCAGCGTGTGGCAGAATCGGCGATCGTCCTCCTAAAAAACGATCGTAACGTCCTTCCACTTGATACGACGGCGATAAAACGTTTGGCCGTCATCGGACCCAACGCTGCGGAAATGAGACTCAGCGGTGGTGGGAGTGCATCTGTCACAGCATGTGCTGCCGTTTCCCCGTTAGCGGGTCTCAAACAATATTTGCCACCGGGGATAGCCATTGATTTCGTTGAAGGCACATCGCTGAAAGGAGGGATGCCTGCCATTCCAGGACAGTATTTGAGTTCAGTGGTTGATGGCAAGCGCCTTGCCGGACTTACAGGTGCATATCATGACGGACACAATTACGATAAGCCAGCCGGTTGCATCAGGCAAGATGCGGTTATTGACTTTTCGTGGGGTTGGGGGGCGCCTTGCGACCAGGTGGATAAAACAAACTATGCTGTGCGTTGGCAGGGAAAACTTACCGCGCCGAGCAGCGGCGGCTATAAACTAGGATTGTCATTTGATGATGCGGGGGCCAGGCTCTATATCGATGGTGCTTTGGTTATCGATGATTGGGGCGATCCGGCAAATGAGATCACGGAAGCAAAGTTCAGGAATAGGAGCCTGTCGGTAGATTATGAACTTAAAGAAGGGCGGGAGTACGATATCGTAATCGAATTCCATAAGAAGGAGCGAACGAATTCCATCCGATTCGAGTGGCAGACACCCGAAGCTGAAGACGGCATAGCGCAAGCGGTAGCCGTAGCTGGCGGCAGCGATGCAGTTATTGTATTTGCTGGGATTTCCAATTTTTATGAAGGCGGAAACAACGATCGGGAAGATATCGATCTGCCGGGGCGGCAGAACGAATTGATCCAGCGTGTCTTGGCCGCGAATAAGAATACCGTCATCGTGTTGATCAACGGAACACCGTTGGCGATGCCGTGGATAGACAAAGCACCGGCCGTGGTTGAGGCTTTTTATCCCGGGCAGGAAGGCGGAGTTGCAATCGCCCGGGTGTTGTTCGGAGCAGTAAATCCATCCGGGAAGTTGCCACAGACATTCCCAAAACAATTAGCCGATGTTGCTGCGATGTCTTTTTATCCAGGCAGTAACGGTGAGGTGCGGTATGATGAAGGATTATTTGTAGGTTACCGTCAGTTTGATAAGGATGGCATCGAACCCTTATTTCCTTTTGGATTTGGTTTGTCGTATACGACATTCGAGTTTTCAAATCTGCAGGTAAAACGGCAGGGAAAAAATGGCGTGCTGGTTCGTGTTGATTTGAAAAATGTAGGGAATCGGTCTGGTTCAGAAGTAGCGCAATTTTACGTAAGTCCGTTGGAAGCTAAAGTCGATCGACCTGTAAAGGAGTTAAAGGCCTTCAAAAAGATAGCGCTGGCCCCTGGCGAAACCAAAACGTTGGAAGTGTTGATGGACGAATCGGCATTCAACTATTATCAAGTAGAGAAAGGAGATTGGGTCGTGGAGCCTGGCAAATTTGAAATATCCGTAGGAAACTCATCCAAACATCTTCATGTCAAAGAATTCATTTATGTCAATTAATAGGAATAACAAATGATTTTACCAAGTCAAGGATATAACCGGATAAAAAATACGTCAATAGATTTCGTAAACGCCATGAAGATTGGTAGTGTTCCGGGTGTATATCGCAAGGAGGCCGGAGAGGGAGAGAGCTTTTACGGTTCCTACCATGCGGCACATATTTTGGATTTATTTGGGGAGCTAGACAAAATCTCGGCAGCTGATAAAGCTGTCTGGGCTACTAATTTCACCAAAAGACAGACCAGTCAAGGCTACTTCTCGGCTAATCCGGAAGACTTTGATAAACACCTTTCGCTTGACGAACTGGATCCGATATGGCATTATACCCGTGGCAATATCTGGGTACTACGCGTTTTGGGAATCAAACCCGAGCGACCATTTGAGTTTTTGGAGCCGCTCCTCGATACCCAGGCGCTTTACCGGTGGGTTAAGAAATACGATTGGGCGAATTCATGGGCAGCAGGCAACCAGGTGTTGGCCTGCGCCACGGCCTTGTTTGCTTTGAGGGATTGGTTTGGGGTGGTCGAAGTGGATAAGATTATGGAAGAAGGCATGTTTCCAGCACTGGAAGAGTTATTAGATGAAAATACGGGATTTTGGGGCACACAATTTGGTGCTGATTTGCCCAATGGGCTTTTTGGAACCATTCACGTCACCCCCATCTATTTTGCGCAGGGTTGGCCACTCGGGGCAGTTGAGCGCAATGTGGATTCCACATTGGCCTGCCAATTGGCTGACGGTTCGTTCTGGCCAGGAGGATCGGATTGTCCCGATTTCGATGGCGCTTACATGATGGCCAACCTGGCTGAATTGACAGATTACCGTAAGGAAGATATGCAAGCAGCAGCGCGACGTTACCTCGCGCATGCGTTGATGCATGAGGACTTAAACGGTCGCGGCTGGTTGTTACACCGCAGGGACAGCAAACCCTCTGATTGGGTGCCCCGTCCACATTGGCTATGGAAGCCCGGTGCGAACGACGCAGTTGGCGAGCTTCGGGATGAGGATCCTGCCCGTACGCACATCATGCTGGGTTCCTGGTTCTATCCACTATCCATCGCATTGGTTGCGCATATGCTGGGCGACACCGGGTATGAGGGCCCCTATCGGTTCACGGGCGCATCGCTGCATATGTGTAATGTATTCAACGGAGCTAAAAGCGAAAGAATATGAGGAGAATCATTGGCGTTAGCAGTACGGTCATAGTGGGGGGCTTACTGTTGGCATGGGAGGCTCCTAAACCGAGCGTTTTTCTCATCGGCGATTCGATATCCATCCAATATGGTCCATACTTACAGGAATACCTAAAAGACATTGCATACTTGGAGCGTAAGGAAGATGATGGGCAGTCTGAAAAAGACCTGGACGTCCCCACCGGTGCGAACGGTGGCGATTCGCGAATGGTCTTGGCGTACCTAGGCCAAAAAACGGCGGATCCCACCTTCAAACCAGACTACGTCTTACTCAATTGCGGTCTTCATGATATTAAACACAAGGGCCATGGCACCCAGGTGGATTCAGCTGCGTACCGCCAGCATTTGCTGGCAATCCACGAACTATTGGCAGCAAATGGCATTCGATTGATTTGGATGCGGACTACCAATGTTATAGACTCCCTGCATAATGTTCGTTCCAAGAAGCTTAGGCGGTATCAGGCAGACCTGATAGCATTCAACCGTATCGCTGACGAGGTATGCGCTGCCAAGCAGATTCCAACCATTGACTTATATGGTTTGTCGGTTGCGCTTGGCAAGGAGGCGTTTGTCGACCACGTTCATTATGGTGAAACAGGCCGCATGGCCCAAGCGGCCTACATTGCCGGATTCTTGCAAAACCAGTTGAAGCAGTTATGAACACCCTCCAACCACTCGACTATACGGCCATTACCATCTACATGGTGATGATGGCAGGCATTGGAATCTTCCTGGGCAAATACATCAAGAATACCGGCGATTACTTCAAGGGCGGCAATGCCATACCGTGGGTGTCCGGTGCCATCAGCAACTTCATGACCAAGTTCAGTACGTTCATTTTCGTGGCGTACGCGGGGATTGCCTACAGCGATGGCATCATTGCGCTTACCTTGATCTGGAGTACCGTGCTCCCGGCTGTCATTGGCGTAGCTTTCTTCGCCAAACGCTGGCGCCGAGCCGGTGTCATCACGCCGGTGGAGTACCTTGAAACGCGTTTCAATGCACCCGTCCGCCAGATCCTGTCGTGGGGCGGCGTGCTCTTCAAATTGCTGGATAACATGGTCAGGCTGTATGCATTGGGGCTGTTCCTGAAAGCCGCAACGCCCATGAGCCTGGAGAGCTGCATCCTGATCTGCGGCGTCATCGTGGCGCTATATACGGTCATCGGCGGGCTTTGGGCCGTGGTCGTCACCGATGTGGTGCAGTTCATCATCCTCATCGTGGCCACGTTGATTCTGGTGCCGCTCACCATCCAGGCCGGTGGGGGATTGTCCAATATCATGGTAACCATACCCGATCACTTCGAATGGTTCAACGGCGAGAAGGGAACGCCGCTGTTCGTCATGGTGTATTACGTGATGATACTCATCAAATACAGCGGCAATTGGACCTTCATCCAACGGTTCTACAGCGTGCGGGATGAAAAGGCAAGCCAAAAGCAGGCCGCGTTGACGGCGGTGTTTTTCTTGATTTTCCCCATCATATTCCTGTTCCCGTCGCTAGCCGCACGGGTTATCCTGCCCAACCTGGAGAACCCCGAGATGGCTTACGTCAGCGTATGCCTGGAATTGCTCCCGCACGGCATCATGGGATTGATGGTGGCCGCCATGTTTGCCGCCACCATGTCCGTGTTGAGCGGGGAGTATAACGTGACGGCCGGGGTCTTGACCAAGGATATCTACCAGCGGTTGTTCAACAAGCATGCCACCGACAAGGAATTGCTGTGGGTCGGTCGCCTGATGACGTTTTTCCTTGGGGCGGTGATCACGGTCGGTGCGCTCTATATCGGCGGGTTCGGCGGCGCATTCGAGGCCAATAAGCTGTTCACCGGGTTGTTCGCCATCCCGATGACCATCCCCTTGGTGCTGGGCATTGCGCTGAGAAAGCCAAAACCGTGGGGGGCGCTGGCAACCCTGGCCGTCGGGGTCGCATTGGGCTTGGTGTTGAATGCCATCCCTTCGTTATCCTGGGAACTGGCCACCTTGATTGAAATCGTGGCCTGTACGGCCGTATTCTTATTGTCAGGTTATTTGGGAAAGGTACCTGCCGGTTACCAGCGACGCATCGATGCCTTTTTCGGCAAGTTGGCCACCCCGCTCACCGAAGCGGAGAAACCGCGTGAGGATTGGGGGTTCCAACGTTCGATGAACAGGCTCTACGCCTTCGCGTTGGCCCTGACGGGCATACTTTTCCTGGTGATGAGCATTCCGTCCATCCAGGAGACAAGCGGCCGGTTTTCTTTTGGCGCGGGCGTCGGTTGTTTGGTGCTCGCCGGCGTATTGTGGTATTATAACCGTGGAAAGAAAGTGAAGCATGGTATTGAAACGAAATTAAATGATGGATATGAGTCAGTTGAAAGATAAAGTGGTATTCCTGACGGGGGCATCGTCAGGGATCGGCGAGGCGGTGCAGCGGTTGCTGCTTGCACAAGGGGCAAAGGTGTTCTCGATGAGCAGGCGGGAGTTGACCGCGAGTGACGCAAACCTACGGGTGTTTGCCGGGGATGTCGGCAAGGAAGCCGACGTCAAGGAAGCGTTCCGGCAATGCGTGGAAGCGTTCGGTACAGTGGATGTCCTGATCAACAATGCGGGCATCGGACTGCCGACGCCTGATCTCGCAGAGACCGATCTGGAGGTATTCGAGCAGCTGGTAGATACCAATATGAAGGGGGTATTCCTGTGCAGTCGCGAGGCGTTGCGGGTGATGAAGCCAAAAGGGGCAGGTCATATCGTGAACCTGATTTCCATGGCCGGACAGCGCACCAACCCGAACGCACCGCTCTATTGTGCGAGCAAATTCGGCGCGCGCGGACTGAGCAGCGGCTTTGCCGATCAGGTGCTGAAGAAGGGGATAAAGGTGACGGATGTCAATCCGGGGCCGGTGGATAGCGGCTACTGGGGAGATCGGCAGGTGCCAAGGGAAAAATTCCTCCAGGTGGATGACGTGGCCAACGTCATCGCCTTCGTCCTGTCGCAACCGGAGTATGTGGTCATCCGGGAAATCAATTTTGATAACATGAAATTTTTAGCGGGATAACGGAATGGGAACGATAGAAAAGGAACAGGTGTCGGCAAACGGTTTGAAGTATCCCGTTCCGATCAGCGAGATGCGCGAGCGTTATTTGGCATTGTTTTCCGGTGCCATAAACGACGTACTGCGTTTCAATTATAAATTGCATGCCACCAGTTTGCCTGCCAGTTACCGCCCGTTGCGGGAAGAAATGAAGATGGTAGGCCAGGCATTCACCATCAAAGGGGGGCCGGATATCACCACCGAGGGCGAATTCGAGATGCGGGCAGAGATGCTGGAGGCCTTGCACGAGGATTCGGTGGTCATCTGGGACTGCACGGGCGATACGGTCACTTCCCAATGGGGCGAGGTGATGACCATGGCGGCGAAAAGAGCGGGATGCCGGGGGGCGTTGATCAACGGGATACGCGATACGAAATCCATCCTAGAGCAGCAATTTCCAGTATTTTACCAGTACAAGGCCAATACAGGGATGATGGGCCGATTCCGGATGTATTACTACCAGCGGCCCGTACTGATCGGAGAAATCGTTGTCAGACCCGGCGATTGGATATTCGGCGATATCGATGGGGTGATTTCCATCCCGCAGGACATTGCCTATGACGTCTTGCTGGCAGCAGAGAAAATCCTGACTAAGGAGCTTGATATCAAAGCGATGGTTGAAAGTGGGTTGAAGCCTACGGAAGTTGTAAAGCGGGGAGGATATTTCTAATGAATGAGAAAATATTCTTAGGTGTCGACCACCTAGCGGTAGCGGCGGAAGACGTGGACAAACTCGCCGATTGGTATTGCGATGTGCTGGGCTACGAAAAATATTTCCGCCACGACAAACCCGTATGGATGCTTCGCGCGCCAGACAATACGTTGTTGGAAATCATGCCCAAGGACGATACGCTAAGACCGGTACGTACCACGTGGACACCGGGGTGGTCGCATTTGGCTATTCGGGTAGTGGATATCGAAAAAGCCATTGCTTTCCTCGACGCAAAGGGCGTGCAGTGGAGCGGCGATACGATAGCCGCCATCGGCGGCGGACAGGTACGTAACCTGGTCGATCCTGACGGAAACATGCTACAGATTTTGGAACGGAAATTCGATCGATGATGGAAGCGGTGTACTATCAAGGGAATAAACGATTTGCTGTAAAGCCAATCGCGGCGTTACCGCCATTATCGACAGGGATGGTGCGACTGGATGTGGCCTATTGCGGCATCTGCGGTACCGACGTGCACATCTACCATGGCGCGATGGATCAACGCGTGAACGCGCCACAGGTCATCGGACATGAGGTGTCTGGTGTAATCAGCGAACTGGCGCCGGATGTGGTCGGTTTCCGCATTGGAGAGCCCGTTACGGTGCGGCCGCTCCAACCCGGCGAACCGGTACCGTTCGATAACGGCTATACCCACATTGGCAAAAACCTGAAATTCATCGGGATCGATACACCTGGCGGTATGCAGGCTTCATGGACGGTACCTGCCTATACGCTTCATAAATTACCTACAGGCGTTTCACTTCAGCACGCCGCACTCATCGAACCGCTTGCGGTAGCGTGCCATGACGTGCGGCTGAGCCAGCTGAAGGTCGGCGAGAAAGCGGTGGTGCTTGGCGGCGGCCCTATCGGAGTGCTCGTGGCACTAGTGGCTAGGCATGCAGGTGCCGAAGTCATGGTTTCCGAGGTCAACGCCCATCGGTTGGCGCTCATCCAATCTTTGGGATTGGAAACTGTTAATCCGTTGGAAGAAGATGTCGTAGGCCGGGTCGCCCGATTCACGGGCGATGCCATGGCCGATGTCGTGTTCGAAGTGTCTGGGGTGGCCGCGGCGGTGGACACCATGACGCAATTGCTGAAAGTACGTGGTCGGGCGGTGATTGTAGCCATCCACAGCCAGTCCAAACCTGTCCGGTTGTTCGATTTCTTCTGGAAGGAACTGCAACTCGTGGGTGCGCGGGTTTATGAGCCCGAAGATTTTGATGAGGCGATTGCCTTGCTTGCGTCGGCGACCTTGCCACTCGATCGATTAATTACCCAGGTCTTGCCGCTTGCGCAGGCCCAGCAGGCATTTGAGCAGATCGATAACAATCCATCGGGGATGAAATACCTTTTGCATTGCAATGAACGGATCAGTTAAAAAAGACTTCATGCGCGCTTCCTGTTTTCTTAGCGGCGAAGAACGGCACCGTGTGCTGGCCGGTGACGGCGAGGTCGCCGTGTTTCGCCACGCGCTCCGCAAACGCGTATTGGAGCGTATCCATCATCCCGGATTGCCTCAGCCCGCAGATGGCACGGGCTGGTGGTACTATGCGTATGAATATTTGTCTGACGCCGCCATGTTTCATGCGCTGGAGTCGCATGAAGCGACCGGGCAATGGTTGCGCAGCACCGTATTATCCATAACCCGTTATCCGCCCAAGGAGTGGGTAGGGCCTTGGTTCAGGGATCACAGCCAGCCCTATGTCGGTCATTTGGAAACAGCCCACGTATGTTGGGGTGTGTCCGCCGTGTTGGATCTGGCGGAAAGTGTTTTTACGGCCGAAGAAGTAAAGGAAATCAAGCAGTCGTTGCTTGAAAAGGGCGTTATCCCCTGTGAGCGATGGTTGGCCAACAATAGGCACCTGGCCAATTGGCGGGGAATCATGCTCGCGGGTGTTTTAGTTCCTGCAGCGGTAATAAATGATCAAGAGCGGCTGGATCGGTATGTGCCATGCATGGGGCAATGCTTGGGGGCTTTCCAACCCGACGGATCCTACGGTGAATCGTTGCAATATGGCAACTACTTGGCCCACGCGCTCATGTTGGTATTCGAGTCGTTGGTTCGGTCTCATCCTGCTCAAGCTGCAACAATAGGTATAGCGGCCTATGCAACGGGGATACCCTGGGTCGTTTCCAGCATGCTCTACAGTAAGCCGTTATCAGGCTGGGGTGCCGAGCCAAGGGCCAGGGCGGTCAATTTCAACGACAGTGCCGCCATCTTCCGGCCATCAGGCGATTTGTTGCTGCATGTTGCCGCCCGTTTCGCTGATCGGGATAGCAAGGTGGCCGGTCTGGCCAGCCATTTATTCCAGGGCTACTACGCCAGCGTTCCGGAACAGGGGCCGCACCACCTGGCTAGCTTCGGTTTCGTCAATGATTGGGGATTCCTTACGTTACCGTTGCTTACGGATGCCGCCACGCCCTTAGCTCCTGCCGAAGCGGAGTTGCCACTCGGGGTCGCGTTCGAGAACGGCAACACATTCGTCCGCGACGCTTGGGATGGGAAAACCGTGATCGCCATCCAGGGCGGCGCCCATCCGCTGTACGGTCCCGGACACTTGCATGGCGACGTCAATAGCTTTATGGTGGTGCATAACCGGGAGCGGTTATTGGTCGATCCCGGGCATAGCTGTTACCGCAACCTGATCCACGGATTGGAAAGCAGTAGCCAAACGCACAGTACTTGTACATTTCTGGTCGAATCGGCCGGATTGGGTTTGCAGGAAGACCTGACCAAGATCAAATTACTGGAGCAACAGAGCATCCTTAACAAGCGATTGATTAAGGACGACCAAATAGGCGAGCCTGTGAAGCGTGGCAACCGGCGGTTGATCATGGAGCGTATCGGTGAGGTTACCGTTGTCGGTTCGGACGCTGCTGCACTTTATGGGGAACCGATTACCGAATTTTCGCGTTTTTGGATTAGCGCAGGTAGTCACGTGCTCTTTGTCATTGATCGCATATATTCGTCGGCTCCGGTTCGAACGTGTTGGAATTGGGTCGTCAACAACCGGGACGGACTGGCCGACGTGGCCATTAACGGACAGGAAATAGCCATATGCCGGCCGTTGGCCGGATTGAAACTGCTGCAAGGCGGAGCCGCCCGCCCGTTTGGGCCGGTTTATGGTTATGCCCACGATGCTTATCACCCTGAACCTGCCCGGTTGGGTGAAGGGAAGCCGGGTAGTGGACTGATTTATCGGGCCGTGGAGCGAGACGCAAAAACGGAGCGCTTGGCTGTCCACGTATTGGTCATGGATGAACCCGCGGTGTTGGACAATTGGACATTGTCAACAGCAGGAGGGAGCTATGAGGTGTCCGGCCCGCGCGAATGGTGGTCGCTCAATATCGATCAAAACAAAGACGCCTTGTTTTCGCTAACCGATCAACAGACAAACTATCGTTGGCAATTGGAGGCCGCCAATGGCAATTATCGATTAAACCGAAGTAACGGATGAAGGCAATCTTATCAGCGGCTATGTTGGCCCTGTTTTTTTTAACCAGTTGTGGAGTAAGCAGGCACATCGCTTCGTCGGAGGCTCCTGTGATCGACACCAATTTCCACCTCTATTTGTTGGTTGGCCAGTCTAACATGGCTGGCAGAGGCAAGCTGGATGCAGCCAGCAAGATGGTGGATTCTGCCATTTTCGCGTTGGACAGCAATGGGCGGTGGGCATATGCGATAGACCCTATTCACTTTGATAAGCCAGCTGTGGGGGTAGGTCCGGGCATCAGCTTTGCCAAAACCATATTGTCAGAAAGCACAGAACCGTCCCTCCGAATCGGACTGATCCCTTGTGCTGTGGGTGGCACGTCCATCAACCTGTGGTTTGCAGGCCAGCGCGATCCGGTGACGAAAGCTTACCCATACGATGATGCGATTAGGCGGGCAAAAGCCGCTATGAAAAGCGGTGTCTTGAAAGGGATTTTATGGCATCAAGGCGGATCAGACAATACCCCGGAAAAAGCCGTAGGTTATTTGGACAAGCAATTGGCGGTTATCCACAATTTCCGGCAGGACCTCGGTGGTGAGTTTCCATTTGTTTTGGGTGAGCAAGGGCATTTCAAAGATGTCCAAGTTATCAACGAAATTGTGCGAGGCATACCTGGCATGCTCCCCAAGGTAGCCCTCGTCAGCACCGAAGGATTGGCCGATATCGGCGATGGGCTACATTTCGATACGCGGTCGGTGCGCGAGTTGGGCAGCAGGTATGCAAAGGAATTGACAGCGATTAGCAAATAGACATATCATGAAGACAAATTATAACCTATTCAACCTCACGGGCAAAACCGCCTTGGTCACCGGCTGCAAACGCGGCATCGGCAAGGCCATGGCCATTGCTTTGGCTAAAGCCGGGGCCGACATCATCGGCGTTTCAGCGTCATTGGAACCGGCAGGCAGCGCGGTTGCGCAAGCAATTGCCGCCACAGGACGTTCTTTCACAGCCTATCCGTGTGATTTCGCTAATCGAACGGCGGTTTACGATTTCATCCGGCAAGTGAAATCCTCCGACCGACAAGTCGACATCTTAGTCAACAACGCCGGCACGATCCTGCGCAAGCCGGCCGCCGAGCATCCCGACGAATATTGGGACGAGGTCATCGAGGTGAACCTGAATGCCCAATTCATCCTGTCGCGCGAATTCGGGAAGGAGATGGTCGCGCGCAAAAGCGGCAAAGTCATTTTCACCGCTTCGCTGTTGACGTTTCAAGGGGGAATCAACGTGCCCGGCTATGCCGCCAGCAAAGGTGCCATCGGGCAGTTGACCAAAGCCCTGGCCAACGAATGGGCACCGCATGGCGTCAACGTCAATGCCATCGCGCCCGGTTACATCGACACGGACAATACGGAAGCATTGCGTAACGATCCGGTACGAAGCGAAGCCATCCTTTCCCGCATCCCGGCTGGGCGATGGGGAACGCCGGAAGACTTCAATGGAGCCGTGGTGTTCCTGGCTTCCGCGGCGTCGGCTTATGTCCATGGAACGATACTGACCGTTGATGGCGGCTGGTTGGGGAGGTAATCTAAAAGTCAACTATGCAAAAACGTCTACCCCACCTCACGCTCCCATCCATCCAGATCGACTACCCCAGCCGCTGGATCCTGTTCTTCGTGGCCGTGTTCGTCGGCGCGTTCATGGTGCTGTACGCCGGGCCGAAACTGTTCGGCGAGGCCTTTTGGGATCCGGAGTTCTACAAGGCGTTCATCCCCAGTGCGGTGGCGGCCTACATGGTGCTCACCCAGGTGTCGCGGAGCTTCACGCTGCTGGATGCCTCCCATTCCTGGTACGGGGATTGGCCAGTACGGCTCCTCCTGCAGCTCTACCATGGCATCTGCCTCCCATCGCTCGCGCTGATGGGGTTCTTCGCCATCTATTTCATCGTGCGCGGCCAGCCCGCCAGCGTCGCGGGCTACTACCGGCTCGATTTCTTTTTCGCCGTGGCGATGGTCGTCGGCATGAACGCGATCTACTTTCGCTACTTCTTGCAGCGGACGGCCGGTTACCGCCGGGCGATGCGTGCGTGGCTGGAATACGTTGCCCGGATGGCCCGGCCGGGGGTGGATTTCCTCGGCGCGGGCCCCGCGATCCGGCTGCTGCCGCCCGGACAAACCCTGGGAACAGCGGAGGCCGAAACGGACCGACCCGGCAACGACCTGCTCAGCCTGATCGACCGGGAAGCGTTCACCGAGCAGCAGGCGGGGCGGGTGGCCTATTACGAGACCAAAGGCCTGAAGAACGCCGTGTGGGCGCACGGGCTGGACGGCACGGAGGACTTCTTGAACCTCGCGATCGAGCAGCTGGATGAGCTGATCGGCGGTACGGAGTTCTTCCTGTACAACAAGGGCAAGATGATCAACCGCGCCGCCATCAAGGATGCCTACAAGAAAGGCCGCTTCTGGTACATCATCCTGAAGGATCCGTACGGAGGCCGTGAGCTCCAGGTGGCCAGGCGTCGGGCGGTCGAATTCGCGGAATGGTGGCAGGGAAGCCCCGGTTAGCCCTGTCCCGCGCGTTCGGAACGAACGGTACCGTCCCGTTCGGTAACCCGCTGGTGGCCAAACACTCGTTTTTCCTTGCGGGTTGCGTTACGTTTGCAACGCGTGTCCGGCACGGGGTCGGTACGCGTCATTAACTTCAAAAACCATACGCAAATGGAAGAACAATTCGAATTCACGACGACAGGGACAGCTTTCTGGCAAGCGGCGCTCGCCGCGGCCACGGCCGTCATCCGCCAGCAGGAGGCCGCGCTGGTGCGCACCGGGCTGCCCAATTTCTTGCCCACCCGTTTCCTGCTGAGCGCGGAACAGCTGGCCGACGTGGAAACCCTGGACCCGGGGCTTTCCGACCTGTGGGCCACGCAGATCGCCTATGCGATCGAGCACCAGATCCCCATCGTGCTCGTCAAGCCCGAGCATTCGGGCCTCCGGGGCACCAAGTACATCCAGGCCGATTCCAGGACCCAGACCGGGGCGACGCTCCGTGGCGGGGAAAGCGGCCCGTACCTCCGTTTCACGATCGGTTACTGAAATTCCCGGAAATCATGAAACGGAACTACCTCCGGGGCGGGGTGTGGCCGCATAGGCCCGCCTCGCCCGAAGAGGTGGCGTTCGCGCAACGCTGCCTCTCGCTGGATCGCCATTTCGGCCCGGAAGCCACGCCGCTGGCCCGCCAGGGGATGGTTACCCTCGAACCGCCGCGCTGGTGCGCGTTGCTGCAACCGGGCGACACCGTCAACTACAGCTACTTCGTGCAGCGCGGCACGCTGCTCGGCCATGCCCCTGCCGACGAAGCCGGCCGTTGCGCCGTCCGCGGGATCTACCGCGAAGGCAGCGTGGTGCTGCCCACCGGCCTGTTCGAGCGCGGGCCGGGCCCGGACGTGGTGGTCACCGCCGAAGCGGCCACCGTAGTGTGCCTCCACTACGCGGAGTGGACCACGCTGATGCAGGAACTCCCCGGGTTCAACCTGGCGGTGCACAACCTCCGGGAAGCCTACCAGGCGGCACGGGAAGCCGAATGGGAATACCTGCAAGGGCGCGATGTGAAGGGTCGCATGCTGCACCTGCTGCGGCGGTGGCCGGATGCCTTCGCCGTACTGCCCAATTGGGTGATCGCGAGCTACCTCGGCATCAGTGCCGACGCGGTGAGCCACAACAAACGCGCAGTACTGCGGTTGAATAGGAGCCGCGGTATCGATTGAAACTATCTACTGACTACTAACTTTCTATCTTATGACCAACGAAGATCAATTCGAGCGCCAGCTCTGGTTATTGAAGCGCCTGTTGGAAGAGGTGCGCGAGATGAACAGGACCATCAAGGAATTCCAGCCGCCGCAGCGAGAGGTTACGCGGCAGGAACCCGAGTACGGCGATTGCCACTGGGTGATGGCGCAGCTGGGCATCAGCCGTGCCACGTACTACAACCACGTGCGCGGCAAGCTGCTCAAGCCGCTTTTGCGCGTGGGCAACCGGGAGTACTTCGCCCGGGCGGAGGTGCGTGCCTTGCTGTCTCGCAAGGAAGGGGGGATGGCGTATAGCCATATGGCCGAAGCGGCTTGAGGTTACGGCCGTCTAGCCAGCCTTTATGCTAGACGGCCGTTTTTCCGGATCTAATCTAAGACCGCCTTGATCAAAGTCAACCGATCCTTGATCGCTCGTATGTAAACCATGACCAGTTCCCGCGCGATCCCGGTCGATTCCGGGGCTTGCTTGGTCAAGACAACGCCGAGTCAGGCCAAGGGCATGCCGGAGTCGGTCACGGACAGTCCAATCTTCTCCGAGCCCGTTACGTACTTATGCAAGAATGACTTATCTTAAGCCAAGGGTAAACCGCCCTTGGGCAAGACCGTTCCTGCCTTGGTCAAGGGCGGTTTAACTTGATATGCGGTCTGCGCATCCTGGATCGGGGGTAACGAATCGTTGATCAAGGTTATGGCATCCTTGGTCAAGGATACGGCATTCCTGTTCGTGGATACCGCCGTTTCTGCCAAGGAAATCATCCCTTCGCGTACGCCTTTGTACGACTTTTTGTTACTGATTGTGTTGTTTAGTCTGTTGATTTTCAATTGTTTGTTGTTTTTCGGATATTTGTTTCCATGATTCAACTCGCACAACGACGCGTGAGGCCGGAGGGATTCCGGCTGCGCAAAGTGGAAGAAGACGATTACGTGGACGGACTGCACCGGCAGGCGTCCGGACGGGAACGCACGTGGCTGTGGCCGGCCATCGGCCGGTGGATATGGCTGCCTGTACTGCTGCTGGCATTCCTGCAGGCGGGGCCGCTGCTCCGGTGGTGGGACGCCACCGCGGCGGTGCTCGACGCGGGGGTATTGAGCCTATTGGTCCTGGCCCTGCTGGTGGTGCTTGCGGCACGCTGGATGGCGTCGCATGGTGTTTACAAACCGATGGTTGAACGGCTTAACGAATTGGAACCATGGCAACAGGTTTTGGTGTATGGCTGCCTGCATTTGTCCTATTTCTGGGCGGTGGTGGCGGTGATGATCGCGTTGGTG
The DNA here is from genome assembly GCA_037190485.1 of Parapedobacter sp. Lineage (GTDB taxonomy): Bacteria > Bacteroidota > Bacteroidia > Sphingobacteriales > Sphingobacteriaceae > Parapedobacter. The sequence goes on from JBBCJB010000005.1 coordinate 219,875, forward strand.
TGATTGGCGTGCGTGCTTCGGCCTTTTGGCTGTGCAGCCTACCGGGCTGCCGATTGCAGGCCAATCCTGGCGCGACTCGAAGCCGCTTCGCTTCGACGATTCGCTTGTTAGGTGCTAAGCGAACGTTCCTGCTCATTGGCCTGCTGCTCGCAGCTGCGGTATCGGGCAAGGCCTTCACGCCAAAGCACCCAACGCTACAGGAGGTTTTTGGCGGGGAAATCGGCGTGCGCGAGGCCACGGGCCGCAATGACGGGCCGCGGGTGGCTGAATACCTGCGCTATTGCGGATTGGCCGAGGGGCATGAATGGTGCGCGGCATTCGTGTCGTGGTGCCATGGGCAGGCCGGCCATGACCAGCCCCGGAATGCGTGGGCGGCGGCGTTATTCCCGGAAAAACGGGTGGTATGGACGTCGGGATTGGAAGGCACGAGTGATGCTTCGCGAAACACTCGCGCCAGTTCCAATCCGGTTCCGCGCCCAGGCGACGTATTCGGCATCTACGTACCGGCCAAGAAACGCATCGGGCATTGCGGATTCGTCGACGCCTGGGACGGGACATTGTGCACCACGGTGGAGGGCAACGTGGACAACGCCGTAATCCGCAAACGCAGGCCGGTGAGGACGATCCAGGCCGTTTCGAGGTGGATGGATTGGTAGCGCCGCAATGCATTGCCAGCCTACCGCAGGCAGGCGGCTATCAAATCAGCATAACAAACAGCAAAAGGCAAACAACGAATAAGCAAACAGCGAAAAAAATGAGAACAGCAAAATTAGGATTCAGCCAGCTGCGCGACAGCGAGCTGCTGAACTTGGCGGGCACGGTGCTGGCCGCCATGAGGGACAACACACGATTCGCCACGCCGGTGCCGCCATTGACGGATCTGGAGACGGCACTGGATGATTTCCGCACGCTGCTGGAGGTGGCCAGCCGCAAGGGCAGCCCGCTCGACACGGCGCTGAAGAACGATGCCCGGGAGGCTTTGGCCGAAGTGTTGAAGCGGCTGGCGTTCTACGTGAACACCGTGGCCGAAGGGTCGGTTTCCGTTGTGCTCAGTTCGGGGTTCCAGCTCACGGCGCAACCGACCAAGAGCCTGCCCCCGGCCATACCCACGCGGCTGAAGCTGCGTGACTGGATCCAGAGCGGGCAGGTGCGACTGGACTTCGATACGATGCCCGGCGCGTGGCTGTACGAATACGCGTTCACCAGCGAGCTGGACGAACAGGGCAGGCCGGTGTTCGGCGACGTGCTCAGCACCACACGTTCCATCGGCAACGTGCTGGCGCCCTTGCGCCCCGGGGCCACGTATTACGTGCGGGCGCGTTCGCGCAACGGCGCGGGATTCAGCGATTGGAGCGATCCGGTAAGTATCATCGCGCGATGAGCGTTCTTCGGTTTCCAGTGGCCCTGCTTATAGCGGGGCCACTGTGTTTCGGCTCCTGCTCCACTGGCAAGCAACTGCACCGCCTGGAGCGCGATAGCCTCGCCGTCACGGCGGTGCGGCAAGCGCTACGGGAAGAAAACCTACAAGTCGAGCAGGCACAGCGCTACACCTGGCAGGACGGCCGGCAAACCTACCAAGCCGACATCCTGCCCACCGGGCCGTTCCGGTTCAGTGCCGACAGCGGCTTCGTGGGCCGGGCCAGCGCGGTACGGATCGCCGCGGTGCGGCAAGATCGACGGGCGGAAGCGGAACAAAAGACAACGGCTTCTGCGCACGGCCGGACGGAAACCCTGGATTCGTCGGCTATCGCGAAGGCCAGCGCCAAACAGGTGGAGCGTTCAACCGTGACGGAGCCGGTACGCCTGGCACGATACGTTTGGTTTGCGGGTTGCGTATCGGTGGTGTTTTTCCTGGCACGTTACCTTAAGGGATGGCTGAAAACAGATGGAGGTAGCGCAAAACGATGAAATGCTGTTCGTTGACATGGTTTCCGCTCGGAAATGCTGTCCGTTGACCATGCAAATGCCCGGGAATCCTCCCGACCTTGGTGGTGTGGAAACACACGCACGATGGGCGGCGTGGAAAACGAAAAGAAAGGGAAAAAAAGATGAAAAATTCAGTAGTAGCAACGAAGAATTGGAAAGTGCTGGTGATGACCTTTGGGTTCACGATGGCCTGTTTCGGGCCGTTGATGGCAACCGAGGGCGGACGCGGCAAAGGCAGCAAAAAGGAAGTGAAGACCGATGCCATCGAACTGGTGGCCAAGGGTGCGGAGAAGCCGGTGTTGGCCGAAACGAAGAACGTGCGGCTGGCGCAGCAAGGGGTTGTTTTCGCGGAAGTATGGTTGTCGGTATTGCAAACGGCAGCCGGAGCAAACAATTTCGAGATCATCGGGTATGGCAGTGAACCTACCGCAGGTCCCGGCACGGGGTGTTACAAAACGAATCCGGGTTTCCTATGCTCGATCCTGTTGCAGTACAATCCGGCCACCTTGCCGGATGTGAGCACGATTTTCGGCGAGCATTTCGATGACGTACGGACCCCGTACGGGTTGAGTTATACGGATTCAGGTAAATATCAATAGATAAAAAAGAGCTGCCCAACGCGCAAGGAAGCCGGTACTTGGTGACAAGTGCCGGCTTTCTTTTTTAGGAAGAAAACGCGCTTTTGTCAACGCTCATTCTGCGGCACGCCGCTTTGGCGGACAGTCTCCTCCGGGATGGGCCAGGTGTACCGTGGACTGCCCGGCGGCAACTCGTATCGCGTACCGTCGATGACGCGCACGAGCGTGGTGGCGAACCGCGGTTCCTGGTTCAGCCTACGGAGGTCATTCCAGCGCAAGCCGCGCAGCACCAACTCCTTGCGCCGTTCGGCGACGACACGCGCAATGATGGCTTCCGCGTCGGCCGATGCCAACGGGACGAAAGCGGATACGGCCATCCGGTTGGCCAATAGCCGGTTGAGGGGCTGCAGCGCCTTGACCGCTTCCCCCAGCCGGGCATGGCTTTCGGCCTTGATGAGCAGCAGTTCGTTGACGGCCAGGCCCGTGAACCAGTTCCCTTCAGGGCGGTACGAACCCCGGAACAGTTGCATCCCCTGCACGTAATCCTTGAAATAGACCGTGCGGCGCAAATCATCCTCCGCATAACCCTTACGGAAGTTGGTGTCGATGCGGAGGTTGGAATAGGGGCCCATCAGATGTGGGGAGAGCGCGCTGCCCATGTAGATCACCTCGGGATGGCGCAGCCGCAGGCCGTCAAACAGGTTGTCGGTTATCCGGAGTGTATCGATCGTATTGAAGTCCACCAAATCGCTATATACGGACAGCGTGCTGTCGGCATAGCGGAGTGCATCGGCATAGCGCCCCATCTGCAGGTAGACGCGCGCGAGCAGTGCATGGGCGGCCGGTTTGGATGGCCGGATATCGATTTTCCGTTCGGTGGACAGCACCGCCGCCGCTTCCCGCAGGTCGGCGATGATGCGATCGTAGGTCTCCTGGAGGGTGGCCCGCGACGCCTTGGCGGTCACGTCTGCCTCCAGCCGCAGCGGGATACCCAGCGCCGTGGGGCTGGGTTCGCCCGATACCGGATAGGGCGCGCAGAAGAGCTGCGCCAACTCGAAAAAGGTCAGCCCGCGGAAGAACAGGGCACTGCCCCTGGCCAGCCGGTAGGCATCCCGTTCAACGGGGGTGACCTCCAGCGATGCCAATCCATCGAGTACGATGTTGGCATGCAGTATGCGTTTGTAACCGAACTCCCAGTCCGGTACGGCTCCGCCGACGTAGACGTCGTCGGCCCAGAGGTAGGCCTGCCGTTCGTATTCGTAGATGGCATTCGCCCACGAGGCATCCGAGACATAACACTCGTCGGCACCCAGGTAGCCCAGCCGCGTCACGCTGGGGTGGTTCATTACCGACACGTTATCCAGGAAGGCCTGGAAGTCCGCCAGGGTGGAAGGGACGGCGGCATTGCGGTCCTGCTTGAGCGCAAGGAATTCCTCGGCGCAGGAGGTGACCGTAAACGATGCCGTGATCGCACAGGCCAAACGAAGGGTTTTCTTTACTATTCGTTTCATTAGAATTCGATTTGGAGTCCGAAGGAAGTGGTCAAGGGCGCGGGATAGCTGGCCGAAGCGAAATCGGGGTCGATGCCCTGGTCATTGGCCCGCCAGAGCAAGCCCGGGTTGCGCAGGTAGCCATAGGCCTGTATGCTCCGGGCGCCGATACGGCTGGATACGGCCCGTGGAAGCGTATAGCCCAGCCGGACGTCCTGTAGCCGGATGTGGTCGCCCTTGGTCACCAGCGCCTCCGATGCGCGGAACACGCGGTCTTCCTGATTGGCCGTGGCCGGCGCGCCATAAGGCAACATTGAAGGCACCACGGTCCGCCGTTCATCGCCCGGCTGTTGCCAGCGAATGAGGTAGTCGCTGTGGTAGGTGTGGATGAAGCTGCTGATGCCGCCCGGAAGCATCGAGGTGCGCCGGAACACATGGCCGGCCTTGAACGTAACGGTCGCGCTGAGCTGTAAGCCCGCATAGTCAAGCGTGTTGCGCATGGACCCCGCGAAGGGCGGCGCGGTCACCCCGGCTTCGACCAACGCGGTATGGGGGAAGTCCCGCAACCACTGCCGATAATCGGTGGCCCGGCTGCCATCGGCATGATAGATGAGCGTGCGGCCGGTTTCCGGGTCCAGCCCGTTCCATGGGAAGGCATACAGCGCGTCGAGCGGCCTGCCGGGTTGGGGGATGCCATTCGCGGTCAGCAGCGATTCGGCATTGAGCACCTGTGCGGTGTTGAACCGCTTGACGCGATTTCGCGTGTAGGAGAATAGCCAGCCGGTCTGCCAACCCAGTTTGCCGGAAAGGTTTCGCGTGTTCAGCTGGATGTCCGCCCCCTCCGTGCGCAGGCTGGCGTAGTTGACCAGGTTGGTTACCTGGGGCACGCTGATGGATACGATGCCCGAGGCCGGATCCAGCCGGTCTTCGCCGATCAGGTCGCTGGCGAATTTGCTGAAGTACTCCACGCTACCGGCTATACGGCCCGCGAGCAGCGAAAAGTCCATGCCCAGGTTGGCCGTGGATACCGTTTCCCACCGCAGGCTCGGATTGCCCGCGCTGGTGAGGTACGCGTACGGGGCCTGCGTATAGGAACCCGTGCCGTAACCGATGGTCGGATACACGCTCACGCCGTGGTTCACGTTGCCGCTGCGGCCATAGGTGGCCCGGAAACGGAACGCATCGGTGGCCTGCCAGGCCCCGCCCACCGACCAGAGCGGTACGCCCTTTTGATTGGTCTTGACGCCGAAGAGGTTGGAGGCGTCCCAGCGCAGGCTGGCCGAAACGGTGAACCGGCGATCGAATGCCAAGGCCGCGTTCCCGAAATAGGACAGGAAACGCGTGGTACGTTCACCGATGCTGTTGAAGTGGGATGGGATCCGCGCCGTACCCACGGGCCTCGTGTTGTATGGCGTGGCGTAGTCCAGGACGTTGGTACCGGTGTACGTATCCGGGTTGAAGCCGTAGAGGGTGAATCCGGGATGCCCGGTCTCCCGATGCTGGCGGATCTCGGCCCCGCCCAACGCCGACAGTTCCCACCGGGCTGCCCAATTGCGGGCGTAGCTGGCCACGATGCGACCCGAATGGGCCCGGCTTTCGGACACCAGCGGCGTTTCGCGGATGGCGCCTTCGGGTACGATCCGCGTGCCGTCCGCCTGCGTGAAGCGGTTCACCAGGTTCCTTGCGCGGTAGCTGGCGGCGTCCGCGAAACGGTTTTGGTCATAAGCGCCCTGCACGTATTGGTAGCTGGCGGTGATGTCCAGGCCCGCGATGGGTTTGTAGACTGCCGATCCATCCAATTGCAGGTCGCCCCGGCGTTCGGCAAACGAGACCAGGTCCCGCTCTTCCAACGGGCGGTATTGCCAATCCAGCAGGCCAAGGCCCTCGGCGCGTTGCTGGTAGGCCAGCCGATAGTCGTAGACCACAGCCGCGGGCGCGCCATCGGGCTCGGTAAGCGCATTGTAGGTCGAAAGCCGGGTGAGCGCCTGGAGCGGGATCCCGTCGTGGTGGATGGTCTGGCCGGCATAGCGGATGCCGGTGCCGATTTCCAGTTTCCGGCCGGCTTGGAACGTATGCCTGGCGAGCAGGGTCAGGCGGTCGTCGCGGTCGCCGATGGTGATGCGGGCATTCCGGTCATAACCCGCCGACAGGTAATAGGTCTGGTTGGTTCCACCGCCAAGCACCTGCGCCGCGTATTGCTGGCTGGCGCTCGGCCGGTAAAGGTGCCGGAGTGCTTCCTCACGGATATCGCTCTGCGCGAAGCGGGCTTTGGCCGCTTCGAAATCGGCTTCGCTGATGAGCCCGTCCCGTTTTTTGATGAGTAACTCCGCGTAGGCGGGGATCGGTGTCTGGTCGAACTCCTGGTAACGGCGGTTCGCGAAGAGGTCGGCCTCGATTTCCATCAAGGTGGCCGAGGGCAGCCGCGAGCGGTCTGCGTATAGGTCCGGCCGATCGCCAATGGTCAGGTTCGACGTCATGGTGAGCTGCGGGGCGGCTTGCCGCGCGCCGCGTTTGGTGGTGATGACGATGACGCCGTTTCCGGCCCGTGCGCCCCAGATGCTGGCCGCGGCCGCATCGCGCAACACGGTGATGGAGGCCACGTCGTTCGGGTTGATGGCATCCAGGTCGCCCTCGTAGGGGAAATTGTCGAGGATGACCAGGGCCTCCTCGCTCGATTGCATGGTGGAAACGCCGCGGATGCGGATGCGGCCCGTGGCGCCGTCGGCCGGGGCTTCCGAGAGCATGTTGCGGCGGTCGAACTGCAGGCCATTGGTGATGCCCTCCAGCTTCTCGAGCAGCGTGGGGGCCACCACCTCGTCGAGCAGCTTGCCGTCGATGTGGGTGAAGGAACCCGTGGCCCGCTCCTTGGGCAAGGTCTGGTAGCCGGTGTTGACCAGTACCTCGGTGAGCATCCCGTCTTTCGGCACCAGGCGCACGGTGGCCTCGCCCGGCAATGCCGCCACGGGCAAGCGTTGCGGCGCGTAGCCCACATACGTGACCAACACGGTGTCGGTCGGGGCGGGCGCGAGACGGAACCGGCCATCGGTTCCGGTGGTGACGGTCTGGCGGGCGGCGACCAGTGTGATGGATGCCCCGGCAAGCGGAAGGTCGGTATGCGCGTCCAATACCTGGCCACGGAGTTCACGCTGGCAGTAGGCACGATGCTGGGCGCCCGCCACGAGCAGGAGCAAGAAAAGTAGTCTTGTGTTCATTTTTCTATCGTTTTGGATGATGGTTATGCGTGGTTTCGGCGATGACCAGGATGGGGACCCGCTCTTCGCGGACATCGATGACGATGCCGATCGGAGCCAATCGCCGGTTGATCTCGGCTATGGTCAGGGGTGTTTCCGGTAAAAGCGCCGAAGGCCACGCCGGCCGGATGGTGGCCAAAGCCGTACTGTCCACCAGGGGAACCCCGTCCGGCAGGGCGGTGCGGATGGCCTTATGGAGCTTCCCGTAAGCCAGTCGGTGCGCGGATGCCCCGGCGGCGAGCCGGGCAGCCACGGTGTCGGCGGGTGCCGTCAACCGGAGCCTCGCTAATTTCCTGGGGCGGTGCTCCACCCGGCCCGTGATGCCGATTTGCTCGCTGAAATACACGTTCAGCTCGGTGCGCAGGCGTTCGAATGCGGCTGCTTCGCTTGCGACCGAATCGGGGCTGTAGTGTTGGTACGTGTAGGTGTATCGCGCGACCCAATCGCTGAACGCGCGTTCCAATGCAAATGAGGCGGCCACGTCTTCTTCGGTCGGGTAGGGCGTGGTCAGGAAGTCGCGCAGGCTGTCGGACACGTCCAGGTCAACGTTTGAAGCCGGTGAATTGGGCGGGGCCATGCGGTGGAAATGGGGGGAGGTAACCGGTTCATACGCGAAACCGAATAGGTCACGGACGAGCTGTACGTTTCCCATCAGGAATAACGTCCCTTCCTCCTGCGGTGCGAGTTGGGGGCGCTTGGGCAGGTAGTTCGCATCGCCTGGCGAAAATGCCGTGAATTCGGCCGTCCCTTTAGGTATGGTGGGGGTCGGGAATGGGATGCGGGCGTCAGGAAGGTTGACTAGTTCTCCGTTGATGGCTTCACCGATGGTTTTTGCGGACGCGAAGTGCGGCGGTGGGATGGCGAATACCCGGCTGGCCTTGATCCAGACCTGATGGGGGATGATGGCATGCGGGAACAGGATGGCCAGCAGTGAATCGGAATGGATGGTGAACAGGCTCCATCCGTAATTCCTGAGCGGCCCGTTCAACTGCTCGGGGTGCTGGCTGGTCACCGGCACGACGGTATACCGTTCCGGATCCGGCTCGGCGAGCCTGCCCATCGCGTCCAATTTGTTCAGTCCCGCCACGCAAGGCCCGCACCACGTGGCCCAGAAATCCAGGATGACCAGCCGGTCGCGGTAATCGCCGAGCGTGACCGTTTCCAGGCCGTCGGGATGGTTCGCCACGGTGTGCGGCATCGTCCATAGCCATTCAGGCACGGCATCCCCCACTTGGAGCGGCCGGATGGAGTCCGATGCGAATCCCATAGCGTAGGGAACGGCCGGAAACCCGGCCGCGCCCCGCGCTTGGGTTCCTACGCAAAGGAATAAGGTGAAAAACAACGGTGATAACCCGCGGATTTTATGTATTTTTCGCAAAATTTTGGGCAAATAAAGCCCCATGCCGTAGTGATACGTCATTTTTTGGAATTTTGGTTAGACAATGGATTCGTAGGGGCGAACCCCGAAGGGCTCGTCGAAGACAATAATTATTCGCCCTTACCATGCGTGAAACGATATGAAATCACCACATCATTCCGGCGATTTGATCACCCGGATGATGGGGTCTTGTAAGGGGCTGGTATGCATTGTTTCCATAATTAATCGTTCGATTTGGAAACAGGTCTCCCGCGGAGACGGGCAAGGAGAAGGCTTGGTCTAAAAATGACCAAATGGGGCGAGCCTCGCCGCTTTCGTCCGTGGTGCCGCCAGGAACCGTCCCCGACAAGTCGGGGGTGAACACAAAAGCAAGACACGAAGCCGCCCCACTTGATCGTACCCGCAAAGGTACAAAAACCCAAGTGAAAGGGCGAATCTTCGGCCTTCTCGTGTTCAGAAACTGGCGGCTTCCAGACGAGAGACCTGTTCTATAGCCACGCGTTTTCCGCGTGTCTTGATGTCATAGCAACCTCGCGTTGCTTGGTCATGTTAGCCGGTTCGCGAGCATCGTACGTCGTGTTAATGCGCTCGTTGACGAACCGATAGACAAAGGTATGTATAAATTTTGAAAAACAAAGTATTGGATTATAAAAATAAATCTGAATCGTTTGAGGAATTGGCTAAACGCGAGTTCAGTGGACGCTTGAAGCGGCTACGCGAGCATTTCGGGTTAAGCCAGCAGCAATTCGGTGAATTTTTTGGGTTGTCACAGAATACGATCAGATCTTATGAATCCGGTAACCACAGCATCGGCATCGACAAAATGGAGATGTTCGCCCGTGCATTCGGCCTGCGGCATTACCAGTTGGCAAACCCCGATTTCGTTTTCCCCCCAAAGGAAAAGCTGCCTGCCGACCTGCGCAGATACATAGCGAAAGTGGAGCGCTTACGACAGCAACTGACTGCGGCAAATGACACCAAGCGTAGTGCAGGCGAAAGAATCTATCAAACTGGACGTTCCAAGCAACTGTACGGATTATATGAGTCGGGATACTTCAGTCGATCCAGGACGGTTCGAGAGGTGTTTTACAAAATCAACGCATATCCAAAGACTAAGCCATTATCCCCCGACGAACAAAAGGAATTGGCTCGCATCACCTCAACCCTCAGCGGCGGCCGCTTCCTCAAACTCCTTGACAAACTCGAACCCGCCCCCGGCACCACGGCCGTACGCTTCGTCATGAAAGACCCCAACGTTATCAAATACATCGACACGCCTTCCGGAACCAAGGACATGGCGGCGGATGGGGGGTAGGGCTATTTGTTCATCACGCTTTCAACTTCTTCGATAAGTTTCTGTTTGTCTGGTAAAATTGTTACGTAACGTGATGCAAATACGTTATTCTCAAACCCGCCTAAGATGTACTCAGCAGTGATCTCGTCTTTTTCTGCGCAAAGTATAATCCCAATCGGAGGGTTGTCGCTTTCATCATTCACCTCTGTTTTGTAGTAGTTCAGGTAGGTGTTTAGCTGGCCTCCATCTGCGATATTCAGCTTGGTGGTTTTCAATTCGATCAAGATATACGAACGGATGATTTTGTTGTAGAAAACCATGTCTACATAATAGTGTGTATTGTTTATCGTAATCCTTTGTTGCGAACCGACATACATATAGCCCCGTCCAAGCTCCAATAAAAAATCCTCGATATGACGGATCAATTTTTTCTCCAGGTCGCGTTCAAGGATCGGCTTGTTTTCAGGTATTCCAAGGAATTCGAAAACATAAGGGTTCTTCAATAGGTCTTCTGCTTTGCTGATTTCCTGTCCTTTCTGTGCTAGCGTCAATACCTTCTCCTTATTTGCTTGGCCTTTTGATAATAGTAAGCGTTCATAGAGCGAGCTGTCAATTTGCCGTCTCAATTCTCGGAATGACCATAACGCATTGCTGCATTCCTTTTCGTAAAAGCTGCGTTTGTCTTTGTCCTCGATGACAAGGAGTTCGCAGATATGTGACCAGGACAAGTGTCCAGACACTGTCTGGACATCGGGGTATTCAAGGAAAAACCGCCTCATGTTAAACAGGTTAGCCCGGGAAAAGCCTTTGCCGATCTCAATGGTTAGCAGCTTTGATAAGCTCAGTATGATCTGTCGCGATGTTTGGTTGTCAATGTTGTTCTCGCGTTCCGTTTCCACGATTTCTTTACCGATCAGCCAATAAGTAAATATAAGCTCCTTGTTTACTCTTTGGACTACGTTTTTACGGGCATTAAGCAAGATGTCCTTTATGCTGTTGACCAAACGGGTATCTATCTGATTTAATCGCTCATCCATACGTGCAAACATAGCGAATTTTGTGGCCCTCATCATCGCGTGAAGCTGTGATTTTTCGAACTCCTCGACAAACTCGAACCCGCCCCCGGCAATCCAGCCGAAATTTCCCTATGTTTACCCCATGAATAGCCATACCATCGCCTCAGGCACCGCTTTTTTGCTTGTTTGCCTGTTTGTTTCGTTCAAACCCACCACCTTGGCCGATTACACCGTCGACGTGCAGCGTTCCAACCTGTCATGGGAAGGTCATAAGTTTTTCGGTGGCAAGCACACCGGCACCATCGCGCTGCGCGAAGGCCAATGCATCGTAGACGACGGTAAACTCAAAGGCGGACGCTTCATCATCGACATGAACAGCATCCAGGTGACGGACCTAAGTGGCGAAACCGCCACGAAATTGGCCAATCACCTGAAGACCGCCGACTTCTTCGATGCGGGCAACCACCCGGAAGCCACGTTCGTAATCAAGCGGGTGGAGTACGGCAATGCGAATACGGCAGCCGTATTGGGCGAGCTGACCATCCGCGGCATCACCCAAGAGGTTGTTTTCCTGGCCACCATCGAAGTCGCGGATGGCAAGCTCAAAGCCGTGGCACCCCAGATCCGCGTGGACCGCACCGTGCACGAAGCCAGGTACGGATCGGTACGCTTCTTCCAGGACCTGGGTCGCAAGATCGTGGCCGACGAGTTTACGCTGGCCCTTGAAATCCACGCGGCGCGATGACACGGGGTTTAGCCGACCATCAGTTCTCGATGATGATCTTCATGGCCTTTTCCTGGGCGCCGTTGAGGAACACCCGATAGGCTTCTTCGATCTCGCCGAGCTTGAACCGGTGCGTGATCATTTTCTTCAGATCGAACTTGTTTGACGCTACGGCCTTGATCAGCAGGGGCGTGGTGTTGGTGTTCACCAAGCCGGTGGTGATGGTGAGGTTCTTGATCCACAATTTCTGGATCTCGAAGTCAACCTTCACGCCGTGCACGCCCACGTTGGCGATGTGGCCACCCGGACGGACGACCTGCTGGCAGATGTCCCAGGTGGGTGGGATGCCCACGGCTTCGATGGCCACATCGACACCGTCTCCACCCGCGATGGCCAGGATTTCCTCCACGGCCCTTCCATCCGCCGAATTGACGGTGTGGGTGGCACCCAATTGCTTGGCCAACGCCAGCCGGTTTTCATCCATGTCTACCATGATGATGGTAGACGGCGAGTAAAATTGTGCGGTAAGCAAAACCGACATGCCCACGGGGCCGGCACCCACGATGGCAATGGTATCGCCGGGTTTGACGTTGCCATACTGCACGCCGATCTCGTGGCCGGTCGGCAGGATGTCGCTCAACAATACCCCTACCTCATCGTCGATGGTGGGCGGGAGCTTGAAGAGGCTGTTGTCCGCATAGGGAATGCGGGCGTATTCGGCCTGTATGCCATCGATCATGTAACCGAGGATCCATCCACCGTCTTTGCAGTGCGAATAGAGCTGCTTCTTGCAATATTCGCACGACCCGCAGGAGGTGACGCACGATATCAATACCTTGTCGCCTTTCCGGTATTGGGTTACGCTGTCGCCGACTTCCTCGATGATGCCGATGCCTTCGTGGCCGAGGATGCGTCCGGGGGTTATTTCCGGGTTCTTGCCTTTGTAAATGCCGAGATCCGTTCCGCAGATGGTCGTTTTCAGTACCTTGACGATGGCATCCGTAGATTTCAGGATGGTCGGGATGGGCTTTTCTTCGAGGGCGATGTCATGATCGCCGTGATAGACTAACGCTTTCATAGCTCAATAGTTATTGTTTACGAATGGGCTTGCTGCCGTGTACAAGGGTGAAGTTACGGGGTTTCGGCCAAAGATCGGCATAAAAAAGGCGTATATGACGAGTATCAATCCACGTGGTGATCCTCGTTACGTCTGGAGGGGAGGGGAAATATTGACAGGTTCATGGCAATCCGCGGGTAAAATACCCGGACGCTTTGGGTAGCTTTGTCCGAGGCGAAAAGGAATCACCCATGGCAGGGAAACGGATTTTTGGAAGACAGGGCCGGTCGTTGCTGCTGGCATTGGCCGCAGCGGCCGGTGCGGCACTGCTGCTCGTGGATATCCTGACGCAACGGGGCGTATCCGACGTAGCCGGCGGATTCGAGGAAATCGCGTTCGTGCGCAACGAGCAGAACAAGGGTGGGATCGTCCGGATCTACGCGTTCACCGTGTCCGATACCGCGGCCGCCGACTACCTGGCCTGCGGTAACCTATTGCCGCACAATGATTATGGCAGCACCACGGTGGCTTACTTTTTCGAAAAGGGAAAGCCCGCACCGGATAGGTTGAAGCTAGACAGTCCGCACGTGGACGCGGATCGCTACCGCGCCATCGCCCGGTATGCCAAGGATGAGCGGGGCGTGGCGACCGTGACGAGGTTCCTAAAGAATAAATAATTTTTGAATGAAACCCAACTTTAGCTAAGTTTGGGCCGTTTCAAATTAACGACGACTAATCGATTACTACTGAATCATGGAATTTCTAGACGGCATGAACGCGCTCACCCTGGTCTTCGCGGCCTTACTGATATTGGCCATCGGCTACCGGTTCTACGGCCTCTTCATGGCCCACCGGGTCTTGCGGCTGAACGCGCGGAACGCCACCCCTGCGG
>JBBCJB010000006.1:0-606283 GCA_037190485.1 Parapedobacter sp.
GAGCGACGGATTGCAACGGGTGCTGGAGCCGCTGGGCGTGACGCTGCAGCTGTTCCGGGAGGTGGACGAACGGGTGATGCAGGCCATGGTGTTCAACCAGTACAACAACCACCAGGCCTTCGGCCCGTTCAACACGAACCACATCAACCCGGTGGAGGAGGTGATGAAGCTGGTCGAGGAGATCAAGCGCCTGAACGCCGAGATGCTGCGGGTGGAGCGCGAGAAGAACGAGCTGCTCCAGAAAACCAACGAGACCTTGCTGAAACTGTTCGACCGGCTGGGCGGCAAGGACAACCAATAGATAACCGATTTTTCAATCCGGCTGTAAGGGGCATCGTATCGTAGAGACGCAATGCATTGCCTACCTACCGCAGGCAGGCGTCTCTACGGCCGTGTAATGGCAATAACCATTGCCGGGCTACGCCCATGCCCCAACAGCCACCTCAATCACTGACACCAATGAAATCAATCAAGAAAATCCTCGACACCATCATCGGCGAATTCACCCGCAAACCCTTCCGCGGCTACCTGCCGTATCCCGTGCGCTACCACGAGCGATACCTCGTGCCGCCGCTCGCGTTTTTCGTGGGCAGCTACATGGTGCTCTACGCCTCGGGCATCGACTTCTGGACGGCGCTCTCCATGTGGGAATTCTGGGTGGCCAACGTCCCGAGCGTGGGCGCGGGCGTATGGGTGATGCGCCACATCGTGAAGCACACCTACCGGCTCGACGCCAGCCACGCCTGGTACGCCACCTGGGTGCCCCGGCCGTGGGGCCGTGCGTGGCGGCAGCTGTGGCATGGCCTGGCACTGCCCGGCTTCGTGGTGCTCATCTTCTTCGCCTTCTACTTCACGGTCCGGCAGCGGCCTGACCTGTTCTGGCGCTACGTGCGCGAGGACTTCACCTTCGTGCTGCTCATGCTGGCCGGGTTCAACGTGCTGCTGTGGTTCTACCACCGGCTGCGCGTGGACGAGATCATCGACCACTGGAACCGCACGCGCCGCCGGAAGGATGGACGGAAGGAGGACGCCGGGCTGCGCCCGGGCGTGGAGGTGATCGCCTACGGCGAGCGGGTGAAGGATCGGGTGGCGCTGTACGAACCCAGCGGCAAGAAGAACAAGGTGCACGCGGTGGCGTTCGACGGCAAGGCCGGCGAGGACACCCGCACGCTCATCGAGATCGAGGCGGAGGTGGAAGGCCCGCATTTCTTCATGGTGCACCGTTCGCTGATCGTGAACCGGGCCATCATCGCCGGGGTACGCCAGACGAAGGATGCCGTGCACATCGTGCTGGCGGGCCCGCGCCAGGGCGAGGTGGTGCGCGTGGCCAACGGCCGCCGCGAGGCGTTCCTGGCCTGGTGGCAGGGGAGGGAGGGGGAGGAAAGCGCGCCCCGCTGATTTTCCGGGGCGGGGCGTGTTTGTCGTTTAATTAACGTAATTTTACGCCATGCTCAGGACCTGCCCGCGATAAGCAGGCAAGCCTGATTGCCAATAAGAGCAAAACGCAAATGAAGACCTGCCTGCGATATGCAGGCAAGCTCGAATGCCAGTAAGCAAAAAAACGCGAATGAGAAAATACCCCATCGGCTTGCAGAGTTTCCGGAAAATCCGGGAAGGAGGTTTCGTATACGTGGACAAGACCGAGATCATCCACCGGATGGTCACCACCGGAGATTATTACTTCCTGAGCCGACCGCGCCGCTTCGGCAAGAGCCTGCTGGTGGATACCTTGCAGGAATTGTTCGAAGGCAGCCGGGAGCTGTTCGAAGGGTTGTGGATCGCGGAGCGGTGGGATTGGTCGCAAACCAATCCGGTGATCCGGATCTCGTTTTCAAGCATCGGCGTGGGTACGCAGGGTTTCGAGGCGGCGGTGCTGGGCGCACTGCGCGACAATGCGGAGCGGTTGGGTGTCGAATTGACCGAGCAAACCTATGACCAGCAGTTCAAGGAGCTCATCAAAAAGGTTTCGGCGGCCGGTAAAGCGGTGGTGTTGATCGATGAATACGACAAACCGTTGATCGACTACCTGAACGATCCCGCCGGGTTGGAGGAACACCGCCGGATGATGAAAGCGTTTTACTCCGTGCTGAAGGATGCCGATGAACATATCCGTTTCCTGCTGCTCACCGGGGTGAGCCGGTTCAGCAAGGTGAGCATATTCTCGGATCTGAACCACTTGCGGGACATCACCATGAACGGGCAGTTCGATGACTTGGTGGGAATCACCCAACCGGAGCTGGAACGTGATTTCGTTGAGGAAATCGCCGGGCTGCAAGCGGACGATACCGATATCCTGCGCAAGATCAGGCAGTGGTATAATGGCTATAGCTGGGGCGGGGAGAAGCGGGTGTACAACCCGTTCTCGATCCTGAACTACATGGCCGATCATGCGTTCAACAACTATTGGTTCGAAACGGGCACGCCGACCTTTTTTACCGACATGATCAGGCACAACCCCACATTGGAATTCCCGGAGGGCCAGCTGGAGGTCGGTCCTGAAGGCATACTCGACCTGCTCGACCAGCAGTCCGATTACGGCGGGCCTGCGTCCATCGATCCGGTGACCATCATGTTCCAGACGGGTTACCTCACCGTTAAGGGATACGACGCGGTCCGGCGGACATACACATTGGACTATCCCAACCTGGAAGTGCGGGAGAGCACGCAGCTGTTGCATCAGCCCGCACAGGCCCCACCACGGCCTTGATGCCTGCTTCGCAGTCCTGCTGTCGGCTTATGGCAACCAAAACTCAAGCAGGGCGCGGCCGACGGTGCTCAAGATAAGCGATGCGTTCCGGGCGGACGACATCGCGCAGGTGATGAAACACATCGATACGCTGTTCGTGGACATCCCCAGTACGCTCTGGATCGGTGCCCGCGAGAATTTCTTCCATGCGATTATCCACAACACGTTCAGCCTCCTGGACATCATGATGGAAAGCGAACGCAACTATGCCGGCACGCGGCCCGACATCACGGTATTCACCAAGACGCACATCTACGTGCTCGAATTCAAGCGCAAAGGTTCGGCGGAAGAAGCATTGGCCCAAATCATCGATAAAGGTTATTTCCGCCCATTCCAGCTGGACGACCGCAAGAAAGTCGCCATCGGCATCAAATTCGACCCGGAAAAGAAAGCCATCGCCGAATACCAGACCAAAGAAATCATATAAGGGCACTCGTTCGGTGCACGTGATGCGCCAAAAGGTTCACCGGATGACCCAAACGGTGCACCAGATGCGCCAAACGGTGCACCGGATGCGCTAAACGGTGCACGTGATGGACCAAACGGTGCACCGGATGCGCCAAACGGTGCACGTGATGGACCAAACGGTGCACCGGATGAACCAAACGGTGCACGTGATGAGCCAAACGGTTCACCGGATGCGCAAAAATGTGCACGTGATGCACCAAACGGTGCACCGGATGAACCAAACGGTACACGTGATGAGCCAAACGGTGCACGTGATGCGCCAAACGGTGCACGTGATGAACCAAACGGTGCACGGGATGCACCAAACGGTACACCGGATGCCGGTCATCCATCCCGTCATCCCTCACCCGTCCCTTCAGCCAGCCATTCATCCCGACCCCATCCCACTGGCCATCGGGACGAGTGATAAGTCCTTGGCAAGCAACGGAATGCCGACATACTTTTGTGCCGTTGCCGGGCGCGGTGCCCGGCTGATTTTCGAACCCGCGGCCACGGGATGACCGGGCCGCACAGACAGCAATAGGATGAAGAAAAAGTATGTGAAGTATGCATTCAGCAGCAACGGCGTGTTGCAATGGCAGCTGTGGCTGGAAGGATTGACGCCCGTGCAGCGTGCACAAGAGGCGGCATCGGTGATGCAAGGGTTGCGGACGTACCTGCCCAACCGGTATGAACTCAGCGCCAGCCAGGTGGCGCAACTGGACGCGATGGACGGGGCGCTGCTGCACCTGTGGGCCACGCAGATCGCCTATGCCATCCAGCAGGGGATCCCGATCGCGCTCGACAAGCCCGAAAAGCGCGGCGACGCCGGGCTGCGGAACACGAAGTTCATCGTGGCGGCGAGCCGCACGGCATCCAACCAGCTGATGCCGGACGCCCCGGCCGAACGGGAGGACGGCGAGTACCTGTGTTTCACGGTGGTGTATTAGTGGCCAAGCGCGATGAAAAGGAAACCCATCCTCAAACAGATCAAACAGGCGCTGGCCGCGGCCAGCCAGGCGATCATCGCCGCACCCGTCAAGCTGCCGCCCAAGGTGGTGCTGGTGGCCAAGTACGTGGCCCTGGCCATCGGCGTGCTCGACGCCGTGGAAGGCGCGGCCAAGGAAAAAGGAGGCGACGATGAAAGGTAACGTCCCGGTCCTGCACATCGCCACCGGCGGCGGCACGCTGCTGAGCGTGGTCGGCCAACTGGGCCTGCACGACGCGCTGCGTACCGCCGTACTGGCCGCCATCGGCGCGGCGGTCAGTTTCCTGGTGTCGTTGGTGCTGCAACGGTTGTTGCGCCGAAAGTGAAACCTACAGTAGAGACGCATTGCCATGCGTCTCAATGAATACGAATCATTAAAAATCACAGAAAATGAAACCCCTGAAAGTAAAGACCTACTACGGCGACCTGAAGGAGCACGAACTCGTGACGCAGGCGGGCAAGGCCCAGCAGTTCATGACGGGCAATGCGCATTACCCCGATCCCGAACCCGAACTCACGGTGTTCGGGGCGGCCTACACGGATTACAAGACCAAGCTGGAGAAGTCGAACAACGGCGGCAGCCGCCTGGATTTCCGCCAGAAGAAGGAGGCGCGGATCGTGCTGCTCGACCGGATGCGCGAGCTGGCCACCTACGTGAACCTCACGGCCAAGGGCGTCGGCTCGATGCTCGAGAGCTCCGGCTTCCGGATGGCCGACCTGGACCGGACCGTGGGCATCCCCGGCATCCCGCAGCGCGGGCGGCTCGTGGACGGCGACAACAGCGGCACCTTCAGGTGGAGCGTGGACACGGTGCCCGACGCCTGGGAATACGAATATTGCCTGGGCACCCGCGCCGCGGAGGACGCGCCCATCGAATGGGGCGCCGTCGGCAAGGCCTCCCAGTCGTCGGGCAACCTGCTCACCGGCCTGGTGCCCGGGGTGGTCTACTTCCTGCGCGTGCGCAGCCACAACCACCGGGGCGACAGCGACTGGTGCGATCCGTTCTCGCGGATGGCACGGTAGCGACGGCCGTCACGATCGCGCAGGCCCCATCGCCCGTGTCCGCATCAGTGGACACGGGCGATCGGCGTTAGCTGCAAATGACGGGTACGAACCTGTCAAAGGCCGAGGGGCAAGGGCTTGCCTAGCCTTGCGGCATGGAACGTCAGGAAATGGAAAAAAACGTATATTGCCTACATGAAAAGACGTTGCATGCTATTTGCGGTGGTGCTCGTGGCCACCAGTTCGCTCTCCGGTTGCAAGCTCGGCCGCTTCGTTTGGTTCAATTTCGCCGGTATCGACGACCACAAGATCTTTCCCGCACGGGAACTGCCGGCCTCGGCCGACCCCTTCCGGTTCCACGACGCGGAGCGGGAGCACGGGCCGAAGGCCATCGGCTACCAGGGCGGCGAGGTAGCTTTCGACGATTTCCTCCGCCAGACGGAGTCCGTGGCCTTCCTGATCATCCGCAACGACACGATCCTGTACGAGCGGTACTTCGATGACTATGACGAAGCGTCCATCGTGCCGTCTTTTTCCATGGCCAAGTCGGTGCTTTCGATGCTCATCGGCTGCGCCATCGACGATGGCCTGATCGGCTCGGTGCATGACCCGGTGAGCAGGTACGTGCCCGAAATGGCGAAGAACGGTTTCGACAAGGTGACCATCGAGCACCTGTTGCAGATGACATCGGGCCTCAGGTTCAACGAAGGCTATTACAATCCCTTCGGCGAGGTGGCCACGTTCTACTACGGCAGGCGATTGCGGAAAAATACCGCCAGGCTGAAGCTGGAGGCTGAGCCGGGCACGCGTTTCGCCTATGCCAGCGGCAATACCCAAGTCCTGGGGCAGGTGCTGGATCGCGCGCTTGTCGACAAGACCATCACCGAATACCTCGATGAAAAGATCTGGACTCCCTTGGGTATGGAGTACGGTGCCTCATGGAGCATCGACCGCCGGAAGCATGGCATCGAAAAGGCGTTCTGTTGCCTGAACGCACGTGCCCGTGACTTCGCCAAGCTGGGCAGGCTATACCTCAACGATGGCAATTGGCAGGGGCGACAGCTCGTGCCTGCAGACTGGGTGGCCCAGTCAACCCGCGTGGACGACTCAGGTGGCAGTAGTAAGCGATACCAATACCAGTGGTGGCTGCCTACGCTTGAAGGCGACTTCCTCGCCCAGGGTATCTTGGGGCAATACGTCTACGTGAATCCGGATAAGGACCTCGTGATCGTGCGGTTGGGGCATAAGGTGAACGCCGATTGGTTCGACGTGTTCGTGGACCTGGCGAAGGCCTATTGACCCTTCTTATTTATTCCTTTGATAATCAAAATGGATTCGTTAACTTCGTGTCGGTTTAGGTGTTAAAGGCCTTAACCGGCCTTACTGCCGTGAGGCAGCAGCGTTTTCCATAGGTAAAGCCCCTTCGCCAACGCGAGGGGGCTTTTTTTTAGGGGTGCGCTTGGATACGCCCACCGATCAGATCACTTTCACCACCGCCGATTCGATCCAGCCCTCGTTGCCGTTGGGCAGCGTGACCTTGATCCAGTCGTTCACCTCGTCGGCGATGCGCACCTTGGTGCCTTCGTGGATGACGAACAGCGTTTTCTCGCCTTCGGCGGGCGCGCTCTTGACCGGCACCTTGCCACGGAACACCACGGCATCCCGGTGGTCGGTCTGGATGCGGTGCTGCGTATAGGCCACGGCCAGCAGCGACAGCGCGACAACCATCACCGCCACGCCACCGTAGAACGCGGCGCGCTTGAGCCGCGGACGGTAGGCATAAAGGTACGCCGCGAGCAGGGCGAAGGCCAGCAGCCAAGCGATCACGGCCAATACCGACCACATGGTGAGCGTCTGCGAGAACACGAGCCCGCGCCACCACGACTCGATGAAGAACTCGGGCAGCGGTTGGATGCGGTCGGTGATGCCGAGGTTGACGAAGTTGAGGTTGGCCTCGATGTCCGGATCGGCGGGATCCAGCTTGCGCGCTTTCTCGTAATACAGGATGGCCGAGGCCAGGTCCTGCAGTTTGTAATGCGCATTGCCCAGGTTGTAGTACACGCTGGCATTCGCGTGGCCGGAGGCCACCAGCGCTTCGTAACGCGTGACGGCGTCTTGGTATGCGCCCGATCCATAGAAGCGGTTGCCCTCGGCAAACAACGAATCGGGTTGCTGGGCCGCCATGCAAACGGGTACCAACAGGAGCAAGAGTGCGATCGTGCTAAATTTTTCCATGTTCCATGTCATTGATGAGCTGCCGGGCCTTTTCGTATACCTCCGCTTCGGAAACGCCCGAAAGCGGGGCGAAGCGCGCCATCTCGCACAGGTCGAGCGTCTCTGCCATCCGGGCGATGAGCGCGTCATCGACGCGGCGTTCGCGGAGCTGTTCGGCGATGAAGTCCTTGTTGAGCGAAGCCACGGGGATATCCAGCTTGTCGGCCACGTAGCCGTAAAGCCCCTTGTACACGGCCTCGTAGAACGGTTTGCTGTCCCCGGCGTTCAGCTGCCTGCGCGCCACGGCCAGGTGCTTGGCCGCCACCTTGTTGGCGTTCCGGTTGCGCACCAGGCCGGCGTCGCGGTTGCGCTCGCGCTGGCGATCGCGGTATACCCATGCCGCACCGAAAAGCACCGGCCCGGCCAGCAGCAGCGCGAAGAACCAGCCCGATCCCCAGAAGCCGCCGCCGGTGTCGAACCGCGGGGTGCGCGTCTTGATGTAGCGGATATCCCGGTCGAGCACCTTGACGTCCTGCTGGGCACCGGGCGTGAAGGCGGCCACCGGTTGCGCCGCATCGCCCTTGGCCACCTGCAGGGTGTACGCCTCGCTGGGCAGCGCCACGTAGCGTTTGGCCGTGGGGTCGAAATACGAGAACGAGACGGGCGGCAGCGCATAGGTGCCTTCGTGCCGCGGGATCATCAGGTAGCTGAATTCGCGGCTGCCCGAGACGCCGCCGGGCGATTCGTTGATGCGGTCGTTGACCTTCGGGTCGTAGCGCTCGATGGTTTCGGGCAGGCGCACGCCGGGGGCATTGAGCAGGTGCAGGTTGCCCGTGCCCGTTACCTTGAGCGTGTAGTTGAGCGCTTCGTTGGCCTTCAGTTCGGTGCGATCCACCGCGGTGGAGAACGTGAAGTTGCCCACCGCCCCGTCGAAGCCTTCGGGCCTGCCCTCGGCGGGCAGCGGCTTGACCTGTATGGGTACCTGCGGGCTCTTCACCTTGAGCTCGACCTCACGGTAGGAACCGCCGAAGAACCGTTCGAACGGATCGTTGGTGGCCACCGGCTGGCGGATGACGAAGGTCATCTCCATCGGGTCGATGTGCAGTTGGCCGCTCCGCTCGGGGAACAGGATGTATTGCTGCAGCACGGTGGTTTGGTAGCGCACGCCATCCACCACCTCTTCCGTCCAGACGGTCCGCTCGTCGCCCGCCGATACGTTGCGGCTCCAGAATCCGTTGAGCACGGGCATCTTTTCGGGCATGTTTCCGGTGATCTGCACGTTGGTGTACAGTTTGTACGAAACCACGAGTTGCTGGCCCTGGTAGACCTCGCGCTTATCCGGCACGGCACGGATGAACAGCTGCTTGCCCGCGTCGGCCGTCGCAGTGTTCGCGGAGCGGCCACCACCGGCATTGCCGGTGCCGCCGGTCGTTGCGCTGCCCTGCTGGACCTTGACGGTGAGCGCTTCGGAACGGTATTGCTTTCCTTTGGCCTCCACCACCACGGGCGGGATGGTATACTCGCCTTCCTTTTCGGCCATGAGGTGGTAGCCGATCGTGAGGCTCGTGGTGGTCTGGCCGTTGATGGAACGCATGCTGGTCGACTGGTTAGGGCCGGAGACCACCCGGAGACCGGCGCCGAAGGTGGGCGGGTGGAACCGTTCGGCCTGGCCGTTTACCGTGAACCGCACCTCGAACGGTGCGCCCGCAGTGGCGTTTTGGCTGGCCGAGGCGGTTACGGTCAGCTCCTGCGCCCGCGCACCGCCTGCCCAACACAGCCAAAGGAATAGGAAGATGCGGGTCACCATTGCTTCACCACCTTTCCCTTGCCCACGGCTTTTTTGTTCTTCAGCTTTTCCTGGGTGTTCTTCTCTTCCTGGTTCATGGCCTCCAGCAACCGTTCGGCATCGGCCTTCGACAGCTGGCCGGGCTGGGGCTGTTGCTGGCCATCCTTGTTTTGGTCCTGCTCGTCCTTCTTGTCCGGGTCTTTTTGGCCGTTGTCCTGGTCTGGCTTATCCTTGTCGTCCGGGTTCTTGTTATCCGGATCCGGCTTGTCCTTGTCTTGGTCTTTGTTATCCTTATTGTCTTTGTTGTCTTTGTTATCCTTGTTGTCCTGGTCTTGCTGTTGCTGCTGTTTCAGCTTCTCCTGCGCGTAGGCCAGGTTGTAGCGGGTCTCGTCGTCCTTTGGGTTGTTGAGCAATGACTTCTTGTACGCCTCGATGCTTTCCTCGAGTTTCTGCGATTCAAGCAAGGAATTGCCCAGGTTGTGATAAGCCTTCGCCTTGATGTTTTTATCGGTCGCCGACTCGGCGATATCCGTGAACTTCTTGGCAGCCTCTTCCAGCTTCTGTTGCTTGTACCACGCGGCGCCCAGGTTGAAATTGCCTTCGAGCGAACCCTGCGCGTTGCCCAATGCCCGTTGGTAGGCCGACTCCGCTTCGGCATACTGCTGCTGCCGGTAGCGTTCGTTGCCTTCTTTGATGGATCGCTTGTCTTCCTGGGCCTGTACGGCCAGTGGCAGTGCGATCGCGATTAACAAGGATATTCGGTGATTCATCGTTCGTTTACTTCAAATAGATTCACGGCCCCGAGCTTGCGGCTCCTGCGGTTGGAGATGAAGAACTCCACCACCAGCAACAGCAGGGCAAACCCGACAAACAACTGGAAACGGTCTTCGTAGCTTTTGAACAGCCGGGTGTCCATCGCCTTCTTTTCCAGCTTGTCCACCTGCTCCATGACGATGTGCAGCCCGCTGCCGGCGGCGGTGGCCCTTACGTACACGCCCCCGGCGGCCGCGGCGATTTCCCGGCACATGTCTTCGTTGAGCTTGCTCACCACGGTCTGGTCCTGTTCATCCTTGATGAAGCCTACCGGATTGCCGTGCTCGAAGATGGGGATGGGCGCGCCCTCGGGCGAACCGAGGCCGATGACATGCACCACCACGCCGGCGCGTTGCGCCTGCGCGGCCGCAGCCACGGCATCGTCTTCGTGGTTCTCGCCGTCGGTCATCACGATCATGGCCTTGCTGGTGCCGCTCACCTGGTCGAAGGTCTTCATGCCCATCGCGATGGCCGCGCCGATGGCCGTGCCCTGCGTGGGCACGATGCCGGTGCTGATGTTGTTCAGGAACAGCTTGGCGGCCGCATAGTCGGTGGTGATGGGCAGCTGCACGTAGGCTTCGCCCGCGAAGATGATGATGCCGATGCGGTCGCTGCGCAACTGGTCGATGAGTTGCGAGATGGAGCGCTTGGCATGCTCCAGGCGGCTGGGGGCCAGGTCGCCCGCCAGCATGCTGTTCGATACGTCAAGCAGGATCAGGATGTCAGACCCCTGGCGTTTCCCCTCTTCGGTGACGGCGCCCACCTGCGGGTTGGCCAGGCCCACCACCAAGGCGGCCACGGCCAGGAGGTACAGCGAAAACTTCCAGCCCGGGCGGCTGAAGGCCACTTCAGGCGTGATGCGCCGTACGAGCCGCTCGTCGCCGAAACCCCGCAGGGCCTTCCGTTTCCAGCGCCTGACGAGCCAGAAGACGAGCCAAAGGACGGGCAGCAGGGCCAATGCCCAGAGCATGGCCGGATGTTCGAATCGGATCATGTCAACGCTCCTTTCAATACGCTATGCCGCAAGGTGAAATCGATCAGCAAGAGCAGCAGGGCCGCCAGCGCGAACGGGAAGAACCGCTCGGTTTTCTGCTGGTAGTGCGTCACCGCGATCTTGGCCTTCTCCAGCTGGTCGATCTGCCCGTAGATGGCTTTCAGTTTCTCGTTGTCGGTGGCCCGGAAGTACTTGCCGCCGGTGATGTCGGCGATCTGCGTGAGCGTCGCCTCGTCGATCGTGACGGGCACCTGCTGGTATTGGATGCCGAACGGGGTCTGGACGGGGTAGGGGGCCTCGCCCTCGGTGCCCACGCCCACGGTGTACACGCGCACGCCCATCTGCTGCGCGATCTCGGCCGCGGTGATGGGCGCCACCGACCCGGTGGTGTTCGAGCCGTCGGTGAGCAGGATGACCACCTTGCTCTTGGCGTCGCTTTCCCGCAGGCGGTTCACCGCCGTGGCCAGCCCCATGCCGATGGCGGTGCCATCGCGGATCATCCCGTTGCTGATGTCGGCGAACAGGTTGATCAACACGTCGTGGTCGATGGTGAGCGGGCATTGCGTGAAACTCTCGCCGCTGAACACCACCAGGCCGATGCGGTCGTGGGGCCGTCCCTTGATGAAATCGACGGCGATGTCCTTGCCGGCCTCGAGCCGGTTGGGTTTCAGGTCTTCGGACAGCATGCTGCCCGAGATGTCGGTCGCGATGACGATGTCGATGCCCTCGGTGGTCGAATCCTGCCAGCTCAATGCCGACTGCGGACGGGCGAGCGCAACGATGAGCAGCGCCGCGGCAAGCATCCGCAACACCAGCCCGGCATGCCGCAGGATGGGGTAGGCCGGTTTGAGCGGTTGCAGCCCACCGAACATGGGCAGGACCAGGTTGCCTTGGAGTTTGTCGCGCCGCCAGATGGACCACGCGGGCAGCAGCGGCAGCAAGAGCAACAGCCACAGCAGGCCCGGATTGGCGAACGTTATCCCGTCGAGGTAACTCATTCGGCAGCCTCCTTCACGAATGCGATGGCCTGTTCCATGCTGAGCTCGTTGTCGGCGGGCAGGGGCTGCGCGCGCGCGAACTTGACCAGGTCGGCCAGCGTGAGCACCTGCCGCAGGCGGCTTTTCTGCGGTTCGGGGATGGCGGTGGCGGCCAGGGCGCCGAAGATCTCGTCGGTGGTGTGCTCCATGGCCGCGATGCGGTACCGGCGCTCCAGGAAGTCGCGCAGGATGTCCGAGAGTTCGCTGTGGTAGGCTTTCACCTCGCCCTGTTGCCACAGCTTGCGGTCGCGCAGGGCGTGGAGCTTGCCCAGCGCCAGCTCGTGCGCAGGGATGATCGGTTCGGCTTCCACCGGTGGCGCAACGGGTTTTCCCTTGCGTTTCCGCAGCACCAGCCACGCCGCGACCAGCAGGAGCAACGCACCTACGGCCAGGCCGACCCACAGCAGGTTGTCGCGCAGCCAGTCCAGCCAGCCGTAAGAGACATCCAGCGGCTGCTTGATGTCATGGATGGCCTTGGTGGTGTCAACGGCCACGGTTTCCACCTGCAGGGGCAGCGCCTCGGTGCGGTAGGTCGAATCGCCAGCCGTGAATTCGAACGCCGGGACGACCTGCATGCCGGCATCGAACGAGGTGATGGTATAGGCCTGCGTCACCGCCACGGCGCCGCCATCGGTTTGCAGCGTATCGGGCGCGGTCGCGTCCACGATGGGGATCTGGGCCGAGATCGTATCGGCCAGTTGCGGGAAGCGCACCGCCGTGCCCGCGGGCATCTCCGCGCGCAGGCGCAGCACCGTCTGGTCGCCCAGCGCGATCGTGGCGGTATCCAGCTTGGCCGATACGCGGATTTCCTGCCCGCTCGCCTGCGGGGCGGCCGAGAGCAAGGCCAGGCAGGCCAGTGCGCAATGGCCTATCGTCGTTGTTACGCGCTTATCGTTTCGCTCCACGTCTCTTGAATAAGGTCATCAACGGTTTGGTATAGGGTTCGTGCGTGCCGATGCGGGCATGGTCCACGCCCGAGCGCAGGAACAGGCTGTCGAGCTGGTCCTTGCGCGCCAAGGCGGCGGCCTTGTAGGCCAGGCGCACCCTGCGGTCGCCGGTATCCACCCAGCGCAGCAGCCCGGATTCGGCATCCTTGACCGGGATCAACCCCAGGTCGGGTAGCTCCTCCTCGCGCTGGTCGTATAGCCGCAAGGCCACCAGGTCGTGTTTCCGGTTGGCGGTCTTCAGCGCCGCCTCGAAGCCGGTGCCCATGAAATCCGAGATTAGGAACGAAGTGCATCGCTTCTTGGTGACGCCGGTGAAATAGCGCAGCGCCTCGGCGATGTCGGTGCCGCGGTGGGCCGGTTGGAAGTCGATGAGTTCCCGGATGATCATCAGGATGTGGCTGCGGCCCTTCTTGGGCGGGATGAATTTCTCCACCCGGTCGCTGAAGAACAGGATGCCCACCTTGTCGTTGTTCTGGATGGCCGAGAAGGCCAATACGGCGCACAGCTCGGTGGCCAGTTCGCGCTTTTGCTGGTTGGTGGTGCCGAAATCGCCCGAGGCGCTCACGTCGACCAACAGCATGACCGTCATCTCGCGTTCCTCGTCGAACACCTTGACGTAGGGGTGGTTGAACCGGGCGGTGACGTTCCAGTCGATGGTCCGGATTTCGTCGCCCACCTGGTATTCGCGCACTTCGCTGAAGGCCATGCCCCGCCCCTTGAACGCGCTGTGGTATTCGCCCGAGAAGATCTGGTTGCTCAGCCCGCGCGTACGGATCTCGATCTTGCGTACTTTCTGGAGCAGCTCCTTGGTATCCATGTCGTTTACGGTACTTCTACGGCGTTCAGGATACCGGTGATGATGGTTTCGCTCGTCACGTTCTCCGCCTCGGCCTCGTAGGTGAGCCCCACGCGGTGGCGGAGCACGTCGTGGCACACGGCCCGTACATCCTCGGGGATGACGTACCCGCGGCGTTTGATGAAGGCGTACGCCTTGGCGGCCAACGCCAGGCTGATGCTGGCCCGGGGCGAAGCGCCGAAGCCGATCAGGTTCTTGTAGTCGGCCAGGTTATACTGCTCGGGGAAGCGCGTGGCGAACACGATGTCGATGATGTACTGTTCGATCTTCTCGTCCATGTACACCTCGCGCACCACCTTGCGGGCTTTCAGGATGTCATCCGGATGCACGATCTTGGCCGGTGAGGGCATGCCCTGCGGGGCGATGTTGGCCCGCATGATGCGCTTTTCGTCTTCTTTCTTGGGGTACCCGACCACCAGCTTCAGCATGAAGCGATCCACCTGGGCTTCCGGAAGGGTATAGGTGCCTTCCTGCTCGATGGGGTTTTGCGTGGCCAGCACCAGGAATGGCGAGGGTAGGGGGAACGTATGCTCGCCGATGGTGACCTGCCGCTCCTGCATGGCCTCGAGCAAGGCGCTCTGCACCTTGGCCGGCGCCCGGTTGATCTCGTCGGCCAGGATGAAGTTGGAGAACACGGGGCCTTTGCGCACGATGAATTCTTCCTTCTTCTGGTTGTAGATCATCGTGCCCAACAGGTCGGCGGGCAACAGGTCTGGCGTGAACTGGATGCGGCTGAAACCGGCGTCGATGGCCTTAGACAGGGTGTTGATGGCCAGGGTCTTGGCCAGTCCGGGTACCCCTTCCAGCAGGATGTGGCCGTCGGCCAGCAGGCCGATGATGAGCCGTTCTACCATGTACCGTTGGCCCACGATGACCTTGTCCATCTCCAGCAGCAGCAGGTCTATAAATGCGCTTTCTTTTTGGATCCGCTCGTTCAATGCCCGGATATCCGTGCTCAGGGCGGCGGTTGCCGTGTCTACAGTTGCTTCTTCCATTGTTGAGACTTAGTTTTTGGGGGCGAAAATTAGAAAATACCTCGCCGCCCTGCAACTATTGGCTGTTAAATAGTGTTAAATACTTTTCGTTTTTATCTTTGCAGGTGGGATTTTTCGCGTAACACATGATGTCAAAATACCGTTATACTCGTTTCCTTGTTCTATCATTGCTTTTCTTTATAACCTACGGATGTAAAAAGCCAGCGGTATCGCCGGTGGAAACCTGGAGGTTGGAGTTTGTCGAGCCTACGTTTACGACACCCAGAAATTTAGGTTTCGGGTATGCGTTGCCCTTAACCCTCAATGGAGAAGCGGTGAAGGCGCAAGATATCCAATGGTCTTCTGAAGACCCTGAGATCGCTTTCGTGACCGACGAGGGCTTTGTGTATGGAAATTGGGCTGGGGAGACCTACGTCATCGCGGCCTTGACCAATGGAAAGGCCGAGGCACGATGCAAGGTGATCGTTACCGACGACAATGCGTACATGTTTCGGCTGGTGCTTGCCGATAAAGGCCAGGATGTCCATTCGATTTCCGATCCCAAAACCTTTCTCTCGCCCCGGGCGATCGATAGGAGAAAGCAAACCGGTGTACCGATCGATGAGCGCGATTTGCCGATAGCATCGGATTACCTCCATCAAATCGCTTCGCAGGGTGGTGTCATCGTAGCGAAAAGCAAGTGGTTGGCTACGGTTACGGTTTATACCGATTCGGCATCTTTCCGGGAACGCTACGGCAACCTGCCCTTTGTCAGCGAGGTTGTCGAAGTCTGGCAGGGTGGTCGGATCGAATCAACCGGGCGCCAGGAGCAGGTGCCCGCCTACGGTGGACTAAACGGAATCCATAAGGAAGCCGTTATCCGGCACGACGGGGATTATGGCGAGGCGTTGTTGAATATCGACATGCATCAGGGGCAGCTGCTTCATCAGCAAGGGTTCACCGGGGCCGGTATGGCCATTGCAGTGATTGATGCTGGTTATGAAAGACTGCCGAGCAATAAGTACATGATGAATAGCCAAATACAGGAAGTGAGGTCGTTTATCCATAATCATCCCGATCCGTTTGCGTTGGATGAACATGGCATCATGGTCAGTGCTTGCATGGCGGCCAATGTACCCGGCGAATACGTGGGTACGGCCCCAGACGCGGATTATTGGCTGTTTTCTACGGAGCTAAGGGCAGAAGAATATCCGGTTGAAGAAGATTACTGGGTGGCTGCGATCGAGTATGCGGACAGCGTAGGCGTTTCTATAGTCAACTCTTCGTTAAGCTATACCTATCGGGACGGTTTGATGGATAGCTACACGTATGAAGATATGGATGGAGCGACGGCATTTTGCAGTCGTGGTGCCGCGGTAGCCCTTGAGAAAGGTATCTTTGTTTGCAATAGTGCCGGAAATAACGGCAGTTGGGTGGGGGCGCCAGCGGATGTGGACGGGGTACTTACCGTCGGTGCAGTAAACGCGGGAAACGAGGTGGCAAGCCTATCTTCATTTGGCATGACCGTCGATGGGCGTATGAAGCCTGATGCACTCGCCTTAGGTGCAGGCACCCAGGTGGTGGGGTCCGATCAATTTATCGGCACACGTAACGGCACGTCTTATTCGACCCCCATACTCTGTGGACTCGTGGCGTGTTTATGGCAAGCCTACCCGTCGTTGTCCAACCGCGAACTCTTGGATGTGATCCACCGTTCGAGCGACCGTTACGACGCCCCGGAACTTCCTTTCGGATATGGGCTGCCCAATATGCGGAAAGCCATGGACCTTGCGGGGCAAATCGCGAAACGATAGGACTTTATCGAGTTGATACGTTAGGTCTTCGGCTAAAAAAGGAGGGCTGCCGTTTTATTGGGCAGCCCTTCCTTTTTTTAGGGTTAGCGTAGTGTCTTAATAGGCACCAATAAAACGATGCCCCGTACCATTGGTTAACTTGGCACCTTTGGTCAGCTCACCTGTTTTCCAGTTGTACACGAATACATTTCCAGCCAAACTGACCGGAGTCAATGGCACATACACGTAATCACCTTCCACTGCGATGCTTTGGTGTTGGTCAAAGTTCAACTGGGTTTCATATTCCGTTGGGATTTTAGTGGCGGTCTTCGCATTCAAGTCAATCAGCGCCAGGTATCCGCCTGTCCTATCAATGTCGTACAAGACAAAGCCTTTGTTGTTTCCAAGGTATCTCCATGCTTTGATACCTGCAACACCATCTACGCCCAATGCTTGTGACAAATTGAACAGGTATGTATTGTCATAATCGTTGGTATTCTTGTCAATACGGAGAATGTGTGGATAACCTGTGGTGTTCACGCCGGTCGCCTGATAGACATGACCGTCGTCGCCGATATGCTGAATCATTGTACGGTATCCGTTGTTGCCGTATTTACTTTGCGTAGACCAGATTAATTTCGGATTTCTCAATGTTGGGTAGTCAACGACGATCGTAACTGTACCGGCAATATTAGCTGCATCACTCGGCCAAGATACCGCTCCGGAAGTAGCATTCTGAGTAGGCGTGCCAGTGGGGTTGATTTTAGAAATATTAGCACCAATATATACTTTATTCCCTGCCTGGTTGATGATTGGCATATCGATACGCCCAATCGAATAACCTGCTGCCAATTGTTCTGCGGTGAATGGAACTGCAAACGAATTGGTAGTCATGATACTTGGATTGTCTAGATTGATGGATGCGACAACGGCGGTAGATGCAATAGACTCAAAAGTCACTGCCGGAAATGTGCCCGTATAGGAGGTCTCGGTGGAAATCGTCACACCGATACCCACGCCTTCCGCTGATTTGACCCACCGAGGAGATGTGCCTAATATAATGGCAGCATTCACTTCGTTGCCTTCTTTTACATAATTTCCTTCACCATTTACCAAATATTTTTGGAAGATACCGCCGTCAGTGCCGGTATACTGGATGTCGTACAGATATTTGCCATCTGCCGACGTTTGGATACGGGATGTGCGTGGCGAATCAAATTTCAACCCTTTGCCGGCAGGGAAAATATCCAACTGGTATGTAGGGTCAATTGCCTGGTCGTGGGTGATGGCATAGGCTAATGTTCCTCCGTTACCATCGCCGTCATTCGTCTGCTTCAATGCGGCAGTCAAGGTAATCCAACGGGTTTCGTCAGGATCCGGAGTAACAGGATCTGGATTGTCGTTCTTACTGCAACTACCTAATGCCAGGGATGCAATGACAGCACCAAAAAGTGCCCTTTTTAATAATAGATTCTTTTTCATATTATTACTTATTAGTTATTAATTAAAATTTACCTATCGTGTAATTCAGTTTAAAATAAATTCCTCTTCCGGGTTTTTGCACGCCAAAATTATCGTACAATGCCTCATTCAATATGTTTTTTGCGTCGAGACTGGCGATGAGCTTCCCGGAGGGAAAACGATAACTGACGCCCAGGTCATGGAACAGTTGCGCGGGGGTAAGGCTTCCCTCGGATGGATACCATGCGATGTCATACGCACCCACGTAACCTGCATTGTAGTAAAAATTCATCACCGAGCGTCGCTGGATAAGGTTATCCAACCGATATTGAACATTCGCATTTATGGTGAAATAGGGCTCATTGGGAACCTGCAGATTGTATCGGTCATCCGGTGTTCCAGACTCGTCATACGCTCGTTTATATAAGGCATTGAACTTTGAAAAGTTGATCAGTGCATTTAACCTATTGGCAAACACATAAACAACCTCTGCTTCCACCCCCCTCGATTGCGTTCTTCCGAGATTGACAAATGCAGTGGCCTGTATATCCAGATCGGAATCGGTCACGACGCTATCGACGGTTTGCCTAGTGATTTTATCGTATCCATTACGCCAAAATGCATTGCTGTAAAGTGAAAGCTTGTGTTTGCCGAAATCCAGACTGCCTAACCGAAAACCAATATTGTAATTGATATTCTGCTCGGGAAACAGGTTTACATTGGGTAAAATATTAGTTTCGGGGTTTCCATATTGCTGTTCTTCAGTAGGCATGATATAGCCGTTTTCCATGGAAGCGATCAAAAAAAGTTTGGGTATGATATTGTAGGAAGCTGTAGCGCCATAGCCAAAATTGTCGCTAAACGATCGTGTCGTTTGCGGGTTAAGCTCATAAGTGCCATCTGTATGGTACGTAGGCTGTGGATTGGTCTGCCGGGTACTGTTTGCCGTGTACTTCACCATTAGGTTGGTCTGTAACTTATTTTTAAATGTTTGCGCTTCGTAATTTGCAGACACGATATTTTTTGTCATATCCGTAACGGTGATGAGGTCCTTATTGACGGGCCTCAACAAATTGGTGTCGTCTCTGTCCGTCCGTTCGATTTTGTGATTCAGGGAAATTCGGTGACCGGGAATAACGGTATATGCCAAATTTGAACGCGAATTCAATATTTTCCGATCGACCTGGCTGATCGTAGCTGCTCCTTGCTGAGCGCCATTGGGAGACTTCATCACGATGGGAGGGACACCAGCCCCAATCATGTAATCCGTATGCAATATGATGGGATTACCATCCCAATTGTATAAGGTGGTTACCGTATCCTGCACATAGGTACTGCGGCCACTGTGCACGGCATTGATATTAAGCGACAGTCCGTCTACAAAAAGATCGCGCTTGGTATAATTGAGACTAAACACATGTGCCTGGTACTCGGTAAAACGCCCTACATACGGTTGTCCTGTTGTCGTGCCATGGGGTATTTCGTTATACGTGTCAGATATGTTGTATCCTATGAAAAACTGATCAGCCCATTTGACGTCCGTAAAACCGGCCTCGAAACGGCCACCGATCGATTTGTAGGCATCATTAAATCTTTTCGCCCTAAAATCCCGGATTAATATCCCATTCCTGTCGGTATACTTAGCGAATTTACCCCACATTTCATAGCTGTTGTCCGTATACGTATAGAAACCGGAAGCCCTGGCTGAGAAGCCGTTTTTTTTGTTCCGGAATGTGGCGCCTATATCCGATTGGAACGTATTGAATGAACCGTATGACGTAGCGAATGTGATGTTGTTGCTCGATGCGTCCTTTTTAAGGACCACATTGATGGCTCCGCCCACATAATCGCCCGTCAAATGCGAGGGCAATACGCCTTTGTATATTTCGATGCGCTCAATCATGGCGGGCGGGATATTGTTCAGGTTGAAAGATGAGCCGTAGGTCGAAATTTCGATGCCGTCCAGGAAAAGCCCGACGGCGCTCCCCGACATGCCATTCAAATTATACTCTACCTGAGAACCGATGCCGCCGTTTTGCCTGACGCGCACGCCAACCGTACGATCCAGCAATTCGTTGGTCGTGAGGTTCCTTAAGGAAGCTTCCTTGGTTTCGACGACGGCGACTGCAAACCCACTGATCTCCATTTCCTTTTTAACGGTCTTGCGCGTCACGGATACTTCGTCGAGGTTGCTGCCGGTTTTCGCTGCTGCGGTGATGTTCCTTCGGGTCCTAGGTTGATTGATCCTGACCTTGATATCCTGCGAAACCAGCTCGACCGATGTAATGGTCAAGGTATAGTCGCCATAGGGAACGTTCGTAAGCCGATAGCGCCCTTCCTCATTGGTCATCGTTCCGCGGGTTCCCGGTTTCAAGCTCACGGAGGCGCCGACCACGGCCTGCCCTGACGGTAACGCGACCGTGCCGGAAAGTTCGCCGAGTTGCGCGGATGCCGTCAATGCTGCAAAGAGGAAGATGACCGTGGGTATAAATTGATTCATGTATTTTTTTTGCGAGGTTATTTATATGTAGTCTAAATAATGTAAATTTGGCGCAAATATAGGGTTGTGCCGAGCGTGTAAATTATAAATGGCGGAATACAAATTATAAATGGCGGAATATTGCGCATCGATTGAAACGGTTTCCCATGGATCCATGGCCGATGGAACGTTCCACACCGCACGGTTCGGCGATGGAAAGGTGGTCGTTGGCCGGGTGGGGGTATTCAGCTTTTACCACATCCTGTTGCCGCGGGATGCCGGGCAGCGGATCCGCGTGGCACCGCAGACGGTAACCGAGATCCGACTGATCGGCCTGTTGGATGGCTCGGCGGTTTTTACGGGCGTTTCGGGGAGGGATCAACGGTTTTCATCGGGCGAGGGCAATTGCGTGGCCGTGGAAAAGGGCGTCCAACAGGAAATCGTGGTGGATGGCGTCGAGCCGGTCGAGCTCTTGATGGTGGTGATGGGGATGACCCAGATGGCCCAGTTGGTATCCGGGTACCAGCCGGCCCTATCGGGTTTCCTGAATCAAGGCCAAGGGGGATGGCTTTTCGAACACGCGAACCTCTCGATGCGGATGGAACAGACGGCCGTGATCCGCCAGGCGCTGCACGAAAAAAAGGCGGCTTATCTCCGGAATGCGTTCCTGCAGATCAAGCTGGCGGAATGGTTCGTGCTGTTCTTCGAGCAGGCGGTCACGGTGGAGGGGAGGGCCGACTTGGCCAGCCTCCGTCCCGACGAGCTGGAGCGCGTGCGGCAGGTGCAGGACATCATTCACGGCGATCCCGCGGCTTCCTACTCGCTGGTCGGGCTCGCACACGCCGTGGGGACCAACGAAGCCACATTGAAAAAGCATTTCAAGGCCGTGTACGGCACGACGGTGTTCGGTTATTTGACGACTTGCCGCATGGAGCGTGCCAAGGCGTTGCTGGTCAACGAGAAGCTGAAAGTGGCCTTGGTGGCGCAGGAAGTCGGCTATAAATACGCTTCGCATTTTTCGGCGGCATTCCGCAAATATTACGGTTACCTACCCACCAAGCTGTTGCGCAAGGTACTGATGGCACCTTCGTTGGCAAGCATGGCCTGCTGGGAATCGCTGGTGGCATACCCCATGTCGCTGTAATGGCCGCGCCCTGCAATTGACGTACCGCCATAATTATGTACCTTTGCAGCCCTATTGAACAGGAGGGGTTTCGTGCGACAAGGAATCAATGCATACCGGCCATATTATCTGAGCACGCTGGCGCTGGCCGGGCCGGTCGTGATTTCGCAACTGGGCCACATGCTGGTGCAGACCGCCGACAGCATCGTGGTGGGGCATTTCGCGGGCACCATACCGCTCGCTGCCGTCTCGCTGGTGCACAGCGTGTTCATGATCGTGATGGTCATGGGCATCGGCATCGCCTACGGACTCACCCCCTTGATCGCGCAGGAAAACGGCCGCAAGCGCTATGCCGAGTGCGGGGTTTTGCTCGCCAATAGCTTATTCATCAACGTGTTGTCGGGTATCGCCTTGTTCTGCCTGGTGTACTTCGGCTCCATGGCGGCCATCGATCACCTCGACCAGGATCCGGCCGTGGTCGCCGAAGCGAAGCCGTATCTCTTTATCCTCAGCTTGTCCCTCGTACCCTTGATGGTGTTCAACGCCTTCAAGCAATTCGCCGAAGGGCTGGGCTTTACCAAGCAAGCGATGAACATCACGATCTGGGGGAATGTCCTGAACGTGCTGCTGGCCATCGTGTTCGTGCGGGGGATGTTCGGCATCGCCCCCATGGGGGTAAGCGGGGTGGGCTACGCAACGCTCATCGACCGGTGCCTGATGGCGGCCGTGATGGGTGCGTATGTGTTCCGATCGGCCCATTTCAAACGCTACCTCGAGCGTTTCGCCGTGTTCCGCATCCAGGCGCAACGCTGCTTTTCGGTCTTGCGGATCGGTGCGCCGGTGGCGATGCAATACGTGTTTGAGGTGGGGGCTTTTGCGGCCGCCGCCGTATTGGCCGGTACCATCGGAGCCAATGAGCAGGCGGCGCACCAGGTGGCCATCACCTTGGCGGCGACGACCTACATGATGGCCAGCGGCATCGCCGCCGCGGCGACCATCAAGACCGGGAACAGCTACGGCCGGCGCAATGTGTTCCGGCTGCGTCGGTTCGCGTCATCCAGCTACCTGATCGTGCTGGCGTTCATGGGCGCCACGGCCTTGTCGTTCGTGGTGCTGGCCGACTACCTGCCCTGGATCTTCACCAAGGATACGGTCGTGATCGGCATCGCCGCGAAGCTGCTGGTCATCGCGGGGTTGTTCCAGCTTTTCGACGGCACGCAGGTGGTGGGATTGGGCATCCTTCGCGGGATGGGCGACGTGAACGTCCCCACCGTGATCGCCTTCGTGGCGTATTGGGTCATCGGACTTCCGTGCGCTTACGTGCTCGGGATCGTGCTCGATCTCGGGGTCAAGGGCATCTGGTACGGATTGACGCTCGGCTTGCTGACCTCTTCCCTATTGTTGTACATCCGCTACCGCCTCGTGGTGGTCAAACTGCTCGCCTCATGATACGAAGCTTGTTTTCTTTGGTGGTGATTTTCGGTCCGGCCGTGTCCTGTCCGGCCCAGGTGCCAGCACTGGCCGTTTTGCAGCAGGGCAAACCCACCAGCCTCCGCGGCCTGTCGGTCGTGGACGATTCCGTGGCGTGGGTAAGCGGTAGCGGCGGCTGGGTGGGGCGCACCGCCGATCGCGGCGAAACCTGGCGTTGGGCGCAAGTGACTGGCCACGAGCACCTGGATTTCCGCGACATCGAGGCGTTTTCGGCAGGTGAGGCGGTGATCATCAGCGCGGGGACACCCTTGGTGATCCTCCGTACGACGGACGGCGGACAGGCCTGGACGGCCACGCACCGCGACGGCCGCCCCGAGATTTTCATGGACGGCATGGATTTCTGGGACGATGGGCGGGGGTTGGCTTATGGCGATCCGATCGCGGGCGTGATGCAATTGCTGGCCACCGACGACTGGGGATTGACTTGGCGGGATGTCAGCGGTGAGGCCAACCTAGGATTGGCCGAGGGGGAGGCGGGGTTCGCCGCCAGCGGTACCGGCATCCGCACGTTGCCCGGCGGCGGGGTGTACATCGCCACCGGCGGCAAGGTTTCCCGGGTGTTCCATTCGGCGGATCGTGGGGCTACCTGGGCGGTGTACGGCTGTCCGATCGTACAGGGTTCCTCCTCCACGGGCATATTTTCCGTGGCTTTCCGCGACGCGCTTCATGGCGTGGTGGTCGGCGGCGACTACCGGGAGGATGGCAACGCCGCGGATGCGGCGTTCCTGACAAGTGACGGCGGGAAGACCTGGTGGCCGCCCACCCGCGGAACACGTGGCTACCGCTCTGGCGTGGAATACATCGGCGATCGCTGGCTGTTGGCGACCGGTACGTCTGGCGTGGATCTTTCACGCGATGGCGGGCGGCATTGGGAGGCGCTTTCGGCCGATGGCTATCACGCGGTCCGCAAAGCCAAGAAGGGCAGTTGGGTGTTGCTTGCGGGAAGCGATGGGCGTATCGCGACACTGGTGCACCGATAGGGGCGCGGTGCATCGTGCGGGCGCGATACCGGTTGCACGATAAAAAAAAATATAGTAGGTTTGCATCGTTTTCCGTGCCAAAGCGAATGAAGCGATCCATACTGCTAGAACATCAGAAATTCCAGATTACGATACAGCGGCTCTGCCATCAACTGATCGAGAACCACGGCGATTTTTCGGACGCGGTGATCATCGGCATCCAGCCACGGGGTACGTACCTGGGGCGCCGGATCGTGGAGGAACTGAAGCGGATCCCCGGGGTTCCGGGCGTCGCCTACGGCGAACTGGACATCACCTTTTTCCGCGACGACTTCCGCCGGAAGGACAGCGGGCCGTTGGTACCGAGCAGCACCCACATCGATTTCATCGTGGAGGGCAAGAAGGTGATCCTGCTCGACGATGTGCTGTGGACGGGCAGGACGATCCGTGCGGCCATGGATGCCTTGCAGGCATTCGGTCGCCCGGCCAAGATCGAACTGCTGGTGCTGGTAGACCGCCGGTTCTCGCGTCAACTGCCCATCGAACCCGACTACATCGGCATCCAGGTCGATTCCATCGATTCGCAGAAAGTGATCGTGAGCTGGAAGGAGCTCGACGAGCACGACCGGATTACCTTATTGACAGAAAAGGACAATTCATGACAGGATCGATTAGGCAGATTCGTTCCCGGCACCTGCTGGGCATCAAGGACCTCGATGAAACGGACATCCAACTGATTTTCGAGACGGCGGATAACTTCAAGGACGTGCTCAACCGCCCGATCAAGAAGGTGCCCTCCTTGCGTGACATCACCATAGCCAATGTCTTCTTCGAGAATTCCACGCGGACCCGACTGTCGTTCGAGTTGGCGGAAAAGCGGCTGTCGGCCGATACGATCAATTTCGCGGCATCGTCGTCGTCGGTGAGCAAGGGCGAGACGCTCATCGATACGGTGAACAACATCCTGGCGATGAAGGTGGACATGATCGTGATGCGCCATCCTTATCCGGGCGCCGGGGTGTTCCTGAGCAGGCACGTGGATGCACAGATCGTCAATGCGGGCGACGG
Source organism: Parapedobacter sp. (assembly GCA_037190485.1). Classification (GTDB taxonomy): domain Bacteria; phylum Bacteroidota; class Bacteroidia; order Sphingobacteriales; family Sphingobacteriaceae; genus Parapedobacter. The sequence goes on from JBBCJB010000006.1 coordinate 25,179, forward strand.
CGCCCACGAACACCCTACCCAAGCCCTGCTCGACGCGTTTTCGATCCGCGAGCGTTACGGCGACGTAGCCGGCAAGAAAGTGGCCATCATCGGCGACATCCTGCATTCGCGGGTTGCGCTTTCGAACATCCTCTGCCTCCGCAAGCTGGGGGCCGAAGTGATGGTGTGCGGCCCGACGACCTTGATCCCGAAGTACATCGCGTCGCTCGGGGTGCAGGTGGAGCACAACCTGATGGCCGCGCTCCAGTGGTGCGACGTGGCCAACATGCTGCGCATCCAGTTGGAACGCCAAGACATCGCCTATTTCCCGTCCCTGCGGGAGTACTCGATGCTGTATGGACTGAATGGGCGGTTGCTCGATTCGCTCGACAAGGAAATCACGATCATGCATCCGGGACCCATCAACCGTGGCGTCGAAATCACCAGCGATGTCGCCGATAGTAACCATTCGATCATCCTCGACCAAGTGGAAAATGGCGTGGCCATCCGGATGGCGGTACTGTACCTGCTCGCGGGCCAACGGGGTTCGTAGCCCGCCGATGGTGTTATCAACATTTGTGGACAACTTTTGAGGAAAACTTCTGGGTTTACCGCTAATTTAGCGGGTTAAATTGGGGTAGGTGTATTTTATGGCCCCAACTTTGTGTGGATTTGGGCGAAAACGAAGCATAATTATCAGGCATGTTCAATCGGATTTATCAGTTAGGTATCGTAATGGGTTTGGGGGTATCGACTGCCTTTGCGCAACAAAGTGCATGGCAGGAGGTCAACCAGGCCTACAAGGCGGGGATGGAATTGTACGAAAAGGGGAAGTATGCCGCCGCCGCGAAACATTTCGATCAGGTGGAAGCGATACGGCTGAATTCGACGCTGCAGGGAGATGAACACGTGGAGTTGTCTTTGCTGAAGGAAAATGCGCGGTTTTACCAAGCCATCTGCGCCCTGGAATTGGAAGAGTCGGATGCCGAAACGCAGTTCCTGCGCTACATCAAGGATTATCCGGCCAGTGCCAACGCCAAGGCGGCCTATTTCCAGGTGGGGCGGTCGTACTTCGCCAAGAAGGACTACGCCAAGGCGCTCGAGTGGTTCAATAAATTGGATAGCCGCAACCTGGCAGGCGGCGAGAACAAGGAATTCCGCTACAAGCAGGCCTATTCGTTTTTCATGACCGACGACTACGCCTCAGCCAAACCGATCTTCGGGCAGCTCAAGGACGAGGGCGGAACCTACCAGGAAGCATCCATCTATTACTACGCGTACCTGGCTTACCTGGATCGCGAGTTCAAGACCGCCTTGCAGGAGTTCGAGCGGCTGAAAGGGTCGAAGACCTACGAGCGTACCTATCCCTATTACATCACGGCGCTGTACTACCTTGACAATCGCTACGACGACGTATTGGCCTACGCGCTCCCGATCCTCGAAAGCACCGACCAGGCTTACGAGACCGACATGTTCCGCATCGTCGCGGCCACGTACTTCGCCAAGAACGACTTCGTGAAGGCCAAGGAATATTACGATCGCTTCCAGGCCGACGATCAGGGAAAGACCCAGAACAACCAGGACAGCTACCAGATCGGCTACATCGCCTATAAGAACGCGGATTACGAAAAGGCCATCGCAGAGCTCGAGAAGATGGAGGAGCCGGATGCGTATTACCAGAGCGCGATGATCGCGCTGGGCGATGCCTTCCTCAAGACGGGCAACAAACAGGGGGCACGCAACGCGTTCTTCAGGGCCTCCCGGCTGGATTTCGATCCGGCGTTGAAAGAGGAAGGCCTGTTCAACTACGCCAAATTGTCGTACGAGCTGGAATTCCACCAGGTGGCTTTGGAAGCCGCCAAGGAATACCTGGATACGTATCCGAATAGCCGCCCGGAAGAAGCCAAGACGCTGTATGCCGAAACGTTGCTGGGTACCAATAACTACCGTGCGGCGGTTGATATCCTGGAGGGGTTGAAGAACCGGGGCAAGGAGGCCGACGCGGCTTACCAGAAAGTGACCTACTACCGCGGGCTGGAATTCTACAACGAGCGGGCCTTCGAGAACGGCATATCCATGTTCATGCGGTCGGAGCAGTTTTCCATCGACCCCGAGATTGCCGCATTGGCCGCCTACTGGAAGGCCGAGGCGATGTACGAGGTGCGCAAGTACGGCGAGGCCGTGCAGAATTTCTCCCGCTTCCTGCGGATGCCCGCGGCACGGAATACCGATGTGTATAGCTACGCCAATTATGCATTGGCCTACGCCGCGTTCCGCAACAGCAGCTATAACACCGCGGCCAATTATTTCGAACGCTTCCTCTCGACCGGGGGCAACACCATCGAACCCAATGTGCGCAACGATGCCATCGCCCGATTGGGCGACTCGTATTTCTCGATGCGCAACTACGGCCGGGCGACGCAGTACTACGATCGGTTGATCGATAGCAAGGCGCCCAGCCAGGATTACGCGCTTTTCCAGCGCGGCGTGATCCAGGGCCTGCAGGGCAACAACGAAGCCAAGTTGGCTACCTTGCGCTCGGTCATCGAAAAGTTCCCCAACTCCAACTACGCCGACGACGTGGCCTTCGAGATCCCGTACACGTATTTCACGATGGGCGATTACGAAACGGCCATCGCAGGCTTGCAGGAGATGATCGCGCAGTATCCGCGGAGCAGCTATGCGCCTCGCGCGCTGATGACCATCGGCCTCGTCCAATACAACAAGGACGATACCGAGTCGGCGATGCTCACGTTCCGCAAGGTGGTCGAGGAACACGCCACCACCGACGAGGCGCGCCAGGCGCTGCGCTCGATCGAGAATATCTTCTTGGATCGGGGCGATGCATCGGGCTACATCAACTACGCCACCGGCACCAACATCGGCGACCTGAGCAAGGCCGAACAGGATAACCTGGCGTTCCAGGCGGCGCACACCTTGTTTGCCAGGGGCGAATACCAGGCCGCCGTGGAAGCCATCAATGCCTACTTCGATAAATTCCCGAAGCCGATACAGGAAAAGCACGCGCGTTACATCCGCGGGGTAAGCCTGTACCGTACCGGCAAGCCGAAAGAAGCGTTGCACGACCTGAACATCATCCTGAACGATTGGACGAGCCAGTATACCGAGAATACGTTGCTCACCGCGGCGGAGCTCTACCTGAGCCTGCAACAGTATAACGAGGCCATCGTGCACCTCAAGAAGCTGGAACTGACCTCTGAATACAAGTCAAACTACAGCTATGCCGTGAACAACCTGATGGTATGTTACTACGAGATCGGCGATATGGAGCAGGTGGTGAAGTACGCCAAGCTCATCAAGGAATACGATCGCTCTTCCGAGGAGGACATTGCCAAGGCCCACCTGTTTACCGCCCGGGTCATGCTGCGGCGCGGGGAGGTCGAACCGGCCCTGAAGGAGCTGAACCTCGCTGCCTTGAAGAGCCAGACGGTGGTGGGTGCCGAATCCCGCTACCGGGTGGGCCAATTGCAGTATGAGGCCAAGGCGTACGACAAGGCGATCGAGTCGGCTTTCGAGGTGATCAACAACATGGCTTCGCACGACTATTGGGTGGCCAAGAGTTTCATCTTGCTTGCGGATGCCTATGCTGGCAAAGGCGACGACTTCCAGGCCAAGAGCACCCTGGAAAGCGTGATCGAGAACTACGAAGGTGAAGACGACATCATCCCTTCGGCAAAGGAACGTTTACAGAAATTGAATAACAAGTAATGGGAATGATGCGATACGGGTATTTGGTTACGGGCCTTGTTTGCGGAGCGTCGATGGTTGGGCATGCGCAGGAAACGCAGCAACAGGAGCGGCCCGCAACGATAGATTCCATTGACGTGGTGCGCGATTACCGGCCCATGTTGGCAGACGCCGTCAAGATCAGGCGCAGCCCGGACATGGCCAATAAACGGCAATACCAACCCAAACTGGCCTATCCGGTGCTGGACAAGAAACTGGACATCAATACGGGGACGAAGCGTTTGGCCATCCAGGAGATGCCCTTCACCCGCATCCACACGCCCAGCAACAACTACGTGAAGATCGGTGCCGGCAACCAAGGGACGATGCTGGGCGAGGTCTACCTGAGCTCGGATTATTGGATGGACACCCGCGTGGGCGGCTACGTGAAGCACCTCAGCCAGCAGGGGACCATCGACGAACAGCGGTTTTCGGCGCAGCAGGTCGGGGTATTCGGGCGTACGATCCTGGGGCCGGTCACGCTCGACGGCGAGGTCGGCTATAAGCGCTATGGCACCCGTTTCTACGGATTGGTCGCCGATGCCGACGGCGTTCCCATGAACGCCAATCCCGCAGCGAAGCAGGCGTTCAATGACATCTATTTCACGGGAGAGATCACGAGCAATTACGATGAACAGGCCACCGATGCATTCAGCTACTCGCTGAAAGCGGATGCCTACGGATACAGCAACGCGTTCGACACGCGGGAGAATTCGTTCGCCTTGTCGGGTTACATCAATAGACAGGTCAACGTGTTCAACGTGGGCGCCAATGTCTCGGGCGACTTCACGTCGGTCAAGGATGCGACCTATTCATTGGCCAACCACATCGCCCGGGTCAATCCCTACATCCGATTCCAGGGCACGAACTACAACATCACCCTGGGGGCCAGTTTCGTGGCCGAGTTCGGCGATTCCTCGCGGACGAATATCTTCCCCGCGGCCGAAATCGATTTTGCGCTCGTGCCGCAGTTCGCGCATATCTTCGGCGGGATCAATGGCGACGTGAACAAGACGTCCGTGAAGGAGCTGACCACGGAGAACCCGTGGCTTGCCGCGTTCGGCGGATCGAACTTCATCCGCAACTCGGTTGACCGGATGCACGTGTTCGGCGGCATCAAGGGCAACGCTGGCGCCACGTTCGGCTACAAGGTGAAGGCCTTCTACCGGCGCGTGGAAAGCCTGCCGTTCTATGCGTTGGATCCCGATGCGCCCTATCGGTTCAACATGCTGTATGAAGACGGGGAGAACGCAAGCACCGTCGTTGGCTTGGAAGGTGAGCTGAACGTACGGCTATCGGAAGTGGTGACCGTAGGGGGCAAGTTGAATTTCAACGAATTTGACCTCCAACAGCAAGAGGAGGCGTGGTACATGCCCAAGATGAGGGTGTCGGCCAATGCGCGGTTCAACATCAGCGACAAATTATACATCGACGGCGAATTGCTGTTCCAAGGGCAGACGTATGGTTTGGTTCGTAATGAGACCGTAGGCCTTGATGAATATGCATTTACCGGTATAGGCGATGCCGGCGCGCGGAAGGTCACGATCCCGTCCTTCGCCGACCTGAGCGCAGGGGCGGAGTACCGGGCCACGGATCGCATCGGCATCTATGTGCGGCTGAACAACATGCTGGGGGGCAATTACGAGCGGTACCTGTTTTACCCCAGGTTGGGGCTCAACGTCATCGGCGGGGTTAATTTTTCGTTTTGAGTGCGATGAACCTGGGGTTGTGCATAGCGAATCTGTTGAAGCGGCACCGGGCCGTGGAGGTGCCGGGCATCGGCGTCTTCAGGATAACGCATGTACCTGCCGTTTACGACGACTTGGAACAAGCGATCCGCCCGCCTGCCCGGCAGATCGAGTTGGTGGCGGGCGCAGGTCACGGGTTCCCGATCACGGCGTACCTCAGGGCGGAGCGTAACGTGGACGAGGCCAAGGCCAGGCAACTCTTGGGCAAGGCCGTGGCCGATATCATGGACGCCATGAGCCGCAACGGCCGGGTGCTGTTGGATGGACTGGGTTACCTGTTGGCCGATGGCGCATCGCTGGTGCTGAAGCCGTTCGAAACCGGGGGATTCGGCTGGAAGCCGATCAAGGTGCCCGCCGTGGCCGATACGGCGGCCGTCGATCCGGTCGGCGGTGAAGAAACCAGCGATGCGGAAGAAGCGGACGTGGCGCTCGTGGAAGACGCCGAAGTCATCGAGATCACGGAAGTAGCGGACGCCACCGGATCCATTGAGGTGGCACATGCGACGGCTGCCCCCGAAGAAGCGGCGGCGACCACGGAGGCCGTGGTCGTGGACACGCCCGAATCGGAAGCGCCGAGGAGCGGCGCACGTCTTTGGGGCTGGATTGCCGGCATTGCCGCCGTACTCATCATCGCCGCAACGTGGGCTTGGCACCAACAGCCGCAATGGCTGGAACGCATCGGGATCGCGCGGCCCCTTGGATCGGCGCCTGGCCGGCAAGCGGAACCCAACGACCAGCGGCCCACCGCGCAGCGGGGAGCGGTCGTGGCTGATTCGGTTGCGGAAACGCTGCAGGTACCTTCGGTCGATAGCGCGGCAGCGGATCGCCTCGCTTCCGCGATTGCCGCGACCGACAGTGCGGCGACGACGCCGCCACCGCCCGCGAAGCCGGCGGTGACTTACGAAATCATCGTCGGCTCGTTTGCCACGATGGCACAGGCGAACAAATACGTGGCCCAAATGAAGGCCAAGGGATACGAACTGCAGGCCATTGACAGCCGCATGCCGGGCAACCGGAAGAAAATCAGTTGGGGTTCATACGCCACCGAAGAGGAAGCCTATCGCGAACTGGCACGGGTGCAGAAGACATTCGAGCCGGGCGCGTGGATCGCCAAGGTGGACAACAAGGAATAGCACCGGAAGGGCAGATCAATAAAACAGCATATAACAGGAAATACACCATTCATCATGTCATTATTACAACAAGACACCGTTTATCCGCTAGACTCACTGTCAGGCGCCGCACAGCAATCCATCGCGCTAGCCGACGAGAAAATCAGCCTCATCGACATGTTATTCAAGGCCGGTTGGATCATGATTCCACTTGCGTTGCTGCTTTTCGCGACGTTGGTCATTTTCATCGAACGCTACCTGACCATCAAGAAGGCCTCCAAATACGACCCCAGCTTGATGTCGCATGTCAAGCAGAGCGTGCTTTCCGGCCGGCTGGATTCGGCGCTTTCGGTGTGCCGGGCAAGCAACACGGGGTTGGGCCGGATGCTGGAGAAGGGGCTGCTGCGCATCGGCAGGCCCATCAAGGATATCGAAGGGGCCATCGAGAACGTGGGCAAGCTGGAGGTGGCCAGGTTGGAGAAGAACCTCAACCTATTGAGCATCATCTCGACGGTTGCACCGATGTTGGGCTTCGTGGGTACGATTTTTGGGGTCATCATCATCTTCCGCGACGTGGAGGCTGCCGGCGGTATCGATATCGCCAGCGTGTCGGGCGGGTTGTATGTCAAGATGATCGCATCCGCCGCGGGATTGACGATCGGTATCCTAGCGTTTACGGGCTACCAGTGGTTGAACACGATGCTCGAGCGGCTCATCCTGCGTATAGAAACGGATGCGATCGAATTCGTGGATCTGTTGGACGAACCCGGTTCCTAAATATCCAAGTGCGATGAATCTAAGGACAAGGAGAAATAAAGGAGAGGTCAGGGTATTCACCGATTCGCTCAACGACATCATGTTCTTCCTGATGTTGTTTTTCCTGCTGGCCTCGGCGGTGGCGAATCCGCAGGTGGTCAAGTTGCTGTTGCCGCGATCGAGTGCAGGCGAACAGTCGGTGGCCAAGAAAACGGTCACCGTTTCCATAACACAGGATTTGAAGTATCATCTCGACAAGCAGGAAGTGGCTTATTCGAACTTGATGACCGCGATCCAAGCCCTCGTGCAGCCCGGAGAAGACCTGACGATCATGCTGTACGCGGATAGTTCCGTGCCCATCCAGAACGTCATTTCGGTCATGGATGTGGCCAATAAGCTGAAGATCCGCTTGGTGTTGGCCACGGAACCCTTGAAAGAATGATGAAGCCGTTATGGAATCAGCACGTGTTGTGCATCATACCAGACAAAGAAGGAAAGGTGTAGGAATAGGATGAGTTACTATCGGTTGCAGGAAGAAAATAACTACCCGAAGGCGCTCTGGATTTCCAGTGCGATCATGGGCGGTCTGGCACTGCTCAGTTTCGTGGTCATGATCGGCTCCGGGTTGCCGGAATTCGGTACGGGCGGCATCATCGTCAATTACGGTACGTCCGATGTGGGGATGGGCGATGACTACATGACCGTGGATGAACCCTCCATGGCCCCTGAAGCCAACAACGTCCGGCCGGATCGCGTAGATCCGCAGCAAGAGATACAGCCCACGCCGTCGCAACAGGTCACCGAGCGTACGGTGGCCACCCAAGACATGGACGATGCACCGGCCGTGCCGCCGAAGGAAACCAAGAAGGCGAATGCCGAGCAGGCCACGGTCGAGAAGAAGGACAGCAAACCGGCGGTGAACCCGAACGCCCTGTATAGCGGCAAACGCAACAACTCGACGGGCCGGGGAGACGGTGAAGGCGCGGCCCCGGGCAACCAGGGAAGCGAGCAGGGCGACCCGCTCGCGGCCAACTATGGCGAAGGTGGGTCGGGTTTCGGCACGGAGGGATTGACCATCGCCAATAGGCGTTGGGTCGTGCCGCCGTCGATAGACGCTACCTACAACCAGGCCGGTATCGTGGCCGTGGAGGTGCACGTGGCACGCAATGGCACCATATCCTATGTCCGTGCCGGTGTGAAGGGGACGACGCTGCCCGACCGCAGCCTCTGGGAGAAGTGCGAGCAGGCACTCCGGGGCGCACGGCTCAACGAGTTGGAACGCGCACCTACGGTGCAGAAGGCGGTGGTGCACGTGCGGTTCAGGCTCAAATAGTGAACTACCCCGAAGCCGTCGAATACCTGTACGCGCGGTTGCCCATGTTCACGCGCGACGGCGTGTCGGCATTCAAGAAAGACCTGGCCAATACGCTCCGGCTCTGCGAGGCCCTCGGCGATCCGCAACGGAAGTTCAGGTCGGTGCACATCGCGGGCACCAATGGCAAGGGCTCCACGTCGCACATGCTGGCCGCCATCCTGCAGACCGCCGGCTACCGGACGGGTCTGTACACATCGCCGCACCTGTTGGATTTCCGTGAGCGGATCCGCGTGGATGGCGTCCCGATCCCCGAACAGGCGGTCGTCGATTTCGTCGACGGCCAGCAGGCGTTGATCGAGTCCATCCAGCCTTCGTTTTTCGAAGTTACGGTGGCGATGGCCTTCGACCATTTCGCGGCAGCGCAGGTCGATATCGCGATCGTGGAGACGGGGTTGGGCGGCAGGCTCGATTCCACCAACGTGATTACGCCGTTGCTTTCGGTCATCACCAACATCAGCTACGACCACATGAACATGCTGGGCAATACCTTGCAGGAAATCGCCTTGGAAAAGGCGGGCATCGTGAAGCCGGGCGTGCCGGTGATCGTGGGCGAGTGGCAGCCGGAAGTGGCCGGCGTGTTCGAGCGCACGGCGAAGGCAAACGGGAGCCGGTTGGTGTTCGCCTCGCAGCAATTCCAGATCGAAGTGATCGGTCCCGATCCCGATTTCCTGCCCCTTCGGGTCACGTCGCGGGATGCCACCGAAAACCGATCGCTGCTATTGGACCTCAGGGGCAGCTACCAAGCCAGGAACGTTCCGGGAGTGTTGTGCGCCGTTGCCGAATTGCGGCAGGCGGGCTTTGCCATCGGCGATGGCCAGGTGCACCGCGCGCTGCGTCACGTACAGCGGCTCACCGGCCTGATGGGGCGGTGGCAGACCCTGGGCACCGACCCGCTGGTCATCTGCGATACCGGCCACAACGCCGACGGCTGGCGCGAGGTATTGGCCAACATCGCGGCCACGCCGCATCGGGAACTTCACCTCGTCATTGGGGTGATGCGGGATAAGGACCTGGACAAGATGCTTCCGCTGTTGCCCAAGACCGCCCGCTATTACTTCTGCCAGGTGGCCATGCCCCGCGCGCTCCCGGCCGACGAATTGCGCGAAGCGGCGCAAGCGCACGGCCTGTACGGCGAGGCCTATGGCCCCGTGGCCGAAGCCATCCGGGCCGCCCAGCAGGCCGCCGACCCTGCAGACCTTGTTTTCATCGGCGGGAGCACGTTCGTTGTGGCCGATGCGCTGTCGGTACTGGGGGGATAGGCAATCCTCACTGGATCGTCAGTTCGCCGCGGATGTTCTGCTCCGCCCAATAGGCGACTTCGCGTTGGTCTTCGAATTCGCCTTGCAGGTACATGAGCTTGGTCGCCGCGGCTTCGAAGGTCATGTCGTATCCGCTCAAGACCCCCATTTCCTTGAGGTATTTGCTGGTTTCGTAGCGTCCCAGTTCGACGCTCCCCACCTTGCACTGCGAGATGTTCAGGATGTTCTTGCCGTTGCTGACCGCTTCGCGGAGCAAGTCGAGGAACCACGTCGCCGTCGTGGTGTTGCCCGAACCGAATGTTTCCATGATCACGGATCGCGCCTCGGATTCCAGTACGGCGCGCACCACCTGGGGGCTGATGCCGGGGTACAGTTTGAGCACGGATACCGAATTGTCGAGGCGGGTGTGCAAGATGAACTCCTTCTCGCTGTTGTCAAGCAGGGCATCGCGGTTGTATTTGAGGTGCACCCCGGCTTCGACGAGCACCGGGTAGTTGGGGGTGCGGAAGGCTTCGAATTTGGCCGAGTTGTATTTGAAGGCACGGTTGCCCCTGAACAGTTTGTTGTCGAAGAAGATGCACACCTCATGGATGAGCGATCGTCCCTTTTTCTTGGCAGACGCGAGTTCGAGCGCATTCACCAGGTTCTCGCGCGCATCGGTGCGCACCTCGCCGATCGGCAGCTGCGAGCCCGATAGGATGACGGGCTTTTGCAGCCCTTCAAGCATGAAACTCAATGCCGATGCCGAGAACGCCATGGTGTCCGAGCCATGCAGGATCACGAAACCATCGAACGCGTCGTAGTTTTCCTTGATCAGCGTGGCCATTTCCACCCAGATGTCCGGTTGCATGTTGGATGAGTCGATGATCGGGGTGAAGGTGTGTACGCTCAGGTTGTAGTTGAGCCTCGCCAATTCGGGGATGTTCTTGGCGATGAGGTCGAAGTCAAACGGTATGAACGTACCGCTTTCGCCGTCTTTGACCATCCCGATGGTCCCCCCCGTGTAGATTACGAAAATATTATTCATCCAGTTAGCGTTATGGTTGCTCCTCGTGGCGAGGACCTTTACAGTGCGAATATCCGCGTGGCGTTATCCGAGGTGACCGTCGCGACGGTTTCCAGGGCAACTCCGTGCAAATCTGCGATTTTTTGGGCAATATACAATAGGTTGGCGCTTTCATTCTTTTTGCCGCGGTGCGGTACCGGAGCCAGGTATGGCGCATCGGTTTCCAGTACCAGGTGTTTCAGGTCGAGGTCGGCGACGACCGCGTCGAGCCCGGCGTTTTTGTAGGTGACCACGCCACCGATGCCCAGGTACAGCCCCAGGTCAAGGGCGCGTTGCGCCTGCTGCCGATTGCCGGTGAAGCAGTGCAATACGCCCGTGAGGCGGCCATCCTGTACCTCGTCGAGCAATTCGAAAAGTTCGTCGAACGCGTTGCGGCAATGGATGGAGACGGGAAGCCCCAAGGATTTCGCCCAACCCGCCTGGATGCGGAAGGCCTCCTGCTGCAACGCCAAGGTCGTCTTGTCCCAATGGAGGTCGATGCCGATCTCGCCGATGCCATGGATCCGGTTGCCGGCAATGGCTGCTTCGATCGCCGCCAGCTGTTCCCGATAGTCGGCTTTCACGTCGCAGGGGTGCAATCCCAGCATGGCGTAGCACTGGCCTGGATGATCGGCGGCCGTACCCAGTACCTTGGGGATCGACTCGCGATCCACGTTGGGCAACACGAGCCGATCGACGCCGTTTTCCAGGCAGCGCTGCAGTTGGTCGGCCAATTCGGGCGTACCGTGCAGGTAATAGGCGTGGGTATGCGTATCGGTCAGGGATATGTTAGCCATGGCGCAAACTTACATAAAAAAAGAACGCCTTCCGAAAGGGAAGGCGTCCGGTCGCTTCTTATTGCGCGTTGCTTTGCGCCGTCGTATCCTGCGGCGCTGCCTTCAGGACGTCGATCAGTTCGATGTCGAATACCAAGGGGGCAAAAGGAGGGATGACACCCCGTCCATCGCCGCGGTCGCCATAGCCCAGTTGCGACGGGATGATCAGCTTCAGCTTGCTGCCTTTCGGTGCGAGCAGCAAACCCTCGTCCCATCCCGGGATGACCTGGCGCACGCCGATGGCGAATTTCGCCGGCTCGTAAGGGCGCATGGCGTTGTAGATCTTGTTTTTCTCGGCCACGTCCTTGACCGAGGTGTCGAACACTTCACCGTTGGCCACCAATGCGCCGGTGTAGTTCACCTGTACCGTATCGCCCACCTGCGGTTTCTCGCCGGTGCCGGCTTCCGTGAGGATGTAGTGGAGCCCCGATTCCGTCTTTTCGGTTTTCAGGTTGTTCTTTTTGATGTAGTTGTCGATCTTGGTCTGCTCGGAAGCTTTCAGTTTTTCGATTTCAGCGTCGAAATACGTGCTTATTTCGGCATACAGCGCGCTGTCGGTCAATTCGCCTTTCTTGAAGTGCTTGTTGGCCTTCACCGTGAAAACGATGTATTTGTCGGCGAAATCCGGCTTGGGCTGCATCGTTTTGGCCGCCATGGTATCCAGGTCCAACTTGAACACCGCGCTGTCGCCCTCACCCAGCATCGCGAAAATGGATTGTTGGTCTCCGGGATAGCGTCCAGGCAACGAATCGGGCGAGATATTGATGATTTGGGGCAGATCGGCCTTGTAGGAGCTGAACAGCAACGAATCCCTGTCGCTCTCTACCGTGAAGCTCACCGACAGCGCATCGCCGTTCTGGGCCTTGGGTTGGCCGGCGTCTTTGACGATCTTGTATTGCAGGCCGCCGTCACCCTTTTGGAATTGCTGGCAGGCGCTGGCCAAGACCAATACTGCAAGCCCTGAACTGAAAATTGATTTCTTCATTGTCGTGTTATTGTTTATGGAATTAAAAGTGCTTTGTATTCGGGTAATATCGATTTGAACCGGGCGACCACCTTGTCTAGCGGTTCGGTTGAGTTGCCCCCTGCGGCGTTGCGGTGTCCGCCGCCGTTGAAATGGGTCTTGCACACCTCGTTGCAAGGGAAATCGCCAACCGAACGCAACGACAGTTTTACCTGCTCGGTGCGATCGATGATCAATGCGGCAAGCTTCATGCCGCTTATCGCCAGGGCATAGTTGACCAGCCCTTCCGTATCGCCCGTGGTGATCTGGAAGCGGTTGAGGTCATGGCGCGAGATGCTGAATAGTGCCGTGCGGTATGCTGGGATCACTTCCAGCCTGTTCAACAGGCAAAAGCCAAGGAATTTCAGGCGGCTTTCGCTGTAGCTGTTGTAGACCAGCTCATGGATTTCCCAATTCCTGGCACCCAACGCGATCAGATCGGCCGCAATGAGGTGCACGACAGGGGTGGTGGTCTGGAAGCGGAACGAGCCGGTATCCGTCATCAACCCCGTGTAGATGCACGTGGCGATGTCGGCCGTGATGGCGCCGTGGTCGTCCATGACGTTGACGATGAAATCATAGACCAATTGGGCAGACGCCGCCGCCTGGCTGTCCCAATGCCGGAAATCATCGAAGTTTTCCGGATCGAGGTGATGATCGATCATGATCTTGGTGCCTGGTGCATTCCGCACCGCGGCTTCCATGGCGTGGATGCGCGGCAGCCCGTTGAAATCCAGGCAGAAAATGAAATCGGCCTTCGCGATGGCGGTATCGTTGGCCACCGGGTTCTCGGTGTATATCGATACATCCTGCCGTCCCGGCATCCAATCCAGGAAAGCCGGGAAATCCGACGGGACGATCACGGAAACCGCGTGGCCCTTGGCTTTCAGCCAATGGTAAACCGCCAGTGATGACCCCAATGCATCCCCGTCGGGTTTATGGTGCGTGGTGACAACGATGTGCTTCGGTTTGGCCAGTCCTTCCTTAAGCGCTTCCAGTGTAAACATCAAACTGTTAAAAGGTTGCAAACCTACTACAAAAAATCCGATATTCGAATTTTTGGCCCCCAAAAACGGAAAAATATGTGGGGTCGGCGCGACGCGAAGACCAGGAAGCGCAATGACCGGTGCCCACACGCCCGGTGGAGAGGCCCGAAAACAAAAAAACCGCTGCGAAAGCAACGGTTTTTTCGTGGTGCCCGGAGAGAGACTCGAACTCTCAAGGGACAATTCCCAACGGCTTCTGAGACCGCAACGTTTACCAATTTCGCCATCCGGGCTGGCTATGGCCCCGACACGGGTTTTCCGAATCGGGACGCAAATGTAGTTTTTTAATTGTCAATTGTCAATGGTTAATGGTTATTTTTTTTCAAGCTGCCCATTCACCAGTCACCATCGGCCATTATTCCTCCTCGTCCGTATGCAGAATGTCCTGGTGTTCCTCGGGCCGATAGCCCTCGCTGAGCGCGGCCAGCTTCTTTTTGCCGTATGCCATCTTGGTGATCAGCACGAAAAGTACCGGAACGATGAAGATGGCGAACAGCGTGGCGATCAACATGCCGCCGAAGACGGTCCAGCCGATCGTTTGCCGGGCAATCGCACCGGCACCCGATGAATACATCAGCGGGACGATTCCCAGGATGAATGCAAATGATGTCATGATGATCGGTCTGAGCCGCAGTTTGACGGCCTCCAGCGTGGCTTTCAATAGCCCCATGCCGATATCCACCCGCTCTTTCGCGAACTCCACGATCAGGATGGCATTCTTCGCCGCCAGCCCGATGATGGCCACCAATCCGATCTGCGCATAGATGTTGTTGTCCAGCCGCGGCAGCAACGTCAACACGAGGATGGCCCCGAAAATGCCCAACGGTACGGAGAGCAGGATGGAAAACGGCACCGACCAGCTTTCGTATAGCGCGGCCAGCAGCAAGAAGACGAAGACGATACACAAACCGAAGATCATGAGCGTCATGTTGCCCGCCTCTTTTTCCTGGAGGCTCAAGCCGGCGAATTCGTAGCCGAATCCGGCACCCAGGGTTTCGGCTGCCGTCTCTTCCAGTGCCCGCAGCGCATCGCCGCTGCTGTAGCCGGGGGCCGCGCTGCCCATCACCTCGATCGAGCGGAAGATGTTGAAATGGTTGATGATCGACGGGCTTTCGGTGATCTCGTACGATACCAGCGTGCTCAGCGGCACCGGATTGCCCTGTTGGTTCTTGACATACAGTTTGTTGATATCGGCGATATCCATGCGGTATGCGGTATCCGCCTGCGTCACCACCCGGAAACTCCGGCCGTAGCGCGTGAAGTCATTGACGTAGCTGCTGCCCAGGAACGATGAAATCGTGCCGTATACATTCGATACGGCGACGCCCATGCGCTTGGCCTGTTCGCGGTCTACCTTCACCAGGTAATTCGGCGTGTTGGAGTTGAACAGCGTATAGGCCATCCCGATTTCCGGCCGTTGGTTCGCGGCGGCCAGGAACTGGCGCGCTTGCGCCTCGAAATCCTTGATTTCGCCGTTGCGCTGGTCGATGAGCTGCATGCTGAAGCCCCCTGAGGTTCCCAATCCCGGGATTGCGGGCGGGGAAACGGGCAGGATGGTGGCCTGCTGGAATCCGGCATATTTCTGCTGGACACCGGCGATGATTTCCTGCGCCGTGCGGGTGCGTTCATCCCAGGGATGCAGCTGGATGAAGAATGTCCCGCCATTGGGCTTGAACGACCGGTTCAAGAGGTTGATCCCCGCGATGCGCATCACGTTCTTGATTTCGGGATTGTCCCGCCGCAGGGAGTCGGACATGGCGTCAAGCAGCGAAGCCGTACGTTCGGATGATGCCCCTTCGGGCAAGGTGATGCCCACCATCATCACGCCGGCATCTTCCGTCGGGATGAAACCGGTCGGTTTGGTCGCGAACAGCCCGAACGTGCCCACATAGATGCAGATCAGCAGGATGACCACGAGCGGGGCCCGTTTGATGGCAACGCGCACGCTTTTCGAATAACGTCGGGTGACCCGGTCGAACCAGCGGTTGAATTTGTAGAACAGCCGGTTAAGCCCCCTGGATTTTTCGTTGAACTGCGAAGGCTTGAGGAGCAGGGCGCACAGTGCCGGGGTCAGTGTGAGCGCGACGAACGCCGAAAGCAATACCGAAACCGCGATCGTGATGGCAAATTGCTGGTACAACTGCCCGACCATGCCCGGGATGAAACCCACGGGCACGAACACCGCGGCGAGGATCAAGGCAATCGCGATGACGGGCGCCGTGATTTCCTTCATCGCGCGCCGCGTGGCTTCGGGAGCCGAAAGCTTGTCGTGATCGATGTAATGCTGTACGGCTTCGACCACCACGATGGCGTCGTCCACCACGATGCCGATGGCCAAGACAAAGGCCAGCATGGTCAGGTTGTTGATCGAAAAGCCGAAGAGCAGGAAGAAGATGAACGTACCGATGATCGACACCGGTATGGCCAGCACCGGAATCAGCGTGGCCCGCCAGCTTTGCAGGAAGATGAACACGACCAGCGTGACCAGGATTAGCGCTTCGACCAATGTATGGAGCACGTTGCTGATCGATTCTTCCACCACCGTTACCGTCTCGTAGTTGACCACATAGTCCACGCCGCTCGGGAAATCATTTTTCAGCTGCTCAAGCGCCGCATAGATGCCTTTGGCGGTCTCGACCGCATTTCCACCGGGCATTTGGTTCACCATCATGCCCGATGCGGTTATCCCGTTGAGCCGGTTGGTAATGGCGTAGGCGAACTCGCCGAGCTCCACGCGCGCCACGTCCTTGAGGTATACCAACGACCCATCGGCGTTGGCCTTGATCACGATTTGCTCGAATTGTTCCTCCTGGTCCAGATCCCCGTCCAGGATGACGGGGTACTCGAACACCTGGGTGTTTACCTGCGGGCGCCCGCCGATGCTACCGCCCGGCATGCGGATGTTCTGCTCTTGGATGGCGGCGCTGACATCAGCCGGGGTGAGCCCCAGGTTCGCCAATTTGGTGGCATCGAGCCATACGCGCATGCTGAACGGCTGTCCGAAGGCCATGACATCGCCCACGCCCTTGACCCGCATCAATGCATCGCGGACATACAGTTGCACGTAATTGGAAAGGAACTTCTGGTCGCGCGTGCTATCGGGAGAGACCAGCGATACCATCATCAATACGTCGGTATTGGCCTTGCGGGTAACCACGCCCAGCCGGCGTACATTTTCGGGCAGCGAGGGCTCCGCGATGCCCACCCGGTTCTGCACGTCGAGCGTCGCGATATCCACATCGGTGCCGACATCGAAGGTCACCGTGATGTTCGAGCGCCCGTCTGACGTACTGTTCGACTGCATGTAGGTCATGCCCGGCGTGCCGTTGATCTGGCTTTCGATGAGCGTCGTCACCGTCTGCTCCACGGTCTGCGCATCGGCTCCCGTATAGGTGGCCTGCACCTGTACGGTAGGGGGGGAGATGTTCGGATATTGACTGATGGGCAGCGAGGTGATCGCGATCGTACCGACCAACGTGATCAGGATGGAGATGACGATGGAGGTAACCGGCCTTCTGATGAATACTTCTGAGATCATGTGTTCGGCGTGTGCTAGTTGCTGGATGGTTGGCTTGTTGTCGCCCCTTTGGGCGTTACCTTCGCGCCTGGCCGCAAGTTGATGATCCCGTCGGTGACGACGGTCTCGCCCTTGGACAAGCCTTCGGCGATCACCACCCGATCGGCTATTTTCAGCCCGAGGCGCACGCTGCGCTGCTGCACCGTACTGCTGTCGGTGACCACGTAGACCGATGTCTGCCCGAGTTGTTCGGTGATCGCCCGATAGGGAATCACCAATTGCGCGCTATCCGATCGCGAGCGCAAGCGTATGGTGGTGTTCATGCCGGGCAGCAACGTGTTTTCCGGATTCGGGAAACTTGCACGAACCACCAGGGTGCCGGTATTGCGATCCACGGCCCGGTCTATGGCCGTGATCTGGCCGGGGTAAGCAAATGGCTGGTTGCCCGGAAGGCCAAGCGTGATGCTTGAATCACGCGCGGCCGAGGCGGAACGACGGAGGCTGCTGAAGCGCGATACGTCGCGTTCACTCACGGGAAAATCAACGGCGATCGGATCGGTCGAAGACAGCGTGTTGATCAAGGTGGTGCCTGCACTTACCAAGGCGCCCATCCGCACCTGTGCGATGCCGATGGTCCCGCTGAACGGGGCCGTGATCGTCGAGCGGTTGAGGTTCGTGTTTGCCGTAACCAACGCCGCACGGGCGGAGACCACCTGGGCCTCCGCATTGCTCAGGTCGGTTTCAGCGTAGTCAAGCGTCTGCTTGGCGATCGCGTCCTGTTCGGCGAGTTTCCGGTAACGCTCCACATCGCGCTTGATGCGGCTCAGGTTGGCCTCGGCGATCGTCAAGTTGGCCTGTGCCTGCTCGCCGGCCGCCTCGTAGCGCGTACGGTCTATCTCATAGAGCCGTTGGCCTTTGGTGACGTTAGCGCCGTCTGCCACGAAGATCCCCGTGATGTAGCCGTTTACCTCGGCCCGCAGTTCGGTTTCGTTGAGCGCCACGACGTTCCCCGGGAACGTCTCGATCCCCGTTACCGTTTCTTCGGTCACGGTTGCCGTGGTTACGGGAATGGCTTGGGGCCCCGCTGCCCGTTGTTGTTGGCCTTTGTTGCCGCAGGCACCCGCCAGGCTGGCCGTTATCACTAGGATGGAAACGAAATGTTGGCTTTTCATATCATTATTGTTCAATATCCACGACCCCCAGGGCGCGCTGTACTTCCAGTTTGCCGGCCAGTACCGCGAATAGCGCGTTGAGGTAATTCAGTTGTGCTGTACGAAGGTCCGTTTCCGCGGTCATCAGATCGAGGTACGTCTTGATGCCTTCGTCATATTGGAGTTTGATGGTGTTGTACACTTCTTCCGACAAACCCACATTGGCTTGTGCGGTACGCCAATCGTTGAGGTTGGCTTGGTACGTGGCCATGGCCGCCTCGAATTGCGTATTGATCTGGTTCCTTAGGTTCACGATGTCCCAATCGATGCGCGTTTCCTGCAACCTGGATTTGCGGATCTCATGGATGCGCTTGCCGCCCTGGAAAATCGGTATGTTCAGCGTCAGGCCGAGGACCGAGCGCGGGAAATTCTCGTCGAATAAGTCGGGCAAGCTCGTGCTCCGGTAATCCCAGGCGTAATTGTAAAATGCGGACAACGAGGGCAGGAATGTCCATTTGTTGTATTGGGTGTTCAGCTGTTGGAGCTGTCGTACGGTCTGCAATTGCCTTAATTCGACCCGTTGGTCGGCATTCAAGGACCCCGTGGTGTCCAGCAGCAGCTCGCTTTCCATCGAGGCACCGTCAAACGACAGGTCCAGCGGTTGGCCTGCCGAGAGGCCGATGAGCTCTTTCAGGAACGCGTATTTATACGTCAGGAGCTCACTCACCCGTTTTTGTTCGGCCAGCGTATTGCTCAAGGCGATCTGGGCGCGCTTGAAATCGGTATTGTCCACGATTCCGGTTTCATAGCGCGCCCGCGCATCGTTGCGCTGCCGTTGGATCCGTTGGATGTTGCCGTCGATGATGTTGAGCTGCTCTTCGCTGGTGAGGATGTCGTAATACGCTTTGCTCACTTCCACCACGGTATTGATGCGGCTGTTTTCGGTATTCAGCGCATTCCGTTGGCGGATGAACTTCGCGGCCTTCGCCGCTTGCAGCAGGCCGGGATTCAGGAGCTGCTGGTCTGCCTGGAATACCGCGGCGCTCACGTGCGGTTGGCCCAATTGGATCACGTTGCCGCCGATGACATTGGTGGGGATCTTGATGTTGTGGTTGTAGGTGCCCGTAGCATTGATCTGCGGGAACCACCCTGAAAGCGCCGAGGCGATTTCCCGTTCGCCGATTTCCTCGTCGATGAGCGCCTGGTGTACGGCTGGCCGATTGTCCAGCGCATAGGCCACCACGTCTGCCAACGACGCTTTTGCGGGCAGGGAGGGCTGGCTGTCCTGCGCCGATGCGGTGCCAGCCGCGGTTATGAAGGCGATAAGCGCGATGTGTTTTCGCAATTTCATGTGCATGATTTGTTTGCTTCTGTCAGCGAAAGGATTAATTCTTGATACCGTCCCAAATGATGGCCACCATCTCATTCATGGACGTTTCGCTAAATGAATAGTGTCCATGGATATGGCGTTTGGCCGTTGCCGTTACCGTCCCGATGAATGCGGCACTGATGATGTTGATGTCCATTTGCTTGATGTGCCCTCCGTGCACGCCCTGCTGGAGGAACTTGGCCATTTCGTTCTGCAATTGGATGTGGCATTCGTCTTCGATTACCGTTTTCGCGTAGGGCGACGAGAAGAATTGCTCCATGAAGCTCAGAATGGCCGGTTCGGCGATATAGAACCGGACCAGGTTCAGCCAAATCGCCACGAAGCGCTCGTGGTAGGGCCATTGTTCCTCTTCTGGTTTGAACATCGCGTGGCCTATCCGACGCTTGCAGTGCTTGAACAATTCGATGATGAGCTCATCCTTCGACGCGAAGTAGTGGTAAATGGTGCCGGTGGCTACATTGGCTTCCTGTGCGATCTGGCTCATCGGGCTCCCGTGGAATCCATGCTGCCTGACCAATCGCAGCGTGCTCTCGAAAATGGCACATTTTTTTTTCGCGGTGTCTTCCAATTGAACGTTCATTCGGTCGGCAAAGGAAAACATTATTTGCCAAAATTCGCGTTGAATCCGGGTTGTTAACGAAAATTTGACAATAACGAAGCCCTCCGTAAATGGGTATTGGAAATAATCGGCTGAAATTGTGTACTTTTGCGCCATCATTTAATAGTGAATAACGAGCATACTTTGACATTTAGCGATTTTAACTTCTACGATAGTCTGTTCGAGGGGCTGGATAGCATGGGTTTCAGGAACCCCACCCCCATACAGGCTGAGACCATCCCGATCATCCAGGCCCAGCATGATTTGATTGCTTGCGCACAGACCGGTACCGGCAAGACCGCGGCGTATTTGCTGCCGCTCATGGACGCGATATGCCGCATGGAAAGCCGGCCCACGGTGAGTGCGTTGGTGCTGGCGCCCACGCGGGAGTTGGCCATGCAGATCGATCAGCAGGTGGAGGGCCTAGCCTATTTCACGGGCATCACGTCCATCGCCATCTACGGCGGTGGCGACGGCATCGGCTATGAGCAGCAACGGCGGGCATTGCGCGAAGGCGTGGATATCGTCATCGCCACCCCTGGCCGGCTCATCGCCCACATGAGTTCGGGGATCGTCCGGCTGGAAGAAATCAAGTTCCTCGTACTGGACGAGGCCGACCGCATGCTGGACATGGGCTTCAAGGATGATATCAACCGCATCGTGAGCCAGGTGGCCAAGGAGCGGCAGACCATGCTGTTCTCGGCTACCATGCCGCCAAAGATCCGGTCGTTCGCGAAGACGTTGTTAAAGGATCCGCAACAAGTCAATATCGCGATATCCAAGCCTGCCGAAGGGATCGTGCAACAGCAATACGTCGTAAGCGATGGGCAAAAGACCTCGCTGCTGAAGCGCATCCTCCAGAGCGGCGATTTCCATAGCGTGATCGTATTCTCGTCCACCAAGGAAAAGGTAAAGAGCCTGGGCCGTGAATTGGGCAAGCTGGGCCTGGCCATCGAGCCCTTCCATTCGGACCTTGCCCAGGAAGAGCGCGAAAAGATCCTGCTCCGTTTCAAGAACAAGCAACTGCCCATCCTGATCGGGACGGATGTGCTGTCGCGGGGCATCGACGTGGAAGGCATCGACTTGGTCGTCAATTACGATGTGCCCCCCGACCCGGAAGATTACATCCACCGGATCGGGCGGACCGCGCGTGCGGAGCGTACGGGTACGGCCATTACGTTTGTCAATAGCCGCGATCAACGGCGGTTCCTCGCGATTGAGCGGCTGATGGATCGGCAAGTGGAGCAGGTACCCGTGCCGGAAGGTGTCGAAACCGTCGCCGTGACGCCCGAGCGCGACCGTCGCGATCGCCGCGAGCGTGGAGGCCATCCCCGCAACAAGCGTAACGGTGAACGGAATTCCGGCCAACGGCGGCCGCAATCGCCTAACGCGCAGCAATCCGCCAAAGCCGGGGAGGCTGTCGCTGCCGATGCCCAGCCGGCGGGCACCCGTCCGGCCAAGAAGAAGCGCCGGTTCAACCGGCGCAAGGGAAAGCGTTCAGATACACCGGATGCCGGTAGCACGGGCACGCCTTAATTCGATTTGCATTTCAAAAAAATATGCCTACCTTTGCAGTCCAAAAAAGTACGTACGAAAGGAGGTATAACAGGATATGATCATTGTAAATGTGAAAGAAGGCGAATCATTGGATCGGGCGTTGAAGCGCTTCAAGAAGAAATTCGAAAAGACGGGCGTGTTGAGGGAATTGCGATCTCGCCAAGCGTATGAGAAGAAATCCGTTACCCGCCGTACGCAAATCAAAAAGGCCATCTACAAGCAGAGCCTCAATCAGGATATCGTCTAAGGACATACCGTCCTTGATTTAGATACGCATTTATTTGCACCATACGAAAACTATCCGTATATTCAGCGTTTGGAATATAAGGGTAGTTTTCGATGTTTATAGACCGTTTTCTCAACTTCATCCAGTACGAAAGGCGCTATTCGCCGCACACGCTTGATGCATATGCACACGAGTTGCAACGGTACGGGGCGTACCTCGAAGAGCGCGGTGCCAACGTCGACGAAACAACCCACCGTGATGGCCGTGCTTACCTTGCCGCGCTGTTGGAAAGCGGGCAGAGTCCGGTAAGCGTGAACCGAAGCCTATCGGCGCTCCGCACGTACTACAAATTCCTGATGCGCGAAGGGGCCGTCTCGCAGAATCCGTTTGCCTTGATCAAGGCGCTTAAAACACCGAAGAGGCTTCCGGTGGTGGTAGACCAACAAAAGCTGGCCGCGCTGCTGGATAGCGAGAACGTATTCCCGGATACGTTTGAGGGATTGCGTGACAAGACCGTCATCGAGTTGCTGTTCGGTACGGGGATCAGGCTTTCCGAACTCTTGCAGATCCAGGAATCGCACATCGATTTTTACAACGGAAATATCCTCGTCTTCGGCAAGCGCAGCAAACAACGGCTGGTGCCCTTGAACCAAACGCTGCGCGTGCTGCTGCAGCGGTACATCGACGGAAAAAAAGTACAACTTTTTGACAACAATCCAGCGGAATTGATCGTTACCAAAGAAGGGAAGGCTGCCTACCCGGGATTGATCTATAACATCGTGACCCATTACCTCAGTGCGGTGTCGACGCAGCAGAAACGTAGTCCGCATGTATTGCGGCATACGTTCGCAACCGCGTTGCTAGACAACGGGGCGGATTTGAACGCGATAAAGGAATTGTTGGGACACGCTGGGTTGGCCGCCACGCAGGTATACACGCATAATTCGGTCGAACGACTTAAGTCAATTTATAAACAAGCCCATCCAAAGGCTTAAAAAAAGGAGGAATCTATGAATATCATTGTGCAATCAATCCGGTTTACCGCAGACAAGAAGCTCATCCAGTTCATCCAGAAGCGAGTCGATAAGCTCGATCAGTTCTTTGATCAAATCATCGACGGCGAATGCTACCTCAAATTGGAAAACGTCGAAGACGAGGCCAATAAAATCACCGAATTCAAGCTCAATATCCCGGGCAACCAATTGTTTGCCAAAGCGCAAGCGAAATCATTCGAAGAAGCCACGGATCTCGCGATCGAATCCTTGCGCCGGCAAATCAACAAACATAAAACCAAGACACGGACCAAGGCAAGCAATCACAAGGAGCTGCTGGCTACCGTGGCAGCTATCCAGTAGTGCCGCGTGAGCGATGTATCGGTGGTTTGAACGGTACTTTGCTTTCAGTCGGCGGGAATTGATCGGCATATGCGTGCTGGGATTTTTCCTGTTGGCCATCGGCCTGTTCCCGATGGCCTATCGGCTTCGGAGCGTACCTGGATATGCCGATTTGCCGGAGCATGTGGTCGAGATTGAACGTTTTCTGGCAACCGTCGAGGTCAGCGGATCGCCGGCAGGACATCCCGATGGGATGCCGGATGCCGTTGCCGAACACGCGTTGGCGGTAGACTATTTCCAATTCGATCCGAACGGCATGGCCGTGGTCGACTGGAAGCGGTTGGGGCTCTCCGACCGGCAGGTACGGATGATCAAGAACTACGAGGCCAAGGGTGGGCGGTTCCGGAGAAAGGAAGATCTCAAAAAGATCTACGCCATCCACGACGCCGACTACGATCGGCTCGAGCCGTACATCCACATCAAGGCCGCGGCCGGGAAGCCTGTCGATCCGCCTTATGATGCGTCCGAACGGAAGCCGATGGACTGGGGCGACCGCGCCGACGGGCAGGCGCCGAAGGCGCCGGTGGTGTTGGAACTGAATGCCGTGGATTCGGTGCAATTGCAGTCCTTGCCCGGGATTGGCCCCGTATTCGCCTCACGCATCGTGCGCTTCAGGGATCGATTGGGTGGCTTCCACGACGTGCTGCAGTTGATGGACGTCTACGGTTTTGACTCGGTACGTTTCATCGGACTCCGTGAACAGGTCTACGTGGACAGTTCGGCCGTGTCAAAGATTAGGCTGAACTCCGCCAGCATCGAGCAGTTGAGGGCCCATCCGTTCATCAGCCCGAAGCTCGCCAACATCATCGTGCAATACCGCAAGCAGCACGGCCCATACCGGTCGCTGGACGATTTGTTGAACATCGCCATCATGGACGACGGTATTTTTCGTAAAATTGCGCCATACTTAACGATAGCCGATGATTGAAGAACGATTGAAAGCTGCCATCCGGGACGTGCCCGACTTCCCTAAACCAGGCATCGTGTTCAAGGACATCACGCCGATACTCCAAGACAGCCGGCTTTGCGGTGACATCGTCGAAAGCTTGGCGTCGCGATTGGCTGCCGATGCCATCGATGTGGTCGTCGGCATCGAGAGCCGGGGGTTCCTATTCGGGCTGATGCTTGCGAACCGGTTGGGGAAACCATTCGTCCCGATAAGAAAGCAAGGCAAGCTCCCTTATCGAACCATAACGCAGCAATATGCCCTTGAATATGGCAGCGCCACCATTGAGATCCATGCCGATGCCTTTGCCGAGGGGGCACGGGTGCTCATTCACGATGACCTGCTGGCTACGGGAGGTACGGTGTTGGCAGCCAGTGAGTTGATTCGGCGATTGGGCGGGGTCGTGGCAGGGTATGCCGTAATCGTCAGCCTCGATTTCCTGCACGGGCGGGAACGGCTGTTGCCCCACAGTCCGCATATCGTCTCGTTGGCTGGGTATTAGCCCCGGGGGCGAACGGCCCGTTGGCTGATTATAATTTCCGACCCGTAATGACCATGTCCGAGTGGATGGTCATCGGGATTTTGAAGCCTTGCACATCGATGTCTCCGGTAATGTGTTGGTTGAGCTGCGTCGATACGGGTAGTCCCGATCGGACGGCGATTTCGCACGTTCCTGTCTGTGTCCCGGTCAAGTTGAATTCAGCCCCCTGCAACATCGGATTGGCCGTAGGGCCTTCCAGTTTCGAAAACTTCATTTGTCCGGTTGTTTCCACGATGGCCAGATCCCCTTCGATTTCGGCCAAGGAAAATGTCGAATTGCCCTCGTACTGCATCATGTTCGCGATCGGTCCGGAGAATTGCTTTGCCCATTGATCGCCGACGGCGACATTCCTGTTCGGGTAGATGCTGATGAATTGGCTCATGCTTTGCACCATGGACGAATCATTGAACGTTTGCTTGAGCATCTCGGCCTGTTGCCCGGGTGCGGAGGCAATGATTTCCGCGAGGCCCACTATTTTCTTGACGTCGCCTGCAGCATCGACATGCATCGTGAAAGACCGGCCAACCATGTTGGTCAACGCCTGCAGCTCGCTGGTCGCCGCCTCGGGGTTGTCCGAATCAAACGCAATGCGTTGCATGCCCGCGATATCCATGTCCATCTTGATGGTGCTGAAGGTGACCTTGATGATGGTTGTCCCATTTTCGACCCGTTGGATATCGTATAGGTATTCCGATTCCATGTCTTGCGTGGTGACCATTTTTTGGCCCATCATTTCCTGTTCGATGCGTTGTTTCGTGTTCGATGAAAAGGCGTACTTATCGCCCGGTTGGAAGTTGAATTTCAAAAGTACCGGTTGTTGGACAGCAGGTTGAGTCGTCGCTTTGTCCGTTGGCCCATAGGCCGATACCGCCCCGCATGTGAGTGATGAAATGGCGAGTATCGCCGATGTCATGAAGTGCTTCACTGTTTTCCGTTTTAGCTGTCTTTTCCCAAAGGTATGTGTTATGCGCGAGGAAGCGAATAAATTTTCCTGTTTTTTTTGGATACGGCAAGGCCCGGTTTTGCCAGCGGGGCCGATCGGCCGTATTGAATTCATACCGAAAACCATTCCATTCTAGATTACACGGCATTTCCTTTGGTTTGTATTGCCGCCGAGGTTGCTTATAATTGCGCAAAACCAATTTAATTTATGTACACATCAGCAGCAATAATGGGGGATGAAAACCGCGAAATGGTGCGGAAGATGGTGGCCGAGTTTACGGAAAGGCATATCCGGCCCCATGTCATGGAATGGGACGAAGCACAGCATTTTCCAGTCGACACATTCAAGGAAATGGGGCAATTGGGCATCATGGGGGTGCTGGTGCCCGAGGCGTACGGCGGGGCCGGATTAGGGTACCACGAATACGTGGACGTGATCGTGGAAGTGGCCAGGGTATGCGGTTCGATCGGGTTATCGCTCGCGGCACACAATTCCTTGTGCACGGGCCACATCCTGGCGTTCGGCAACGACGAGCAGAAACAACGGTGGTTGCCCATGCTGGCCACTGCGGAATGGATCGGGGCATGGGGGCTTACCGAAGCCAATACCGGATCGGATGCACTGCGCATGAACACCACGGCCGTATTGGATGGCGATGAATACGTGGTGAACGGGTCGAAGAACTGGATCACGCACGGCAAAAGCGGCGATATCGCCGTTGTGATGGTGCGTACGGGCGAAAAGGGGCGCTCGCACGGGGTATCGGCATTGGTCATCGAGAAGGGCACCCCCGGATTCACGCACGGAAAGAAGGAAAACAAGCTGGGCATGCGTGCCTCCGAGACCACCGAGCTGGTCTTCGACAATTGCCGCGTGCCCAAAGCGAACCTGCTTGGCGAGGCAGGCGAAGGCTTCAAGCAAGCCATGAAGGTATTGGACGGCGGGCGGATCTCCATTGCCGCGCTTGCCCTCGGCATCGCAAAGGGGGCGCTGGAGGCGGCCGTGAACTACGCCAAGGAACGGCATCAATTCGGGCAACCGATCGCCAACTTCCAGGGAATCTCATTCAAATTGGCCGATATGGCCACGGAGGTGGAAGCGGCCGAATTGCTGGTCAGGCAAGCCTGTGCTTTGAAAAACAGCGGGCAAGCGGTGACCAAGCAGTCGGCCATGGCCAAGTACTATGCCTCCGAGGTGGCCGTGAAGTGCGCCACGGAAGCGGTGCAGGTGTTCGGGGGGTATGGCTACACCAAGGATTTCCCGGTCGAGAAATTCTATCGCGATGCCAAGTTATGCACCATCGGCGAAGGGACCTCCGAAATCCAGAAACTGGTGATCGCCAGGGAAGTCCTCAAGTAGCCGGCGATACACATCGGCCCCATGCGGATTTTTGGGGAGCGAGCGGCCGACAGTCAAAAACAATAAGTAGCTTTGCGCGTTTATGCTTTGATTTATGGAATGGCTCGCAAACCCCGAAATTTGGATTTCACTGCTCACGCTTACCGTACTGGAAATCGTATTGGGCATCGATAACATTGTATTCATTTCCATCCTCAGTGGCAAGCTGCCGCTGGAGCAACAAAGAAAGGCCCGCCAGTTGGGCCTTTTCCTTGCATTGATCATGCGTGTGGGGTTGCTATTCTCCATAAAATGGATCATGTCATTGACGCAGCCTTTCCTCAACATCGGCGAATGGCTGGGCATCGGCAACGCAGGGTTGGCGCAATACCTCAACCTTTCGGGCCGCGACCTCATCCTGTTGCTGGGCGGGCTTTTCCTGATCTATAAGGCGACCGCTGAAATCCACACCAAATTGGAGGGCGAGGAAGAGCGCCATCAACTGAAGGGAAGGGCGGTTACATTCGGCAACGTCATCGCGCAGATCGTGGTCTTGGATATCGTGTTTTCGTTAGATTCCGTCATCACGGCCGTGGGCATGGTAGACCATATAGAGGTGATGATCGCCGCGGTGGTCATCGCCGTCATCATCATGATGATTTCCGCCAGCGCCATCAGCGACTTCGTGAACAGGCATCCTACGGTCAAGATGCTGGCATTGGCTTTCCTGCTGTTGATTGGGGTGTCGCTTACCGCCGAAGCGTTCGAACAGCACATCCCGAAAGGCTACATTTACTTTGCGATGGCCTTCTCCGTCCTCGTCGAGTTCCTGAACCTCCGGGCGCAAAAGAAGAAGGCTAAAGCGAATTGATCAGTGCCCAGTACCGGTACCCCAAGACGGCGCGTTGGCGTTTGGTCAACGCCGCCGGATCTTTGCCGCTGTATCGCGGAAGCAGGTAGTCGTTGAGCTTGACGAGTATTTTGAAGATCTTTTTTTTCATGCCTGCCCTTATTTCCTAAATTTGTCCTCACATTCACGGTTCGCGAAACCCAAAGTTAACATGGCAAAAGCAAAAAAAGAAGAAAAAGGACATATTCCTGTCGTCACCACCAAATCACTTCGTTTTTTCGAACAATACATCAACAATCCGTCGCCCACGGGATTCGAGTGGGAAGGTCAACGGCTATGGTTGGATTATGTCAAGCCCTATGTGGATGAGGTGTACACCGACCCTTACGGCACGGCCGTTGCCGTGATCAACCCCAAAGCCGAATTCAAGGTGGTCATCGAAGCGCATGCCGATGAAATATCGTGGTTCGTTAATTACATCACCAAGGAGGGGCTGATTTACGTGATCCGGAACGGCGGTTCAGACCACCAGATTGCGCCATCCAAGCGCGTGGATATCCACACGGACAAAGGCGTGGTGAAGGCCGTATTCGGTTGGCCCGCCATCCACACGCGATCGGGCGAAAAGGAAGAGGCTCCCACGCTCAAGAACATTTTCCTGGATTGCGGTTGCACGAGCAAGGAAGAGGTCGAAGCGTTGGGTGTGCACGTGGGGAGCGTGGTTACCTACGAAGACCGGTTCATGGTCTTGAACGATCGTTACTACGTGGGCCGTGCGCTCGACAACCGGGCCGGTGGATTCATGATCGCCGAGGTGGCCCGGTTGCTGAAGGAAAACAAGCGCAAGCTCCCCTTCGGCCTATACATCGTCAACTCGGTCCAGGAAGAGATCGGCTTGCGGGGCGCCGAAATGATCGCCCACCGTATCAAGCCCGACCTGGCGATCATCACCGACGTGACCCACGATACGCAGACGCCGATGATCAACAAGGTAACCCAGGGCGATCTGGCCTGCGGCAAAGGCCCCGTGGTGTCGTACGCACCATCCGTACAGATCAACTTCAATAAACTGCTGATCCAGACGGCCATCGATAAAGGCATCCCATTCCAACGCCAGGCCTCCTCGCGGTGGACGGGTACGGATACCGATGCCTTCGCCTATTCGAATGCAGGGGTGCCTTCGGTATTGGTTTCCTTACCGCTGCGCTACATGCACACCACGGTCGAGATGATCCATAAGGAAGATGTGGACAACGTGATCCGGCTGATCTACGAGACCCTGTCGGTCGTTCGTTCGGGCCACGATTTCAGGTCGTTCGCGCAGTAAACAGTTTCATTTATCCCAAACAAATCCATAAGAAGAGCGACTATGTCAGAAAAGAACGAAAACCAACTGAATATCGAATTGACGGAAGAAGTGGCAGAGGGGATCTATTCCAATCTGGCAATCATCACGCACTCCAATACCGAGTTCGTGCTCGATTTCATCCGCGTGATGCCCGGTGTACCGAAGGCGAAAGTGAAGTCGCGGATCATCCTGACGCCCGAGCACGCCAAGCGGCTCTTGCATGCCCTGGATGACAACATCGGCAAGTACGAAAACGCGAATGGGAAAATCGACGCGCACGACGAGCCGCCGTTCCCGATGAATTTCGGAGGCCCTACCGCGCAGGCGTGATTACGTCCGTTTCGGCTTGTTGAAAATCGCCATGATGAACGCGATGGCGGCCAGTACGATAACGATGTTGAACAGGCCTTTGAGCGCATACAGGAATATCCCGATGCCCCACACCGCCAGTAGGACCAAGGCCAAGATGAAAAGGAAACCTCTCATAGTCGTGTTTATGATGGTTAACCGCTAAATCGCGTTATTGTTTTTGGCAGTGAATCAAGTTTTAGCTACTTTTGCGCCTAGCGAGCGACGCGCCAATAGCTCAGCTGGATAGAGCAACGGTTTTCTAAACCGTCGGTCACAGGTTCGAATCCTGTTTGGCGTACGGAAAGTAACCTCTTGATAGTCATATCAAGAGGTTTTTTTGTTAAAAAAAGGTAAGTTCGAATTTGCAATATATCCCAGAGTTTGTACTTTTGCGCCGGAGAGTTGGCAGAGTGGTCGAATGCGGCGGTCTTGAAAACCGTTGTCTGTCACAGGACCGGGGGTTCGAATCCCTCACTCTCCGCCAATCCCAACAAGCCCCGCCAACGGCGGGGTTTGTTATTTAACATGGATTTGTCGAGCTCGCTCGAACAAAGCCGGTTAAATAACAAACCAAGCGTGCGCAGCACGCGGGCTCGTTGGGATTGAAGCCACCCCCTCCGGGGAACACCGGAGCGCAGCGGAGGTAATCCCGAACAATGGGAGATGAGGTGACAGCCATCCCGCAAGGGATGCTGAGTGTACTTGGAAAATGAGAGAAAGCGCGATCCCGCAAGGGATTGCGCAGCAAGCAAGTTTTGCTTTACGCATACAAACACCATGATGAATCGGACAAAGCCAACCATAGGCGTAATCGGAAGCGGTAGTTGGGCCACCGCGATGATCAAGATGCTTGACGACAATGAAGTCGACAAATCCGTATATTGGTGGGTACGCAACCGGGAGACAGCCGACTATATCCGCGCTTACCGCCACAACCCCAATTACCTCAGCGCCGTAACCGTCAAGATACCCAAGCGCCACATCCAAACGGACGCGCGCGCCGTGATTGCGCATGCAGGCATCGTCATCCTCAATACACCCGCGGCGTTCCTCAACGAGGCGCTCAGCGGGATAACGCCCCAACTGTTCCACGGCAAAATAATCGTATCGGCCATCAAGGGCATCGTACCCGAAGAAAACCAGATCGTGGGCGATTACCTCCAGCACCGATACGGCGTTCCGGTAGATCGCATTGCGGTGATCGGCGGTCCCTGCCATGCCGAAGAGGTGTCGCTCGAGAAGTTATCGTACCTCACGGTCGCTTCGCAAGATACGGAAGTAGCTGCGTCGGTCGCTTCACTGATCGCTACGCGTTACATCAAGACCAATGTCTCTGACGACATCTACGGTACCGAATATGCCGCGGTGCTCAAGAATATCTACGCCGTAGCCGGTGGCATTTGCCATGGCGTGGGGTTCGGCGACAACTTCCAGGCCGTGCTGGTGTCCAATGCCATCCGGGAAATGGCCTATTTCGTCAATACCGTGCACCCGATCGAACGCGATATCAAGGAATCCGCTTACCTAGGCGATCTGCTGGTAACGGCTTATTCCCAGTTCAGCCGCAACCGTACCTTCGGCAACATGATCGGCAAGGGATATACGGTGCAATCGGCGCAATTGGAAATGAACATGGTGGCCGAAGGCTACTATGCCTCGCAATGCATCCAGCAGCTCTGCGCCCAGCACGGTGTCGAGCTGCCCATCTGCAATGCGGTGTACCAGGTGCTGTATCAACAGCAATCGCCTGCCGTGGCCATGAAACTGTTGGCCGAGAAACTCACATGAAACAAGCGAGATGAAGTTCGAATCCTTGTTGTATCGGTTGGTTTGCCTGTTCGCATTGGCGGGCATGGCATCCTGTGGCACGGTAAAGCAAGAGGGAGGGCGGCAAATCCCGTCCTATCGCAACGGCTTGGTGGTGACCGCGCATCCGGAAGCGTCGGCCGTGGGTTTGCAGATACTGCAGGATGGCGGCAATGCCGTGGATGCAGCCGTGGCTGTACAATTCGCGCTGGCCGTCGTGTATCCCAATGCGGGTAATATCGGCGGGGGCGGATTCATGGTCTATCGGGCTGCCGGGGGGGATTTCACCGCGCTTGATTTCCGGGAGACCGCCCCGGCGAAGGCTACCAAGGATATGTATCTGGATTCGGCAGGCAACCCCATTGCCGAACTCAGTCTCCAGGGGCAGCTGGCCGCCGGCGTTCCCGGCGTGGTGGATGGGATGGTCGAAGCGCACAAGCGTTTCGGCAAACTGGAATGGGCAAAGCTGGTGGAACCCGCCATCCGCTTGGCAGCGCATGGGTTCGCCATCACGGCCATGCAAGCCAGCGAACTCAACGCCAGAAAGGAGCGCTTCGAACGCCACAACCCCCAAGGCACGGCTTTCGTGAAAGCCGAACCCTGGGTCGAGGGCGATACCCTCGTGCAAGTGGAACTCGCACATACACTGCTGCTGGTCAGCGAAAAGGGAAGGGACGGCTTCTATGCTGGGGAGACGGCCGATCGCATCGCCAACACGATGGCCGAAGGCAATGGCATCATTACCCACGACGACCTCCGGAACTACCGGTCCAAATGGCGGGATCCGGTTGTGTCGACCTATCGGGGGCATCGGGTGGTGTCTATGCCACCGCCCTCGAGCGGGGGAATCGCCCTGGTCGCCTTGCTGAAATCGGTCGAGGCATTCCCATTGTCGCGTTGGGGCTTCCAGCAGGATTCCACCCTCCGGGTGATGATCGAGGCCGAGCGCAGGGTCTACGCCGATCGGGCCACGCACCTGGGCGATCCGGATTACCATGAAGTGCCGCAACTTGCGCTCGTGGACTCGTCTTACAATGCGCGGCGGATGCAAGGCATCGATTTCCAGCACGCGTCGTTGAGCAGCGACATCCATGCCGGATTTCCATTGAAAGCGGAGCGCGAGGAGACCACGCACTTTTCGATCGTGGATCGTGCAGGCAATGCCGTATCCATTACCACCACCATCAACGGGGCGTATGGTTCGTATGCCGTGGTGGCCGGCGCCGGATTCCTGTTGAACAATGAAATGGACGATTTCTCGGTGAAGCCAGGTTCGCCGAATATGTACGGACTGGTCGGTGGCACGGCCAATGCCATCGAGCCCGGCAAGCGGATGCTGAGTTCGATGACGCCCACGATCCTCGAAAGGGACGGTCGGCTGGTGATGGTGGTGGGTACGCCCGGCGGCTCGACGATCATCACCTCCGTATTCCAGACCATCCTCAACGTGCTGGATTTCGGCATGGATATGCAGGCTGCGGTAGCCGCGCCCAGGTTCCACCACCAATGGTTGCCCGATGAAGTGGCCGCCGAACAAGGCGCCATTGGCAATGCGTTGCGCCAATCGCTGTCTGCTTCGGGTTACCGGCTGGTGGATCGTCAGGCCATCGGTCGGGTAGACGCCATCTTGGTGTTGCCGGATGGGCGCTTGCAGCCGGGCGCCGATCCGCGCGGCGACGACGTGGCGATGGGGTATTGAAAAACGAATGAAGATGATAGACAAACAGGGAATAGCCGAAGCTCATCAGCGCATACAGGATGAGATTTGCGGGGGGCTGGAGGCATTGGACGGTGGGGCAAGGTTCGTCGAAGAGCGTTGGCAACGCGAAGGCGGCGGTGGCGGACGCACGCGGATCCTGCAGGCGGGCAATGCCATCGAAAAAGGGGGCGTGAATTTTTCGGCCGTGCACGGTGAGTTGCCGGCACCCATAAAGAAGGCGTTCGCAGTGGATGAATCCGATTTTTTCGCGACCGGCGTTTCGATCGTGATCCACCCGTCGAATCCCTTTGTGCCCATCATCCACATGAACATCCGGTATTTCGAGCTTAACGAGCAGGTCCGTTGGTTCGGCGGCGGGATAGACCTTACGCCGCACTATGTGCAGCCTGACGATGCCGCCTATTTCCACCGACAGCTCAAAGCGGTATGCGACCGCTATGACCCTGCGTTCTACCCGGATTTCAAGGCATTCGCGGATCGGTATTTTTTCATCAAGCACCGGCAGGAAACACGGGGGATAGGGGGTATTTTCTACGATCGGCTCACCCCCGGGCAGACCGCCCTGCCGTGGGACGGTATTTTCGATTTCTCCTGCGCGTTGGGCCATGCTTTCGTGCCCACCTATGCCGAGTTGGTTGACCGCAACCGCCATCGGGACTTCACCGAGGCCAACAAGCGGTGGCAGGAACTCCGGCGCGGGCGCTATGTCGAGTTCAACCTGGTTTACGATGCCGGAACGAAGTTCGGTCTGGAAACCAATGGACGCGTGGAGTCTATCCTGATGAGCCTGCCCCCGCAGGCGCGGTGGGCGTATGATTTCCACCCCGAGCCGGGGAGCGCCGAGGCGCAGACGCTGCAATGGCTGCGGCAAGGGATAGACTGGGTAGCAGAATGATTTGATAGCAAACATGGTAACATTCAATCGATTCACACTTGACAACGGCTTGCGGGTGCTTGTGCATGAGGATGCCGCGACGCCGATGGCGATGGTCAATTTGCTGTATGATGTGGGGGCACGTGACGAAGACCCGGAGCGAACCGGGTTCGCGCACCTGTTCGAACACCTCATGTTCGGCGGGTCGATCCATATCCCCAATTACGACGGGCCGTCGCAAACGGTGGGCGCGCAGAACAACGCATTCACCAGCAACGACATCACCAACTACTACATCACGTTGCCCGCGGTAAACCTCGAAACGGCGTTTTGGTTGGAGAGCGACCGCATGCTGGGCTTGGCATTCAACGAAAAGAGCCTCGATGTGCAGCGCAACGTGGTTTGCGAGGAGTTCAAGCAGCGTTACCTCAACCAGCCTTATGGCGATGCGTGGCTTCGCCTGCGGGCATTGGCCTACCAGGTACATCCCTACCGTTGGGCCACCATCGGCAAAGCGCTGGCGCACATCGAGCAGGCCGGGATGGAAGACGTCAGGCAATTCTTCGCGAAACACTATATACCCGGTAACGCCATACTGGTGGTGGCGGGCGACGTGCAAACCGATGCCGTGCGGCAGCTCGCGGAGAAGTGGTTCGGCCCCATCGGTGCGAAGACACCCTACGTCCGGGCGCTGCCGAAGGAACCCGCCCAAGAGGAAGCGCGCCGGTCGGTCGTGGAGGCCAACGTCCCTTCGCACGCCGTCTACATCGCTTTCCACTGCCCCGGCCGGCTGGATGAAGGCTATCATGCGATGGACCTGATCTCGGACCTGTTGGCCCGCGGCACATCGTCCAGGCTGTATCGCCAGTTGGTAAAGGAACAGGAATTGGTCAGCGAAGTGAACGCCTACCATACCGGGAGCATCGATCCGGGCCTTTTCGTGGTGCAAGCCAAACCCTTGCCGGGCGTAGCCATAGCGACCGCCGAACAGGCCATTTGGGATGCATTGGAAGTACTCAAGGCCGAGCCGGTGGGGGCCTATGAATTGGAGAAGGTGAAGAACCGGGTCGAGTCGACGATGGTCTTCGCGGAGATGGCCATCGCCGAGAAAGCGATGAATCTCGCCTATTTCGAACTGTTGGGCGATGCCGATGACTTCAATCGGGAAACCGACCGTTACTTGGCGGTCACGGCTGCCGCCGTGCAGCAGCAGGCCCGGCACTTGTTCCGGAAAGAAAACGCTTCGACCCTTGTTTACATACCCCACGCGCATGCTTAACAGAACACTACCCCCCGTCTATCACACGGTCTCAGGCTTCGAGCTGATCCCTCCCCGGCGCGTTACATTTTCGAATGGCATCCCGGTCTACGTGTTCGATGGCGGCGAGCAGGATGCCGTGCGCGTGGAGTGGATATTCGGGAACAACATGGTACAGCGCGCGCAGGCGCTCACGAGCATGTGCGCCGCCCAGCTCCTGCTGGAGGGCACTTCCACGTATAACAGCGCACAATTGGCCGAACGGATCGATTTCCATGGCGCTTTCCTCGTTCCCGAATACGGATACGACCAGTCGTCGCTGACGTTGTTTTCGCTCAACAGGCACCTCATGCACCTGTTGCCGCTGGTCAAGGCGGTACTGACGGATGCCGTTTTTCCCGAAAAGGAACTGGCCACGTATATCCGCAACAGCCAGCAGAAGCTGCAGGTATCGCTCAAGAAAAACGGCTTCATGGCGCGTAGGCTGTTCAATAGGGCCGTTTTCGGCGATAGCCAATACGGGTTCGTTCCGGAGCTGGCTGACTACGCGTCGGTCACGCGGGCTGGATTGTTGGATGTATTCCCGCGCCAGTATGCCGCGTCAAACTGCACGTTGGTGGTATCGGGCAAGGTCACGGATGAGGCGTTGGCCTCGTTGGCGCACTTGTTCGGCGACACCTGGGAAACCCAGGGTGAGCGGTCTGGGGGCGTGTTGCCAGAAATTGCCGATCCCGGCGCGCAGTGGGTCGTTGACGAACGTGCGGATGCCTTGCAATCGGCCATCCGGTTGGGGTGCCAGAGCATCCAGCGCAACCATCCCGACTTCGCAGGCCTACAGGTGCTCAATACCTTGTTTGGCGGTTATTTCGGATCGCGGCTCATGGCCAATATCCGGGAGGACAAAGGGTATACCTATAGCATCGGGTCGGGACTGGTCTCGCTCCAGCGCGGCGCTTTCTTTACGATCTCGTCCGAGGTCGGGGTGGACAAGACCGCGGCCACGCTGGCCGAGATCGAATACGAGATGCGACGGCTCCGCAACGAACCCGTAGGGGAGGCCGAACTGGCCTTGGTGCGCAACTATTTGATGGGATCCATGCTGGGCAGCCTGGAACATGTGTTTTCCCATGCCGACAAGTTCAAGAACGTCCATTTCTCGGGCCTGGGGCTAGACTACTACGACGAATACGCCAAAACGGTCAATTCGATCACGCCCGACGAAATCATGCGGTTGGCCAATACCTACTTGGATTACGACAAGATGACCAAGGTCATCGTTGGCAAGGTTGGCTAGCTAGTGGCTCTTCAGTACCTCGAACAGCGCTTTCCCTTTCAGGAGGCATTCGTTGTATTCTTTCTCGGGGTCGGCGCCGTCCGTGATGGCGCCGCCGGTATGGAAGGATAGGTAGCCGTTTTCGGCGTTGTAGAGCATGGTACGGATCACCACGCTGAAATCGTAGTCGCCTTGCGGTCCGAAGTAGCCCAATGCGCCCGAATATACACCCCTTCGGCTGTTTTCATACCGGTCGATGAGCGCCATGGCGCTGATTTTGGGGGCGCCGGTCATCGAGCCGGGGGGGAACGTGTTGCGGATGGTCTCGGTGGTTGCCAAGTCCTCGCGTATTTGGCAGGTGATGGTCGAAATCAGCTGATGCACCTGCTTGAAGCTATGGAGCTGCAACAGTTCCGATGCACGCACGGTGCCGGGTTTGGCGCTCCGGGTCAAGTCGTTGCGCACCAAGTCAACGATCATGATGTTTTCGCTGATTTCCTTCGGGTTCGTGCGGAGCATGGCCTTGAGCCGTTCGTCCTCATCCGCCGTGCTGCCGCGCGGTGCCGTCCCTTTGATCGGCTGGGAGAGCAACGTGTCGCCCCTTTTGGATAGGAAGCGCTCGGGCGAAGCCGACAGGA
Source organism: Parapedobacter sp. (assembly GCA_037190485.1). Lineage (GTDB taxonomy): Bacteria > Bacteroidota > Bacteroidia > Sphingobacteriales > Sphingobacteriaceae > Parapedobacter. Next base: position 62,804 of record JBBCJB010000006.1, read on the forward strand.
TATAACGCTGCCCGAACCTGAAAAAGCATGAAAAGGGCGTGGGTGAAACCTCGTTCAGCTTTCGGTACGCCCCCAATGGATTGAGCGACGTGTTTTCGGCATAGAATTCCTGGCACAGGTTCACCTCGTAGATGTCGCCTTGGCGGATGTGCCGCTGCAAGGCATCGAATGCGGAAAAGTAGGCCGCACGGTTCATGCGGTACTTCAGTTGCCCCTTGAATCCCGGGGGCTCGTCCGTCAGCTCGGTCGTTTCGATCTGGGCGATGATCGCGCTCGGGTCGTCTCCCTTGATCTCGGCATTGTACCGGCCGATCAGCAATGTATACTGCGGCACGAAGAAATACGCGTCGGGGAAGGCCGTGCGGTTCGGATTCCTGGATCGGAGGTCTTCGATCTCGTTTTTGAGGTCGTAACCGAGGAAGCCGGGGATCCACGTGTTGGGGTGGGCATCGACAAAGCGCTGCAGTTTGGCGAACGTGTCGCGGCCATCTGCCGTGAACGACGCCGTGGCGCCCACCGCGATGAACACGTTGATGTTGCCGTGGTTGTCGCGATAACCGTTGGAATCCAAGTAACAGGCATGCTCGAATCGGGCAGCCCATTGCAGTGCCTTTTGGGTAAAGGCTTCGCTATCATCGAGATGGTACGCCAGCGATACCATGGCCGTGGGTTAATGCTAGCGCAGCAACAGCGTCTGTTTGCGGTCGGGCCCTACAGAAAGGTATTTGATGGGCACGCCCAGGTGCTGTTCGAGGTAGTCGATGTACCGTTGCAGGGTCGACGGAATCTGCGCCTTATCGGTGATTCCGCACAGATCGGCCTTCCATCCCTCCAGCGCTTCATACACCGGCTCGGGTTTCATGCTGATGATATCATACGGCATGTAGTCGATTTTCTCGCCATCCTGGATGTAGTGGGTGCAGGCATAGATCGTGTCGAATCCACTCAGTACATCGGCTTTGGTCATGACGAGCTCGGTTACGCCATTGAGCATGATCGCATATTTCAGGGCCGGGAGGTCGATCCAGCCCGTACGGCGCGGACGCCCGGTGGTGGCCCCGAATTCGTGGCCGAGCTGCCGCAGCTGTTCGCCGGTCTCGTTTTCGAGTTCGGTGGGGAACGGGCCGCCACCCACCCGGGTGCAATATGCCTTGAAAATGCCGATTACCTGCCCGATCCGCGATGGTGCCACGCCCAGTCCCGTACAGGCACCGGCCGTGGTGGTATTGGACGAGGTGACGAACGGATAGGAGCCAAAGTCGATGTCCAGCAACGTTCCTTGCGCACCCTCGGCGAGTACGCGCTTGCCTTGTTGGATGTATTGGTTCACCAAATGCTCGCTATCCACGTGCGGGATGGTCTTCAGGAATTCCACGGCCGCCAGGAATGCGTCTTCGCGCTCCTGGAAATCGGGGATATCGCCATAGTGGGAAAGGATGGATTTATGTTTTTCGACCAACCGCTGGTAGCGATCCATGAAATCCGGCAACGTGGTGTCGCCAACGCGAAGGCCGTTCCTGCCGGTTTTGTCCATGTAGGTGGGGCCGATACCCTTGAGCGTGGAGCCGATCTTGCCGACCCCCATCTTGTTTTCAGACGCGGCATCGAGCAACTGATGCGTGGGCAATATGAGGTGCGCCTTGCGCGCGATGACCAGCTTGCCGGCAGCGACCGGGTCGAAGCCGTTTTTCTTCAGGGCGTCGAGCTCGCGCTTGAGGATGATCGGGTCGATGACCACGCCGTTGCCGATCAGGTTGAGCGTGCTCTTGTTGAAAATGCCCGACGGGATTGTATTCAATACGTATTTCTGGCCATCGAATTCCAAGGTATGGCCGGCATTCGGCCCGCCCTGGAAACGGGCGATCAAATCATATCCCGGGCAGAGCACATCCACGATTTTCCCTTTCCCTTCGTCACCCCATTGCAGGCCCAAAAGCACATCCACTTGCATAGTTTAAATCAGCATTGAAAAATTGAAATCATTTATGGACTCCGCAGTTTGCCAAATCCGAGGCAAATCTAACATAATTTTGATACTCTTCGATTGATAAATCGAAAAGGTGTAGGCGGGGGCGGGATCGACACGCTCAAGGGGTCTCTGCAAGTTCCCGTTTTTTGCGGGCAGGCGTTTCGGTGGTGGCGTCGCGTTTGGTGGCGCAATCGCTGCATACCCCATAGAGGTTCAGCGAATGGTGTTTGATCTCGAATTTCAGGAGTTCACCCATCATGCTTTGTATCTGGTGGATGCGTGGGTCGCAGAATTCGACGACCTTGCCACATTCGATGCAGATGATGTGGTCGTGCTGTTTGTAGCCGTATGATTTCTCGAACTGCGCCATGTTCTTGCCGAACTGGTGCTTGGTGACCAGGTCGCAGGATACGAGCAATTCCAACGTATTGTACACCGTTGCGCGGCTCACGCGATATTTCTTGTTTTTCATGTGGATGTATAGCGACTCCACGTCGAAATGGTCGTTCCGGGAATAGATCTCTTCCAGGATGGCATAGCGTTCCGGGGTCTTCCTAAGGCTTTTGTTTTCCAGGTAAGCCTCGAAGATCTTCTTTACTGTTTGGTAATTTTCCGTTTGAGTCATCACTCCGAAAGTTAAACGTACAAATCTACATAAAATCGCCCGTATACGCAAGTCGTCGTGCGCAATCAGTTATCCGAATCGAACCGGGTGATTCCCGTGATCCCCTTGATCTGCTTCAGGTGCTTGATCAGGTTCTCCAAGTGTGCCGTGTCGTTCACGAAAACCATGATTGAGCCCTCGAAAATACCCTCGTTGCTGGAAATCGTGATGGAGCGGATATTCACCTTGAAATCGTCGGATATCACCTTGGTGATCTTATTGACCAGCCCCACGTCGTCGATGCCCATGATGTGCAATCCGGTCAGGAAGGCCAGCTCCTTCTGCGATGTCCATTTCGCCTTCACGATGCGGTACCCGTAATTGGCCATCAACTTGGCCGCATTGGGGCAATTGGTGCGGTGTATCTTGATGCCCTCGTTGACGGTGATGAATCCGAAAACGTCATCGCCGGGAATCGGGTTGCAGCAAGGCGAGAGCTTGTAGTCTATTTTCTGCAGGTCATCGCCGATCAGCAGCGTTTCGTAGTCCTTCTTGTTGATCTTGTCGACCAATCCGCTGATGTGCGAATTGAACTGCTGCCCGTTCTGGTGATCCACGGTCTTTTCGCTCAGGGCGAATTCCTTGAGGTTGCGGATGTCGATCTCGCCCTTGGCGACGTTGTAGAACAGGTCTTGCGACGACAGGAATTTGAAAAACAGCGTCAGTTTGTTGATGTTTTCCGTATTATAGGTGATTTTCAGCGATTTCAGTTTCCGTTCGAGGATTTCCTTGCCATCTTCGGCCACCCGCCTTTTTTCTTCCTTGAGCGCCGACTTGATCTTGGACTTCGCTTTGGCCGTTACCACGAAGTTGAGCCAGTCTTCCTTGGGCGTCTGCTTGCTCGAGGTGATGATCTCCACCTGGTCGCCGTTCTGCAACCGGTGGCTCAGCGGCACCAGTTTGTGGTTTACCTTGGCGCCGATGCAACTCGCGCCGAGGTCGGAGTGGATCTCGAACGCGAAATCAAGCGCGGTGGCGTTGTGCGGCAGCTGGATGAGCGCCCCCTTCGGCGTGAAGATGAAGATCTCGTCAGAGAACAGGTTCATCTTGAAATCGTCGAGGAAATCCATCGCGTTCGGCTCGGGGTTGCTCAGCACCTCGCGCACTTTCTGGATCCATTGGTCCAGGCCGCTGTCCGAATTGGATTCCTTATATTTCCAATGGGCGGCAAAGCCCTTTTCGGCGATTTCGTTCATCCGGACGGTGCGGATCTGCACTTCCACCCATTGGCCTTTGGGACCCATCACCGTGGTGTGCAGCGATTCGTAGCCGTTGGCCTTGGGCGATGACACCCAATCGCGCAGCCTGTCGGGGTTGGGGCGGTACAGGTCGGTGACGATCGAATACGCTTTCCAGCATTCCGCCTTCTCGTTTTCGGGGGCCGTGTCGATGATGATGCGGATGGCGAACAGGTCATACACCTCCTCGAAAGGGATGGACTTCTTGCGCATCTTGTTCCAGATCGAAAAGATGGATTTCGGCCTGCCCAATACCAGTGCCTTGATGCCCTGCTCGTGCAGGATCTCGCGGATCGGCTCGACGAAATTGTGGATGAACCGCTCGCGCTCGGCCTTTTTTTCATTCAGTTTCTTGGCGATGAACTTGTACGTGTCGGGGTCGGTGTACTTCATGGAAAGGTCTTCCAGCTCCGATTTGATGGCATACAAGCCCAAGCGATGGGCCAGGGGGGCATAGAGGTATGACGTTTCCGACGCGATTTTCAGCTGTTTGTCGCGCGGCATGAAATCCATGGTGCGCATGTTGTGCAGCCGATCGGCCAGCTTGATCAGGATCACCCGCACATCGTCGGCCAGCGTAAGCAGCATCTTCCTGAAATTCTCCGCCTGCATCGAGCTGTTTGGGTCGAATATGCCCGATATCTTGGTGAGTCCATCGATGATGCGGGCCACCTTCTTGCCGAAGTCGCGCTCGATGGCTTCGAGCGTGATATCCGTGTCTTCCACCACGTCATGCAGCAGCGCACAGACGATGGACGTGGTGCCCAAGCCGATCTCTTCGGCCGCGATCTGGGCCACGGCGATCGGGTGATAGATGTAGGGTTCGCCCGATTTGCGGCGCATGTCTTTATGGCTGTCCAACGCCAGATCGAATGCCTTTCGGATCATCTGCTTGTCGCCGCGTTGGAGCGTGGGTTTACAGGCGCGTAGTAAGGCACGGTATCGCTTGCGTATTTCCTTGCTTTCTGCTTCTAAATCTATTACTAATTCTTTCATATATATTGCCTTACGCTTTCTGGCCGAGAATCGCTATCTTTGTGTCATCGCATAAACGTTGGACACGCGGTCTGCCGTTTCGTTTAATGGAATATAAATATAGGAATAATAATTGGATCTTGCGTCAATGAACCCGTTCAGGCCGTTGTTTTTTTTGGTGGCCCTGCTGTTCGCCGGTGAGCTGGCCGCGCAAGATACCGTCGCGCGCGATCCCGTTGCCAATGCCGCGCCGCGCCGCATGGTGCCGACCACGATGATAGACGGGGAGCGCATGCCTTGGATGTTGATTCCCGAGGTCGAGATCACGCGCAGGCGCATCTTCCGGAGTCCGGAAGACAAGGCGCGCTACCTCCGGTTGCGGTACAACGTCATGAAAGTGCTTCCTTATGCCAAATATGCGCAAGAACGCTACCAGCAATTGTACCGCGACCTCGCCTTGACCGGCAACAAGCGGGAGCAGAAGCGCCTGGTGAAGGCCTGCGAAAAGGAAATCAAGGACATGTTCAACAAGGAAGTGAAGAACCTCACCATCTCGCAGGGTGCGATACTCATCAAGCTCATCGACCGGCAGACCGGCAACTCCAGTTACGAGGTGGTCAAGGAGCTTCGCGGCGGCGTCACCGCCTTTTTCTACCAATCCGTGGCACGCGTTTTCGGACACAACCTGAAGAACACCTACAGCCCGGAGGAAGATTTCGAAATCGAAAACATCATCCGCAGCCTGGAGCGGCCCACCTATCGGTATTTTTGACCGTATACCCCGATTTTCGTATCTTTGCACCATCGTTACGAAGGGTTTTCCATGCAAGTAAATACGAATGAACTGAATATATTGGTGATTGCCGTCCACCCCGATGACGCGGAATTGGGCTGTGGCGGCACCATCATCAAGCACGTGGCCATGGGCCGGAAAGTGGGCGTGGTCGATTTGACGCGCGGCGAACTCGGTACACGCGGCACGCCCGAAACCCGGGCGGCGGAAGCGGAACGCGCCGCCAAACTGATGGGGCTGTCGGCCCGCGAGAACCTGGGCTTGCGGGATGGTTTTTTCCGCAACGACGAGATCCATCAGCGCGCCGTCATCCAGGCCATCCGCAAATACCGGCCGGATATCGTCATCGGCAACGCGCTTTACGACCGCCATCCCGATCACGGGCGGGCCGGCGACCTCATCAACGATGCCGTGTTCTTGGCCGGCCTGCGCAAAATCGAGACCTTCGATGCCGAGGTCGCCCAAGCACCTCACCGGCCGCGGCTACTGCTGCAATTGATACAGGATTACTACATCAAGCCGGATATCGTGGTGGATGTCAGCGAGCAGTGGGCGGCCAAGATCGATGCCATCAAGGCCTATACGACCCAATTCCATAGCGAGGGGTACGATGAAGGCGAACCGGAGACCTACATCTCCAAACCGGATTTCCTGGAATACATCGAAGGCCGTGCGCGCGAGTACGGCAAATACATCGGCGCCAAGTATGCCGAGGGGTTCACATGCCGCCGGTTATTGGGCGTGGATGACCTCTTTGCGCTTAGGTGATCAGACCGCGAAGCTCTCCCCGCAGGCACAGGTGCGCGAAGCGTTCGGGTTGTGGAATTCGAACCCTTTTCCGTTGAGGCCATCGGAATAGTCAAGTTCGGTGCCGGCCAGGTACAGGTATGACTTGATGTCCAGGCAGATCTTGATGCCCTTGTCCTCGAATAGCTGGTCGCCCTTCTTTTCCTCGTTATCGAAGTCCAACTTATAGCTCAGTCCGGAACAGCCGCCGCTTTCCACCGCCACCCGGATGAAGTAGGTGTCGTCATAACGCTCCTGTTGGATGATGTCTAGGATACGTTTTTTCGCTTTTTCAGTGATCGTTACCATTTTTTGAGACACTAGACCATTGCCCATTTAAAAAGACAAATATCCGCATATCCGCGCAAAATTGCAACAGCGTTACGTTTGCGCGGTGTCATTTTTCGGATCGCGTTTGCCGAATACGCGCATCAGGTAGAAGAGGAAGGGCAATATCAGGAGGCTGCCCAGCAAGAGCGCCCAGGCCAGCGTGTCGATTGTTTTGCCGTTCCCGGCATCGGCGATCAGCGACAAACCAGTGCCGTCCTTGAACAGGATTAACTCGGGATAGTGCTGGTAGGTGGCTGCCAACAAGATCATCACCACCTGGAATCCAGCCAATAGCCGGGCATTGACGGCCTTCCGCCGTTTGAATGCCGCGAACGTGAATGCCAGGGATATGGTAGCCAAGAGGATTGCCACCTGGCCGATCCAGTCGCCGAATATCCAATCGATCAAGGGAATATCGGAATAGGCGGCCGCGATGAAGACCAAGGCACCGCTGGCCACCACCAGGTAAATGAACCGTTTCGCCGTCCGGATCAGCAGCGCCCTGTCAAACTCCTGTTCCACTTCGCCGATGGCGTATGTCGCCGCCAGGTACCCGCAGATGCACGTGGTGAAGAGTCCGATGGCGATGCCGAACCACGTGAGCCAACTGCCCACGTAGGCCGAAACGAAATCGGCGGCCTGCAAATCGATCGTGCGCGAAACGGTCGCCGCGGCGATGATGCCCAGGAAGAATGGGGTAACCACGCTAGACCACGTGAAAATGCGGGTATATACCTGTTGCCAGTCGTCCGTCACGGCATCGTAGTTACGGAAAACGAATGCCGTGCCCCGGGCAATGATGCCCAACAGCATGGCCACCAGCGGCATGTGCATGTACACCGACATGGTGGTGTACATCTTCGGGAACCCCACGAACAGGATCACGATGGCGATGATCAACCACATGTGGTTGGCTTCCCACACCGGGCCGATGGCGTGCGACATGATGCGCCGCACCTTCACCTTGTGCTTGCGGTGGATGGCGAGTTCGACGATGCCGGCGCCGAAATCGGCACCCCCCAGCAAGAGGTACAAACAGATGGATGCCCAAAGGAATATGATGACGACGTATAGCATGGTCATGATTTGAGTCGGTATTCGGGGTCGGTCACGTCATAGAGCTTGCCGACCATTTTCAGCTGGCGGTACAGCAGGAACGCCACGATGGCGGCCAACGAGACGAACACCGCGGTGAATAGGTAGAACGAGTAGACGATGCCCGGCATCGGTGTCACCGCATCGGCCGTGCGCATGATGCCGTGGATGATCCAGGGTTGGCGCCCCACTTCGGTGACGATCCATCCCGCTTCGACCGCGATATAGCCCATCGGCGTGGCGATGACGAACAGGCGGAGCAACCACCTGCTTTGCAGCCAGGCCTTCCGTTTCCAGAGCGCCACGAAATAGATCAAGGCCAATAGCAGCATCAACATTCCCAGGCCCACCATCACCTGGAAGGCGTAATGCGTAATGGCTACCGGGGGCCAGTTTTCCCTCGGGATGTCGTTCAGGCCTGTCACCGGCTTATCGATGTCGCCGTGGGCCAGGAAACTCAGCAAGCCCGGCACCTTGATGCCGTAGTCCACGCGCCCTTCGGCTTCATTGGGGATGCCGCCGATCAGGAACGGTGCGCGGGCTTCGGTATTGAAATGCGCTTCCATGGCCGCCAGTTTGGCGGGCTGCCGCTTGGTCACATCCTTGGCCGAGATGTCGCCGCTGATCGGTTGCAATACCGCCGCGATGCAGGCGAAAAGCGCCGAAATGCGGAACGCGCTGGTGTGGAAGGCCACATTTCTGCCTTTGAGGATCATCAAGGCATGCAGTCCCGCCACGGCGAACCCCGTGGCGACGAATGCGGCCAGCGTCATGTGCAGGGCCTGCGAAAACCAGGCGTCGTTGAACATGGCCTTGATTGGGTCGATGTTCAGGTACTTCCCGTCGACGAAATCGAAGCCCGCGGGGCTATTCATCCATGCATTGGCGGCCACCACCAGGATGCCCGAGGCCAATCCGCTCAGGCCCACCACCACGCCCGTGAACCAATGGAACCAAGGCCTGAGCCGATCCCAGCCGTAGAGGAAAAAGCCAAGCGCGATGGCTTCGACGAAAAAGGCGGTGCCCTCCAGCGAAAACGGCATCCCGAAAATGGGGCCGGCGTGTTCCATGAATGTGGGCCACAACAGGCCGAGCTCGAACGAAAGCATGGTGCCCGATACCGCGCCTGTGGCAAACAGGATGGCTACGCCCTTGCTCCAGGCCTTGGTCAGGCCTTTATAGATGCCATTGCCGGTCTTGAGGTAGATGAAATGGGATACCGCCATGAAAAACGGCATGACCATGCCCACACAGGCGAATATGATGTGGAATCCAAGCGACATGGCCATCTGTGAGCGGGCGGCGATGAAATCGTCCATGATGTAACAATTGCGTTAGAAAACTTAACAGGCATAAAGGTACGGTTTGGCGGCGTATGTTGGAATGGTCCAGTCGATTAGGGCGTAGCTAAAGATAATTTGTATCGGTTCTAAATTGCGGGGTGGGAGCGCCAGGTATTCGTTATTCGAACGTCGAATAGATTACGTACTTTTGTGCGATGACCAAACAGGTAGTACAACCAATCAAGGCCCGTATCGGTCGGATCATTGACATGCTCATCGGCGGCGCGTCAACACTGACACTCGAAAACAGGCTGTTCAATTCGATGTGCCTGATTGCCATGTTCATCATGGTCTTCAACATCCCGTTCAATTATTTTTCGGGCTTGGAGATTACGTCGGGTATCTTCGCGTTGATCACGTTATTCTTGGCCCTGATGTATTATTTGGCGCGTTTCCGGCAGCGGCTCACGGTGAGCGTGGTCGTTTCGTCCGTGCTGGTCATCGCGCTCTTCGCCGTCAATTACTTTTTCAGCGCGGGCATACGCGGCGCTACCTTGCTGTCGATGATGCTGGCATTCACGCTCATCATCATCGTTTCGCCCAAGCGGCTGTACGCATTGTGGGTCTCGCTCTGCTTGTTCGTGGTGATGGGCCTGCTCTGGACGGAATACCATTATCCCGATACCATGCAGGTTGCCTACGAGGACAACCAGGCTAAGTTCATCGACATCGCCATGACTTATGCCACGGGCATCGTGGTCAGTTTCTTCAGCCTGTTTTACCTCAAGGAAGCCTACAGCAAGGAAAAGCGTTCGGCTGAGCGGCGGGCCATAGAGCTTGAGCGGTTGGATGCCGAAAAGCTTAAGCTGTTCTCGATCGTCTCGCACGACCTGCAGGCACCGCTGTCTTCGTTGCACAGCTATGTCCGCCTGATCGCCAGCGACCGATTGACACCCGATGAGCGCAAGCAGGTGGAGCGCGGCCTGTCGAACGCACTCCACGGCACGCAGGAAATGCTTTCCAACCTGCTGGTCTGGTCGCAGGGCCAGCTGCGGGGGCATCGGGTAGACCTGGTGCGCAACAACATCAAGGATGTGCTGATGCCCGTGCTTGACGTCCAGAAAATCTATGCCGGCCAGAAGAAAATCACGCTCGAATCCGAAATCGACGATTCGCTCGAAGCGTTGGTGGATCGAGACATGCTGCAATTGATCGTGAGGAACCTGATCAACAACGCCATCAAGTTCACGCCGCCGAATGGCCATATCCGCGTATTCGCGTCGCGTTCGGCAACGGATGATTGCCAGATCGTGGTGCAAGACGACGGCATCGGCATCCCAATCGAAAGGCAAGCCACCCTGTTCTCCTTACACACGCAGTCTACCTACGGCACCAACAACGAGCGCGGCATCGGGCTGGGGCTGTTCCTGTGCAGCGAATATGCGCTGGCACAGCACGGCCACCTCACGTTCAGGAGCGAACCTGGCCGCGGCACGACGTTTTTCCTGACGCTGCCGATCATGAAGCCTTCTTCCACTTGATGGTACAGCCCACCGCCTTGGTGGTGTTCGGATCCGGTTTGCCGCCCGTTTGCAATGCGGCGATGGCATCTTCCACGAATTTCGTGTCTGGATTGCCTTCGCGGCTGTCATTGTCGATGGCACCGATGTACTGCAACACGTTCCCGCGATCCGTTTTCTGCAGCAGGAACGTGTGTGGGGTGTGCGTCGCCGCGAATCGCTTGGTGATCACGTGGTCGGGATCCAGCAGATAGGGGAACGTGAATCCCTTGTCTTTGGCGCGCTGCTGCATTTTTTCGAATGATTCGTTGGCATCCACCCCCGCGTCGTTCGGATTGATGGCGATGACCGGATATCCCTGTTTCCGGTACTGTTCGTCGAGCGCGATGATGCGGTCTTCATAAGCCACGGCCACCGGGCACGTGTTGCAGGTGAAGATCAGGATGAACCCCTTCGCATCGGGGTAGTCGGCCAGGGCCACCTGCTTGCCATCCACATTTTTGAGGCGGAAGTCTTCCACCACGTCACCGATCTGGTATCCGGCATTGGTTGCCGGCTTGTTGGCCGATAGCAGGACGGCCAGTCCCAACACAAATACGCTGATTGCTTTCATGATTTATTTTTTTATTGAATGATTGCTAGGTAACTGTCTTCCAGTTGGCGGTAATCAAATTCACGCTCCTTGAAAATGCGCACGCCCTTTTCGGTATTCACGAAGAGCGTGGCCGGTATCGCGCCCGACCATTCCGTGCTCACCTTGGGGATAAACTCCTGTTCGTTGCGTTCGTCGAGCAGGATTACCTCGCTCTTGAAGCCTTTCTCCTGCACGAATTTAGACACGTTGCCGTGGTTTTTCTTCGCATCCAAGCTAACAAACAATACGCGCAAAGGTTTGTCGCCGTGATTTTGCTGCAACTGCTCGAAATACGGCATCTCGGCCACGCAGGGCGCGCACCATGTGGCCCACAGGTTCACGACAAACGTCGTGTCCTTGCCATTGGCCAGGCGTCCCTCCAGCTCGGTGAGCGTGATGAGTGGCACGGGTGTTTGCGCTTCCGAGCGCCATGCCACGAGCGCCGTAAGGGCCATCGCACAGACGAAGAATCGTTTCATTGTCGTAAAGCTAAAGAAATAACTACTAAATTGGTAGGAAAGTAACGGGATAATTACTTTCTGGGCGTGCCCGCCCGGGTGAAGTATTTGTAGTACCACGCATCCCGGAGGTCGCTGATGATCACCCCTTTGCTCGTGGATACGTGCACGAATTTATTGTTCTGCAGGTAAATCCCCACGTGGTCGATGTCTTTGCGCCCGAATGAAAAGAAGACCAGGTCGCCCTCCCGTAGCTGGCGTTCGTACTTGCGCTTGATCTGCTCGGCCATTTCACGTGATGCCCTGGGCAGCGACGTGCCGTAGACATCGCGCAGCACCATGCCCACGAACGCCGAGCAGTCCAGCCCGCGCTGATCGGTGCCACCCAGCCGGTGGGGGGTCCCCATCCAGTCGTCGATGTAGGCATACAGCGCCGGTGTCTGGAGCGCGTTGGGGTTTACCCCCAGCACCTCGGCATAGCCTTCCAGCAACGCACTACCCGATGCGCGCACGCCGCGGGGCGAAGAGGATGCATCCGTGAGGATCGTGCCGCGCGGTGGTTTCTTGGCCGCGGTGGGCACCTTTCCGGGGGGGAGCGCATTCTTGCGGGTCAGGCATCCACTCAGCAGCACGGCCGTGAGCGACAGCGTGCAAAGCATGCGCAGGGTCGACGGGATCGGGACGGTACTCATTTCGTCCGCTAAGCTACGCAATCCATCGCGAATTGTCCAAGTATGCTTACCTTTGCCGCATGATCATCAAAACGGCTACGTTCGTATGCAGCAACACCCGGGTAGACAAATTGCCCGTGCCCAGCCTTCCGGAGTATGCCTTCATCGGCCGTTCCAATGTGGGCAAATCGTCGCTGATCAACGCCCTTACCGGCGATCGGCAGTTGGCCAAGACCTCCCAGACGCCAGGCAAGACCCAGCTGATTAACCATTTCCTGATCAATGAAGGCTGGTATCTGGTCGATCTGCCGGGCTACGGATTCGCCAAGGTATCCAAAAGCCACCGTGCGGCGTGGGAGAAATTCATCCGGCGCTACCTCCTGAACCGTGAAAACCTGCAATGCGTGTTCGTGCTCATCGACAGCCGGCATGAACCCCAGCGCATCGACCTCGAGTTCTGCTGTTGGCTCGGCGAGCACGGCGTCCCGTTCCTGTTGGTGTTCACCAAGGCCGATAAGTTGGCGGCGATCAAGGCCCAGGCCAACGTGGAGCAATTCAGGCAAGCGCTGCTGGAATGGTTCGAGGAGGCGCCGCGGGCGTTCCTGACCTCGGCCCAGAAGCGTGCCGGGGGCGAGGAATTGCTGGCCGCTATCGATGACATCAACCTTAATTTCGAGCCTCCCGTATGAAGAACTACTTTTCGCTCGTGCTCTTCGCGCACAGTGTATTCGCCCTGCCGTTTGCGATCATCGGCTTTTTCCTGGCCATCGATACCACGCCGCATGGCTTCGACTGGCTCAAGCTGGTGCTCATGCTGGCGTGCATGGTCTTTGCGCGCAATGCGGCCATGGCCTTCAACCGATACCTTGACCGCGATATCGACGCGGCCAACCCGCGCACGGCCATGCGCGATATCCCGGCCGGCCGGGTAAGCCCCCGCCAGGCCCTGACCTTCACGATCGCCAACAGCGTGCTCTTCGTCGCGGCCACGTGGTTCATCAATAGCCTGTGTTTCTACCTCTCGCCCGTGGCCCTGGCCGTGGTGTTGGGGTATAGCTATACCAAGCGGTTCACGCCGCTGTGTCACCTCGTGCTGGGGTTGGGGCTTGGCTTGGCACCGTTGGGTGCCTACCTGGTGGTTACGGGCGTTTTCCACGTGGTCCCGGTGCTGTACTCGCTGGCCGTGTTGTTTTGGGTGAGCGGGTTTGACATCATCTACGCCCTGCAAGACGAAGGTTTCGATCGCGCCAACCGCCTGCATTCCATACCCGCCTGGTTGGGCAGGCGGAAGGCGCTGCGCGTATCGGAGGTGCTGCACGTGCTGTCGGCCGTGTTCGTGGCGCTGCCGATGCTGTTCGTGCCGCTGGGCTGGCTTTATGGGGTAGGGGTGGCCTTCTATTGCGGGTTGCTGGTCTACCAGCACCGCATCGTTTCGCCCGATGACCTGAGCCGGGTCACCCGCGCATTCATGACCACCAATGGCATCGCCTCGGTCGTTTTTGCAGCGTTCTACCTGCTTGACGTGGTTTTTTGAATCGGGAGACGGAAGCCCGCGGAGCGAGGTCCAAATGCCCTTGTTTCCGCTTGAAAGTGGGTTCGCCATGGCGGCGGGGCATGCGAAAAAAAATGTTTTATGTGCGGCGCCATGTCTTGCAGATAAAACAAATTTATCTAAGTTTGCACAAATCCGAAAAAATCAATGGCGAAGAATTTACTGATTGTAGAGTCACCGGCGAAAGCGAAAACGATAGAAGGATACCTGGGTAAGGACTTTTTGGTCAAATCCAGCTACGGCCATATCCGTGATTTGGTCAAGACCGACGATGCGATCGACACCGCAGCTAATTTCAAGCAGAAATATGAGGTCCCGGCCGATAAGAAGGCCGTGGTCAGCGAGTTGAAGAAGCTGGCTAAAGCGGCCGAAACCGTCTGGCTCGCGTCCGACGAGGACCGGGAGGGAGAGGCCATTTCGTGGCACCTGTACGAAACCCTCGGGTTGCAGGAAGACCGCACCAAGCGCATCGTCTTCCACGAAATCACCAAACCCGCCATCCTCAAGGCCATCGAAACGCCGCGGCGCATCGATTTCAACCTGGTGAACGCCCAGCAGGCGCGCCGCGTGTTGGATCGGCTGGTCGGCTTCGAGCTGTCGCCCGTGTTGTGGAAGAAGGTGAAGCCGTCTTTGTCGGCCGGCCGCGTGCAATCCGTTGCCGTGCGCCTCATCGTCGACCGGGAGCGCGAGATCAATCGCTTCCAGGCCGAGGCTGCCTTCAAGGTCGTGGCCATTTTCCATACGGGCCAGCCCAAGGAAGTGTTCAAGGCCGAGCTGCCGCAGCGCTTCGCGACCATCGGCGATGCCGAACGTTTCCTGGCCGACTGTATACCGGCCGATTTTGCGGTCAATGGCTTGGAGACCAAACCCTCCAAGCGCAATCCCGCCGCGCCGTTCACCACCTCCACGCTGCAGCAGGAAGCCAGCCGCAAGCTCGGGTTTTCGGTGGCGCGCACCATGTCGGTTGCCCAGCGGCTGTATGAGGCCGGGCGCATCACCTACATGCGTACCGACTCGGTGAACCTGAGCGATACCGCGCTGCAAGGTGCCGAGGAAGAGATCCGGTCGGCCTACGGCGAACGATACCACAAGCGCCGCCAGTACCGCACCAAGTCGGCCGGCGCGCAGGAAGCGCACGAAGCCATCCGGCCCACCTACTTCAACCAGCATTCCATCGATGGCGATCCGGCCGAAAGGCGGTTGTATGAGCTGATCTGGAAGCGTTCCATCGCCTCGCAGATGAGCGAAGCCGAGTTCGAGAAGACCACGGCCAAGATCGGCATATCCACGCGCACCGAAGAGCTGGTCGCCAGCGGCGAAGTGATGCGGTTCGACGGATTCCTGAAAGTCTATTTCGAATCGACCGACGAGGAGCAGGAGCTCAACACCGACGACGATTCGGGCAACGCCCTGCTGCCGCCGCTGCATCGGGGCCAGCGGTTGCAGTTGAAGAACCTCACCGCCACCGAGCGCTTTTCGCGCCCACCGGCGCGCTATACCGAGGCCAGCCTCGTCAAGAAACTGGAGGAGCTTGGCATCGGGCGGCCGTCTACGTACGCACCCACCATTTCCACCATCCAGAACCGGGGCTACGTGGTCAAGGAGGATCGCGACGGCAAACCGCGCGACTACCGGGTGTTGGCGGTTGAGCAGGGCCAAGTGATCACGCAAACGAAGACAGAGACCACCGGCGCGGAGAAATCGAAACTGTTCCCGACGGACATCGGTGCCGTGGTCAACGATTTCCTGGTGGAACATTTCAAGGGCATCGTCGATTTCCATTTCACGGCCAAGGTCGAGAAGGAGTTCGACGAGATCGCCCAGGGCATGAAGGAATGGACGGACATGTTGCACAGCTTCTACGGGCCGTTCCACAACGAGGTGGAAACCACCATCAAGCATGCCGACCGGGCCACCAATGAGCGCGAGCTGGGCATCGACCCCGAATCGGGCAAGCGCGTGAGCGTGCGCATCGGCCGCTTCGGCCCCATGGTGCAGATCGGGTTGACCGATGACGAAGAGAAGCCCCGTTACGCGAGTTTGCGGCCGGGCCAGATGATCGAGACCATCACGTTCGAGGAAGCCCTCGAGCTATTCAAGCTACCCAAGAAGGTCGGCGAGTTCGAAGGCAAGGAAATGACCGTTGCCATCGGCCGCTTCGGGCCCTACATCCGCCACAACAACGCATTCTATTCACTGCCCAAGGATGTCGATCCGCATGGGGTCAGTACCGACAGCGCCATCCAGATCATCCAGGACAAGCGGCAGCGCGATATCGAGAAGGTGGTCAAGGTATTCGACGAGAATCCCGATGCCCGCATCGAGAACGGGCGTTGGGGCCCCTTCATCCGGTTCGGCAAGCAGAACGTCAAGATCCCGAAAGGTACCGAGGTGCAAAGCATCACGTATGAAGACGTGCTGAAATGGGCCGAAGCCGATGCCAAGAAGCCCAAGAAGAAAGGCAAGCGGTAATGAAAAAGGATTTGCCGGTCAATATCGTACAAGACATCTCCATCGCCGTGGTGCTGGAGAGCGAATCGCCGGGCGGCAAGGTGTGGAACGTGTACCTCATCAACCAGAAGCGGGTGCCCATCCAGAACGTGATGGTGAGTTCGAAGGGCTACGGTACCAAGGACGAGAAGGAAGTGAAGACCTCGGTGCTGCGCCATTTCATCGGCGATATCGACCCCGCTGACTATGCCAAGATCGAAGCCATCGACGAGCAGGTGTTCGGCTTGACCAACGAATACTGGCTCAGCTACTACATCGACGGCACCATCTACGACAAGAAATACATCTTCCTGCCGGAAAGCATCATCGATGACAACCTCATCAAGATCCCCGTGCTGAACAAGCCGGGTGTGCTCATCGGCGGCAACAACTGATCGCAAGGCATGGGAAGGACCAACAAGATCATCGCCATCGATGGCTACTCGTCGTGCGGGAAAAGCACGTTGGCCAGGGCGCTCGCGAAGAAGCTGGGTTACGTCTATGTGGATAGCGGCGCGATGTACCGCGCCGTCACGCTGTACGTGATGCGGCACGCCGTGCCCATCGATGACGAGCGGCGGGTGGCCGAAGCGCTGGTCGACGTCCATATCGACCTGGTCGCTGGCCCCGTCGACACCTTCGTATTGCTCAACGGCGAGGACGTTTCGGAAGAGATCCGGCAGCTGTACGTTTCGGACTACGTGAGTGAGGTGAGTGCCGTCAAGGCCGTGCGGCAGGCCATGGTGGCCCAGCAGCAGCGCATGGGCCGCGACAAGGACATCGTCATGGACGGTCGTGACATCGGCACCACCGTGTTTCCGGATGCCGACCTCAAGCTCTTCATGACCGCCGACCCGAAGGTGCGTGCCCAGCGGCGTTACCTCGAGCTGCGCGGCAAGGGCGAAGACGTCACGATGGAAGCGGTGTTCGAGAACCTTGCGCACCGTGACTACATCGACACCACGCGCGAGGAAAGCCCGCTGGTGCGGGCCGAAGATGCGATCGTACTCGACAACACCGACCTCAACGAGACAGAGCAGCTTCAGTTTGCGCTCGATCGGCTGTAGCCGCCGGGTACGCCTCCAATGCTTTTTCCAGGCATGCCAATGCGTTGCCCAGGTCTTCGGTGTTGAGCACGTACGCCAGCCGTACCTCATCCCTGCCTGCGCCGGGCGTGCTGTAGAAGCCGCTGGCCGGCGCCATCATCACCGTTTGGTTCTCGTGATCGAAGTGCTCCAGTATCCACTGGCAGAAGTGTTCCGCGTCGGCGATGGGCAGGCGCGCCACTACGTAGAATGCCCCGCCGGGGTTGGGGCAGTACACGCCGGGAATGCGGCGCAGCCCTGCCACCAGCGCATCCCGCCTGGCGGTATATTCCGTCTTCACGGCATCGAAGTAGCTTTGCGGCGTGTCCACGGCCGCTTCGGCCGCGATCTGCGCCACGGCCGGCGGGCTCAGCCGTGCCTGTGCGAATTTGAGCGCCGCGCTCCACACTTCCCTGTTCTTGGTGATCATGCAGCCCAGCCGCGCACCGCAGGCGCTGTACCGTTTGGATACCGTGTCCAGGATCACCGCGTGCTGTTCCAGCCCTTGGAGGTGCATGGGCGACACGAATTCGTTTCCATCGTAGCAAAACTCCCGGTAGGCCTCATCGGCCAGCAAGAACAGGTCGTGTTTGAGGCACAGGTCGCGCAGGGCCTCCATTTCGGCGCGCGAATACAGGTAGCCCGTGGGGTTGTTGGGGCTGCAGATGCAGATGGCCCGGGTCCTGTCGGTGATCAGCCGCTCGAACGCCGCGATTGGCGGCAGTGCGAACCCATCGTCGATGTAGGACAGGATGGGCACGATCTTGATGCCCGCTGAGCGCGCGAAGCTGTTGTAGTTGGCGTAGAACGGTTCGGGGATGATGATTTCCCCGCCCGGATCCACGCAGACCTGCATGGCGATGGTGAGCGCCTCGGAACCGCCGTTGGTGACCAGGATGTCGGATGGCGCGATGCCATACCCCAACCGGTTGTAGTATCCCGTCAGTTTGTTCCGGTAGGATGCCGTCCCTTCCGAGGGCGTGTAGGCCCACACCTTGAAGTCCACGCCGCGGATGGCATCGAGCATGCCCTGGGGTGTCTCGATATCAGGCTGGCCGATGTTGAGGTGGTATACCTTTTTGCCAGCCTGCTTGGCCTTGTCGGCAAACGGGGCGAGTTTACGGATGGGGGAGGCCGGCATCTCGCGGCCCTTATTGGATATACTTGGCATGGTGCATCAATTTGACGGCAAAATTACACATAGTCGCTGATTTCACACAAAAAAAACCGCTAAGTGATTAGCGGTTTCTATACTGTTCAGACGGTTGGTCGCTAACCGGTCACTTCGCCCTTGATATACAGCGTCTTCACCGGGGTCTTCGTGTTGGAACGTACCGTGAAGTTCTTGGTGAATGGCTGCTTGGTCGCCGCGTTGAAGGTTACCGAGATCGTGCCCTTTTCGCCCGGTTTCACCGGGGTCTTGGTGTATTCGGCCACCGAGCATCCGCAAGAGGGTTTCACCTCACTGATGATGATTGGCTCGGAACCCGTATTCTCGAACGTGAATACGTGCGTTACCGGCGTCCCTTGGGCGATCTTGCCGAAGTCGTGCGTTTCCTTGTCGAACTTGAACTCGGCCTTGCTGTTCTGCTGGGCCAAAGCCGAAGTGCCGATGAAGGCCACCAGGGCGAAGCATATCGTAACAAATTTTTTCATCATATAATCCTTTATATCCAGTAAATGTTTATGACAAAGTTACTGTTTTGGAAAACAATGTCAAAAAATGTTCCAAAAACAAGCCGCAATGCAACAGCTTTGCTACAATACCCGCTGTTGAAACGCAGGCGTCCGGCCCGCGGGGTCGGACGCCTGATCGGTCAAAGGTTCCCCCGCCGTGCCTGTTCGCGTTCGATGGCCTCGAAGAGCGCCTTGAAGTTGCCCGCGCCGAAGCTCTGCGCACCCTTGCGCTGGATGATCTCGAAAAACAGCGTGGGCCGATCCTGGATGGGTTTGGTGAAAATCTGGAGCAGGTAGCCCTCCTCGTCGCGATCCACCAGGATGCCCAGCTCCTGGATGGCCTTGATTTCCTCATCGATCTCGCCCACCCGTTCGGGCAGCATGTCGTAGTACGCATCCGGTGGCGTGCCCAGGAATTCCACGCCCCGCTTGCGGAGTTCGCGCACGGTATGGAGGATGTTGTTGGTGGCCAGCGCCGCGTGTTGCACCCCTTCGCCCTCGTAGAAGTCGAGGTATTCTTCGATCTGCGATTTCTTCTTGCCCTCGGCCGGTTCGTTTATCGGGAATTTCACGTAGCCGTTGCCGTTGCTCATCACCTTGCTCATCAGCGCCGAGTATTCGGTGTTTATCTGCTTGTCGTCAAAGGAGAGGATGTTCACGAACCCCATCACGTCTTGGTACCAGGCCACCGTCTCGTTCATGCGGTCCCAGCCCACGTTACCCACGCAGTGGTCCACGTACAGCAGGCCCGTCTCGGCGGGGCGGTATTCAGGCTTCCAGGGCTCGTAGCCCGGCAGGAACGTCCCGTTGTAGTTTTTGCGCTCCACGAACAGGTGCACCGTCTCGCCGTACGTATAGATGCCCGCCGTGCGTACCTCGCCGTGCGCGTCGGTAAGCGTCCGCGGCTCCTGGTAAGCCTTCGCGCCACGCGCGGTCGTCTCTTCGAAAGATTTGTAGGCATCGTCCACCCACAGCGCCAGAATCTTCACGCCGTCGCCGTGCTTGCGCACGTGGTCGCTGATCGGGTGGTCCGAGCGCAGTGCCGAGGTGAGTACGAGGCGTATTTTCTGTTGGCGCAATACGTAAGACGCCCGGTCGCGCATCCCCGTCTCGGGGCCCGCGTAGGCCTCCGGCTGGAAGCCGAATGCCGTTTGGTAGAAGTGCGCCGCCTGTTTGGCATTGCCCACGTAGAGTTCGATGTAGTCCGTGCCGTTTATCGGCAGGAAATCGGCAGCCTTGGCTATCTTTTCAGCAAAAGTTTCTTTTTCAGTGTGCATGTTATCGATTGTTTACGTTGTTTTTACCTTGTTTTCTCATGTGTGGCTGCGCCTTGCGATCAGCCGCTCTCGGAATCATCCCAGCCACGACTTGTAATACTCCCGGTCTTCGATTTCGAGCGCCTCTTCGGTGAGCATCAACGGCCTGAAGGGGTCGATCATCACCGCCAGCTCGTCGGTCTTGGACTGGCCGATGCTCTTTTCCACCGTGCCCGGATGCGGTCCGTGCGGTATGCCGCCCGGGTGGAGCGTTATCTGCCCGCGTTCCACGTGCTTCCGGCTCATGAAATCGCCAGCCACGTAATACAGCACCTCGTCCGAATCCACGTTGCTGTGGTTGTAGGGAGCGGGTATCGATTGCGGGTGGTAGTCGTATAGCCGGGGGCAGAAGCTGCACAGCACGAAGGCGTCCGTCTCGAACGTCTGGTGCACCGGTGGCGGCTGGTGCAGGCGGCCGGTGATGGGCTCGAAGTTGTGGATGGAGAAGCCCCATGGGAAGTGGTAGCCGTCCCAGCCCACGAAGTCGAAGGGATGCGTGCCGTAGGTGTAGGGATAGAGCAGCCCTTCCTTCTTGATCACGATTTTGAAGTCGCCCGCCTCGTCGTGCGTCTCCAGGTCGCGCGGCAGCTTCATGTCGCGCTCGCAGAAGGGCGAGTGCTCCATCAGCTGGCCATGCTCGTTGCGGTAGCGCTTGGGCGTGCGCACGGGGCTGAATGATTCGACGATCAGCAGCCGGTTTTTCGGCGTCTCGAAATGCAGCTGGTAGATCACCCCGCGTGGGATGAGGAGGTAGTCGCCGTATGCGAAGGGGATCTGGCCGTAGCCCGTCTTCAGCACGCCCGACCCTTCGTGCACGAAGATCACCTCGTCGGCCTGGCTGTTCTTGTAAAAGTAGTCGGTCATCGAGTGGCGCGGCGCCGCCAGCGAGATGTGCAGGTCGCTGTTCACCAGCACCGGCTTGCGGCTGTCGAGGAAATCATCGGCGGGGGCGATGTCGAAGCCCTTGAGGCTCGTGTGCTTCAGGTGTTTTTCGCGGGCGATCTTCGGCTGCGCCGAATACGGTTCGCTGATCTGTTTCACCAGCGTGGGGGGGTGGCAGTGGTACACGAGCGAGTAGGTGCTCGAAAACCCGTGCGTGGATACCAGTTCTTCCGCATACAGGCCGCCGTCGGGCTTGCGGAATACGGTATGGCGTTTCTGGGGGATATTCCCCAAAGCATGATAGATAGGCATCTTTCTAAAAATTAGCGATACGAAATGCGAGATACGAGATAAGAAACCGGGCGGCGCCCTGTGGCAATCCGGGCCGTTGGCTCGGGACATCGAGCTGAAATGGGTAATTAGTACTGCGCGAAGACGAGCTCTGCCAACAGCGCCTGCGTGAGCAGCGGCATGGCTACAAATAGCGATTTACCGTTATACCTTGGCTTCATGTTCAACAATTGGTATTCCGGTACGAAGTTACACAATTTATTCTCGTATTTTTCATTTTTTATCCCCGCTATTCCTAATTTAGCTTCCCTATGCTTATGAAAAATATCATTACCATCGAAGAGATGAAAGACGCGCCGTTCCATGAGGTCACCAGGCTGGACTGCGAAGACGAGATGCTCGTGTTCACTGCCCCCGTTATGGGCAAGGGCACTACCGCTTTCATACCGCTGGCCCAAGGGGCTACGCTTGTCTATTTTGGCGGCACTCCGGATCAACCCTATCGGCTTAGGTACAGCCAGTACTTTCAGGACAAGATCATGGTCAGCCTGATGATCTCTGGCACGTCTAGCCATTTGCTGGGCGAACAAGTTACCCAACGGATGCAACAAGGCATGTCCTTTATCTATTCGACGGGACGGGACACCTCTTATATTACCTATCCGGCAGGAAAACGCTTTGAGATTGCCTCGCTGGTGTTCGAACCCTCGGTTTTCGAACAATGCCTGGACCGCTTTTTCGACGGGCATGAGGTGGCCAAAAAGGATGCATTGAAAACCGCCATATTTCAGGATAACGCAACGGGTCAAACCTTCGATATCGCACAGGAAGTAAAGATCGTGATCAGGCAAGTCATGGGGTGCAGGCTGCGCGGCAATTTCAGGCGGGTATTCCTGGAATGCAAATTGTTTGAGTTGCTGGCCCATTACTTCCAGTCCATCTCGGATAGCCCCGATGCGAGCATCGTCTTTTCGTCGGCAGAGATCACCAAACTCCAGCAAATCAAGAAAGCCCTTACTGAAGCCAGTTCCATGAAAATCTCCATTCAGGAGCTTTGCAGGACGTATGGCATCAACAGGTTCAAACTGCATATGGGATTTCAGGGCCTATTCAATACGTCGGTCATACGCTATTACCGGCAACAGCTGCTCCGGAAAGCGCACGAACAGTTGGCCGCCGCCGCGTGCAACATTTCGGAAGCGGCCGTTGAATCCGGCTATAACAATACCGCGGCTTTTTCGCGCGCATTCCTCAAGGAATTTGGCTACCGGCCCAGTATGGTAAAAAAATGCGTTTTGGGTAAATCATGACGCAGAAAAACACTGGTTTTCCGGTATTGCGGGCTCTTTCCGTTCACCTTAATTTTACCGGAATAAAATGGTCATGTTTTAAGGAGTGATATCATGGTTAGGATAAACGTTGTTTGGTGTGTATTGCCATTCCTTTTGTTGCTCGGTTGCTCAAAAGATAATATGCCCGATCAAGGCGGGGATTTCGCCACACGGCACGGAGGGAATCCCTTCAAAGGCTCGGTAGTCGGCATACGGTCGGCGTCCGGTGCGGAGACGCATCGATGGGATGGGGCGGGCAGGGTCGCCTTTATTGAGCAAACCGCCGATTCTGTTTCGTTGGTTCTCATGGCTGATTTCGATGCCGTCGGTGAGGTGAATCTAAAGATACGCGGCGCGTATGGGAACGACAGTTTTCAGGCCACGGGGTCGAACCTGGACTTCAGCATCGCCAACGGCAACATCCAGGGAAACGCCGCCAGTCGGCAGCAGCAGTTTACGTTTACTGGTTCGATTACCCCAACAAAATCGATCTTGAATGTCCGCGTCGAGTTTCTGGAAGGGCAGGAGGGTTTTCCGCAGGGTTCAGCACTCGAGCTGGCTTTTGACACCGCTCGCGAGCAACCTGATGGTGCTGACGACGGAACTGGCTGTAACCTCCGGCTCGTCCCTATTTGGAGCCCTTCGGGAGTTACGATGGGGATGGTTCCCGATTGTTAAGTCACTTGACGTCGCTATAAATTGAAAGCAATGATAACGAAAGACGATATTCTAGCTCTTGAGAACCAACTTTACGATGCTATGAAAAGTAGTAACGTAGAAATACTCGATAAACTGTTGCACGATGATTTGCTTTTCATCGTCCCGAGTGGTGAAACCATTACCAAAGAAATGGATTTAGCAACCTATCGTAATGGAAACCTAAAAATTGTTGAGCTTGTTCCAACCATTGAACAGCTAAATATTATGGATGATTTGGCCGTTATTACCCTGAAAATAGCATTAAAAGGAAGTTATAACGGCCAACCCTTTGAAGCCCAGTATCGGTATATCCGCTTTTGGAAAAATTTCTCCGATGGGATAAAAGTTGTGGGAGGAAGCGGTATTTCGATTTAGTTTTCCGAGAAAAGTTGCAGGTGCCCAAGTCCGTGTCGGCGGGCAACACATTTTCGCGCGGTAGCTATCCAAATTCGCGGAATGCGCTGATTTGTTTTTTGTAGAAATCAATCTTTTGGTAAGCCTTGTTGAAAAACACGTTCTTGTCGCGTGTACCGGCCTTGTTGAGCAGCTTCGAGCTTTTCAGCTGATGGCGGAAGAATTCCGAAGCGTTGCGGCAGGTTTCCGCATCGTCGGTGATGAAGTACTCGAGCATGGTGTAGGGTACGAACAGCGATTGGCGTTGGGCGTCACCGACCAGCACATTGTTGTTCAAGATAAGCAACTCGTGGTAGTATAGTTGGTACTGTTCGTTGCTGGGCGTGCAACGTTCCTCCACGGCCGCCATCAGCTCCTTCACGCTGTCGCACAGGGCCTCCCCGTGCTCAGCACTCAGTAGCCCAGCCTGGTAAAAATACATGATTTGTTGCAATGTACTGTTGATTGTCGTGTCATTCCAGATCTCATGGGTGGTTACCGCCCCGTAAAGCCGATTCATGGCTTGGCTGCTTTCCAGGATCGGCGCCTGGAACTGGAACGATTCAAAGGGGATGACTTGGTGGTTTACATCCAGCAGATTGAGCCATACGTACAGCTTGAACCGCGATAGCAGACCGGGCTCAATGGTATAGAAAAGCGGGATGTCCTTGGCTGAATAGTACAATTTGGTTTGCGGATCGGCTGCGTAGGCCGTCAGCGCTTGGAGCGCATCGGCTAGGTACTGGGCCAGACCCTCAACGCTTTTGATTCCCTTGGTTTTTCTCACCAACACGTTTTCCGAACCCAGGAACGTGCGATCCATCGAAATGCCGAAGTGCTGGGCTAGCGACGCCGCCTCGTCGATGGAAAACTTGCTTTTCATCGAAAGCCGCCTGTGGGCTGCATCATAGCTGATGTCGAGTAGCTGCGCCACGGTATCGATGGCAGACTGGTCTTTCCGTAACTGTTTGTGGATGGCTTGAATAAGTCGTTGCTGATGCATGCGCACTGGATTTTGTAATAATCGCAAATGTAGTCGAAATGTTTAACGATTGACACAAATTTTTGAATAAAAATCGCAATATGTTTGCTGTGTAATCAAGAACGAATGGATCCAAAGCCACACCAAGAACCTGTCGGGTATGCTCGGGCTGAAGCTAACCAAACGTCGTCCCATCAGCGCAAAGCGGTTTATCGATTTGGAATGGACATCCCTGCTGGGGTACGGATTCTACCTCTATGACGACGTGCTGTCCCGTCAGGAATACGGCCAGTGGCCAGACTGGAAAAAGGAGCACCCTCCATGTGGGGCAGGGGGTAGGTTTGCGCATACGCGATTTCGGTTTATCCGCAAGCTATGGTTACGCACCATATGGGCTGTTCAGCAGGGTTATCCATCATGATTTCGGTGCGCACCATGTTTCGGTAGGCGTGTTTTACCGGCAGTAGTACACGCGTCGATTTATTGTATTGAGCCGCATGGTTTCTGGACAAGAAGATTCGTTCAGAAAGGGGAACCATGCTTTACTTCGTGATGAGAAAGCAGGCACGGCTTGCCTCGTCGAAAAATGATATCCCCGCTTTTGGTATGATTTATGTGCGTTTTTAAGAACACCAAGGGTTACATCGTTTACTTAAATTATTGAACAATAACGATTTTAAATGTGTTTTCTATGAATATCTTACGAAATCTGACGTGGAAGGTTCTGTTTTCATCGGGGCTATTGTTTGTTGTTGGTTTGCCAGCTGTACGTGCACAGGAGCAGATAGCTGATCTGCAAATTGGGGATCCGGCTCCTGATTTCAATCTGCCCGGCATTGATGGCAAGACCTATTCGTTGGCGGATTTTGCTGCAGGAAAGTTGCTGATGGTATTTTTTACGTCAAACCATTGTCCGACGTCGCATGGCGTCGAGGAACGTTTATTTGCCTTTTTGGATGAGATGGATGAAAATGATCTGTCTTTTGTAGCCATCAATCCAAATCATCCTGATGGTTTGAGTGTGGATGAATTGAGTTATGGCATTTATAATGACGGATTCGAAGATATGATCCGTTATGCGGCAGATCGAGGATTTACCTTTCCGTATTTATATGACGGAGAGAAGCAGGACGTAGCAAAGGCTTACGGATGTTTGGCCACACCGCATGTGTTTATATTTGATGAAAATCGTAGATTGCGTTATAAAGGACGTTTCGACGATTCGATGTATGCGGATGCCTCGACGGTAAAGTCAGCGGATGCCCGCAATGCGGTGCAGGCTTTGTTGACAGGCGGTGAGGTAGCGGTAGAAGTGACACAACCGATGGGCTGCTCAACGAAATGGCGTAGCAAGCAAGCCGGGATAAGCGCGAGGATGGCACAATGGGATGAAATTCCCGTTGAAGTAGAATTGATGGACGCTGAAAAAGCTGCCAGGGTGCGAGCCAATGGGACTGACAATTTCCGTTTGATCAATGTCTGGGCCACGTGGTGCGTCCCTTGCGTGGAAGAGTTCCCGTTGTTGGTTTCCGCCGCAAGGCGGTTCGATTGGAGGAATTTTGATTTCATCAGCGTCAGTGTGGATCATAAGGACCAAAAAGATAACGTCGTGAAGTTTTTACAGGAGCAAGGCGCCGGGTTGTCTGATCATGGCCGGGGGCGTGTAGCGGGAGACGGCAGGACAACGAATAGTTATTTGTTTGAAGGGGGCAATGCGGATGAGTTGATGAAGGCATTGGATGATCGATGGCAGGGTGGCGTGCCCTACACGATCTTGGTCGATCCAAAGGGAGAAGTGGTGTGGCGGAATCACGGCGTGGTGGATGAAGAGGAGATGCTCAGGCAGATCGTGGATGTTATGGGCTCACATTATATGCCTTGAATGGGGTTTCTTGGTATTCGCGGCCAGTCTACAGTTCGCTGGGCAACTATTGCAAGATCTGGTTACCGGTTTGAAAACTCCGAGACCTTTCTATACAGGACCGCCATAGTTGCCATTTCAACTTCAATTAAAACGCTCCCGAAACGCCAACGGTGTTTGGTTGGTCTTCGATTTAAACAATTTGCTGAAACTCTGCGAATGTTCGAAGCCTAGTTGGTAGGCAATTTCCGAAACGGAAAGATCCGTGGTGCTGAGTTTTTCTTTTGCTTTTTCGATGAGTTTTTCGTGGATGTGCTGTTGGGTGTTTTGTCCGGATAACGTTTTGAGCAAAGAAGCCAGGTACCCTTTGGAAACGTTCAGTCGATCCGCAATGGACTGGACCGTTGGCAAACCGGTCACCGCGGCATCGTTGAAATGATTATTGAGTATGTCTTCCATTTTTTCGAGCAATTGATGACCCGATTTTTTGCGGGTAATGAATTGTCGTTGGTAAAAACGTTCGGCATAATTGAGCAACGTGTCTATTTGCGAAACCATGATGTGCTGGCTGAACGCGTCGATGCCGGTTTGGTATTCCCTTTTGATGTTGGCAACGATACCGTTGAGGATTTCTTCTTCTTTGGCGGACAGGAACAACGCTTCGTGAATGGCATAATCGAAAAACTCGTATTTTCCGATGGCCCTTGCCAGAGGCGTGTTCCAAAGCAAATCGGGGTGCACCTTCAATAGCCAACCCGAGCGTTGCTCAACAGGGTTGGGATTGCGCTCAACGCTCAGGACCTGTCCTGGCGCGATGAAATACATTACGCCTTCGTCGTAATCGTATTGCTGCTGCCCGTACCGCATTTTCCCTACGCCGCGCTTAAGCGAGATTGAATAGAAATCAAACACAAGGCTTTCCGTTTCCTGGGTTTCAAGCGGTATCGACGCATAGTCGATCACGCTGATCAAGGGGTGCTCCGGTTGCGGCAATCCCCGCAATCTATGAAACTCGCTGATGGTTTTTATCCGTGTCGGCATCGTGTTTGATTTTATAACGCCTGGCCGCCCGAAACCTCGATCCGTTGTCCGGTTATCCAGCCCGCATCATCGCTGCATAAGAACGCAACAACCGTACCGATATCGCTTGGCAAACCAACGCGTCCCAATGCGGTAAGGCTGGCAATGTGCGCATTGATTTCCTTGTTGTCGCGTGTTCTGCCACCGCCGAAATCGGTTTCGATAGCACCCGGAGCCAACACATTCACACGGATTTTTCTGGATCCCAATTCTTTTGCCAAATAACGGGTGAGCGTTTCCACCGCTGCTTTCAACGAACCGTACACCGAAGTTCCGGGCATGGTTATTCTCGTCAATCCCGATGATATATTAACGATACCACCACCTTCGTTGAGGTAAGGCACCAGTTTTTGGGTCAGGAAAAACGTGCCTTTGTAATGGATGTTGTAAGCAGCGTCCATTTGCTCCTCGGTGGTTTCTTCGGCCAGGGCATACAACGCCGTGCCGGCATTGTTCACCAGGAAATCAATCGTGGGATTCCCGTAAGTTTCGCTCAGGTACGCTGTCAGGTCCGTTGTGAAACCATCGAAAAGACGCGTGTTTGCCGTGTCCAGTCGAAATGCTTTGGCCTTTTGTCCGAGGACCTCGATTTCGCGCACCACCTCATCAGCGGCTGCGCCGTTGCTGTTGTAGGTAATGACCACGTCCAGCCCTTTTTTGGCAATCGCCAACGCCATGTCTTTCCCGAGGCCACGGCTTCCACCTGTGATTAACGCTATTTTGGTCGTATTCATCGCTGCTTTCATTGTTTTCCGAAATTGCTTTGTTTTGTTGGTACAAAGTTGAGCATAATCCACAAGGCAATTGTATCCAAAAGAAAGGTTCTTGTATCCAAAAGGAAGGGGGCGCGTTTATGCCGGAACTTAGGGACCACCGTGTAACTGGTCGATGAGTCCTTTGATATATTTACGCGAAGAAAAGCAATCCTACTAACCAGCAGTGTAGCCTTATTGACACAATTACCATCCCGACCCATGCTGTTTCTGCATACGCCGAGAAAGCGGAAATGTTTGGCTCACCCCTTCACGCAAATGATGATGCCCGATGCCC
Organism: Parapedobacter sp.; assembly: GCA_037190485.1. Classification (GTDB taxonomy): domain Bacteria; phylum Bacteroidota; class Bacteroidia; order Sphingobacteriales; family Sphingobacteriaceae; genus Parapedobacter. The sequence goes on from JBBCJB010000006.1 coordinate 91,909, forward strand.
AATGCTGTTTCAACACCCATAGGTCCTCCCGGTTTTCCAGCGTTTGGATGAGGGCAAGGGCCTTTTCCTGATGGCCTTCCGGCCAATTGGGCTGCGGGAGCATGTCATCGACGATGTAGAATCCGCCAGGGCGCAACATGGCCAATACCTCGTCGAGCAGGAGGTACTTGCCGTGCCAGGTGTCGGCAAAGATGTAATCGAAAGTCTTATCCGCATTTTGGGCCACCCAATCGGCGCCGTTCACCAGTTCCAAAGACAATCGGCCGTCATGGCCGAGGTGATCGCGGGCGATGTCAAGCAAGGCGCCGTCGTGGTCTATGGAAACCAGCGACGAGTGGGCATCCATGCCATCCAGTATCCAGGAAGTCGCCAACCCGGAGCCGGTCCCTAATTCCAGGAAGTTCCCGGCTGTTTTGCTCGCGGCCAGCGAGCGCAGGAGCGTGCACGTCAATACATCAGAAGGCATGGTAAAGCCAAGGCGTTCCGTGTCTTGCAGGATTGCCGCATAGGCCGCCGGGTATCGCTGGTTGGTGATGTTTTCCATGAAGCAAGTATACGGATTTTTCTATTCCATACGCAGGCTTGAACAATCTACGCCCCCAATTACCTAACAACGCGCTTAGCGGATCCGTTTCGCGCACCTGTAGCTTACGCCTACAGTTCCCCCACGCGAACCGGTTCGGCCGCATCGGCGGTGCTGCCGTTGCCCAATTGCCCGAACGCATTGTAGCCCCAAGCCCATACCGAGCCATCCGTGGCCAGGGCGAGTACATGCCTCGAACCGGTGCCGGAAATCTGCGCGATCGGCGGCAGGCCCTTCACGGCCTCCGCCTTGTTGACGATGATGGGCTCCTCGATGGGGGTGAAGTCGTCCCAGCGTCCGTTTGTCACCGTGCCGCTGCGCCACACGCTGCCGTCTTCGTAAAGCACGACGGTTCCATTGCCAGCCGCGATCTGCCGGATAGGCTTGGTGGGAAATGCGGTCAGCCGCACCGCGGTCCTGTGCCTGGCCAGCTGCAAGTCGGAATCGCCGAACTGGCTTTGCTCGTTGCTGCCCCACGCCCAAAGACTGCCATCTTCCAGCACCACCAACACGTGTTGATGGCCAGCCGAGATCTGTTCGATGGCCCTGCCTTCCGGGAGTCCAGGTTGCAAGGTTACGATTCCTGTGTTTCCATTCAGGTGCGCGCCGGGTCCGTAAGCCGCCGATCCCCAGAAGCGCAGGGTGTTGTCGGCCATCACCGCAATCGAATACACGTCTGCCGGCGCAAGCAATTTCGCTTTTCCGGAGAGCGAGATGCTGGTTGGGCTCATCTTGGCCGAGGTCTCGCCCCTGGTAGGCGTTCCTGTCGCCTGGCCATCGTAGTTGAACCCCCATCCACTTACCGCCCCGCTGCCCTCATCGTGCGCGAGGAACAGGTCGAAGATTCCGCCATACAGCTTGACATTGCCCATGTCACGTACGCGGATGGGCGAGTACACGCCGGTCGGGCCGTCTCCCTGCACTTCCTCGCCCAATGCACTTTTATTTCCCCAGGCGTACCAAGCCCCGGCTTTCGTGCGGGCAAAGGCGGCGGAATTCGCCACGATTAACGATTCAACATCTTTCAGGCCGGCTACCAGGCCAGGTTTGGAAACATCGCCAAGCTCGTGCCCATTGCCAAGCCCGCCATGGCCGTTCCTTCCCCAACTGAGCACCTCGCCGTTTTCGAGCAGCGCGAACGAGTTCCACAATCTGGCGTGCACCGATTTGACCCTTCTATCGCCGCCTGGCCCTTCCGGCTCCCGTTTTTTACAGGCGGATATCGAAAAAAGTACGGTAGTTGTCAATAAAAGTAGTCTAAAGGATGTTTTCATCATCGATTGAATTAGTTTCCAAATTATTTTGCCATTCATTCACCTATCGTACAACGAGTGGAAAGGTCATCAACCATCCGCTACCCGGCAAGTCGACTCGATCGGGCGGACCTCAATGAGCGATCACGATTTGACTCCTGACACAAGGCTGTCACTTTACATCCATAGGTTTGCATCATCAATTGATCTTCAAAAAGAATAAAAATGGCAAACGGTGTATTTTATCCTCAGGATCGAACCGCATGGAGGCGATGGCTGGAGAAAAACCACCAGACCGAACAAGCTGTTTGGCTTGTCTATTACACGAAGAAGTCCAACATCGCTTCGATAAGTTGGCGCGAAGCCGTCGATGAAGCGCTTTGCTTCGGTTGGATCGACAGCACGAGGAAAACAATCGATGATTCTTCGTTCATGCAGCTTTTCAGCAAACGCAAACCCAAAAGCATGTGGTCAAGAATCAACAAGGAAAAAGTCCAGCAACTCATTGACGGCGGACGAATGACACAAGCCGGATACGCATGCATAGCGGCCGCGAAACAAAACGGTTCCTGGACGATCCTGGACGAAATCGAAGACCTGGCGATCCCGAAAGATCTGGAAGATGCGTTCAAGCATCAAAAGGGTTCCAGGGATTTTTTCCTGGGTTTGAGTAAATCGACAAGGAAGATGATATTAAGCTGGATTATCCTTGCCAAACGACAGGAAACGCGACGGAAGCGCATCGCCGAAATCGCGGAATGCGCCGGGCAACAGCTCAAACCGAGGCACTTGCGGTAGGAGAGTTTTCGGAGCGTGAGGTTATGCCCCGTATTCCAACTGGTTCCTTCATTTCAATTCCATATCCTTTCTAAGGAAAATACGGTTACCATTGTCGGCACTGCTATGGCTCGACTATTTTACAACCCATTGCCCGCGGTTTCCGCCTTGCCTTTCGATCAGGCCTTTGGCCCGTAGCGCATCGATGTGCTTACGGACTGCTGATACATTGATGTTGAGCCTTTCAGCTAGCTCGTTTCGTGTTATTTGTGGGTTTTGCGCTATGTGCTCAAAAACCTCCAGTTGCCTTTTCGTGATTATTGGGCCACCTATTGGGCCACCTATCGTACCACTCGATTTATCCGCTCCGGTTCCGGCAAAGCCAGGGCGTTCCGTGTCGCGCATGATATCCATGTTACAGATATAAGGAAAAAGGTAACAGAATTGTAGCCTTCAATTTTTGTCAATGCGCGAACCGAACACATTCCAATACCCTACTTACCCCGAAGGTCTGGAAAATCCCGGCCGACCCCAAGGTAAGCGTAATCCCCCACGGCCAGGAAATGACCGAACGCATCCCGGTGCAGATCAAGGTGAGCAAAGCGCACGGTGACCGCAGTGGGGTAGCGATAGGTTGGGTCGCTCAATCAAATGACCGCCTGTACCTGGAGAATAAACGCCTGGGCCCCACATGCGGTCTAGGCGACAACGGCTTTCAAAATGTTGCTGGCGATGATCAGGGGGGAAGTTTAATCCTGTATATCAGGTCCCGTAGCCGGATGGGCTGCGTGATTTTTAGTATCCGGCAAGTGGTATTGGATTCCCTAGGTCTTAACCTGTCTCCAATCAAACCGAATGCCTGCCTCTAAGGCGAATGAGTAGTTTGTCGATTTTCGCAATTTATAGCCTCCGGCTATAATCGACGTACGAACCAAACACTTTCCAATCCCGATTCTTACCTTGTGGGCATGGAAAATAGACGCCACCTACGGATTCCCGTATTTCGCTTCGCAAGCCATCGCGTATTTTCGCGAAAGCATTATTTGCGAATCCGGAAGTTAAGTTTTAACTTGCACGCTATAATACGATTATAAGCCCCCAGGCCTTTGCAGAAATTGTCAATGGATTAGGAATTAAAAATAGTTAACCAACGTAGTTACACCATAAACCCTTCAACCACCATGCGTACACGTACCGTATACATCTGCCTTGCCGTAGCCCTGTTGTTCGGCTACACCCATGCCTACGCGCAGCCGCTCATGCCCGAAGAAGAACTGAGCGAGGAAGAACTCCTTGCATCCTACGCCCGGCAAGTCGACTCGATCGAGCGCACGTTCAGCTACCGGTACGATACCGTGGCCCTGAAAAGCGGCATCGCGACAATCATCGTTCCCAAGGGGTTCAAGTACCTGGATGAGCAGCAGGCGCAGCGGGTGCTGGTCGACCTGTGGGGCAATCCGTATTACGAGGGCATGACGCTGGGCATGATCCTGCCGGAAGGGCAGGGGGTGATGGGCGACGACGGGTATGTGTTCAACATCGAGTACAACGAAATCGGATTCGTGAAGGACGATGATGCCGGTGACATCGATTACGATGAGTTGCTCGCGGACCTGCAGGAGGAGACCGCCGCCGCAAACAAGGAACGCGAGCAGGCGGGCTACCAGCCCGTCACCATCATCGGCTGGGCCGCATCGCCTTATTATGACAAGGACCGCAAGATTCTGCATTGGGCCAAGGAGGCCAAGTTCGGCGACAGCGAGGAGCATACGCTCAACTACAACATCCGTGTACTGGGCCGCAAGGGCGTGCTGGTTCTCAATGCCATCGGCGGCATGTCCAGCTACGGGCTTGTGGAGCGGGACGTGGCGCAGGTGCTGGATATCGTGCAGTTCAATGACGGGTATAAGTACGGCGACTTCAACCCGTCGGTGGATGAGGTGGCCAGCTGGACGATCGGGGGGCTGGTTGCGGGCAAGGTGCTGGCCAAGGCGGGTTTCTTCGCGTTCCTGCTCAAGTTCTGGAAGTTCATCGCGATCGGCGGAGTGGTGGCCGGGAGGTTCGTCTGGGCCAAGGTGAGGGGGAGGAAAACAAAGGCAAATGATGAGGAGGCAGGGAATCCTGGGGATGATTAAAGATGGCAAATCAGGTTGTCTTTGACGAAGGCAAGTAATGAGGCGAATATTCTTATATATTGGAAGTAGCTCCTGTCCTCGTCGGTCTCGAATTCGGCCTCGGGCGAGCCGTTGTTCGCCAGCGCCCGTTTGATGATGGGGATGCCGGTGGCCTTTTGCAGGATCAATTTTGTTTAGTGTATCATCGCCAGCGCACGATTTCAGCCGTTCCACATGGGTAAACACAATCCGAACATCCGTCGCCTTTGGGTCATCGCGGTTTTCCTGATGCTCTCGCATGAGGCGATGAACCAATTCTTCACCACCGTTTCAGCCCCGGTCACGCTCGCCGGGCAAATCGGACTTCGGGTCGTTGATGCGCTGGTCGGGGTCGGGGTCACGCTGGCTTTCGCCTCAGCCTTGGCCGCGCTCATTTCCTTGGTTCCTTACCGATCACGGAGATTCGGTACGAAATTCCGGTATACTGTTCCATTGGCCACCTGTCTCGTGGCCGGGGCGCTGTGTGCCTTTTCCGGATACCGGCTATACAAGCGCTACGTTTTCGGCGAATACGTGGCCGTTGCAAAGCCTCCGGTTCAGGACGAGCAAGTACAACTTTCCGCAGGTTCCGGCCAGAATGTTATCCATCACGCCTCCATCCAACCCTACCAACAGGTCGATAGCTTGATGAAATTGCTGGACGCGGGTTTCAGGGACGATATCCTGTTACAGCTCGACAGCATATGCCAGCGTAGCGACGGTGACCTGGGGGAGGTCTTCCATTCATTAGGCGTTGAGTTGCTCACCGCGCATATGACTGACTACCTTCGTTATCTGGCCGCCCGTCCCAAATCATGCCTCAAGGGGCGTACGATCTTGGGGTTAAGCGCCGACATCGCCATTTACGACCGGCATGAACGTGATCACGCGCTCCGCGATCAAAAAGAGCGTATACGCTCGCTTGCCAGAAGGGAGCGACTTCCCGCAGATCTGGTTATGGTCTTGGAGCATGTATACACCCAAATCACACCGGAGCTATTCGATTGATGGAAAAGCCGAAAAATAAACGCAGGCAAGTCCCTCATAGCGATATACGCGGAAGCGGTTTCCTTAACATCGATTGGGGAGACGAACAAAATGGGAGCGTACTTCATTTCGATTCCCGGAGCATCCTACTTGCCATTGATGGTACACCGCATACGCTGGTTACGAAACCCGACATCTCCGGCATGACCGATTCGGGGAAATTCGGTGAGGAGCTATACGAGGTCAAGCGCATCGTATTGCTTTCGACGTTCGGAAGCGAAATCGTATACTGTTCGATTCCAATTTGGATCACGCGTTTCAAGAAGCTTGATGAGTTGCAATTGACCGGTGTTCAGCTTGACGATATCCGGTTGATTCATGACCTTCCGATTACGCGACTCGTTTTGAAAGACGTGATCTTCGACCGGCCCACCTCCATCGCCACGGTGCTTAACGGATTGCCAACGTTAAAACGGGTCATTTACGACCCCTCAATTTACGCCGTTATCCCGCTCCTCAGCGACCGTATTGTCCTAGAGATATCGGAAGAGAAGGAAAATGGATAGCAATTTAAATCATGCTGATGCCAAAAAGGCAATCATCTTTACCGTATCCACTTCGTCAGGTTTGCTTGTGGCAATAAACAGCGTCAGCGTAGCCAATGCTTCGTTGCTGATCGTCGGTTTGTCGCCGGTGTAAAGCAGGTCGTTCTTCTCGAGGAACAGCAGAAAACATGCCGTGGCGATACGTTTGTTGCCATCCACGAAGGCATGGATTTTAATGACCAAGTTGTAGTTTTTCTGCTTGTAAGAAATCCTTACAAGTTGCATCTTCCTCGAGCTCCTGTTCCTTAACTATATGCCCGAGGTGCATCGTGATGCTTAGAGGACAAACAAGAACAAGATATCTATTCATCCATTTACGCGTATGAACATACGGGCCTGATACCGGGATACCAAACCATTGCCGAGTATCATCGGGATATCGATGCTGTCGTTATCCAGTTTACGAACACCGTAGACTTTGATGGCTATCATTGGAATATGTCGGAACTCATGTATGACCGGACGGTTAGCATCTTGAAAGAACCCCATCAGTCAAAATCTCCAGCTGGGATACATCCTATCCATAGCCAAATGAGAATTTTTCCGATTAATGTTATGTCGTTAACCGGGTGTTGTGGAATTTTTCCGACTAACTGGGGTAAAAATAAGAATTTTTCAAGTTAAGACAAAGAAATCCGCTTTCATCGCATCGATGATTCCTGCGTATTCCTCGGCTGTCGGGTAGTTTGCATGTGCTTTAGTTACGCCTTTCGTTGATCGTATAGCCTTGAGGTATTTGAACTGCCGAAAAATCTTCGGTAGTTGGCGTTTCGTCCAACTCCTTTTCCTTGTATATGTTGCGGAGGTGTATGTTAATAATTTGCTGGTTTAAATATTTTGTTATATATGTATTGAAAGTACATTTATTTATATGTATTTAAACAACTAATGGCTTTTGGCCAAGTAACTCCGTTAAGACTACATCCGTCATGAGACGCGAGTGGCGGCCATTGCCGAAATTAGCACAGAAGTATTAAAAAGTAATGATAAAAATAGCAACAAAATAATACTAATTGTTGCTATATGTAGCAACATACTATCTGGTTAGTTGCCAAATATAGCAAACTAAAAAGACGGAAAATGAGTAATATCCAGTATCTGCCGAAGCATCGCTTCGAATGCTGGAAAGATTACCTTGTTTGGTTTTCCCGCGCTATCGCAATGGCTTTGTGCAATTTTTCGCTCAAGGTCTTCTTGTCGGGGAGCTGCGTGTAGTATTGTGCCACCTTTATGTTCCCTTCTTCCAGCATCAGGTATTCAATATGCTCCGTATTCCCTTCGCTGCACAGGATAAGTCCCACCGGGCTTTCTTCGCCTTCCTTACGCTCGTTCCTGTTGAGGTAACGCAGGTACAGCAGCATTTGCCCTTCGTATTCGGGTTTGAATTTCCCGAGCTTCAGATCGATCGCCACCAGGCGCTTTAGCCCACGATGGAAAAACAACAGATCAATCCGATAGTCCACGGCGTCAACGGTGATGCGCTTTTGCCGGTCTAGGAAAGCGAAATCGTTTCCCATCTCTTTGATGAACGACTGGAGATTGATCAGGATCGCGTCTTCCAGATCTTTTTCGGAATACGTATCGGCCAGGCCCAGCGTATCCAGGAAATAACTGCTCCGAAAAATGACATCGGGCGTAAGTGAGCTGGTTGCCTGGATTTGCTTGAGCTCTTGTTTGATCAGCTCCTCGGGCTTGCGGCTCAACGCCGTCCGTTCATAGAGCATCCCATCGATTTTCTCATCCAGCGTCCGTGTATCCCAACGTTCGATACGTGCCATTTCCATGTAGAATCTGCGTTTTAGGTCATCTTCGATGCCCATCAACGAACGCAGGTGTGTCCAGGTCAATTGTGTACGCACGGCGTACACAATCTCATCTTCCGTAAAAGTGTACGCAGCGCGTACACAATGTTGTAATTTGTAGAAACTCCATCCTCTGCCATAACGTTCGGTGAGTCTATCCGCAAGATTTTTGACGATTCCCTTGCCGTACTCGGCCCGCTTATTATAAAGCACATCCTCTTTGATACGTTTGCCGATATGCCAATGCAGGAGGCATACCTCCGCATTGACCGTGGTCGCTAGGCGACCGCGGGTGTCGTCGATGATTTGGCAAACGTCGCTGTATAATTCAGGGGTATATTTTTCTATTTCATCCATAAGTTGCTAACACTGATATATCGCGCCCATTATGAAGCGTCCAAATTTACTTTTTATATCCGTTAATCTCATGGTTTAAAGGCTGAAAAATATGTTAGTTGTCCTTTGAAGTAACCATAGCATTTCTTTACTATTTACATTAAATTTCCCGTTTACAGGCCTGGAAAATCGCAGCCGCTACGCCAAGGCTCCATATGCGGTTGCGGGCACCCGGCCAAAATCGAATCCCAGCCCAACCCTTTGAGGCTACAAGATAGATTTTCTGCCATACCCGTCATCCGTGCATCACACGCTCACGTCGCCATTACCGAAGTACATCAATGTCATGGGCACCCGCATCAGGAGGAAAGCCAGGGGACGGACGATAGCGGCACGGGATGCCCGCAGTGCGAATTATTATCCCGGATGCTGGTCAAGCAGGCCGAGTTAGCGATCGTTTATGCATTCGACGTGCGCCCGACTGTCTTTTACGCAACCGCTGGATATCATTACGGTGAATCCCCCTGTACGGGCGCGACGCTTCTTGCCATAAACAAAGGTCCTCCGATCCTTTGATCGCCCGTTTCCTATTCCGGATCGCCGTCGTCTCGATAGGCATTCCAAGCGAAAACACTCTACCCTAGCCACAGGCCTGTGCACGTAAGTGAGGTGGGCTGTGGGTGGGTTGGCCCTCGCGGCCTTAACGGTATTTTCGGTGGCGTCGTGCGACAAGAACGATGACAAGGATCCGATCAAGGAGGGCATCGTGCGTGCCGAGCTTATCCTTACCGAAGTGAGCGGAGCAGGGGTGGAGGCGCACGGCGACCATTTCCACGGTCTGGGGGGCGCGGTGGAAGGCGAATCGACCGTGATAAAATTCGATGCGGACGGAACCGCCACTTCCAACGGTCACCTGCACCTGGAAGCGGATGCCGTGTACAAAATCGAACTGAAAGCCTGGGACCATACCGGCAAGGAAGTGCAAAACGATTTCATCGCGAGCAAGTCGGTGGCAAGCGATTACAAGGCTTTCCTGCTGGGTGGCGATTTCATCCTGAATCCTCAGCTATTTTCCCTTTATATACGTTGCTGAGTTTGTCTGTTTGGATCAATTCTTTCTGAAGCCCTGCAAAGTGGTTCAACAACCCTGTGTCCAATACTTGCAGCCTTGGCGACTTTTTCCGGTCTGGCAATAGGGGGAGGTTGACGCTTGTGCTGGGATAGATCAGGTGCAGCAACATCACCCGTTGAAGTGTCTGCATCGCCTCACCCACCTCCCTTGAACCATAGTTGGATTGCCCAAAACCCTGGAATTTAATCCGGTTGCCTGCTTCCAGGAAGGACGTATTGATGATGTGGCGGATAATCTGCACCATGTTGCTATTCCTGCCATATTTCTCCACATCATCGATATAAGCATACAACAAGGATTGATAGATGTCAGCCAAAGCCACCAGGTTGCGATGTTCCGCATAATGGCTGATTATTTCGGGCATGCCGCCGATAAGGACATAGGTGTGGAACAGCGTTGCCAGCTTATCATGTGTGTAGGGTTTTATAGGGACTTCGTTTAGCGCATTTGCTGCCGAAACCTCACCCATGGCCATTAAGAATTCACGGAAGGTACAAGGTCTTATTACATATCTCTGTAAAACATTTGTTTATGCTTTTCATGTTATGCTTACAGGGCAAATATGTGTGTATTTTGTAATGATTACAGGGTAACTTTACCGGTCGCCTCACTAAATTAGCTTGGTGCTGCGACTCCCTTATTCCTTGTCCACCACCTCACCAGCAGGCAGAGACATGAACGGTGCATTGGCTCACCCCAAAACGCTTCCGGGATGCCGGGATACCGCGTGCATCTAATCTTCTTGACCGGTAAATCCCCCACGTCCAGCAAATGACCGAACGCATCCCGGTGCGAATCAAGGTGAGCAAGGAGCACGGTGGCCGCAGTGGGGTAGCGATTGCTTGATGGGATGCATCCAAGCAGAACGGCCAATCACCTCCTGTTCAATACGCTTATGGTCAATTTCTTTACCGTATCCACTTCGTCAGGTTTGCTTGCGGCAATAAACAGCGTCAGCGTAGCCAATGCTTCGTTGCTGATCGTCGGTTTGTCGCCGGTGTAAAGCAGGTCGTTCTTCTCGAGGAACAGCAGGAAACATGCCGCGGCGATACGTTTGTTGCCATCCACGAAGGCATGGTTTTTAATGACCAAGTTGTAGTTTTTCTGCTTGTAAGAAATCCTTACAAGTTGCATCTTCCTCCAGTTCCTGTTCCTTTAACTATATGCCCGAGGTGCATCGTGATGTTTCGAGGCGAAGAATTACGGGTACTGCAATACTAATTACCTATTGGTGGGCAGCATCATGGACCGGGTCCTTGGCTATGACAGATTCCGATACATCCAGCAAGGGTTATTCGATCCGCTGGGTTGGACGTAAACGTTTGGGCCATCGACGACGCGGATATCCATGAACCCAAATTCGCGGTGGAAATCGCTCACTTTTATTATTTCTGCGCTATTCCATCTCTTAAAGCCAGTTTGACAGCTTTTCCGTTTTCGGTTAGGCGATAGCGTTGTTTGGGACTGTTGGGGCTGTCCGGTTGTGTCATTTCGATTAGTTCGGCATTTATGGCTGGAATCAGGTAATTGTCCCTGAAGGTTTCCCTGTGTTTAAGTTCCAGCGCCTGTTGTATTTCCGATCCTCTCATTTCTCCTGCCACCGTTAATATTATCCGCTCAACTTCAATGGTTATTTTACCCCAATACTTGTCCGGTACTTGTCCGGTACTTGTCCGGTTTATTGGAGCGTGTAGCCGCAGGACGCCAAATGGTCACCTTAAATCCTTCGTCAACATTGAAGTCGGGCTCATGCAATCGTGCTTCCTCCGACAGCCGGATGATTTCTAGGGTACCCGTGCCAAACCGTTCGATATATCCTGTCTGATAGAGGCATTCTGCAAGTGTAGGATTAGGTGGATAGGAACCGTGGCTGATTTTTAGCTTGGCAACGCTTAGCTCCGGTGCCAATCTGCCGGGGTTGCTGATTTCCAGGCGGTCCGCAAAGAGCATGACCTGTATGCTTCCGTTGCTCAGGTACAGACGATGCGCCACGGCATTTACAATCGCTTCGGTCACCGCCGCCCTTGGTAATTCGTAATGGACAGGAACCTGTATGCTATGTTCCCGAGTTCCTACCGATACACTGATTTTTGAGAGGATGAAATCAACAGCTTGGTCGATTTGCATAAATACGTCCCCTTGAAACACTTTGTGGTCAGGGATCGGTTTCTCTACTCGGTATCCATGGAAGTGGGCGCATTTTTTCCCCTTGGCTGTCTATGGCTAAAGGAAAGCCTCTTTTTGCCCGGGCCGACTGGAGAAAGGACTGGATTTTTTCCGGATCAAGATCGTCCAAAGTTGCTGTAGGGTGCAAAGATGAATCAAACGATTGATGGGATAGGACGCCTTTTTGCTGTAAAAATGCCAGGCACGCCCGGCTCACTTCGATTGTAAGTTCCTCGAGTGACAAAAAGCGCTTTCGGGTAACATCGTCACCGACTTTTTGGATGAACGCCAGCTCCTTTGGATGCCGTTCCAACTTGCTGGCTCCCTTGATATACACCCAACGTTCCAACGAGGACTTAACCGCCGCGTCATATTCGTGTTCTGTGGGCGAGATTCCATTTTCATCTTCATAACCGTATTCCGCACCGAGTAGCCCCAAGTAGATATTGGCCCGCGCTACCTCATGTAAGTAAACCTGGTTCGGCGGTCGGCTTGCTGCTGGCAATTGCTCGAACAGGATAGCGTCAAAGTAAGTACTAAGCAACGGGTCGTTATGGAAATGCCGATAAAGTGCCAACCGTTCCTCCTCAAATTCTTTTTGCACGCTGCTTATGAATACCTTGAATCTCTCCATAACGTCTAGGACAATAATTTGATTGATTCAAAGGTAAGGAAATTAATTATACTCCGCCTATAATCAACGTACGAACTAACCACGTTCCAATATCCTTCGTACCCCGAAGGCATGAAACCCGGTCACCTCCTTGTATTTCGTGCCGTGGCCTATCGTGGTCGCCTGGATAAAGCCGCTTCCAGCTACCGAGGAATACGAGTACTCCAATACCAATTTCTTATTGCTGGGCAGCGTCACGGACCGGGTCCTCGGCGATGACAGATTCCGATACATCCAGCAAGCGCTGTTGGATCCGCTGGGTTTGACGCACACGTTCGGGTCCATCGACGATGTGGACATCGATGATGTAATCATCCATTTATGCGTATGAACATACGGGCCTGATACCGGGATACCAAACCATTGCCAAGTATATCGGGACATTGATGCCGTCGTTATCCAATTTACGAACACCGTAGACTTTGATGGCTATAATTGGCATATGTCGGAACTCATGAAGGCCGCCGCTATCCTCCCAACCGGTATTGGATTGCATTATTGTTGCCTATTTCGATTAAACCCCGGGGTTTAAACGTGCTGCCGATCATACCAAATGCCTGCCTCCACGACTAATGTATATTTCGTCGATTTTCGCAGATTATAGCCTCCATCTATAATCGACACTCGAACCAACCACTTTCCAATTCCCTTAATTATCTTGCAGGCATGGAAAATAGACGAGATATACGGATTCCCGTATTTCGCTTCGTGAGCCATCGCGTATTTTCGCGTATAAAAGATTTGTAAATCCGGGAGTTATGCTTTACCTTGCACGTTATAACACGATTATAAGCCCTCGGGCCTCAGCGAAAATGTAACAGTGAATTCGTAAATAAATAGTATTTGCCAATATAATCACACCGTAAACCCATCGTCAGTTATGCATATACCTAATATGAAATTCTTCAATGCCTTTGCATTAAAACCAGGACGAGTTCTTGTATTCCTACACGCTATTATTGGATTCCATCGAGCCCGCATAAGTCATGTTATCGATGCCTCTATCTTCAATTTTAGGAGGGATTTTCAACTATTCTATAAAAAAATACTTTGATAGTTTTTAATACAAAGTGATATGGCTAATTTGGCGTTAGGGAAGGTTCCCTTGGAAAAAGATGACTGGAAAAATCCGGAAGCTGCAACCGATGGGAATACTACGAATTATGGCAACCAAAATAATGAAGGTTATGCTTCGGCGAATTGGCCTTGCCAATATACAGTAGATCTCGATAGTGAAAAGAAAATAGTAGGTATTCGTATTCTGCTATTTGACAATTTGGGAAAGCCTAATTATCCCGTTGCAGATAGAAAATATAAGTTCTCACTCAGCTTGTCTCCAGATGGCGATAATTATTATACAGTTTATTCCAATAGAGACCAAGAAGGTGGTGTTGGTTGGTACTCGTTTATCTTCAATAACGAAACCCACGCTCGCTTCGTAAGAATAGAGGGTTATAGTAATTCCAAAAATGCTGGTTTCCATATTGTTCAGGTTGAAATTCACGATGAGATCCCACAGCAGATTAAAGAAAGAAGCGTTCATGAAATACACGTTCGAACAGCGATACCATCAGAAAACAAACTGAGAGAATTAATAAACGCTAATATCGCACAGAAGAGTGGTGTGCTGGATGACCTTGGAAAGCTTGCAAAGGATTTAGAAAGAGCTAATGCAGATTTTGAAGCATCTTTAAGTAAAATCGACTTTTTCAAAGAAACAAAAGATTTTACAGATGAAGCATCGAGCAACCGTGAACGAGCTAAAGGTTGGTTATTGGCATCTGGCCTGGCATTTTCGGTTTTTTTGTTTTTGTTGTTGTATTTCCTTCTTAGTGATGGAATGACGTATGTTATATTGGAAAGGGTGCATAAAAACCAATATGCGGGGCCGTATGTGGGTTTTATTTTGGGCTCATACTATGTGACCAAAATCGCTTTGTTGTCTGTGTTGCTATTCTTATTTACTTGGTTTTTGAAAAATTATCGAGCTGAAAAGCATAATTATGTAATCAATAAACATAAGGCGATGTCATTATTGTCAGTCACAGGTGTTTTGACAATGGACCGATTAAAGGAATTAGATAAGACTGGAGTTTTGGTGAAGGCACTCGAAATCGTCTATATGCATCAGGGTTCGGGGTTTTCAAGCGACCAAGGAGGTGAGTCACCAAATGTCGTAACCACCTTGTTAAATCAAATTCCAAAAGGGGGGTGATTCGTTCGATAAAAGGCGAAGTTAAAAACGAACCTACCTAAAATGATTTTAATTTTTTACAAAAGAAATGATAGCCGGAAAAAACAAACTGCATGATATAAGGACGTGGCCTGAATACGTTAGGTATCGGACGAAGTATTGTGCTGAAATTCGACATTTGGGATTGGGTACTCATCGCGTGCTGAAAGATTTTGATGAATTCATTTTGAATAATAAAATCAGTGCACAGTACCAAAAATGGGATACATCCTATGCCGGTATACAATCTCGTGATGCTGTCAAACAGGCAAAGGAAAAAAGTAAACATGCGGCTGAAGAACTTACCGAATCGGCTAAAAGCGATTTAAAGCGGTTGGATGAACTTTTGTTGGAGGCATTGTATAAAGACGAAGGACTGGATTGGGATGCGTTGAAAGATAGGTCGAAATTCCCGAATCCGAACCCAAAGCTCCGGTATGACAAGCTCGTTAAAGCAATCCGTTTACCTCAGCCCCCCATTTATAAAAAGACTCCTAAACCACCGGAAAAAATCGAACCTAAAATCGGCTTTCTAGATAACATCATAAAATCGTTCAAAGAAAGCAAACTCCGGAAAGCCGATACTGCCAATCAATTTGCAATGGAGATATGGCAAAATGAGACCGACAAGATAGTTGCCGCTAACGAAAAGAAACGATTACAGTATGAAAAGGACCAGACAGAAATTCAAAATAAAATAGCCGATTTAGAATCACAAAGCGTTAGCGCTGTCGCGAAGTGGAATGATGAAATGGATGTATTCTATGACAGACAAATTAAGCATAATGAGCGAATAGACCGTATCAGGGCATCATATGAACGCTTTGATGAGGATGGCATATCAGAATATTGCGAAATTATCCTGAATATGTCCGAATATCCGGAGTCGTTTCCAAAAGACTTCAATTTAAACTATAACAAAGAAACAGAATTGCTGGCTGTCGATTATGTGCTGCCTTCTCCTGAACATCTGCCCCGTTTGGCAGAGGTGAAGTACATTGCCGCAAGGCAGGAATTGAAAGAGTATTTTTTGACTGATGCCAAATTCGCTAAACTGTACGACGAAACCATATATAAAATCATTTTAAGAATACTTCATGAACTATTCGTCACGGATAAGATTCAGGCCATACAGGCTATTGCTCTCAACGGTTGGGTAGAGAGCATTGATAAAAGGGTGGGGAAAACAATCAACGCGTGCATCGTTTCCATTCATGTAAACAAGGTGGAGTTCACGCAAATCGATTTACGCTATATAGAACCCCGTGCCTGTTTCAAGAATCTAAAGGGAGTTGGTAGTAGCAAGTTGATTCAAATCACACCAATCAAGCCAATTATCCAGCTGGATAAAAACGATCGCCGTTTCATCGCTTCTTACGATGTTGCAGATACGTTGGACGATGGAATCAATATTGCCGCTATGAAATGGGATGATTTCGAACATCTGGTCAGGGAATTATTCGAAAAGGAGTTTAAGACTAGCGGCGGAGATGTGAAAGTAACGCGTTCAAGCCGTGACGGAGGTGTCGATGCGATCGCTTTTGATCCAGATCCGATTCGAGGAGGGAAGATAGTCATACAAGCGAAAAGATATACCAATACGGTAGGTGTCTCTGCAATTCGGGACTTGTATGGAACCGTTTTAAACGAAGGTGCATCTAAAGGAATCCTAGTGACCACTTCAGATTATGGACCTGATGCGTATGACTTTGCGAAGAATAAACCTTTAACGCTAATGAATGGTGCAAACTTACTGCACTTGCTTTTGAAGCATGGGCATAAAGCGAAAATAGATTTGAAAGAAGCGAAAATACAGCTCGCCTTGAAGGAAAATCAAGATTAGGTTTAGTATGGGGGATTTTGTCCATTGTCACTGCACTATCCCTCCGAAATATCCAGCCACTAGTTTTTTTACGAAGTTGATAGGAGTAGGAAGGATCAAACACAAATAATGTGATTAAGTAGACAAAGAATTAATATTTGAATACGAAATCCGAAAACTGTAAGAATAATTTTAATGAAGGATTTAGAATCGATTAGAAAGCTTTTCCAAGATGTGAATATGCTGCTCAAAGCCCAAGAAGAGCTTGAAGTAGCTAAAAAAGATAAGTTCAATATTTTTGATGTTCTTAAACTCGATTCTAACGAGACACGTACACATTCTGCATTTATCGCCGAGTTATTGGATCCGAAAGGTTCTCACTTGATGGGAGAATTATTTCTAAGGGATTTCGTAGACATCGTATTAGGAGATGTTCCATTTGACACAACTGATTGTGTCGTTTCTGTTGAAAAAGGTATTGGTAAAATATCGGAAGATCGTTTGCGGGGAGGGCGCTTGGATATCCTGATCAGTAATTCGAAAGGCCAAAGTATCACTATAGAAAATAAAATATATTCCAAACAGGGAGAGAATCAAATCACCAGGTATCTAAATTACAATAAAGGCCTAAATCATGTCTTATTACTAACCCTGACCAGTTGTGAGATTGAAACGCCGGGTGAGTTTCAAGAATTGGCAAAGAACATTACCTATCAGGACGGGATTCTGATTTGGCTGGAACGTTGTTACCTCAAGGCCATCGATTATCCGATATTAAGGGAAAACTTAAAACAATATATAAGATTGATTGAAAAGCTGGTTGAGAAATTAGACGATAACCGTATGAATGAAGAGTTGAAGAGCATGATCGTGAATAACATTGCGGCGGCGCGTTCGGTGGCGGCAAATTATAGCCATGTATTGGATGAAATTAAGATTCAGTTCCAGCAAGAGGTTTATTCATTATTAAAGCAAAGACAATGGGATGGATTTGAAGTTGAAATGGGGCGCCTTGCGAATCAGACAAATGCGCAAATATGGATAACACCAAATGGATATAGGGACAAAGGCCTGTGGTTTGGTATTCAGACGTTCAGCGGAAAAAGTAATTTTGGCGGCCAATTTTTTGTTGGGATAATATCGCTAGAAGAAAAGGTTCCATACCCTGCATTTGCCGAATTTATCAGAGAGGCAAATCGTAAAGGTTGGTGGTATGACATCCAGGATCTGAAGGATCAGTATGGTAAAACCATTGATTTTTCAGATGACGAGTTTGTTGCTGGATTGGCAATGAAAAGAGACTACAGGCTTGACTTAAAACAGGCAATCGTAGCACAGGTTACTTCTTACTGGAGTCGCAAGTCCGTAATGTTCTTGACGGCGTTGACTGCTGGTGCTAACGCGTAACATTAAGATTAGGTTTCTTCATAATAATGATTAAGAATCCCATATATGACAACTACGATTTACTCCTGCCTTCGAAGCACGACGGAGGCTACCTGATAGTTGCCCTATATGACCGGATTAAAGCGGGAGAAATCGGAGAGTACTTCACGCAGCGGGAGGTCAATGAAGTATTGCGGGACATTTCGCTAGCCTTTGATCTGGAAAATGTCCGCAATTGGAACAATATAAAGGAGAAGCTCTTTCACTATTATCTCCGCAACGATCCAGACGATCCGGGTAAATATTATCTGACTGATTACGCACAGCAGGTGGTTGAAATGATAAAGGGTAGGTTGGAGAATCCCTTTAAAAGCCATCCATTGAAGAAGAGTTTTGAGGAGTCTTTTACCATCCGTTACATTGATATAAAAACAGCTGACGAGCTTCAGCGAAAATTCGGCCGATTATTTATACAGGGCCCTAAAAAGGTTATTACCGATCACCTTGAGGCACTTGACGACGAATTGCGTGAGGCTTATGCGGAACTGCGCAACATCCTGCAGCATGGGAATGAAAAGACTGCAACGGTCTTGGTCAAGGAATTTGCGCTTGTATTCCGTAAGTTTGGAGATAGAGCTGAAGATATCACCGGAGCTATAATCAGCAAGGACATATTCCTTGCGCAATTGCAAGATTTCGTCAATGTTTTATATCGGCAGATGGAAGAAGATGGCCTACACGATGCCTCCAATATTGCCAAAAGCAAAGCCGATTGGGAAAGTGCTCGGGAAATCTATACCGACCTCCGGGATTTTTTCGATTCTGTTGACCGAAAAATCCAGGTGATCAGGCGACGAATAAACCATGGTAGTGGCAAGCTGACAGAATTGCAGGAACAGTTTTCTGCTCGAGCTCACTTCAGGTTGCAAATCAAGAGGCTACATGACTTGGCGCTACAGGGTGCGGTGTATGCTGAAGAGGGAATATCCTTTACTAATGGGTTTCCTTTAAAACAATTGGTGTGTGAGCCTGTACGTATTCGGTACCCAAAATACCATGATTTCATGCCGCCCTTGCCCAATATTGTTTTGGAGCTAGTGCGGAATGAAAACTACGAGTTTGCGACAAAGGCTGCAATCTGGCAAGATATCAATCGCCAGGAAATCATTAACCAATGGGTCGAAAATGCAAAAACAATATTGGAGCGTGATGGTCAACTATCCATTGACGGTATGATGGACACTGCCGTAAAGGAGGGCCTTGACCTTTCCATAGCCTACCAAATCGCGTCACGAATGACGGCCCATTGTTCTGAAAATAAAAACCTCATGGTCGATATCGTGCAACGTGTCATCACCGTTCAAGATTATAATTTATCCCTATGGAAAACGACCATCAGGAAGTAGACGGCTATGCATTTCTTTTAGAAGAAAATGTAGAGAAGTATTTTGCGAATATCAATATCATGTTGTTATCCGGCAAACATATCGATCAAAGTTATCTTAACGAGTTTCAAGCATTGGAGGAACATGAAACGCAATGGTCCGCTTTTTATCTCAACCTTTACAAGCTGGAACTTGTTTCAGAGATGTTTGATCAAAAGCGCTACTATT
The DNA here is from genome assembly GCA_037190485.1 of Parapedobacter sp. Classification (GTDB taxonomy): domain Bacteria; phylum Bacteroidota; class Bacteroidia; order Sphingobacteriales; family Sphingobacteriaceae; genus Parapedobacter. The sequence goes on from JBBCJB010000006.1 coordinate 111,430, forward strand.
ATCTCGATTTTCTCGAGCAGGGAAAAGGGGGACTTAGCCATGTCTCGAGACATAGGGAATTGAGCGAGTTGCAGACCTTGTTCGGACTTGTGCTCTTGGATATGTACTATCAGCGGTTTTTCGAAATGGAAAAGATTATCCATTGGAGTGATGTGAAATTGCTGCTTACTGAAAGCGATCACCAGGATGCATACAGGCGGGTATTCTTTGGTGAAGTACGTGAGTCGTATGACGAACGTGAGTGGTCGGATGTACAACGTAAGTTTACAAAAGCAATCGACATCTTTGACGATTTAGGGTGGGTTGAACGACAATCTACAAGCAAAGAAGAACTTCAGTTCGAGATTAAACCTGCCATCCTTCGCTTGGCGAAGCTTTACAAAAAGGAATTGGAAAATTTTGATTCCTTTAGTCATCATATCAGGAAGAAAGGTTCCAATGACTAGCTTTCCGAGAATATATTCCTTATCTACCGTCGGTGTACTAAAACATTATGTACACGATTACCTCTTCCATCCTGAACGTACGGATTTCATCGGTTCAAACGGCGTGGGTAAATCCATCATTGCCGATCTCATGCAACTGATGTTCATCTATGATACGGATTTGATTCGCTTTGGTACGGACGGTGTTAAGAAAGACGAAAGGCAGATTTATACACTACCATACCTTAGCAAAATTGCTTACTGTTTCTTGAATATCGAGTTGGATACTAATCGCTACATAACGCTCGGTATACAAATACCCGGACAAAAAGGCAAACGGATTATACCCTTTATGGTTTCGAAGGATGCTGATTCCGAGAAGCCTAAAGAGGAACTTACCTTTGGGAGTAAGGAACTATTGTTTGCAAATGACCTGTTGCTGGATGACGGTAAAGGTAAACATATGATATCCGACATCCGGGAAGTTGCCCTTTATCTTCGCAATGAACGGAATTTATTCTTGAATGCATACCAGACCAGAGATGATGTTAATTCGTATTATAGGTTCCTCTATTCTAAGGAAATCCTTCCTTTAAATCTGTCCCAAGAAACAAATCTTAAGGCGTACGCCAAGGTAATCCAATCATTCTCTAAAGCAAAGACGCTTAACCTTAGCGGTAACCAGGCGTCAAGAAGCCTGAAGGAATTCCTCTTTGAGGGCTCGGATGAAGATATCCTGAATAATTACCACAAACAACAAAAAGAGCTTGAGCAGATTTTGAAGGACTATGATAGCCTTAGTAAAGACATACAATCTCTTTCGCTTAAATTTGATAAGCTTTCGGATCTTCGTAAAAAGGAAACAGAAGTTTCTGCAAATTTCAAAATTTATAAGCAGATTGAATTGAATGGGAAATACGCGGAGTGGCAAAAACATTGTGGACAAGAATCTGAAAAGCGGAAGATGTTGTCCAATCTCGAATCGAGACTTTCAGGTATTCAGGTTGAAATTTCAGGATTTCCAGAAAAGGAAATGTTATTAAAACGTAAAGTCCAAGAATGCGATGATAATATCAAGCTTTTCGATGATTTCTTGACGCTGATATCAAATATCGAACAAATACAGCAGGACCTAAATGAATTGAACGTGATGATGCTTCCTGATTTGGATGATAGCTGGAAAGGTGATGTGGATAGGGTGGACGTTAACCTGGTAAGCAACGAACAAATCAAAACGTACATCGATTACGTTAAACTATTTATCGAAAAGTACGGCACATTAGCGGAAACCGAGAAGCGTCGGGACGAACAATCTATTCGCTTGGTAGAACTCACCTCATCATTAAAAGGGGAAAGAGTGACAAAATGCAAATTGAGGGACATGCTGAAAGGAGACCGTGAAGACGGTCTGTTACGTTGGTATTTACACAATCTCCCAGACGTCAATGAAGAACAGTTACAGGCCATCCTGTTTTATGCTACAACATCTGTAGAAATAAAATCAAGACCTGATGATGGTGCTATCGTTATCGAACCGGAAGAATTGCTTAAGCATTTCCACACTACAAGTACAGATGAGGGACTTTGGGTCAGGCACGGTGCATTTCATCAATTCATCAAGCGAAATCCCGATTCGAACGTATTTGCGAATAAAGAAATTTTCCGACAATCTGTTGGGCATTTGCTGGATAGAATAACGGGTGAAATTACCATCATGGACAGGAAGCTCGAAGCATTAAACAAGATAAGGGATGGGCATTCGTACGATATCAGCCTTTTCGATGAAATTTTCGACCCGTCGATTTCCAGTTTCGAGAGTATTGAAAAGCTTAGAACCGCCGTTGCCCATATCTTACAGTTGGATGAGCGGACTGAACTGCTGCGTGCCAATCTAATGCAAAGAAAGGGAGAATTGGCAAAAATCAAGAAGCAGTTCGACACCGATTATGATGAGCCTGATATAATTAGGAAGCACCTTATCAATAACAAGGAAGAGTGGAGGGACAAAAATAATTCCTTCCATCAAGAAAAAGGGAGGAAGTTGGCCGAAAGCGATTCGATTGCTAAGGAAATCCGCGAATCGAAAAGTGTTCTAGATGGGTTGATTAACGAAATTTCGGTCAAGCAGGAACAATTCGAAGTATTATACAAGGCGTATTATGATTTTTTTGAGGAGAATTTTGATGCGCTGAACAACGTAGATGTTGACGTGCAATCAGCTAAGAGCAGTTACGAAAGCCAGCGAGAAGAATACAAATCTATGTACATCAAAATCGTAGGCGCATTCGATGAGACCCGCGATGGAAAGAACACCGCGGTTGATGTGGGAATAAGCACACAGCGTTTTTCTTTTAGAGAACTTGAAGAAGCATTATTGGGCGCCAGAATCAGGTCAACCGATGAAATCGTGGATGCATTGCGGGATGCGAATACCACTAGAGAACAAATAGCCAATGGGATACGAGACGGTATGTTGAGAATATTTGGGGAGACGATAAAACGTTACGAGCGCTGCGAAAGCCAGGTAAAAGACATCAATGCATTTTTCGTAGGACGTAAAATCAGCGGTAAATTTTATTTTAAACTGGATTTCAATGACAGCACACCACTTCAAATAGAAAACCTTAGAAGAATATCCCACGATGTTAGGAAAACAGCCAGCAAAGGCGAATTCCAATTTGGTCAACCGTTGGGGGAATTCATCGAAGACTTTTTTAAGAGCTTGGCGAAGCTAAAAGAAAAAATAAAGATTGAACAGCTTCTGAACCCCAAAACCTTTTTCGAGCTTTCTGCAAAGCTCACCGATCAATCCGGAAGCGTGGTTCCGGGTAGCACCGGAGAAAGCTATTCCGCATTGGCCTTGCTTGGGGTTGCGAGGCTTTCCGCTGTACAACGGGTTAAAAGGAAGGGATTGCGGTTTATTATCTTGGAAGAGCTCGGAAGTTTGGATAATACGAATTTCAACACGTTTCCGGCTATCGCTAAGGAGTTCCAGTATCAAATCATCACGATGGCACCGCACACATTCAACATTGGACTTTCCGAAGAGTGGTACGCACATCACTTGATTAAGGGGAGGGGGGACGAAAACATCAACTACAGGCCTTCTGCCTCATATTTCAAAACTGATGGACAGAACCAGGATTTGGAAGAGTATTTGAGCAACATCAGCAAGAATGAATTGGATTGAACTCCGGGCTTTGAACGAATTATACGAATACGGTCAGGTCAAAATAAACAATACGCTGAGCAATAGCAGGGAAATAAAATATTTGGAAAGCACTTTGCGCGTAATAGATAAAACACATAATCGGATTATCGCGTTAGAGGGATATCAAGTACATTACGAAAAACACTACGCGAGTAAGTTCAGGCGATACGAAAACTTTCTATCTGAAACCGGGCTGATGAAGCCCCAGCTCCGTTTTGAGGAGCATGATATCCAACGCTTGATTGAAATCCAAGCGTGGAAGAATGAAGGCGTACTCGACGAATTGCGGAAACAAATCATTCAATCAAATGAATCCATGCGCGGGGTTTCGCAGATGTTCTTTAAGAATGAAAAATACCTGGAAGGCAAACCCTCATTGGTAGCCGCTTTGAAAGGGATATTGGAGGTAGATTCGTTTGCTAATGAAAAAGACCAACAGTATATTTACAAGCTTGAATGCCATAATCCCAGAGCAATCGTACTTTGCGAGAACCTTGATTTCCTGACCAAACCCGTAAAACCTCGTCAGCATGGGATAGAACTATGGTATGCCGGGGGTAAAAACGTGGCCAAGCTGGCATATGCCGATAGAAGAGGACTACCTATTTATTACTCTGCCGATTGGGATTATGATGGGATTTTCATTATTTACAAATTGGTGGTGGAGAAGATTCCTGAAATACGATTGCTAACGCCAAACGGTTCGCCTAGGGGCTTAGTGGAAACGGAGCACAAAAGTGTTTGGAAAAATGAAAACGATGAATTGGGACATCTGTTGTCTCCCGAGCAACGATGTCTTCTGGATGATTTGATAATTCATGAAAAGTGGATAATGGAAGAATCGAATGACTTGATTACGATGCTCGGCAGTGAGGAACCACCATATACTCATAGAATAAAGTAATATTCAAATAATCCAATATGAACGGTAACATACCACAAAAATTGATAAGGGGAGATGCGGATCCAAAACAGATTCGTGATTTAAAAAACACTCTTACACAAAATCAGTTGGTCACAAATCTTTTGAAAGGAGGGGAGAGCCATGCCGTATTTACAGAGCTATTAATCACTTTGATTGGTGCCCATGTACGTTCTACTTGGGCGAAAACACATTTTCTCTCTTTTTCGACCAAGGACGAAATTGCGCACAAATATGGATTGGGATGTGAACCAGATGCCGATGATGAACATGTTTCGAGCCTGATGAATGAGTGTGCATATGCAGAACTAGGAAGAGAAGATTGGGACTTTGCGGTTATTGAAATAGACACCAGTATTGCTGATTGGAGTGAAATAGGACAGGGCGTCTATCTTGGAAGCTATGAGCCATATTTTCATACATTTAAGCGCTTTTCAGATTCGTTTAGATGTATTTTGATAGATGTTGTTAACGCGATGAAAGGACAACATGATGTGGAGAACGTTGATCAGATTCTAAAAAATGCAAGACGCGATCAGGAATGGCTTCTTTTACCAGCGACACCAATAATTCTAAATTTTAAGAAAACGGGATATTCTGGGATTCTTGATGGTAGGATTATCAGGCATATTGAAGTCTATAAGAAATAAATGTGAAGGGTCAGGAGACATTTGGTTCAAAAAATCTATTTTCAATGTGATAAATGTATTAAAACGAATCATTTCCACTTGTAAATCTATTCTACACACACTTTAAAAAGCGACCCGGTTTGGAAAGAGCTTGAGTAATTGTGATTTTTGAATCAAGGCAGAATACATTGTTAAAAAGCATGTTGTTGGTTTTCTGTACGTCACGGCAAAATTCGTGATGATATCGATTTTAACGGCCTTGTCTATTGTTGATTATGACTATATTTGAACATTAGACATAATAATCAAATTTGAAATCAAATTTGGAGCGTAGAGATGATACCTCAGGAAGTAGCGGCACTATTTGATTTTATAGATTTTTTAGACCGGAACAAAGGCGATTACATACAAAAGTATATTCCCTTATGCGATGAGCTAGAAAGACTTGGCGCCCAAAGATCGGCTTTGCGTCCACGTGAAAATTACCGCGATAAGCAACTTTATGACGAGGTACAAAAGGAAATCAAAGAGAAATTCGAGCCGATTACACAACATGTCCAACTTCCGGTCCTAAATCAATTAAAAGTTCTGGGCATTTGGTCCGGTGATGATGTCTACACGAGCATTTGGAACAATAACATTAAGGCCATAAGCGTTTTCAAGGAACATTTCGAATCGGAAGACGTTCCCATAGTATTAGTATATAAACAAAAATACCTGAGCTTCAGGGCAGAAACCAACAGCGGTTTCCTAAGTCTGCAGTATGTCTTTGACTATTTGGACGAAATATTGAAGTCACTCTTTGATTTTTTCAAGGACATGGAGGAAAACGAATTCGAGCCTTTCGAGACGAAAACAATCGAAGCAAACGGTATCGAAGAAGCGTTTGAAAGCTATATCGAAAACAAGGGGCGCAATGTGCGGTTTTCCATACCCCAGGAAAAGTTTTTCGCACGTACTTACTCAAATCCGCAACAGCGAAAGGTACCATTCGTGATAAACAATGAAATAACCATGGGTGACAGGATCAGCGTTGGGGATATCTCTAACAACAAAGGGCCGATTGCGGTTGGTAAGGATAACCATATTTCGATATCATCTGTCGAACGGACGGAATTCACGGAAAGAATCCAGAAATTAATCGACCTCCTGAGAGAAGAGCAAAATCTTGATGAAGAACGGAAACAATCGTTAATCACCAATTTCGACAAGGTGAGGGAAGAATTGCTGGAAGAAACGCCGGACAAATCGAGGATTTCCAAATGGCTCTTGAATACGAAGCGAATCATTGAGGATGTTGTTTTGGCCCACGACGCACAAGAAGCGTTAAAATGGGTTTACTCATTTGTATTTCCAGGCTCTTAAGTAAAACCTACTAATCTATTTTTTAAAATAATTTTTTTTTATTTTATTCATAAACAGATTTTTGTGTCTGAAATTTGTTTTTTTATTAGTTTGAATGTTTGTGTTATTTCGTTGATTTAAAGTGTTTTATTTATTATTCGAATTTTTGTCTATCTTTTTTTATAATTTTGTCGTACATTTAGCAAAAAAACTCAGATGGATAAAATGCAATCAAACGCAATAAGTGTTAAAAACGATGTGGTTATTACGCCAAGTCAGGTTAATAACGAGGTGCTTAAAAGGTTATTGGAGGAGATTTCATTTGAGAATACCGAGAATAAATTAAACGCCTACAACAGGACGCACAATCGCCATAATCGTGGCAGGTAGTCTCGGATTAAAATCCGAACTAGATACCATTTTGATTAAAGTGGCAAGTAGGTGTAACATCAATTGCAGCTATTGCTACGTCTATAATATGGGTGACGATAACTGGAAAAGGTTGTCGAAATTCTTGGATTACGATACTATAGAGGGAATTATAGATTCCCTGGAATCATTAATCAAATATCAGGACAGAATCTTTAGCGTAGTGTTGCACGGTGGCGAGCCCCTCCTTCTAGGGAAGGAGAAACTGAAGTTTTTGCTCAGTCGCTTGCGCTCAATTTTGCCAACAGAATATCCAATCAGTTTGCAGACAAACGGCATCCTCATTGATGAGGATGTTATGGATATTTGTTATCTATATCAAGTGAGTATAGCTGTTAGTATTGATGGCCCGCAACATGTTCATGATAAGTTTCGAATCTCGCATCAAAATACGGGGTCATTTATAAACGTGCTTTCCGGTATTGATCGACTTAAGGAGCACCCTCGTTCCGATTTTCTGAACGCAGGACTACTGGCTGTTATCGATCCCACCTCCGATCCGAAAGAGGTTTACCATTTTTTTAAGCAGTTGGCCCCTCCCAGTGTTGATTTTTTGTATAGGGACGGTAACCTATCCGGTTTGCCCTACGGGAAGACAAGTCTAAATTCCATTGAGTTTGGTGAATGGATGGCTGGGTTATTGGATTGTTACCTTGAAGATCATGATCCACTACCTATAAGAATACTGGATGATATGCTCAAAGTATTATTAGGGGGGGCTGTCTCCAAAGAGGGGATGGGATTGACAGATTTTGGTATTTTGATTATCGATACCGATGGTACCCTCACAAAAAACGACACCTTGAAAAGTTCGTATAATGGTGCCGATCGTTTTGCGGATACAGTAAATATTAAGGATCGTAATCTAATCGAATTTATTAATTCTAGCGATTTTCGAGAATACAAGGAGATGCAACGTCCAACTGCGCTTAAGTGTCAGGCATGTCCTGTGCAGCATATATGTGGCGGGGGGATGATTTTGCATCGTTGGCACGATGATAATGGATTTGACAATCCTTCGGTTTACTGTTCCGATCAGCTGTTTCTTATTGATTATATGGAAACCCGAATTCAAAAGCTAGTGTATGCTTAATCAATTTTTTGTCGATTTGGAAGAGGTTGAGTTTTCTGAAGAGCCATTTCATCATTTCAGTAAAACCGAATTTTTTCCTGAAAACCTTGGAATTCGGGCTCTCGAGTGGCTTGAAACCAATCTTGAATGGGAGTATACGGAAACCGATTTCTACACGCAATATGAGTTTAGCATAAAGCACGTTCAGATACCCGAACATGTTTCATTTTTGAACAGTGACGTCACCGTCAAGTATATAAAGCAAAGATTCTCTTCCGTATTTCACGTACCAAACCTGGAATTGGTAGATGTTACAATCCATAAACTGCTCGATGGTCATAAAATGGGGGTGCATAATGATTTCATCGGTGGAGAAGAGAGTCATCGCCTCGTTGTACAATTGAATTCAGGATGGCATGAAGAAAACGGAGGGTATTTGATATTGTTTAATTCCAGAAATCCGCAAGACGTTTCCAAATTGGTTCGACCCGTCCATAACACGGCGATTGGTTTCGCCATTTCTCCCCGTTCGTTTCATGCCGTTTCCAGGGTCAATGATTTTACGAGATATACAATTGTGTATACCTTCAAAGATTTGGACAATGTTATTGATTGACCGCGTCAAACAATACCTGAGTAGTGGATTGATATGGGAAGTAGATTTAGTCAATCAGTTACACGATGCTCATGATTTGGCTTTTCGCCCTTATTCTACAACGGATGCTTGGCATCGGATTTTTAGTGAAAAAAATGTAGATAAGGAAGATGCGGATGTAAAAATCGGTAATGCTATTTTGTTAGAGGGCCACGACACAAGGCTCACAGCATTTTATAGCGATCACGGATTGGATATACTCGGTGAGGAAGGGCTTAAAGACATAGGGGCAAAAGATAAGTTAGAGGCCGCCCTACACGAAGTGCAGCGGTGTAACGAAGCTTTCGATACGGTGATGAAGTTGGTGAAAGCGATTCAAGTAATTAAAATTGATGATCCGGAATATGATACCAGCTACACCCATCCTGATGTTCCTTTTTCAATTTTCGTTTCGGTTGGAGGAGATACGTCGCAGTTGAGCAATCTTCGTGTCGCAGAGTCTATCATTCATGAGACGATGCATCTTAAGTTGACTCTAATTGAGGGTGTTCGTTCATTGGTGCGAGAGAATGCGTCGGGGACCTATTTCTCTCCTTGGCGGGATGAGATGCGCCCAGCACGAGGTGTATTGCATGGTATTTATGTTTTTACTGCGGTGAAAGATTTTTACAAGAAGATTCTGCCTTCAATAGTGGATGCAAAAGCTAAAGATTTTGTTGCCCACAGGGTCGAACAGATAGAAACTGATCTCTTAATGATTGAAGATTTTAAAAAAGCCAGCGATTTAACATTTTGTGGACATATGCTTGCTTCTAATTTCACGGAATAGGCTGAGATTGTCCTTTTCTTAGCATTTCACATTGGAAATTGAGTGATATTTAATAGCTTTGAACTTGCTGTTATAATCATGCATGAAATTGCAAACAAAAAGAAGTTATGAACAAGACACCTATTTATATCGAATCCCTAAAGCTTTCTGGAATTAAAACTTTTGCAGGGCCAACTGAACTAAAAATGACTGGCCCGAATGGTGAAATTGCACAATGGACACTCATATTAGGGGAGAACGGTATTGGGAAATCTAGTCTTTTACAATGCATTGCCTGGATGAAACCTGCATTACCATATGACGTGACAGATTTAGATGATTTGAAACCGGCTCCGCTGATTAATGATGAAGAAAATGAGATACTAGAACGACTAGTCTCGAGATATAGTGAAAATCAACTTCAAGGCAAAATTGAAGGAAATTTTGTAGCGAATTCATTGTTGGGTAATTGTAAAAACATAGAGTTAGTCGCCACCTGCAAAACATCTATGACCATTGGTGTAAATGAAAGCAGAAAGCTTTCTCTAGTTGAGCCAAGTGTCTCGGATGAAGGGAGGGATGTCTTTTATAAAGATGAAGTTGTTGTTTATGGTTATAGTGCTTCGCGTACACTTGGTGATAAAAATCTTGCTGATAGTAAATTATTGGATACTATACCTGGCTTTATCAATGAAAAAAGTGAGTTGTATGATGCAGAAGAAATTCTTCATGGTCTAAATTACGCTAAATTAGGTACTTCTGAAAGAAAGGAAAAGCACAAATATTCCAAAATTATCAACGATATTCTTAATATGTTGGTGGATGTTTTGCCGGACGTAGATTCTTTTTCTTCGATAGAGATTATTCCACCTAAAATATTATTTAGCGATCCGGAAGGTGGTATAATCATTACCACAAAATACGGAAAAAAGATTCCATTTGGAGATTTTAGTTTGGGGTACAAAACAGCTGCTTCGTTAACTATAGATTTGGCATGGAGATTATTTAATAAATATCAGGGTGATTCGACAAACCCTTTGCATGAACCTGCAATTGTTTTGATTGATGAGGTTGATCTTCATTTACACCCAATGTGGCAACAAAATATAATGAAAAGTTTATCAAAACATTTTCCGAATGTACAATTCATTGCAACGGCTCATAGTCCGCTGATGGTTCAATCAGCTTTAGATTATAGTTATGCGGTAGTTACCACAGATGTTGATAGTGGCCACCTCACTATTAATAATAGGCCCGAGGAACTCGACGGTTGGAGAGTAGACCAAATATTGACGAGCGAGCTTTTCGGTTTGGAAAGTGCAAGAGGCGTGAAATATGATGCTCTGTTAGTCAGAAGGCAAGAGTTAATGCAAAAAAAGCGGAAAGTCAAGTCAGTAAAAGATGAACTTCAAGAGATAGATACATTATTAAAACAAATGCCAACAGGCGAAAATCCCGAAGATATCGAGAGTCGAGAGCTGATTTCTGTACTCTATAACAAATTGATTAATGGCGACATAAAATTGGATAATGATTAAGATTAACCGACCTGTAGGAATTCCACAAAAACTTCTGATTGAGGGGGCGGCGGCTGATAAAATTAATAGAAGTAACTACGACCAGAATCCGAATTCATATATAAGTTTGCAGTTTGAATTTGAAATTTTGAATAAAATATATGGCCATGATACGGTTAAGTCTGTTTTGCGAACCGCCCAATTTGGTAAATGCTGTTTTTGTGAAAAAGATCAAAAGGAGGAAGATGGAGCTGTTGAACATTTTAGGCCTAAGATGGGTTTTAAAGATCAGAGAAAAGATAAATTGACAAAGCCTGGATATTACTGGCTTGGATATACTTGGAGTAATTTGTTGTTCTGCTGTAAAAAATGCAATGGTGCAAAATGTAAAGGGAATTTATTTCCTTTGCGTCCAAAATCCAAGAGAGCGCGAAATCATAGCGATGACTTATCTTTGGAAGATCCCTTTTTAATAGACCCTGCTACTATCGACCCAAACGATCACATCTATTTTGACGAACATCTTGTTGGGTTCAGGACGGATTACGGCAGGGAATCTATTAATGTGCTTAAATTGGATCGCCCGGAACTCAATGATCTTAGAGAGGAACATCTCAGTAATATAAAGCGCGCGATAATAATAGTTTCTGCGGGTAAGTACTTTTCGCCAGAGGTTGTAGACAGAGAGAAAGAATTTCTGATTAAAGCCCAATTGCCAACCGCTAAATTCTCTGCGGCAACAAAGGCTTTTATTTCGAAAAGCAGCGCGATATTAGGTGGTTTAATATGAAAATTCCTTCAAATCAACTTAATGCCACCATGCTTATACCATGAAAATTAGTGAGTAATTGCAAGATGACGTGGGGATTATGCAGATTTTGTCACACTCCTAGCGGATAACCTTCGTCGGATAAGCATCAGGACGATCTATGTTTGGATACTACGGTTCGAATTGTGCCAACGATTTCGGTTCAAATGATGCCATTTTAGTTTGATATTGCAGGTTGCCATAACGGTTCGAATGGTACCCTGTCGAGCTAAGGTATCGTTGCCGGGAAAGCCTGTAGCGGGGCGATTACGTTTCGTGCCTTCAAAGGATCAAAGATTACCTTGTCGCCAAAAAAAAGCCAACATACTTGATTTGATGTGTAATCTTCCCCTAGCTAGCTACATTCAAAACTAAAGAATTCCAATCATTTAGGTTTTAGGTTGATTCGGATGGGTTCCAGTTACACTACCTACTGATAGGGTTCGTACGCTTCATCTAAAGGGAATAGTCCCCCTTCATACAAATACTCCCAGGTAGTACTGCCTTCTACAAAAGGTTTTGATTGCCAATAATTTTTGATGTATTGATTATTTTTGTCTTTTATATATTCCTCGAACCAACGATAATCCACTTTAATTACTCTGACAAGGCCGGCATGTCGAACTATGATTACTCTTGGTTCTTTTCTTTGTGTATTTCCAAACATTTCGGTCATGTTGTCTGCTGAGGCTTCTGAATAATCCATTAGGTAAATGGCGGAAAGTCTGCTTGGCGCCCAATCACATACTTCACGTCTGACCTCTTCAAATTTTAGCTCAATTTCAGTCATTCCCAATATTTTTAGCTCCATTTCATTATAATTTAAAGCGTTATTTTTCCGAATTTTCGAAGCTTCAATCACGTTCCGATACCCTCTGGGTGACATAAATTCAATTGGTTTGTCAAATAAATCATCGCGTAGTTGGTCGATGGATAGCATATAAATAAATGGTTTATTGATATTCTTAAGAGAAGTAACCATTGATGGTGTAAACATTGCACCAACGTTATTGAGCATAATGTCTGTGAATTTATTAGCTTGATCAATTAGGTGAATAAATTTCTTGTCTTCGACCAAGATGTTTTTTATATCCTCAATGTCATTAGTCTGGCAGTATGGGGCACGATTTGGGCCGAATGTTCGAAGGGTATTATCATCTATTAACTCTGTGAAAAGTGCTCTTTGATTGACTACTCCTCTAGTTTGGGTATATAATGTGTCGAAACTGCAAGGGAAGGGAATTCGTTCGTTAGTTTCCTCGATGATGTAGTCATATCGTTGTCCTTTGAGAAAAAGAATGCTCCCAAAAGCGTATTTTTCTAAAAGTTCCGCGAGCTGGATGAGTTTAGTTATTGGCGTCATAGTTTAAACAAAGTGTCTAGGACTTGTTCGGTAGCACTTGGACTAGGCGGCCTTGCTATTTTGGTTTTCGATAAAAGATTTATCAAAATTTCCGAATTTTTCACTTAATCTGCTGCATATTCCAGCCAAAACATTTGTGTTTGCTTTTCCGTTTTCGTAAAAATTAGAATAGTTTTGGTAGATGCTTTCCGCTCTTCTCAAAAGATTCGGGATAGTTGAATCTTCGTAATAAGGATAGTAATCAGGTGTATTGAATAATGCGAGAAGGGGGACAATATAGCTGTTTTTTAAAATGGACGCAGTGTTATTTTTACCCCTTAGTTCTCGCGTTATATTATCGATCTGTTGGTGAAATGCTGCAAATATGGCTGGATTCTTATCAGGATTTGTTCTCTGATATTCATCAATGTAAATAGGTCGACCAGATACGGGAAGCATGATAGCGCCAATCCTCGTGCTAATTTCAGAAAGGACCTCTTCAAATTCTCTTTGATAGGAGTTAGATTGGTCGATGAATTTGGGTACAAAATCCGCGTGCGGATCCATGAACCCGGAAATCTCGGCGATATCCCTCCAAAATCCAGAGAATAATTCTTTCCCTTGTCGTTCGGAAATCATAGAACCAAATGCGTCGAAAACGTCTTCATACTTTAGGTGGCCAATCTGTTTATGCGAAAATACTCTATAGTTTTTCAGTGGATAAGGTTCGCTTGAATCAATATTTAATAATTGTGCTATATCAGCGAAGATTTCTCGTTGTTCCTCAAGTTCTTTTGATAAATTATCGGAATTTATGAATAATAACTCGCGTATCTGGGCCCTCTTTTCTTCGATTTGCTTCTTAAGTTTTCTCCTGTCAAAATACTGACCCAAGTAAAATACAAGAGTCGAAATAAAGAGCGTTGTTAAACACGTAAAAATAGCGTCTGCTGAGATTTTTTCTAAAAATTCCATGTTTGAAAGTATAAGGAATAATGAGGTTGACAATATAGAATAGAATGCAATGAACCTATCGAAAGTTTCTGAGGGATATTTATAAAAAAAATCAAAGATAACCTTGAACATAAAATATAATTGCTTTTTCAAATCCCATTCAAAAATAAGTATAAGATTTATAGTTAACGGTTGCTAATACTAAAATACACCTTCCTCCCACAATCATTCTTTCCATCATTTAGCTTTTTGCCTTTTTTCCTGCCGTCACAAAAATCAATCAACGTTTTAATCATGTGTCGGGGATGAAAATCTCCGCCGAAATGCTTGCGGCATTCGATAAGCACGTCCAATGCCGTTTTCGGCACGGTGAAAAATCCATCGTCGATTAGCGCGTCGATGTAAGATTTGACTTCTTCCGGTTCGGAAGTTTTCAGTGGGGTAGGAAGGATGTCGTCTTTCCGCTCCTGTGTGAATGTATGGTAGGGGATATAATCGCCCGTTGCGTTCTGGATGGAAATCTCGTATACAGTTCGGCGCGTATCATCCTTGTATTCAACAACGCGAAGGTTGTAGTTCGTGGCCATCACTGACGGTGGCAGGATCTCGCTGAATGTTTTGTCCAGGATAAGCGCAATATAGTTTACATCGGCCGGGTCGTATTTTAAGGTATGCAGTGGATTTTCGACATCACGCACGTATGAACCGTTATCCTTGCCCAACATGAATGAAAGCTCAAACCAGCTCCAACCCATCGCGATTCGCAGCTTCTGTAGATGGCACGCTTTTTCGACCTCGATGGCGCTAGGCGAGCCTTTGCTCTGCCTTTTCTTTTTAGACTTTGTTTTCTTGGCGTGTTGTTCGGGCATAGGCAAGAATTTGTTATTATTCGCTTTTCAACCTGTACTTAGGGCTGTCCTCACTTTCTCTTTCGAGTAGCCCTTTTCCATGCGCATATGCTAATGTGCCATTAAAAATGTCTCGAGTCCAGTTATTATTAAATTTGGCATTACAATATTCGGAAAATTCCTTTGAATTATGCCAATCGTTTAAGAAATCATCTTTTGATTCAACCAATATAAATAAGGCACCGGAAGCCTTAAGCGTGTTTGGGATGAACTTGATATCTTTTTCAACAATCTCTTCATCTAAAGGATAATCTGGGTAGAAGTCAGCGATAGAATACTTTCGCTTCAAACCTAATCTGGACAATAACTCTTCATCCATAACTTCTGCCTTCTTGCTGAAAATATTTGCAAAGATATTGAGTTGATGGTCATTGTAGCCTGTCGTTTCGTTATTGTTTTCAACCAACGACACATAATTGCTGTTGGGGTTGTCATTGATACCCCTCGACAAGTCCTTTTGAAATAGATTGAATGCTATACGTAATTCTTTGACTCGATTTATAAGAAAGTTATCGATCGATTTAATTTTTGCAGCCATTTAGCAAGTAGCTAAATGTTATTTTGGTTGTGAAATAGGTAAATAATTTTCTTTATTTAAATATATTGTTTATCATTGTATTGTGATTGATTTATTTAGTCTTTCACACGAGCGTTAACAAAAGAGTCTCGGCAACAAATTCCGACAATTTGACCCAGAACGAGACGATAGATTAATGCCCGTGGAGTTTTTTATGTACTTTCGTACATCTTTAGCTCCCGGGTTCTATCGTAAATCCGTTTCTGGAAGGCGTCGGAACCTTGTTGCACGGTTGATAGGCCCGGGAGCTATAGTGTTTCCGGTCTGATAGATCGCGCGAGACTCGTTTTCACTAACCATATGAAAACGAGTTTTTTATTTTCCGCCGTCCGAATCCCTGCCGCCCATGGCAGCGGATATCCTTTCGCCGGCCCGTCGGCTGCCGAGCGGCTGTTCCCGCTTAAACCGAAAAACCCGATTTAACGTAATTCATCATCAGGGTAGGCTGCCGATATTATCGGTGCAACCGCACGGCACGTGCAGGCATAGGCCATCCCAACCGTATTTAATAACCGAATCATGCATTCAATGATGAATCAAAATGAAGCAAAATCTACGCTTCCGGGGAGGGTATTACCCCAAGCGAATACAACCGATATACCTTTTACTTACTATATTCCTGCTCACCGGAGTGGGAGGGAAGGGGGCCATTGCACAGGAAGCCATTGCCGTTAGCGGTAAGGTGATATCCGCCGCAAGCGGCGCGCCGATAACAGGGGTCACCATTGCAAATAAGCGTACGCGAATTCATTCCGTTACCGATAGGCTAGGGGATTACCGCATCCAGGCACGGCCGGATGATGCCCTCATTTATTCCTTCGTGGGCTATGTAACGGCCGAGGAGGAAGTCAACGGTAGGGAACAGATTATTATCGCCCTGGATTCCGCTGAACATATGCTGGAAGAAGTGGAAGTCTCAACGGGCTACCAAAGGATAAGACCCGAACGGTTCGTAGGCTCGGCAAGTGTCCTTGACAGCGCCGGTTTCCACCGCAGGACTGGAATGGGCATTATCGATCGGATCCAGGGGACGGTGCCGGGATATCAAAATCGGTATAATACGGGTACCCAGATAAGGGGATTAAGTACACTTACACACGCTGCGAGCCAACCTTTGATCGTGGTTGACAATTTCCCGATGGACGATCGCTTCCGTATCGAAGACCTCCATCCGGAGGATATAGCTGATATTACCGTATTGAAAGATGCGGCAGCTGCATCGGTCTGGGGGGCATTGGCGGGCAACGGTGTCATTGTGATATCAACCAAGAAGGGCAGATACAACCAAAGCCACCGGGTGTCCGGCAGCATTAACGGTACCGTGAGCAGTAAGCCGGATTTGTTCTATTATCCAAGGATGGCCACTTCCGATATCATAGATGTTGAGATCGCGTTATACGAAAAAGGGAGGTTCCGGGCGGAATTGGATAATACGACGTTCAGACCGCCCGTTTCCCCGGTCGTAGAGCTTCTGGAGAGGTTGGCAAATGGCGGAGCCACGCAAACGGAAGTGGATGGGATTATCGACGGCTACAGGAAGCTGGATGTAAGGACGGATCTGGAAAGGTATGTTTTAAGGCGTGCTTCAGCGCAACAGTACCATGTCTCGCTACAGGGAGGCACAGACCTGTTGAGTTATTCGGTATCGGGTGGCATGACCCGTTCGGTTTCCCCGAATCGCATCAGCGACGGAAACCGCGTAATGACACTCAATTCGCGGTTGGGTTTTCGGCTCTCGAAAAACCTCGAACTGGAAACGGGTATTTCGATTAACGACCGCAAAGAAGACAATCCGACAAGCTTTGCGGGCCTGCCCCTATATCCATACGAGATGCTGGCCGATAGCCATGGTAATGCCTTGCCGGTCAGTAACATGTACCGCGTTGCTTTTCTTGATACGGCGGGAGGGGGGCGGTTACTGGATTGGCAGTACCGGACGCTTGACGAGATGCGCCTGGCAAGCCAGCAGGTCAATGGCCGGATGGCTATATTGCAGTTCGGGGCAAAATATGCGCCGAATGACTGGCTGACCGCAGGTGTGCGCTACCAACATCAAGGAATGCGGCAACAGGAAAGCAACCTGAATAGACCGGAGGGGTATACCGCAAGGGACCTCATCAATAGATTTACCCAATTCGCGGGAGACGATGTCATCCATGTCGTCCCCCCCGGAGGTATAATGGATGTGGAAAACGGTAATGCCATAACACAGAATCTCCGTGGCCAATTGGATGCCAACAAGGCATGGGGCGGGAAGCATGCATTCACAGGTATGATAGCCGCCGAGTTCTCCGAAACGAAAAGTGAACGCGGGGCTGTCAGGTTTTATGGGTATGACGCGGAGCATGAAACGTACGATCCGTTCGTTGACTACGAGGCCCGTTACCCCATAGCTTACCAGATCGCAGGCAGTTCGGCCAGGATACCGCAGGGAGCATCCTACGCAACAGGTGCACTTCGGAGAAGGGTGTCGTTGCTCGCAACGGTTAACTATGCATACCGTGGGCGGTATATCCTTTACGGCAGCGCAAGAAGGGACGGGGCCAATGTCTATGGGGTGGCCACCAACAACAGGTGGAAGCCTTTGTGGTCTGCGGGATTGGGTTGGATCGTATCGGATGAGCCGTTTTTCGACATTCCGGCGATCAGCTACCTCAAGTTCCGGGCGTCACTCGGTGCCATGGGAAATACGATCGGGGGATCGGGCTTCACAACGATACTCTATACCTCAAGGGGCCCCGATGATTACACGCAATTGCGATACGCGACCGTGGCGACACCGCCTAATCCGGATTTGCGTTGGGAACTGATAAGGACCGCGAACATCGGATTCGATTTCCGCCTTTCCAACGGGTGGCTTTCGGGCGGGGCCGAGGTGTTCCGGAAGGTATCCACCGACGTCATAGCGGCCATGCCTTTCGACCCGACAACAGGAGTCACCAACTTCAATGTGAATTCGGCGAGCCTTAAGGGCAACGGTTTTGAGGGCAACCTCGCTGTACGTTACCGTCTGGGGCCATTGGCCGGTGAGCATGCGGTTAACTTCAGCTATGTCAGGACAATGGTAACCGAACTCTATGACAGTAAGTTGAGGGCAGGCGATTTCATCTCCGGCACGCTAAACCCATCGGTCGGGAAACTTGCCTATGGGATTTCCAGCTACCGGTGGGCGGGGCTTGATGGAGAGACAGGCGACCCCATGGGCTTGTTGGACGGTGTGGTTACCAAGGACTACAGGGGTATCGCCAATGACCTTATCGAAAACCAGGTCTTCCATGGCTCCTCGATTCCCCTGGCTTTCGGGAACGCGTTAACGTCGGTGTCGTGGAAAGGGTTAAGGGTATCGTTCAATGTTGTCGGTTCCTTCCGGTATTTCTATCGAAAGCCGACGATAGACTATTCCGTGCTCGACGGCAGGTGGGCAGGCCATGCGGATTATTATCGCCGCTGGCAAAAGCCGGGAGACGAAACCCGGACAAACGTCCCCTCCATGATATATCCTTCGGTTTCCCAACGGGAATCTTTCTATGTGCATAGCGAAATAAACATATCACGGGGAGACCATCTAAGGATTCAGGACGGCAGGGTACAATACGAATTGAAGGCGCACGGCCGCCGGTTGCCTTTCCGGTCGGCACAGGTGTTCTTTTATGCAAACAACCTGAATATCTACATATGGAGGGCGGACGGATCAAAATATGATCCCGACATCGCCAATGGTATCTCGTACACAGGGTATCCGCCCCTGAAGACATACAATCTTGGATTCAACATTTCAATTTGATGAAAACACCAATGACCAATACCATGAATCGACTATTCTTCTTCATTGCCGCAGTGTTATGCTCACCCGGCTTTGCTTCATGCGGCGATTACCTAAACGTCAAGCCCGACAAGCGAACCGTTGTGCCCAACAGCCTGGATGATCTACAAGCGCTGCTGGATAATCGGAGGTTGATGAACGGGGACTCCCCAGCGGTTTCCGAGGCGCTGGCAGACAATTACTACACTACATTTAGTTATTGGAATGCCGACAATGAAGCGAACAGACAGCTGTATGCCTGGCACGAAAATACGCAAACGGCATCGGCTTGGAATGCCCTGTATCGGGGAGGGGTTTACATCGCCAACGTAGTGCTCGACCAATTGAGTTTGATCGAAGTAAAGGATCCAGGGTTCGCCCAAGCCAACGAGATCAGGGGAAGTGCGCTGTTTTACAGGGCCTTTAATTTTCTGATGCTCGCGCAGCTCTATTGCAAGCACTACAGCGAAACGGATGTGGGGGAGCCGGGAATCCCTTTGCGGCTAACGGCGGCTATTACCGCACCTATAAGGAGGAACACGATCGGTGAAACTTACCAACGGATTGTAAACGACTTGAGGACTGCAGCCGATTTACTTCCTGCAGCGGCACCATACCCTACCCGTCCGACAAAACGTGCTGCATATGGTTTGCTGGCGAGGACTTACCTCATAATGGGAAAATACGAAGATGCTTATTACTGTGCGGATGTTTGCCTTTCCTACGGAAGTGACCTGTTGGATTTCAATCGGACAATCCAGGGTGAAGCGCCGTTCAAGCGATTCAATTCAGAGACGATTTTCTTCAACTATTCAACAACCGGATTTCCGCTGATGTCGGCAACGCGCGGAAGGGTGGATACCTCCCTGTACGCCAGCTATGAAGACAACGATCTCCGGAAATCCCGTTATTTCGCCGCGTCGACGGGCAACAACGCCGGCAGCCTCCATTTTAATTGTTTCCAGGGGGATAACAATGGCCAGATGGTTTTCCACGGTTTGCTCACGAGCGAACAGTTCCTGATCCGGGCGGAATGTGCGGCCCGGATAGGTGACGTGGGGGGCGCACTGGATGACCTTAACCATTTGCTTGACCATCGGATGGATAATGAAATGATCCAGGTGCCAATAATTGAACAAAATGCCAGTGTTTTATTGGATATCATACTTTCCGAAAGAAGGAAGGAATTGGTCAACAGGGGCCTGAGATGGTCCGATTTGCGCAGGTTGAATGGTGGTGGCGCGGGAATTACGCTGACCAGGGTTCTGGGAGACCAAATCTACAGACTGCCGCCCGCCGATCCGCGTTGGGTATTGCTTATTCCGGACGAGGTGATCAAGTTCTCCGGTATCCAACAGAATAATCGATAAGTATGATGGGGACCATGAAACTTATGTTATGTTTGGTAGCCGGGGCGGTGTTTTCGGTAGTCCATGCACAGGAGAAACATAAGCGTATCCAGGTTGGTGATACGCTCGGCAATGGTTTGGTATTGGGGACGATGATGGAGGATAGCACAAAGGTCGTACGATTGTCCGACTATGCAGGCAAACTTATCATTCTCGATTTTTGGTCTTCAAATTGCCCTTCATGTATCGCAGGATTTCCAAAATTGGAAAAACTGCAACAGGAGTTTGCCGAAGAAATCCAGATATTGTTGGTGAATACGTCTGAAACGGCCTTCGAAATCAGTGAAAAGCTGGAAAAAGAACAGCATGGCAATAGGCACGGACGGTTAAGCGAGGTTTTTCTCGAAACACGGCTGCCGAAGATAATTGGAACGGACCGGTTGTCGCAGTTGTTTTATCACCGGTCAGTTCCTTACCATGTCTGGGTGGACAGCAGCGGTGTCGTGAGGGTTTTTGGCGCGAGTTATAATACGAACGGAAAAAAAATCAATGCGCTGCTTAGTGGGGATCCGATAGATTTTATCCACACATCATCAAGCGGATATCCGTACGATTTCAGCGTACCTTGGTTCTTCGATCGCGATGGAGATGGCGGGAGGGCTTCCCACGCTTCTGCAATTTCTTTCTTTGACTTCAGCGTCTATGGTTTCGGGGCCTACCGGGAGAACCTGGATGATGGGGCTTCCCAAGGAATAAGAAGCACCTATATCAATGTCGATATCTTAAGGTTGTTCAAGCTTTGTCTCGAAGACCGGATGCTGGCAAATGGATGGTCCAGTCTGCTGTCAAGCCCAAATATGAATGGTTACGCATGGCATCTTGATTTTATCAAGCTCTTGGTTGCTGATACAACGATCTATACCCGGGACTTTCTAGCTTCGGATGACTGGACCGATGAAAGTTTCTCACGGAACGGGCGTTGCTACGAGCTTATCCTGTCAGGGAACATGACGGAAATCGATAGGCAAGAATGGATGTTTGCTGACATCAGCCGTTACGTAACCGCGGCCTATGGCGTAACGGTCGAGTATGTTTGGGAAGACGTGGTAGGTTACGAAGTAAAGTTGACGGGAGCTGATCTATGCCGGGAATTACAAGGGGAAAACTCATTGCATGACCAACTTGCATCGGTGTTTTGGAGATTTTTCCGGACGAACAGGGAACAGAAGCGTCCTTACATATTTTTGGATGAACAACTGCGGGGGAAATCGTCGGTTGGATTGCACTTAGATAAAGTTGACGGTACATTCGAGGACTTCGAAAGTGAATTGTCAACGTACGGCATAAGGCTGGTCCCTGTAATCAAAAGATTGCCATTCCTATCGATAGCTGATCGGTAGCGCCGGTTACGGCTGTCCTTCCGCAAAAACACCCTCACGGCATATCAAGCTATGAGGGTGTTTTTTGCAGCAGCGAGTAGTTCCTACGGGTCGATAATTTTTTCCCGGAAGTATAGGATGACTTCAGAATCCTCGATTGGCAGAGGTAGGCCGTCATTTTCGACGTGCTGACTTTCAGTCGATACTAGATTTTTCAATTGAAGGTTATCCGGATGGTCAAAGTCAAGGCTTCCATCCATTTCTACATGGAAGAACTCCGCATCAAAACAAACCTTGCAAAGTGTTTCCGGCTCACCGCAGGATCCATCTGCGACAGGCTCGTAATCCTCGGAAACGACAGCTTCGTTGTTATCCGGTTCGTCTTCACCGGTATACCGGAAACACCGCCAATCGCTCGGCTGTTTCTTGAGTGCTGCGTGTTCCGCCAAGGCGCTGTTTTCCGAAACCTGTTCGGTTTGCTTTCCGGCTTCTTTTTCGGCCGGCTTGCCAGCGCTCGTCAAAAGGATCATGCCGAGAATGAATAGAACTGTCGTTATTGCGGCGGCAAGTAGCCAGCCATTATATCTTATGCTCATGGTAAAGAAAATAAAGAATGAAATATCTGTTCGTCATAGGCCTCTCGAAGCTGGCGATGGCTCGATGGCTGGCCTCCCGGAGGCTGCCACCCGCATAAGGATATGCGCGTAATGGATCATACAGCCCCGCGCTGGAACAGGGCGAACCTGCGGTCGTGGACGAAACGTTTCGCGATGCCCGCGTGGATGGCCAATGCCGTGTCCTTCCATTCCGGGCGTCTGATGGTCCCATCCGGATGGAGTACCGGCTCTGTTGGTGCTTCGGCTTCCGGTGGCTCGGTATCGCAGTCGCATTCGTCTTCGGCATCGTCGTATTCGAATGCCGGTTCGGGTTGCCGTTCCGCTGGCCGCGTGGGCCAGTAATAGGCGATGGCGGCCAGGGCCAGCCCGGCGAGTACCGCGAGGGCATAGCCGACGATGGGCATGCGTTTCATGATCCGCCCCCTTTCACGTGTCCATTGTATGGGTAGTCTTCGCCTTCCGAACCCTCCACGAACAGCGGGTGCTGGAAGTACCTGGTGGCGTATGCCACGAAGAGGCCATCGAGCCGATCGGTCAATGCCGGGTCGTTGACGATCGGGCACCGGGCGAAGCCGAGTTCCTTCCTGCCGTACCGCCATTGCACCTGGTGACCCGCTACGGTGAGGTAAGCCACGCGCGGATCGCGTCTATCGGTGCTGTATAGTTTTATGGTTAATGGCCTACGACCCGAATCCGCATAAAGGCAATTCCCGAAACCGCTCACGAGGTCGGTATACCCGCAGAAAACCTGTCCTTTGGGCAGGTATCTCCAGAACAGGAGGAAGGTCTCCGTGGTCAGCGTTTGTTGTATGTCCTTTGTCTGCTTCATGCAAACAAAGGTAGGGTGAGGTAAATCAAAGGTTTTGATTTATCTGACACCACCTTTTTTGATTTATTTGACAGTTGGGGGTGGACGTCGGCCTGGTGGATAGCCATGCTTGGATCGGTAAAGACGGCAGAAATGGGCGTGCGACCAACCAAGGTATCCGGCAGCTTGACCGGGAGTGTACCCTTGGTCCATCAATACATCGGCGTATGCGAGTTTGCGGTTGATGATGTAGCTGCCGATCGTTTCCTTGACGTCATGCTCAAAAACCAGGCGGACATACCGAACCGAAACCCTGAATTTATCGGCCACGGTATGCATGTCCACCGGTTCGCCGGTTTCGATGCATTCATCGATGTAGGCTTTCATCTTAACCGCCCATTCGGCGCCGACGGCCTTGCCTCCGGCTCCCTGGCAATGGGACGCGTAGGCCTTGAAGACCAGTTCGAAAGCCAGGAAGTGGATGGCCTGCCTGCGCTTGAGGGCGGTTTTGCCGGGCGAGACCAGGAACCGGCTGATGGCCTCCATCGAACCGTCGTTCATGGATAGGCTATCGGTCTTGGCGGGCGTGGAAACCTGTTCCTTCAGGGCGTTGAAGATGGCTGTTTCCATCACGAATTCATCGCTGTCCTCGCGGAAGAGGCTGCTGGGCTTGTGTACCACGTAAAATAGCTGGTGGTGGCCCTCCTCGAACAGGGCGTTGTAATCGCCGCTGGGCAGATACCCCAGGCGGTAATGCCGGGCCCGTTCCCTGAGTACAGCCTTCCGTTCACCCGCGCGCTTGATGCCGATGTTGCCGAACAGGACGTATAGCCAGTACAGGTCGTTCATCGGGCAGCGGATGGGGATGGACGCCGTGGCGGCGTCCACCTGGACCTCCATGTAGCAGGCGTAGACATCCGGCAGGTCATAGGCTTGCTCCACGACAAGCCAGCCATCTCGCCCGAAGACGGCGGGGATGGCGCCGGGCAGGCGATAGGCGCATCGCGCCAAGGCCGCCTCGACGATGGCCTTGTCGATGACGCGGGCCGATTCGTCAATCCGTATGGCGGGGACCATGGCCGTTCAGGTCGGTGTTGCCCGGCATGGCCGCCACGCCACGGTCCGGTGTGGCGTTGGCGGCATTGCCGTACGGTTGGGATGGTAGGTATGGCGAGCGGTCTGAATGCGGTGTGAGCCTGCCTCTACGCAGGTGGTAGACGGCATCGGCCAATGCCCGGTCGCTGTCGCGGTGGCCGATCCAGAGGATGGCCATGCCGGCCGCCTTGCGCCGCAGCAGCACCCGGAGCACCATGGCCTCGGTGGCGGTATCCAGCGCGGAGGTGGCCTCGTCCAGCAGGAGCAGTTTCGGTTGTTTGTAGAGGGCCCGGGCCAGGGCGACCAATTGGCGCTGCCCGCCGCTGAGCAGGCAGCCGTCGGGACCCAGCGGCGTGTCCAATCGCTGCGGGAGTGCCTGCACGATGGGCAGTAACCCCAGTTCGTTGCACAGGGTTTCCAGCCGGCCGGTGTCCGGCGTTTCGCCGCAGCAGATATTGGCCACGAAGGTGTCGTCGAAAAGCTGCACCCGCTGCGGCACGGTGGCGATGTGCCGATGCAATGCGGATGGGCTTACCAGCCCCAACGGGTGGATGCCAAGCCGGATGTGCCCACCGCTGGGCGCGTACTGGCGGAGCAAGAGCGAGAACAGCGTGCTCTTGCCCGACCCCGAAGCGCCGCGGATGAGCGTGGCGGTGCCGGGGAGCAACGCAAGCGAGATGCCTTGCAGGACTTCCGGCGCGTGGCCGTAGGCGAACCGGACGTCATCCAGCACCACCGGAAAGATGTCTTCGGGCGCGAACCGCGTGGCCGCGGGTGTTTCCGCAGGTGGGATATCGAGCAATCCGTATAGCCGATCGCAGGCGATGCGGGCTTCCTGCGCGTGCTTGGCCAGCGGCATGAGCTGGGCCGCGGCACCGCTGAAGTAGCCGCTGATGGTATAGAAGGCCAACAGTTCGCCCAGCGAGAGGCCGCCGCCGAGTACCAGCGTACCGCCACCCCACAATAGGGCAAGTGAAAACCCTTGGGCCAGCAGCGCGGTCGCTTCCTCGCTCCAGATGCCCACGCGGCCGGAGGCGTAGGAGGTGGCAAGCAGGTTGTGCACACTAGCATCCAGCTTCAGGCCATGCAGGCGCTCCAAGCCAAGCTGTTTGATGGTGGTGATGGCGCCGAACGTTTCGGTGAACCGGGTATCGAGTTCGGCGTCGGCCACCAGCACCCGACGTTGTACGATGCGATGCAGGGCACTGCTCGCGGCATAGACACCGGCGTAACCGACCATGCTGAGCAGCAGCCAACCCGCCAAAGCCGGATGGTTGGCCAGTGCGAAAGCCAATACGACGACCAACGCCAGGACCGGTACGCCCGATTGGATGAGCAGGTCGTTGACCAGCCTGCGGATGAGTACCGCATCACCCATCCGCGAAAGCAGTTCGCCGGGTTGCATGCCGTTGAATACGGCCTGTGGGAGCCGCAACAGGTGCCTGCAATAGGTGCGCAGCAGTCGGTTGTCGATTTGCCTGGCCGTGCGCAGCGTGATGGACTTGCGCATGGCGCTAACGGCCACTTGCAGCAGGGCGATGGCCGCGAAGACTGAGCCCAATCGGTGCAGTGACGTGACGTCGCCGTAGGCCACCACGTGGTCCGTGAGCAGCCTGACGAACACCGCGCTCGCCAGGAGCAAGGCCGTTGCCAGCAACGCCAGCAGCAACGCGCGCACGAACTGCCGCCGGTAGGGCAGGAGCAGCTGCAGCATTCTCCGGGTTACGGTGGGATACGGCTCGCCATTGGCCGCAAGGAACCCTGCGCCCGGAAGCAGGAGCAAGGCATTGCCGCTCCAATACGACTGGAACCGGGCGACCGGCCAGCGGTGGCGGCGGCCATCGGCCGGATCCAAAATCCTGACGTACCGCTTACCTATTCGCGTGACCACCACGAAATGGCTGTCGGTATCGGGATGGTCCACGTGGACAATGGTGGGCAGGATGGCTTGGGATAGGCCGTTTAAATCTCCGTCAACCGCCTCGGCCTGGAAACCGGATTTCTCGGCTGCCCGCTGCAGGTCTGCCAGCGTGGTGCCCATGGTGCCGGTGCCCGCCAATAGCCGCACGTGTGCGACGGATAGCGGCTTGCCGTAGTGCGCCGCGATGCCTGCGAGACAGGCCGCCCCGCAGTCGTCGCGGTCGTGTTGGTGGATGGTTGTCATGGTTTTGTTACATTATTTGTTTTTTATTCCTTATGGGAGTTATGTATTTTTGGGTGAATTATAGATTTAAATGAACCACTAGTCCTCCGAAGGACATCAAATGATTGCCTATGTTCACGCCTATTGATGAAGCGCCACTGGCTTACCTGGTCATTTTTTCCATCGTGCTCATCAGTGCCTATGCTTTCGCGAACCGGTCTTTCTTCGATAATTGGCGGATGCATCCCTACGCGATATTCAGGGGCCAACGGTTGCACACCCCGTTCACTTCATTGTTCGTCCATGTGGGCATCATACACCTATCGGTAAACACCGCGCTACTCTGCTTTATCTTGCCTGACGTGGAGTACATGCTGATCGATGATTTCGGGGCGCTGTACGGCAGCCTTTTATTGCTTGCTTGTACGGTGTTTTTCGCTGCCGTTTCCGCTGGGTTTTCCGCCATCAGGCACAGGGCCGATGCCGCATACCATTCGGCAGGTGCGTCGGCATTGCTCAGTGCATCGATCGTATTCCTACTGCTGTATTTTCCGATCGTACCGTTTGACGGGATGCCCGGATGGTTGCCCGTTATCTTGCCGATCTGGATCGCTGTCATCTTGTTTGCCGTGCTGGTGGTGCTGGCGTTGTTCAGGGTGCCCGCAAGCGCCATCCATCTGTACGGCGCGTTTGCGGGACTCCTGTTTGCCTTGTTGGTGAGGCCTACAGCCATCGATGAAATCGTGACTTCATTTACACCAAGCTGCATGCTAGAAAAAGGCGATGATGAAACCGCCCGGCACGATCATGCCGGCAATCATGCCGAGGATGGCGCGGCCGGCATACGAACCTTCGCGACGCTTGCCGCCTTGGATGTTGTCAGACCGATCGGTGGACAACCGGTTCATCCCTTGGGGGATGACCAACATGCGATGTTTTTGAATTTTGATACGCATAATTCTGATAGTTTTTATCCTCCCTTTATTGAGTGGATGAGCGAAGGTTATAACAATAATTGTAAATACCTAAAAACCAATGTATTGTATTACCATTGGTAATATATTTTGATTATATTTGCGAAATCTGTTGGATGGCATGGAATTTGATCGCGAAATCAGGGCCCGTATATCGACTTCAATTTTGAAGAAACGCCTGGCGAATGGCTGGAGCCAAAAAGTGCTGGCAGAAAAGTGTGGCGTTTCTCAATCCGCAATCGCACATATCGAAAGTGGCCGCAAGTTGCCTAAATACTATAAGCTGTGTGAAATCAGTGTAATACTAGACATACCCATGGGTAGTTTCTTTCCGAAAACGGTTGCCAATTCGTTGTTTCGCCATACGATATTCGGTCAGCTCTGGCTGCGCTTTTCCTATTGGTGGTACATCCGTAGGCGTAACAAATCCGATAACCACGAATCTGAATAACGCATTTAGTTAACTTTTTATTCACCCCATGCCTTCCCCGACAGGGGAAACGGGTTACCTGCGGGCAAGAGCGGTCTGTCTGATGGTTTTCGAATGGGTGTGGTAGCCTTATGGCCGTTTCCGGGTCCGGCCGACTGGTGTTGGCGTTTACACGTCTATGCTATGTCTAAGCATGTTGAAAAATTGGATGTCCGGTTGGCGTCCATCGATGGTAGCCTGGCTGCCATCGCGAAAGTCTTTGTTGTATTGATTGAGACCGGCCTGCTGGAAAAATTACTGGCGGCGTTGCCCGATGCCGAAAACCCTTTGGTCTCCATTGGATCTACCCTTTTTTCCGAGGCGAATGTGAGCGAAAGCCCAGCCGGGACAGTTTCGGAGCGACCCGACGATGACAGCTACTGCGTCACGGAATCCGAGATCCAGGCCGGCCTGTGGATGGGCCGGGAGGAAGCCTGGATATACCTCTGTACAGTGAAATCCAACCTGGAGCGGATGGTCAAGACCGGCGAGCTGAAGAAATGCCACCGCGTGGGCGACCGGGGGAAGAAGCGGCCCCGGGTATGGCTGCGTCGAACGGAGGTGGAAAAGCACTTCGGCGACTACACGCTGTTCAAGGGCAAGGAGAAGAAAAGGCCCTGAATAGGCATATGCTTCCGCCCGGCAGGCGTACGCCGGGGAAGCGATGGTGTACTACGGCGTTTTCCAGGATTACGCCTTTGCTGCATTGCGATACCCCTTGGCGTCTCCGCAGTCTTCCTTTAAGGTTAAGGGGGACACCTTGGTTTTCAAGGAGGATTCCTTTGATGCTTCGTAATGCTCCTGGGCGTTACAGGCATGCACCATGGAAAAAAAGGGATACTACGGCGTTTTCGGAGGATATACCAAAATCGCTCCGTAGTACTCCGGGGTGTTTTTGGGATACTACGGAGACACGCAACGATACTACGGAACTTTCGAAGAGTATGCTTCCTGCGCTCCGTGATACCCCTTTGTTCCCGAGGAGTACTCCTTTGCTTCCAAGGAGTTCAGCGGCGTGTTTTTGGGGTACTCCTTGAAGGTAAAGGAGTAAACCTAAGCGTTGAAAGGATACTCCTGAGCATTCGAAGCATACTCCTAAGCGTTGGAAGTATACTCCTGAGCAGGGCATCTTGGGGCATGTTGGGGCATCATGCCCGAAAAAATGCCCAGGAATGCTCTGTTTGCGGGGCAAGATGCCCTAAAGTGCCCTAAAGTGCCTCATTTTTCGACTGCCGGGGGGCTGTTTCGCAGTTTTGCTGCATGGAACGGACGACAGTACAAACGGAAAGGAGGCGGATCATGGGGCCTTAGGCAAGGTAGGGGCGCCATGCCGAGCATCGTTCAGGCATGCTTTGCGCCCACTTGGACAGGAGTTGATTATTTAAAATTCAAAAGCAGGAAACAATGTATACGCCAAGAGTATATTTGGATTATTCACGCCTGACCGATGCCGATTTGGCTACGGTAGGCGGCAAGACGCTGACCGACATGACGGGCAACGCAAACTTCCCAGACCCGATACCGGAGGTCACGGATTACGCCACGGCGGTGAACGACTACCGCACCAAGCACGAGGCGGCGGCCGAGACCCGGGGCAAATTCGCCACCACGGCCAAGGATATCGCCCGGTTGCACCTGTTGCAGCAGATGAAGCGGCTGGCCTCGTACGTGAACTTCACGGCCGATGGCGACGCCAACAAGCTGGTGAGCTCGGGCTTCACGCTGATTCCGCCGCCGCAGGGCAATACGGTACCCGGCGTGCCGCTGTGGGTGCGCGTAAGGCGCGGACCGCAGAAGGGGCAGCTGGCGATGGATTGCGCCAAGGTGAAGCACGCCTGGCAATACGAGTACCAGCTGGGCAGGCAGCTCGAAGAGAACGGGCCGATCGCATGGGAGGTCGCAATCTACAGCACCACCCGCTCCAAGCCGAACATCATCGCGGGGCTGGAAAGCGTGAAGACGTATTGGGTACGCGTACGGGGCATGAACGGCCACGGCAGGGGCGATTGGTCGGAACCGGCAAGCGGCTCGACGGAGTGATCGTTTACACAATCACCGACGCGATGATCCGTATCGTTCGCGTGGCTCAGGGGAAGAACAGTACCCTGAGCCACTTGTACATCAGCAGCCTGTTCTGCTGTTACCTATTGGAGGATTCGGTGCGTGCCGGAAAGATCGCGGGCGTCACCTGCATCCCGGAAGGGGCGTACCGGCTGCGGCTGAACCCCTGGGCGGGCATGAACGCCAAGTACGCGCCGCGGTACCCGAAGCTGCACCGCGGCATGATCGAGATCACCGGCATCCCGGACTTCTCGCTGGTGTTCATCCACATC
Organism: Parapedobacter sp.; assembly: GCA_037190485.1. Classification (GTDB taxonomy): domain Bacteria; phylum Bacteroidota; class Bacteroidia; order Sphingobacteriales; family Sphingobacteriaceae; genus Parapedobacter. Next base: position 141,940 of record JBBCJB010000006.1, read on the forward strand.
GGCAACACCCACCTCGACACCGCGGGCTGCCCGCTCACCGGTTCGTACTGGCAATTGCTGGACGGCGACTACCGGGTGCTGCATTCCGCAGCGGCGTACAAGCAGGCGTATGCGTCGCTGCTGGCGGAGCTGGATGGGGGGAATACCTTGGTAACGGTCGAGGATAGGTTTTAAATCGAGGGAACCATGTACAGGAAAATAAGGAAAGGGCTGGCCGCGGCCAGCGCGGCGATCATCGCCTCGCCGGTGAGATTGCCGCCCAAGGTGGTGGTGGTGGCCAAATGCGTGGCGCTGGCGTTGGGGGTACTGGAAGCCGTGGACGGCGCGAACCGGGATGCGGCAGATGGGGATATGGAGGGCCGAAGCGATGAAAACGAATAACGTCCAACTGGGCATGGGCACGGGCAGCGGCACGCTGCTCAGTGCCCTGGCCTTCATCAATACGCACGACGTGCTGAAGACGGTCATCCTCGCGGCCATCGGTGCGGTGGTGAGTTTCGCGGTGAGCTGGGTGTTGCAGAAAATCGCGAACGTGCAGAAAAAGCCGCCCTAACCCCGACTCACTGCGGCGGATTCCAGTCGTTTTCGGTGAGTTGGTTGACCTCGTAAGCGGCTATCCGGAAAGTGAGTTCATTGCCCCCGGAAACATGCTTTTCGTAAAATGGCCTGATCAACCCGCTCACCTCCCGGTAATCACCGAGTGAGACCACGGTTTTCCGGCCTTCCAAATCGGTCTTCGTTTCCCCTTCGATCCGGTAATCGCGGTCGATTTCCAATTCGAAATGTTGTCCGCCCACTTCATACGCTAAAATGAACCCGCCGTCTTTCCCTTCCTGTACCGTACCTTTTTCAAGTATTGCGATACGGTCTTTGTGCAGCCCGTTGGCTCCCAGATAGGCATGATTGGCGATTTCTTTGATGCGGTTCGCGCTGATGTCCGCGCGTTTGCCATTGGCCAATTGCCATTTTTCTGTAGCGGTATACAGTTCGGCGTAAACCAGCTTTCCATCCACACGGATTTCGGAAATGGACTGCCCGTTTTCGTAGTCGGTCTTCATGGACAACTGGCCACCGCCTTCGATCGCTGCCGTGAGGTAAATGTTCCTGACCTGGTCTATGGCGTCGCCGCCCTGGGCTTCTCTTACCTTGCGCAACAGGTCTGGGGCAGTCGGCAGCGGAGCGCTTTCTCCGGCTTTGCTGGGGCTGCCCTTGCCGGCTTCCGCGTTTGCCTCTTCCTCGAAATAGAGGCTCCCGTCAAGCACGATCATCGCCTTTCCGTCGCCGTCGGTGGATAGGAAAAGGCTATGGGTGCTTTCCTTGTCGGGGCCATAGGTAAGCTTGAGTACGCCATCGCGGTACGTGTAGGTGCCGCCGTCTTCCCGGTCCTTGCTGGTGCCGCCGCCGATGTTGTCACCGGCAATCAGGACGGTATTATGCGCGCTGTGGCTGAAATGGCCTGCGCCGTCGAAGAAAATGTACTGCGTATTGAAGGTGCCTACGTACGGTACGCCCGACAGTCCACCACCGCCGCCGCTACCGCCGGTGTACTTGAAACCGGCTTGGGGGAGTTCGGTTGGGATGGAGAGCTTGAACAGGACGTAGTTCCCGCCATCAAGGACACCCTTGTCTGTAAGCGTGTAGGAGTCCGTGTCGCCATCGGCATACGTGAGTGTCACCGTTTTGCCTTCAACGGTGTAGTTGCCTTTCACGTCGGTTTGCCAATCGGCCGATTCCAGCGCATCGGTAAACGTGCCGTCGGTGCGCAGGTACAGCACGACGTCGGTACGATCCATCGAACCCCACAGACCGATGCTCAATTTCACGCCCGCATAGATGCCGGATACGGTAGACCGTTGGCAGGAGGCCACAACGGCCAGCACGGTTAACGATACCGTGAATGCAATCATTTTCTTCATCAGCTTCGCGTTCTTTTGTTATCCCCCAAAACTATCGTTGTTCGCCGACCCAGGCAATAATGGTTTACCGGTATTTTCTCGGCGAGCACTCCAGTCCCGGATCGGTGGTGAACTGGCGGATCACTTTGCCGGGATTACCGCAACAGGTTCAGGCTGCCTTTGAGCGGCTCGCAACCCATCCCGAGGTCAATGAGGTAGAAATAGGCGCCCACGGGCAGGTCGTTGCCTTTGTATCTTCCATCGAAGTCCGGTTCGCCGCTGCGTTGCGCGAAGATCAACTGCCCGTTGCGGTTGAAGATGCTGACGCGGGCATTGGGGTAGCTGTCCAGGCCCGCGATCCGCCACGTGTCGTACTGGCCATCGCCATTGGGGCTGAACGCATTGGGCGGACGGATGCCCGCGTTGCTGATCTCGATGCGCACGGGCACCCGCGGGCTTTCGCAGCTGCCGTCGGCGGCGGAGAGGTAATAGGTGGTGGTCTGTTCGGGATGTACCACAAACGGAGCGATACCGCTATGTTCGGACAGCGCGGTGCCGCCCTGCGGGGCAGTGTAGAGGCGATAACGGTGGTTGGCTTCGCCACTGTACGGGATGCTGACGTTGCCGGGGCTGCACAGGGCCAATCGCTCGGGCGCGCTTGGCGGGGCCAATGCGCCATCGGTGTTCAGGATGGGGTAGAAGGCCGACGCGACCTGGCACCCGTTGGCGTCGGTGACGGTAAGCCGGTACCGTCCGGTTGACAGCGCCGTGGCGTCTGCCGACTGGCTGATGGTTGTGCCGCTTTCGTTCGTCCAACCGTATCGGTAAGGTGGTCGGCCACCCGCGGCGAGCAGCCCGGTAATGCTGCCCGTGCCGTGGCCGCAGGCATCGTTGGCTGAGGCGAAAGCGGCGGTGTTGAGGGTGAGCGAAGGCGTACGCTCCACGGTGTACGTGTTGTATGCGACTTCGCAACCGGCTGCGTCGGTCAGCATCAAGGTGTAGTCGCCGGGAGCCAAGCCATTGATTTGTGCCTCGGTACCTACGACATGGCCATTGGCGTCCAGCCAACGCAAGGTGGCCGGTTGGAGGCCGGTGCCCAAATCGATCCGGATGGAGCCGTTGGGCAGCTCGCAGTAAGAAGCTGCGATTTGATGACTGTAAACCGGGAAAACCGTAGCGGTGCGCTCTTCGACAACGTATGGTCCATACACCGTCGCACATATCCCTTTATACGGTTGCAATGAATAACTTCCGGGAAGGAGGCCGGTGGGCTCGCGTTCTTCACTGACGATGCGGTGCGATTCGTCGATCCAGACATAACGATCCGCCCCCGTGACCTGAATGCCGCGGATGGATCCGCGCGTGCCGTCGCATCCGGCATGTTGGATCGCTATGCGGCTGTCATCTACGGTGACATCCAAGTGATATTGCTGTTGGATCGTGTAGCTGGCCGAAACCAACGGATTGCACGCGCCTTGGTCGGCAACTTCAAGCGTGTATGTACTTGCTCCCGCATCGATCAAGTCCGGTGTGTTGCCGACCACATAGCCGAATTCGTTTCGCCAGGTGTACGTAAGCGTGCCCTGCCCGCTGGCCGTAATGCCCCGGATGGAGCCGGTAAACCGGTCGCAATCGGTATGGGTGATAACGGCATTGCGTTCGTTGAGGGTTGGGCCGGAGGTGTTTTGCAGGATGAACGGTCCTAAGGAAACCGGGCAGCCAGCGATGCCGGAAAGGCGAAGCGTATAGCGACCCGGACCGACGTCATGGAGCGACCGCCCCGTGGCCACGACCCGTCCATTGGCGTCGAGCCATTCCTCGATGATGTCATTTGCCAGCGGAGCGAAATATTCGATGCCCGTAATGGAGCCGAGCGCGCCGTCGCAGCCGGGTTGCACGACGGTGATGGGGGTATCGAAGACCTCGATTTCATTGTTCGGTACCCAGAGATCCGTGCGGTAATAGCAGTTTCCGCTTTTGGCATGTGCATAATAATAGCCTGGCGATAGGTTCTTGATCTCAAACCCCGATCCGAGCGAGTTGCCGTCTTGGTCAAACCACTCGACCGATAGCACGTGCTTGATGCCTTGATGGAAGCGTATCGAGCCATTGGCTTGTCCACACGAAGCCATGGTGACCGTGTAGGGGCCGCCGTCTGGGAAATCCACGCCAATTTGCGAAAATGAGGAAGTGAAACCGTCCAGTATGGCGTTGGCCACAAAGCGCTTGCCCTGGAAATCGCCCGTGATTTGCCACCTGCCCTGTGCATCCGCCTTCACTTTCTGGAAAAAGTGGACGGGGCTGCAATGCACACAATCTGTGGGGTCCTCGTAGATGTAGATGTCGGCGTTTGGGGTGGCGGTTCCCCCATACGCGCGATCATCGTTTACCAATATGGAAATTTCGCGTTCCGGAACGTTGTCGCCAACCACGACTGCGGGCAACGTGCAATACATGCTGTTTTTCCCAAGCTGTACCGGCGAATCATACATGACGATCGATCGCTTCGCGGTATGCACTTGCTCCCATTTTACGCCTGGTCGGAATATGTTCGCATCGGCGACGTCATCCGTCCCCACGATACCACCGAATACTTCCGTGATTTCTAGCATATCCAGTATGCCGTTGCGGAGGACGGAGAAGTTTGAGGTGCCGATATGGAGTCGTATCCGGGAAAAGTAGGCCTCGTTGTCATGGATTACGACCCCGTTGGCATGGGAAACATCGACGGTTGTCAGGCGTTCGATGGGGTTTTCGCCAAGCTTGTCGATACCAAGCTTGTTATTGGAGAAGAGGATGCCGTTTCCGGTAAGCGACACATGTTGTCCTAGAAAGTGATTGCCTTGTGTGGGATTTTCACCGCCGATGGTCACATCGCTTTCCGCATAGATCGATACCAATTCATAGGCAATATTTGATTGGAGTGTAATGCGTGCGTTGCCGAATACGCCGGTATTTAGTCCGCCCGGCCATTCAATAGGCCAAATGTTGACGCTGGCTACCCACAAGTCAAGAAAGGCGTTCCCCTTGCCGGGAGCGCCTATCGTAATATCCGTGGCGCGATCAAGGAAGATCCCTTCCAATCCGGTGATTTTCCACGGGCCATTCACGTTTTCTATATTTTCAAATCCCTTTATTGCGATTGCGAAAATCGAGAAATGATGGATATCGCGACCGTCGAAGACACATAAATCCCTGTGTGATAATAAATGGAGGCCTTCCATCGTACCATTTGTCGTAATTAAGATTTTAGTATCTGTACCACTGAAAAAGTCACCTGGTTGAGAAGAGGCGTCAATGGTGAGGTTGGAGCTTAACCGTGGAAGTTTGTTGATCAGCGTAATCGTTCGTGCCGCCTCGTTTGTACCCGCGATGGCAAAGCGTATTTCATCAGGTTCATCGGTACCGTTATCCGCCGCCCTTTGCAACGCCTCGCGCAACGTGCCGGAGCCGTTGTCCTGATTGCTCGTAACCACGAATACTTCGGCGTGTAGGCCGAACGTGAGCAAAAGCAGCAACGCAAGGGGAAGTATCCGGATCAGGTGATTCATGCCATGGTCTCTTAATGGCTTAAAGATACGATTGTTTATGGGTGTTTTACACCTCTTCGGGTGTAGTATAGTCGATTTCGCTGGTTTTATACCAAATCGGGTATAGAATTAACTTGGCAGAAGCCCGATCTGCTTCATTTTTTGCTGGAATAGCTGGAAATATTGCGCTTGATGCGCTGCCGGTAAAAAGCTCCGGGCAATCAAGTCCCCTACCGGATCAACTGTTTGTGCAAATTGGTTATAGAGGTTATCCCTTGCCTTTTCATTGATGTGCAGGCTTTTGGCAAATAGGTCAATGCTCCCCGTGCCATCAGCGATCCAGTTTTTCGGTGACGCCCACCTCTTTGCCGAACAAGGCCAATATATCGTTCACCTTGTCTATCCTAACGGTTTTCTTGCCCTGTTCGAGCTCACGAACGAAACGTAATCCGACGCCAGCGTGGAGGGCGAGGTCTTCCTGTGTCAAGCCAACTTCCTTACGCTTTTGCTTGATAAAATTCCTTATCGTTTCCATATTATCCCTTTCCGGGTATAAATATAAGGAAATTTCATTTATCTATGCTAAATCGGGTATAGTTTTAGGGTTGGAATGGCCTGACGTCGGCGGGGCGGCGGCACGGCTTTTCCTTTCGCTAACATCGTACAAAACCCCGCGAATTTGATACAGGAGCCTGCTCGACCGGGTGCATATCTTTGCCGGAACGATTACGGTGGCTGACACGGAAATTCGACTTTTTGTTATAAATTCAGCCACTGAAACGGAAAGGTAATTGGAATTAACAGGCTAACCGATTTTAAAACAATGCGTAATCTTCCCCTTATCGACATCACCGTCATCCTGGTATACCTATTGGCAATGGTCATGGTTGGCGTTTGGTTCGCCCGCAAGAACAAGAATGCGGATCAATTCACCAAGGCCTCCGGGCGCATACCGGGTTGGGCGATCGGATTGTCCATCTATGCCACGTTCCTGAGCAGCAACACGTTTTTGGGTGTTCCGGGCAAGGCCTTTGGGGGAAACTGGAACGCGTTTGTGTTCAGCCTGTCCATGCCGCTGGCCGCGTGGGTGGCCGCGAAGTATTTCGTGCCGTTTTACCGGGCTACGGGCGAGGTGTCGGCTTACACCAACCTGGAGAAGCGCTTCGGCCCGTGGGCGAGGTCTTACGCGGTGGTTTGTTTCCTCCTGACCCAGCTGGCGCGGATGGGCTCTATATTCTTCGGCATCGCGTTGAGTTTACAAGCGCTCACCGGTTATTCGATGGAGACGATCATGCTGGTGACGGGCATCTGCATCATCATCTACACGGTGATGGGGGGGATCGAAGCGGTGATCTGGACCGAGGTGGTACAGGGCGTCATCAAGACATTGGGTGCCGTATTGATCATCTACCTGGTGGTCATCAACATGCCGGGCGGGGTCCCGAAGATCGTCGAGATCGGGCAGGCCGACGGGAAGTTCGGTTTGGGTACGTTTTCGTTCGACTTCGTCAGCTCGTCATTCTGGGTGGTGTTGCTGTATGGCTTTTTCATCAACCTGAACAATTTCGGGATGGATCAAAACTATGTGCAACGGTACCATACCGCCTCTTCGGCCAAGGAAGCCGCCAAATCGGTGTGGCTTTGCGTATGGATGTATGTGCCCGCCTCGTTGCTGTTTTTCATCATCGGCGCCTGCTTGTATGCGTACTATCAGGTAAACCCCGACCTCATCGAGCCGGTAAAGCTGCAAGCGGCTGCCGAACAGCTATCGGCAACGGCCACCCCAGACCAGATAGCGGCCAAGGCGGCTACGTTGAGGCCAGAAGACTACGGCGATAAGGTGATGCCCCATTTCATGGTGACGCAGATTCCGGTGGGTTTGGTCGGACTGATCGTATCGGCGATTCTCTCGGCCGCCATGAGCACGATCAGTTCGGGCATGAACGCCTCGGCCACCGTGTTTTCCGAGGATATCTACAAACGCTATGTCAATCCAGACCTGAGCGGAAGGGGGCAGTTGCGGTTATTGTACATCGGTACCGCGGTTTTCGGCGTGCTGGGCATGTTGACGGGCGTGGCCATGATCGGCATCAAAAGCGTATTGGACGTGTGGTGGCAGCTCTCCGGTATCTTCGCGGGCGGGATGCTTGGTTTGTTCTTGCTGGGCATTATCAGCAGGAAGGCCGGCAACAGCGACGCGGCCATTGCGGTGATCGTGGGTGTGCTCGCCATCCTGTGGATGACCTTTTCATACCTCATACCCGAGCAGTACGGCTACTTGAAATATCCGCTCCACGCCAATATGATCATCGTGGTGGGTACGCTGGTCATCTCCTTGGCAGGCGCCGGGCTGGCCACGCTCCGCACGCGTCGTGCCGGTTAGCGGGCGCGCGGATTGCCGTTCGCTAACATCGTACAATACGTTGGTAAATTCATATATAAACAGCGCTGGCTCATTTGATTACATTTGTATGGTCAAACACCGCAGGCGATGGTGCCGGGGTGTCTGCTAAAACGAACGTGGCTTTCGATATGCGCGAAAAACAGGATGTTAACCCGAGGAACCGAAGAGAGATGTCGTTGAACTTGATGCACGCCATGCACCGCCGCAACGGAGGTACGGCCCGGCAGCGCACGCGCAGCAGCTACTGGCCTGCATGCCTCCTACTGGGCTTTGTCGTGGTTTTTGGCGCGCACGCGCAGGAACGCCAGCCGATGGCGGCGAACACGGCGCTGGCCAGCTACCTGGCCAATGGCGACCAAACCTATGGTTGGGAGATCAGGGATAGCTTGGTGTTTGATCGGGGAACGATTTATCAGGTATTGCTTACTTCGCAAAAATGGCGTGAGCATACGTGGAAACACCAACTGAATGTCATTGTTCCAAAGGAGGTGGCCTACAACGGCGGCTTGCTCTTCGTGAGCAGTGGGCGTATGCAGAAACAAGATCCGGCGCTGCCCGAATGGCACGACCTTGCAAGCGATGGCCTGATTCAGGATATCGCGCGGATGGCGGTCCAGAACAAGGCGGTGGCCGCAGTGCTCCGGCAGGTACCCAATCAGCCCTTGTACAATGGGTTGGTCGAGGACGAGTTGATATCCTACACGCTCCACCGATTCCAGCAGGACGGCGATTTTACCTGGCCATTGCTTTTCCCGATGGTGAAAAGCGCCATACGCGGCATGGATGCCGTCCAGGCGTTGGCGGCAACACGCTCAGCCAAGCCAATCGATCGGTTCGTGGTGAGTGGCCTTTCAAAAAGGGGATGGACCACTTGGCTGACGGGTTCGCAGGATGAGCGCGTCGAAGCGCTTGCCCCGATGGTGATCGATGTCCTGAATATGCCCGTGAACCTGAATTATCAAGTCGAGGTTTGGAAGGAGTACAGTCCGCAGATACAGGACTACGTGGCCCTCGGCTTGGTGCAGGATATCGAGAGCGATCGCGGACAGACCCTGGCCGCCATGATCGATCCGTACGCCTACCGTAGACTGCTTGACAAGCCCAAAATGCTCTTTATGGGCACCAATGATCAGTACTGGGTCATTGATGCGGTAAAGCACTACATCGACAGTGTACCGGGACAGTCATTTATCCACTACGTGCCCAATGAAGGCCATGACCTCGGCGATAAACGCCAAGCTTTCCAGGCGCTTTCGGCGTTCTGGGGATTTACCCTGCAACAGCATCCGTATCCGGTTTCAACGTATCGGGCACGCGCGAAAGGCGATGCGCTGGAGCTTGCGGTCAAGGCGACCAAATCGCGGTTATTGGGGGTGAAAGTCTGGAGCGCGGAGTCTGCCGATCAGGATTTCCGCGACGAAAAATGGGTGAGCAGGGACCTGCCGATCCGCAAAAGGGGTAAGTTTAAGATTCGGGAGTCATTGCCCAACACCGGTTTCAAAGCATTTTACGTAGACTTGGTGTATCGCGACGCAAACGGCGAGTGCTATACGCAGAGCACACGGGTTTATGTGTCTGATCAGCATTACTATTTCATCAACGAATGAGAAACGCGCGCATGGCTAACGGAGATGGGCACCGACGGCACCTAAAGTTCCGTCTATTTTTGTTGGGCCTGTTGTTTTGCGGTGGTGCTGGCGGTAGCTGGGCGCAAACCAGCGACCTTTCTCCCGACCTGCCCGGGATCCGGCCCGACCGCATTATCCTCAATGTGACCGCCGACCTGGCCACGTCGGCAGCGGTGACCTGGCGTACCGAACGCGCGATTAGCCAAGGTGCCGCCCAGATCGTGGTCGCCGATGCGCACCCGGCGTCTGTTGAACAGGCCCGTACCGTCGAGGCCGTTACCGAAGCGCTGGATTTCGGTGCGTTGAAGGCCAATTACCATTCCGTCGTTTTCAGCGGGTTGTCGCCCAATACCACTTACGCTTACCGGGTGGGGCATGGCCAACATTGGAGCGAGTGGATCCAGTTTACCACGGCCGGTCAAGCTGGAGAGCCCTTGAGCCTGTTGTTCTTTGGCGATGTGCAGACCAACATTTTCCCGTTATGGTCGCGCGTGGTCAGACAGGCGTACCGTACGGCGCCCCAGGCCAAGCTTGCCTTATACGCAGGCGATTTGGTCAACCGGGCCAATCGAGACGTGGAATGGGGCGATTGGTTTGCCGCGGGGAGTTTCATCCATGGCGAGATTGCTGCGATGCCAACGCCCGGCAACCACGACCATGCGGATACCGATGGGGGCGAGGATTTGATATCGGTCTTTTGGCGTCCCCAATTTACACTGCCCGAAAATGGCCCGAAGGGATTGGAGGAGAGTTGTTATTACACCGATGTGCAAGGCGTGCGCTTCATTTCCATCAATACCGAGCGATACGACGTATCGAAGGCCGACCGCCGCAGCCAACGCGAGTGGCTGGAAAACCTACTGAATGACAATCCCAACCGGTGGACCTGCATCCTGATGCACCATCCGGTCTATTCTACCAAGCGAAACCGCGACAACACGATGTTGCGTGGCGACCTGAAGCCGCTCATCGATAAGTATCGGGTCGATTTGGTGTTGCAGGGACACGACCATACGTATGCACGGGGCATGGAAAAGATCCCCATGAAAAAGGGGGAGGTGTCTGGAACGATGTATGTGGTATCCGTAAGCGGCCCGAAGATGTCAGAGGTGCTTCAAGCCGATTGGATGGAGCGTACGGCTGGGTTCACCCAATTGTTCCATGTTATTGATATCAATGATCAGGTCTTGCGATTCCGGGCGTTCACCGCAACCGGCGATTTGTATGATGAGTTTGAATTGCATAAAAATCCCGGAGGAGCCAATCGATTAATCCAGAAAATTCCCGAGGAGGAACCGAAGCGAGCTACGCCGAGCAGGGCAGCGCAAATCCTGCAAATCTATCATGATCAGCCGAATACCGTACTGGTGGCCGCCCATCGGGGCGGACACCGGCATGTTCCTGAAAATTCCCTGGCCGCGATCGACGAAGCCATCGCGGCTGGTGCACATATCGTGGAGTTGGACGTGCGGCAGACCAAGGATGGGGTATTGGTGCTGATGCACGACAAAGACCTTGATCGAACGACCACCGGTACGGGTGCGGTTAAGGAACACACCTTTGAGCAATTGAGCGCGCTGAAACTCACTCATCAGGGAGTGCCTACCGATCATGGCATCGCCACGCTCGAACAAGCGCTATCGCGCGCCAAAGACCGGATTTTGGTCGATATCGATTTCAAAGCCGACGGCATGGATGCCCGGTTTGATGCCTATCGCGAAATCGAGCGCGTCGGCGTAGCCGAGCAGGTGCTGTTCTTTTGCTACGATTACAACGAAATGCAACCCCTGCACGCGTTCAATCCGCGCATCAAAATCATGCCCCGGGCATACGACCTCGCCCAGCTCAAAGCCATTGTCGACTCCGGACTGACCGATATCGTGCACATCGACCCATCATATTACGATGCCGGGGCAATCGATGCGTTGATCGGAGACAAGCCGATCCGGCTCTGGGCAAATACCCTGGGCGAAGTGGACCGCGTTGCTTCCGGAGGCGATGATGCCGCGTATCCGGCTTTCTTTGACCGTATGCAGCGCGTGAACGTGGTGCAGACCGATTACCCGGCGTTGTTGGGCGGTAGCCTAAACCAGAAGGGACCGCCGGTTTCCAACCCATCCAAGCAATAGGCCTTAACCAGCGCACGCATGAAGACACCTCCGCACACCACCCTACGAACACCACTTTTGAAGACGCTTTTGCCGGGTGCGATCCTTTGGTATGGCCTGTTGTCGTTATTGGCCTGTGCGCCCGGTACCCCGCGGGTGGAAACGGTCGGCGAGGTGATGGACGGGGTGATGACCAGGCTTTACGACCAACTGGACGCCGATGAACTCGATACGATCGGACAGGACTTTATCCTGCAGTTTGTTTCCCCGGCCGAAAGAGCGGCACTGGCTACCGCCTATTGGCGTTTTGAGGTCAACGTGCCTTCGATTGTTTCCATCATGCGCGACACGGCGCAGGCGCTGGAGCCATTTTGGCTGCAGGAACGTGGTTTCCATAAAACGGAGTTCAGGGTTCGCAACGCGCTTTATACCTACGAGGTCTGGCAACGGCGGTATGAGGCCGGCGAAGTGCAATTGGGGATCAACGGCTTCGATCGCCATCGGCCGGTCTATTTTGTGGCCATTGCCCCCGTGGATACCGCAGCGCGGTTGCAGGTTACGCCCCGTTATCCGACTTCCCAGCATATCGGTGTACTCGAGCGGGGTGCGTTTACCTATCACGATTGGGACGGACTCGTGCTATCCAGCGTTCCGGATGCCCTGAACGGAGCGGCCCTGTTGACCACGATTCGTGGACGGGCACGCGAGGCGCATGTGGTTGGCGCCATACGGAGTACCGATTTCCCTTCAAGCGCCCAGCCCGACCAGATTACCCTGACTTTCGGTGCCGACGCACAACGGGAGATGACCATCCAGTGGCGCGGTGCCCCATCCTTGAAGGATGCTTGGGTGAAGTATTGGACGAAGCACGGTACGGATACGGCGGTGATTCCCGCCGACGGGACGTTGCTGGAAGATCGGCTCTTGGCCAACGATCGCTATGTGTCGCGGTATGCGGTTCGCTTGCAGGGATTGGAGCCCGGCACGGCCTATGAATACATGGTGGGGCATGAGGATGCCGTATCGACCGTTTCGGGGTTTACGACCGCGGGTGGTGAAAAGCGGTTTGCCTTTACCTGGTTTGGCGACATCCATAACGACAAGCAATGGGGAGACGTCGTGCAAGCGGCGGAAGCGCGGCACCCGGAGAGCACTTTCTACCTGCAAGCGGGAGACCTGGTCAATACGGGCTTGCACCGCGACGACTGGGATAAACTGTTCGGCTATGCCGGGGACGTGTTCGGCAGCAAGCCCTTCATGGCGGTTCCGGGCAACCACGATAGCCAGGATGGACTCGGCGCATCCATGTACCGGTCCTTGCTAGGCTATCCCGACAACGGGCCCACTGGGCTCGCTCCCGGTCTCACCTATGCGTTCCGCTACGAAAACGCGCTGTTTTTGATGATCGATGCCGTCAGTTTTGATACCAAGGCACAACGCGAATGGATCGAACAACGGCTGGCCGCATCGGACGCGACATGGACGTTCGCCGTTTTTCACTTTCCGCCATACACCGCCGAAGAACCATACCCCGATATCGAACGGGAATGGGTGCCGCTGTTCGACCGCTATGGCGTGGATGTGGTCGTTAACGGGCATTTCCATTACTACTTGCGTACACGGCCCATGAAAGGCGGAAAAGCGATGCCCGATGGTGCCGAAGGCACCATTTACCTCATGTCCGTGGGTACGAAGGGAAAGAATGAAGATGGGCTCGTGGAGCCCCACGCGGCCAAGGTGATCAAGACGGGTTACCTGTACCAACACGTGCGCATCGATGGCAACACCTTGAGCCATACCTGCCTGGATCGGTCCGGTCAGGTGCTGGATTATTTTGAACGACGTAAATGACCCCTAACACAGCTATACATAACCTTCATATCATGAACTTACCACGTACCATTCGGCCATCGCAAATGAGTTGTTTATTGCTGCTGTTGGCCTGCACGATCCTCGGCGCCAATGCGCAGGACGCAATCGTTCGCCGGGAATCCGTGTTCCCCCCGCAACATCAACATGTGCATGGCAGCAGCTTGGTGGCGCTTCCCGATGGCGATCTCCTGATCGCTTGGTTCCAAGGAAGCGGTGAGCGTACGGCCGACGACGTCCGTATCTTGGGGGCGCGCCTCAAGAAAGGCAGTCGGCGTTGGAGCCAGCCGTTTGAGCTGGCGGACACGCCGCACCTGCCCGACTGCAACCCGGTGTTGTTCATGGTGGGCGATCGGCTTTTCCTGGTTTGGATAGCGGTACAGGCCAACCGGTGGGAGCATTCCATCTTGCGTGTCCGCTACACGGATAACCATGTCGGCGATGGTGCTCCGGAGTGGCAATGGCAAGACAACATCCTGCTCAAGCCCGGTGAGCGATTTGCCGACGACGTTCAGGATAGGCTACGGGAATTGCCGCGATTGCATGCGGGATGGTCCGAATACGCGCCGCCTTACGATCAGCAGATCATCGCGGCCAGCAAAGACGCCACCAAACGCGCGGCAGGTTGGATGACACGGATCAAGCCCCTTGTGTCGGCCGAAGGACGCATCCTGCTGCCGGTCTACTCAGACGGGTTTAACTTTTCCATGGTCGCTATTTCCGAAGATGGCGGCCGGTCGTGGCTTCCCAGTGGGCCGATCGTGGGTAGGGGCCCCATTCAACCTGCCCTGGCCCAACGAAAAGACGGCACGTTGGTGGCGTACATGCGCGACAGCGGGGATGCGCCGACGCGCGTACAGGTCAGCGAGTCCGCGGATGGCGGCGTGAGCTGGACCGCGGCGCGGAAGACCGATATCCCCAACGGTGCAAGTGTCGATGTCCTGGTGCTCGATGATGGCCGCTGGGCCATGCTGGGTAACGACGTGGACGATGGCCGGTATCGCCTGAGCCTGTATGTCTCGTCCGACGAGGGCAAGACCTGGCCCGTCCGCCACGCCATCGAAGACGATGGCTCGCGGTCGGGGCGGTTTTCCTATCCATCGTTGATCCAGCAGGCCGATGGCCTGCTCCACCTGAGCTACTCGCACCATCTGCAAGCCGAAGAAAAGACGATCAACCATGTCGTGGTCGATCCCAGGAAATTGAATTGATACGCTTTAAAGAACCGATAAGTATGAAAAGAACCCATTTGTTGCTCCTGTTTCCCTTGCTGGCCCAACTGTACGCCTGTAGCCCTGCGACATCGTCGAAAACAACCGCTGTCTACACCGATACCACGTTCTTGCAAGACTATGCCGTGAAGTACCATGCACAAGCCCAGCCGGGCGGGGCGTTGAGGCGCGTGTATGCCAATCGCGACGGCAATGTACAGCTGTTGGCTACCGATGGCCTTAAACACCTGGACGATGGCCGATTCCTGTACCCCGGGCAAGTGGTGGAAGACCGTACGTACCGTTTCATGGCGGCCAAGGGCATCGTTGACATGCTGCTGCTCGACGGGCAATTTGTCTACCTTGACGGCGACGCGGCATTTAGCAACGCGTGGTCCGGTCGGTTATATGCGAAGCACGGATTGGCAAATCCCACCGCATTTGCGGCCAGCGACCGTGGTCAATTCCTGGTTACCGACGGGCATGCGGTACATGCGATCCACGACGATTCCATTACCTGGAAAGGGACCGTCACTGGCGGTAACGTCCTGCAGGTGGCCAACCATCCCGGAAAGCCAGGCCTCTTTTATCTGTTGGCATCGGATGCCGTCCATCGTTTCTCGGCTGCAGACAATCAGCTGGTTGCGATTTATCAGGGCGATTCCCTGACGGCCTTCGATATCGACACGATAACCAATCAACTCGTCATCGGCACGGCCGACGGGTACCTCCGCTACGATTTGCAACAAGGGGCACCGCTCGGAACGATCCAGCGCAAGTTGCCCTGGACCGAGATCACCGCGGTCCGGTGCATTGGTGGAAAGCATTGGTTTGGTACGACACGGGGGGCGTTTGTGGTCAACCCAGACGAAAGCATCGACTACTACGCCGGACAGCGGTGGTTGCCTGGTGACGAGGTGGTGCACATTGCGGATGGCCAGGAGGGTAGTGTGCTGGTGCTCACCACCGCTGGGCTGGGTGCCATCCACTTCAAACCCATGACGCTCCACGAAAAGGCCATTTACTTTGAACAACAGGTACGCCAGCGGCATATCCGCAACGGGTTCAACGCCACGCTGTCAGGGCTGGTCAACGGCAATCTCAGTACCGGATTCCTGAGCGATTCGGACAACGACGGGCTCTGGACTTCGCTATACCTGGCGGCACAGGCCTTTCGGTATGCCACCACCGGCGAGCAACAGGCGTTGGACAACACGATCGAGTCGCTCGATGCCATGGCCCGATTGTACGATGTTACCCCCGTTCCGGGGTTTCCTGCCCGCTCGTACGAACGGCGCGGAGCGGGCGATACCCGCGCGGTGCTGGCCGACCCGGAACGTTGGCAGCTCGCCGAACACCCCGATTGGTATTGGAAGGCCACCACCAGCAGCGATGAGGCCATCGGACACATATTCGCGTTCGGCGTGGTTGCCGAGTTGGTTGATCATGACGAAACGAAGCAACAGGCCATTCGGTTGATCGATACGCTGATGGGGCACATCGTTCGGCACGACTGGTATCTGGTCGATTACGACGGACAGCCCACCACGTGGGGACGTTGGAATCCCGAATACGTAAATGGCTTTCCGACAAGCGTTGGCGACCGCAAGCTGAATTCGTCCAACATCATCGGCATGTTGCAGACCGCCTATCATTTTACGGGCAAATCGATTTACAAGGAAAAAGCCCTAGACTTGATGGATAACCACGGTTACCTCGAAAACCTGTTGCGGCCGATGAGTGAGATCGGCAAGGCACCGGAAGGTGCCGATGACTGGAGTGCCATGCTGTCAAGCGCATGGAACCATTCGGACGACGAGATGTATTTCGCCGGTTATTGGGGATTGTATCGTTATGCGTTCAACGACACGTTGAAAGCGAAATACAAAGTGGCGATCCTGGATCACTGGGAGGCGGAACGGCCGGAGAAGGAAGGCGCCTGGAATATCTTTACAGCGATAACCGGAGCAGAAGACATTGACTTGGACGAGGCGGTGTGGTATTTGAAAGCGTATCCGCTTGACTTGATCCAATGGCCCATGCAAAATAGCCACCGCAAGGATATCGAGCCGTTGCCGCCAAACTTCAGAAACCAGACGATCAAGGATGTCTTGCCGCCCGATGAACTGAAGATCTCTCGTCATAATGCAAACCGGTTCATTTTGGATGGCGGTGGCGGCACCGCCGAAAGCAGTGCGGGTGATATCTGGCTCTTTCCGTATTGGATGGGACGTTACCTTGGCGTGATCGGCGGGCCGTCGGGCAACTGATTTTTTCATCGTTTATTTACCTTTTGTTCATGTGGGTTTACGTGCTCGAAACCTGCTGGATGAGGGCAGGCAACATGCTAAGATGTTCCAGTTAAATGATAACATCCTATAAGTAAACCGAGGTGTTTTGCGTTAAATTTGAATAGCCATTTAAACGGTGATAGACCAAATTATGAGACCAGAAGATGAACGACCATGGTTAAAAAAATGTGTGAAAAGCGATTCCATTACCGGATAAACAGGGATAACGCATGCAACGTGCAATGAACCCCAAACGGTTGATATCCTTGGATGCCTTTCGGGGGTTCACCGTAGCAGCGATGATCATCGTGAACACGCCGGGTTCGTGGGACGAGGTTTTTCCGCCTTTGCTGCACGCGCAATGGAACGGCGTTACGCCGACCGATCTCATCTTTCCCTTTTTCATCTTTATCGTGGGGGTTTCCATCGCGTTGTCGTATGGAAAAGTACTGGCCTCCCAAACGGCCAGGGGGCCGCTGGTCGGCAAAGCACTAAAGCGGGCCGTCCTCATTTTCGCGCTCGGGCTTTTCCTGTGGTTGTTTCCGGATTTCAACTTTTCCGAATTGCGGTTCCCCGGCGTATTGCAGCGTATCGCGGTGGTGTTTTTTGCGTGTGCGCTCTTGTTTTTATATACCTCTTGGTTGCAGCAGGCCATAATCGGCGCGGCGATACTCTTGCTGTATTGGGCCGCGTTGTCTTGGATTCCGGTTCCGGGGTTGGGGGCAGGTGTCCTTGAGCCGGGACAGAACCTGGCCGCTTGGATTGACAGCCAGCTCATCCCCGGCAAAATGTGGCAAGGCACTTGGGATCCCGAAGGCATACTGAGCACCTTGCCGGCCATCGTCACCGGCATCACCGGTATGCTGGTGGGGAGGTTGTTCACGTCAACCGGGCTGACGCCCGAGCGCAAGCTCATCTGGTTATACCTGGGCGGCTTCGTGGCGTTTGTGGTCGGGGCAGCCTGGGGATGGGTATTCCCGCTTAACAAAAATCTTTGGAGCAGTTCCTTCGTGCTGTATACCGCGGGTTTGGCCGCACTGACGTTTGCTTCGTGTTATGTGCTCATCGACCTCCTTGGTTACGTCAAATGGGCAAAACCGGGCGTGGTACTAGGCTCCAATGCCATTACCGCCTACGTATTGGGTAGCCTTTTGCCCGAGTTGTTGACCCCCGTGAACGATTGGTATGTCCAGGCCCTGGTGCAGGGCGCGTCGTACCCCAAACTGGCCTCACTCCTCTGGGCATTGGCCATCTGCCTGTTGTGTTACTTGCCGATATACGTGCTGTACCGCAAACGAATCTTTATCAAAATTTAACCCTGCATTAACCATGACGCATTTATCTTTGATCACACGGAAAATGAAAGAAAAACGACCTTACAGCCTGTTTATTGCCCTGATTGCGACGGTGTTTTTGTTTGCCCGATGCGATGGGGCCAAACCGGATGCCAAGCGATTGGACGTATCGAAAGACCAACGTTCTTTCGTGTTTGGCGACCATCGCCCGTTCCCCCAGTGCCATGCTTCTACGTTGGTGCGGTTGCAGAACGGCGATTTCTTGGTCGCTTCGTTCGGCGGTACCGAGGAGAAAGACGACGACGTAGGGATTTGGCTATCGAAGGGCGACGGCAAGACTTGGTCCAGGGCGGTGGAAATCGCCAAGCTTCGAAACGATCCGCATTGGAACCCCGTATTGTTCCAATCGCCCGCAGGTAAGGTCTTCCTGTACTTCAAGGTTGGAAAGACCATTCCGAAGTGGGAAACCTGGGTAATGACTTCCGAAGACAATGGACAGACCTGGTCTGAAGCGCGCGAATTGGTGGTTGGCGACCGCGGCGGGAGAGGCCCGGTTCGTAATAAGCCGATCATCCTGTCAAACGGTACGTGGTTGGCCGGTGCTTCCCACGAGGAAGGGCAGTGGGATGCATTTGTCGATTGGAGCGAAGATGAGGGGGCTACTTGGCAGCAAAGTGCTTACTTGCAGGTGGATCGTTCGGAACTAACAGGCGAGGGCATTATACAACCCACGCTGTGGGAGTCGGCACCTGGAAAGGTACACATGCTGATCCGGAGCAGTGCAGGTGCCGTGTACCGTAGCGATTCGGAAGACTATGGCAAAACGTGGAGCCCGGCCTATCGCACCGCCTTACCCAATCCGAATAGCGGCATCGACCTGACCAAGCTGGCCGACGGTACACTGGCGTTACTATACAATCCGGATGGTAAAAATTGGGGCTCTCGAGGAACATTGCTGCTGGCTTTTTCATTTGACAATGGCGAAACCTGGCCGCAAACCGTAGAGATCGAAAAAGACAGCGAGGAAAGCGAGTTTTCCTATCCCGCCATCATCCACTGGGACGGTCATGTGGCACTGACCTACACGTGGCAGCGAAAAGATATTGTTTTTATGGAGCTGGATGTGACAGCAGAATAACTAAGTAGACTAAAATCAGTAAAATGGATGACCTAAAATTAAAGAAGACATGAAGAACAGTTTTACAATCAAACGGAATTGCGTAAGCATGCTGATTGCCATGCTGATGATCGGGTTGTTTCAACCCTTCGCATACGCACAGCAACAAGGTACCCGGCTGGTAACGGGTACGGTGAGATCGGGTGCTGACGGCTCGCCGGTCTCGGGAGCCAGCGTGGCCGTGAAGGGGACGGGCACGGCAGCCGCTACCGATGGCAACGGTGCGTATAGCATCCGTGTCGGTGCGGATGCCGTATTGGTGTTCTCCTATTTGGGGCATAGGCAACAGGAAGTGGCCGTGCAGCAACGTACCGTCGTCGATGTAACCCTGGAGCCAGCTGAGGAGCAGCTGGGCGAGGTGGTGGTGACGGCGCTCGGCATCCAGCGGGAGAAAAAGTCGCTCGGTTACAGCGTCGGTGTGGTCGGCGGGGAAGATATGGTCAAGGTTGCCCAGGAAAACATCTTCGGCGGGTTGGCGGCCAAGGTGCCTGGGGTAACGCTCAGCGAAACCAGCGGACCCGGTTCGTCGGTGAGCATGATCATCCGTGGGGCCAATTCGCTCACCACCGATAACCAACCGCTCTTTGTGGTGGATGGCGTGCCGATGGCCAACTCATTGAACAACCAGCGCCAGATGGGCGACCGGAACATCGTCGACTACGGCAACGCGATGTCTGATATCAACCCCGACGACATCGAGAGCATTTCGGTACTGAAGGGACCGAGTGCAGCCGCATTGTACGGGTCGCGCGCCGGTAACGGCGTGGTGTTGATCACCACCAAGTCTGGTAAGAAGGGCGACCGGACCTCGGTCAATTTTTCGACGAGCAACGTGTTCGAGACACCGGTTAGGTTCTTGGACTTCCACTACATGTACGCCTCCGGGAACCGTGGGAACCTGCTGGACGAAAGTTCGGCATATTGGACGGGCCTGCCGCTGGATCGTGGCGTGACCGCGGTGCAGTGGAATAGTCCGGTGGATGAGAACGGCAACAAGATCCCCACCGAGCTCCGTTCGTACAAAGACAACATGAAGAACTTCCTGCAAACCGGATTGACGTCTACCAATAATGTGTCGGTAGCGGGCGGTACAACAAGAGGCAACTACCGCGTGTCGTACAACAACATGACCAATGTGGGTATGATCCCGAATTCAAACCTGCAGCGGAATGCGCTGTCAACCCTGTTGGCCTACGATTTGAACGACAAGCTTAAGCTGACTGCCAATATCAATTTGGCGCGTTCGAACTCGGGTAACCGGCCTACGACGGCCAACCGGACGGCCAATCCGCTGGAAGCCGTAATGGCCTACCCGCACGTAAACGTGCTGGACTTGCAGGATTATTGGGAGCCGGGACAGGAGGGAATCCAGCAGCGGGGGGTGCACCGGAATACGGACAACCCGTATTTCCTCGCCTATGAACTGAACAATGGGTTCTTGCGCGATCGCGTTTACGGAAACATCAAATTGGATTGGGAGATCGCACCCAACCTGACGGCGTTCGGCCGTGTGGCGATCGATAAGTCGAGCGAACGTCGCGAATCCAAGGTGCCGAAAAGCTATTCGCGCGCGGCGCAAGGGGGGTATTACCTCAACCAATTGGCGTCGAACGAATTGAATACCGATTTTTTGGTCACCTACAGGCGAGCCTTCGAGGATGTCGATTTCAGCGTATCGGGTGGGGGTAGCTACATGCGGCAGGCCGGCAACGATTCGTACATGGGCGGAGCGGCATTGACCATACCCGGTCTGTACCGCATCCAGAATGTACCGGCCACGCAGCTTCAATACAACAATGGGACGATTGGCAAGGGGATTATTGGCCTCTATGCCATGGGGTCGCTGGGATATAAAGGAATGCTTTATTTGGACGCTACGTTCAGGAATGATTGGGCGAGTTCTTTGCCTCGCGACAATCAATCTAATGTTTATCCATCGGTTTCAATGAGTTGGCTGGCCCATGAGACATTCAATTTACCAAGTTCCATCTCACTTTTGAAAGCAAGGGCCGGTTGGGCGGAAGTCGGGAATGAGCCAAGTGCTTACCAAATCCAGCAGGTGCTGAATACCGGTCAATATGGATCGTTGATTACGTCTAGTGTGCCTGCTAATTTGCTCAACCCGAACCTCCGGCCGGAAATATCGACTTCATCCGAATTTGGGGTGGACCTCAACTTGTATCGAAACCGGTTGCGCTTCGAGGGGACCTACTACAACGTAGGTAATAAAAACCAGAAGTTGCCCACGCCGATACCAGAGTCATCCGGATTTGGCAGTGTGTTCGTAAATGCAGGCCTGATCGTGAGCAAAGGGTGGGAGGTATTGATCGGCGGTACACCGATTCAAGACCGCAACGGCTGGACGTGGGACGTGAACGCCAACTTTTATTACAACCGCACCTACGTGGAGAAACTCGCCGAGGGCTTTCCCGTACTCACCATGTGGGACGACAACGGCGGCGGATCCTTTGCCAAGGAAGGCGAACGGCTGGGCAACCTCTACAGCCGGGGGTACAGCTACGTCAAAGACCCGCAATCGGAGTACTACCGCTGGCCTATCCTCAACGCACAGGGCAAATGGATCAACGACAACGACCCGGACGCCCGCGTGCACGTCGGGAACTACAATCCGGATTTCCAGGTCGGTTTGCAGACCAGCCTGCAATACAAGCGCTTCTCGTTAAGCGCCAGCTTTGATTGGCGACAAGGGGGCGAGTTCATGTCGTTCACCTACCGGTACGGCGGTTCGAACTGGCAGTCCGCACGCCAGATGCGCGAACTTATTCCGGGCGGATTGTACGGGGAGCAGGAGCTGATCAATCTGTTGAGGTCCGATCCCGAGCGGTACATCATCCCGAGCAATGGGCATTTCCCACGGGTTGGTGGTTATGAGCAGTCGACCGGCGGATATTTCACGAACAATTTCGGTACGGCCAACGAGGCGTACGATGGCGTGTTCATCCCCGGTGTGATCGGCAACGCCGACGGAAGTTTCACGCCACACCTGGGTGGCCCCGGTACGGTGATCTACCCGGCCTCCAGCCAATTCGCATGGAGCTATAACCAGGCGGTCACATTTGATGCTTCGTTTATCAAGCTCCGCGAAATTACACTTGGCTACGACATCCCTAACCTGTGGGGCATGCGCAATACACGTGTTTCCGTGTTCTCGCGGAACATCGTCTTGTGGACGGCGGCCAAGATCGGCATCGATCCCGAGCGGGCTTTCCAATCGCAGGCTGGCACGCAGGGCAATACCGCGACGATGTTCAGGCAAGGTATCGAGCTGCAGAACATCATGCCGATGACGATGCCCGTAGGATTCAAGTTGGACATTACTTTTTAACACAGGAAGAGTCGACACGCTTAACGAACAACGTTATGAATACGATGAAAGCATTTTATAAGATAGTGGTTGGCATCACACTGGTGTTTGCCACCTCATGCCAGGAGCAACTGGCAGAACTCAATGAAAATCCCAATGCGGTGGGACCGGGGACGGCAAACCCCAACCTCATGTTGGCGCCTGTATTGGCGGATGCGGCGAAAGGGTACCTCCGGCTTGGTTTCGGTACCATAGGCGGGGTCGTGCAGCACATGCAGGAAGACGGGTGGTACACCGGGTATAACCAGTACGACTGGACGCCTGAAAACTGGGGGGGCTGGTACGGCCCGTTGCGTACCAATGAGTTGATTTTGCAGCGGTCGGAAGAAATGGGATGGACGTTTCACCAGGGGATCGCCCTGACCATGCGCGCGTTCCTGTTTGGCGTAATCACCGACCTGTGGGGCGATGCGCCCTATACGCAAGCCTTAAAGGCGAATTTGCCAACCGGGGCCATTACCCACCCGGTGTACGATAGCCAGGAAGTGATCTACTTGGGCATCATCGAACACCTGAAGGCCGCTGCCGCGCTGTTCGCGCAGGGGAGCAACGCCAACATCATCGCCGATTACGACCTGTACTACCGCGGCGACGTACGGAAGTGGCATCGTTTTGCCAATTCGTTGCTCTTGCGCTACTACATGCGGATTTCTGAAAAGTTGCCCCAGGTTGCCCGCCAAGGCATCGAGAGCGTATACCAGAGCGGTGTATACATCACGGATGAGGCAGACGATGCCACCCATGATTTCTTGGGTACCGATCGCGACAATTCGTGGCCCACGGCCGTTGGATTCACATCCGACGATACCGACTTCCGCCGCCGCAAGCCGTGCGCCACGCTGTTGGACGCGTTGTTGGCCACCAACGACCCGCGGGTACCGGTATGGTTCCAACCGGTTTACTGCCGTTGGGTGGCCGATGCGTCATTGTCCGTTCCTGTCGACCCCTATATCCGTCGCAATGGGACATTGACCACCACGGTTTCCCTATCCGATGAACAATACCGAGCGGAAATCGCCGCAGGCAATACCTTTACGCGGCGTTACAACCCGGCTACCTTTACGGCCATGGCGTTAGACAACAGCGAATACGTTGGCGTTCCGCCGGGCCTGCTGACGCCCGACGCATACAATTACAACCCGACCCCGGGGCAGACCGTGCAAAACCAGCACGTTTCCCAGCTGGCACCTGTTTTCAGGAACCGTACGGGAGGCGTATTGACCATGCGGTTGATGTCGGCCGCCGAAACGGCCTTCATCTTGGCCGAAGCCGCGCAGAAAGGATGGGCTGCCGGCAGTGCCGAAACGCACTACAACCGGGGTATCCAGGAGTCCCTGAAAGCGTGGGGCGCCAGCAGTGGTTACACCGCGTTCATCGCCCAGCCAACGGTGGCCTATAACGGTACGCTGGAACGCATCATCGAGCAGAAGTGGATCGCGTCTTTCGGTGCGGCCACCGAAGCGTGGTTCGATTTCAGGCGCACCGGTTTGCCACGCTTGGTTCCTGGCCCTGCCTCCGCACAACCCGTACTGCCCGTTCGTTTTATCTACGGGGCCAATGAAAGCAACAACAACCAGGCGAACCTGGAGGCGGCATTACAGCGTTTGGAAGTACGGCCGAATGCGGCAGGCGGCACAAACAGTCAATGGTCAAAACCCTGGGTCATACAAGGCACAGGCAAACCGTGGTAACAATTAAAAACTTCGCTCATGATCAGCAACCGATTTGTTTTGCTTTTGAGCTGTTTGGTACTCCTTACCGCGTCATGCGGTAAGGATGAATCACCGACAGACGATTTCTCAGCGATCAAGAAATCCTGGGTAACCGGGTCGTGGAAGCAACAGGATATTTTGTTGGCTGTTTCCACCACCGTGAGTTTGCCAAACGGCACGCGCTTGCCGCTGCAAGCGGGAAGCAGCATGATCAACGATCCAACCATCAATGCGTTGCTTGGGGCGCTTTTTGGCGGTAATCCGTTTGTGGCTACGCGCGACAATCGATATCACTTCAAAGGCGATGAATCATACGAGATCGCCGGTGCATCGGATTTTATCCTGCCGGGCATTGCCACCCAGGGTGCGTGGAAACTCGAGGTTTACGATGCGGTGGTGGCCCTGTACCCATCGGCAGATAAACGGCACCCCTATTGGGTGAATGCGATGACGGCGACACAGCTGGATCTCTCCCTGACGCTGAATTTCCCGGGATTGGGGGCGGTTCCGTTGAAACTGGTGCTGGAAAAGGAGTGAGGTAGGCCTGATGCGCCAGCATTAAATTAGTAATGACAATTAAGGTATTCATGATGATGACGAGAAATTGTTATGTCGAGATTCAGCCATTTGCACGGTGCCTGACCCGTTGGTTGATGGTATTGGTACTTTGTATCGGACATTCCCTTGCCCATGGGGTTGCAGGGAGCAATGCGGTGGACCGATCGATAGTCGACGTGATCGTACGGGGCAGGGTCAGTAGTTCGGCCGGCCCGCTAGCCGATGTCACTGTCCAGGAAAAAGGGACCGGTAACGCCGTGTCGACCGGTGCAGACGGCGCTTTCGAGATCCGTGTGGCTGGCCCGCAAAGCACATTGGTCTTCCGTTCGGTCGGTTACGTGGCTACAGAGGTCGTGGTTGGCAATCGGTCTTCGCTGAACGTGACGCTCGAACAAGCCGTGCAGGAGCTGGAAAGCGTGGTCGTCACCGCATTGGGCATCACCAGGGCCAAGCGGGCCCTCGGTTATTCGGTCGAAGAGGTCAAAGGGGAGGAATTCACCCGTGTGCCCCAAGAGAACGTCTTGAACGCCATGAGCGGGAAAATAGCGGGGGTATCGATCAACCAGACAGGTGGTGCCGGGTCTTCGGTGAGCATGGTGATTCGCGGCGCAACCTCGTTGAGCAGCGACAACCAGCCGCTTTTCGTGATCGACGGCATCCCGATATCCAATACGATCAACAACATTTCGTCTGTGGGCGATCGCAATAACGTGGATTACGGCAATGCGATATCCAGCCTGAACCCCGACGATATCGAAAGCGTCACGGTGCTCAAAGGTGCCAACGCCGCGGCTTTGTACGGTTCACGTGCTGGCAACGGCGTGGTGCTCATCACGACCAAAAGCGGGAAGCACGCAGAGAAAGTCAATATTTCGTTCACCTCCAATACCGTGGTGGATAGGCCCTATCGGTTTCTTGATTTCCAGACCCGTTATGGTTCGGGACAGTTCTCGGCGATTCCGGTAGACGTGAGCGGCAACCTGTTTACCAATCCGTTCGGGTCGCTGATCCAGGAGAACGTCGGGGCCTCCTACGGTGCCGAGCTGGACAGGGGGTATGAGGAGGTTCAGTGGAACAGCCCGATAGGCGCTGATGGCAGGCGGGTGGCCATGCCGTTGGTTTCGCATCCAAATAACATCCAAAATTTTGTCCAGAATGGACTCACCTCAACCAACAGCCTATCGATCGCCAACAATACCGGACGAACGAATTACCGGGTTTCCTATGCGAACATGGCCAACCGCGGTATCATCCCCAATACGGATTTGCAGCGGAATACCCTGAACCTCAATGCGGGTATGAAGGTCAATGAGAAGCTATCGTTCTCGACCACCATTGATGTGAGCCGCAACAATGCCGATAACCGACCGGCAGGCGACCGGGGCACGAACCCGTTGGAATGGGCGTATATGCTTTCGCCGCATATCGATATCCTCGATTTACGCGACTACTGGACGCCCGGCCAAGAGGGGTTGATGCAGCGTAGCCAGTCTGCCGGTATTTTCGATAATCCCTACTTCCTGGCCTACGAAGTCAGTAATGGCTTCGTGCGCGACAGGCTGTTCGGGAACATCCGGGCAGATTGGCAAATTACGCCCGAATTGAGCGTATTCGCGCGTTACGGGCTAGACACCTACCATGAACGGCGCGAGACCAAACTACCGATGAGCTACACCCGCGAGCCAAATGGGGGATACGGCCTGACCAACCTGAACCGCTTTGAGAGCAATGCCGACTTTTTGGCCACTTATGCCAAGGACGTCGCCGATTTCTCATTTTCCATTTCCGGCGGCGGTAACCTGCGTTTCCAGAAGAACATGGATGTGGTCAACAAAACCAAGAACAGCTCCGGAGGCCTGATCGTGCCGGGCATATACACGTTGCAGAATATTTTGCCTACAAACCTGGACTACTCCAGTTGGCAGATGCGTCGCGGCGTGAACAGCCTTTATGCGTTGGCGAACATCGGCTACCGCGATTGGGTATACCTGGACCTCACGGCGCGGAACGATTGGTCAAGTACGTTGCCCGATGCATCGCCTTATTTTTACCCGTCGGCATCCTTGAGCGTTGTCGCTAGCGACTTACTCGGCATCCGCTCGCCTATCGTCGATTTGATCAAGGCGCGTGGCAGTGTGGCTAAAGTGGGCAACGATGCCAATGCGTACATGCTACAGCAAGTGCTGGCGAACTATGGTACGTGGGGCGATATCCCGCGACTGGGTATGCCCGGTACAAAGTTGATACCGGATTTGAAGCCCGAAGTCTCCGTTTCTTATGAAAGCGGTCTGGATGTTGGGCTGTTCCGAAACCGGTTGCGGTTTGCCGGTACGTGGTATATGGTGCAAAATGAGAACCAGATTTTCAATACGGACCGCGCTCCGTCTTCGGGCATAAGCGGTGCGAACGTAAATGCGGGGAAGCTGCGCAGTCGTGGATTCGAAGTCAATTTCGGCGGTACGCCGGTACAATCCGCCGATTGGCGGTGGGACGTGGACCTCAACTTTACGCGCAACCGTACGCGCATCCTGGAACTGACCGATGACATGCCGTTCTTCCGGCTATGGGGCACTTCCGGTGCCGGTGCCTGGACGTATGTCGGTGAGGAAATCGGCGATATCTATGGGTCGGAGCTGGTGACCGTAAACCACCCGAAATACCCGGAGTACCAAGGCTATCCGCTACTGGACAATACGGGCAAGTGGCAGGCCGTAGATGCCGAGGCGACCCGCAACAAAATCGGGAATTTCAACCCGAATTTCATCATGGGCGGCCAGACCAGTGTCTCGTATAAGAACTGGACATTGCAAATGACCTTTGATTGGCGCAACGGCGGAGACTTCTATTCGGAGACGTTCCGTAGGGGGGAAGAAGAGATGCGCTCGAATCGGTTTTTGGATAAGCTGATCAATCGCGGCGTGATGAGCGATGCCGAGGTGCGCGACTACCTGGTAGCGAATGAAAATTCGTTGATCCGCGTAAATGGCAATTATTTCCCATTGGTGGGCGGTCCGACACCCGAGTACAACAGCTATCCGTTTCGGTATGGACAGTATACCTTGCCGTATGGCGGGGTATTCGTTCCAGGTATCCGACAGGTAGGTACCGATGGAAATGGCGATCCGATCTACGTGGAAAACCTGGGTGAAAAGATCAATGAGGCCGATGGCACGTTGATCCTGCCGTTGGCTGGCGCAACCACGTGGAGTTTTCCGCAGTCGTTCCTGTTCCCGTCAGACTACCTCAAGTTGCGGGAAGTCTCCCTGACCTATCAGTTGCCGCAGGCATTGACTCAACGGTGGCGTATGCAGGGGATGAGCATATCCGTGTTCAGCAGGAACATCATATTATGGACCAAGGCCAAGATCAATATCGATCCCGAGAATGCGTTTAAACCTTCGGGCAATGTGCAGGGTTCGGGCATGCAGTTTTTGCAAGGCGTGGAGCAATATAACATCAACCCGTGGGTGATGCCGATCGGCGCCCGATTGCAAGTTACCTTTTAAATCTGTAGTGAGATGAAACGCATAACATTCCATACCCTATGCAAGGTGTTTTTGGCCACGGCAACGCTGTTGGTAGGCGGTTGCAAAGACTACCTGGTGGAGCTGAACGAGAATCCGAATGGAGCGGATCCCGGTTCGGTGCATCCGAACCTCGTGTTGTCTACCGTGCTGACGCAGACGGCTAGGTCGTACCTCATCCTCGGCTATCAAGATTTAGCGGGCGTGATGCAGCACACCCAGAAGGACGGTTGGGTGGGCACGCACAACAACTACGATTGGCAGGGCTCAAACGGCTGGGATAGCTATTTCGAGGTGTTACGAAACAACAAAATCGTTTATGATCGGTCTGTGGAGCTCGGCTATGAGTTCCATCAAGGTGTCGCACTGGTCGTCAAGTCGTACGTGTTCGGCTTGATGGCCGACCTGTGGGGCGATGTTCCGTATTCGGAAGCGTTGCAGGCACTGGATGGCGGGGTGGAAACGATGACGCCCCGCTACGACTCGCAGGAAGCGGTGTACCGTGGCGTACTGGCCGACTTGGAGACGGCCAATACACTGCTGTCAAAAGCGAAGGCTGACTATGCGGCAACCTTGGGCAAGGCCGATGTCTATTTTAATGACGACCCGGCAAAGTGGCGGGCCTTCGCCAACTCGTTGATGTTACGGTACTACATGCGGTTGGCTGAAAAACTGCCCGATGTGGCGCGCCCCGGTATCGAGCGTATCGTGGCCGACCCAACGACGTACCCAATCATCCTGCAGGCCAATGGCGATGCCACCATGGCGTTCCCCGGTACGAACAATACGGACGCATGGCCGTTTAACGAAACCTTTGATGCGACGGCGGGCAGCGATTTCCGCCGGATCAAGTTATGTTCGACCTTTGTGGAGTACCTGCGGTCGGTGAGCGACCCGCGGTTGGGCGTGTGGGCACGCCGCGTGCAGATTCCGATCCGGGTTGACGGTACGGTTGCCACGGGAACCGACCGGGTAATCGATGGCGTCCGCGTGATTTCGCCCGATGTGCTGGCTGCACGCGGAATCGCCATCGACGATGTAAACCAGAACCCCGATTACGTGGGGATTCCGCCCTCCATCAACGGGCCGCAGTCGTACAACCTCAGTCCAGACTTGAACCAAGCATCAAATAATCCGCATGTTTCCTGGTTGAACGACCGTTACCGGCAGCCACGTGGTGACCTGCTCAAGGCCAGGTTGATCTCGGCGGCTGAAGTACATTTTATCCTGGCCGAAGCGGCATTGAAGGGTTGGGCTGCCGGGGATGCGCGTACGCATTACGAGATGGCCATCCAGACGTCTTTTGACGCTTGGGGGTTGAGCGCGGCCTACGCGGGTTACGTCGCGCAGCCAGACGTGGCCTTCGATGGTTCGGTGCGCCGCATCATCGAGCAGAAATGGATCGCCTCGTGGACCGCGGCTGCCGAAGCGTGGTTCGATTGGCGGCGAACGGGTTATCCGCAGTTGGCGACCGGTAGCCAGGCGATAGGTCCGGTGTTGCCGGTGAGGTTCTATTACATGACCTCCGAAAGGGAACTGAACAAAGCCAATGTCGAGGCGGCGATTGCCAACCTGGCGACTACAGCATACACGCCTTTTGGCGCAACTGGCGGTCCGGGTAATAGCGCATGGTCAAAACCATGGGTGATACAGGGTACGGGTAAGCCTTGGTGATGAGTGGGCGTATGATCAAATCGGTTGCGGCGCTATGCGTCGGAACTGTTTTCCTGTTCGTGAATTCCGTTGCCGTGGCGCAATCTTTCCAGGCAGGCGCGGCGGTAAGGGTCATCACCCCCGATCCGTTGCTGCCGGTTTCGGGCGGCGTCGGTGTTCCACAGCCGGTCGGCACCAAGAAGGGCGATCTATTCGTACGGGCATTCGTCGTTGAATCGGACGGCGCACGGATAGCCTTTGTGGCGATTGATAACCTGGGGTGGCCTGCCGTGTTGGGCGACAGGGCCCGCTCGTTGATCGGCGGTATCCCGCCCGAAAACATCCTGATAGGCGCAACGCATACACACAGCGCCCCCGACGCATACGGGTTTCCTGATGCCAACGGTGTGCACCATGCCGATTTGGAATACCTCGATTTTTGCGTGCGGCAAATCGCCGACGCGGTCAATGAGGCCATAAGGAATTTGGAGCCTGCCTCGCTGAAGGTCGCGCTCGGCGAGGCGAAGGGCCGGATTGCATTCAACTATTACGCCGAGGAATTGTATGATCCGCGTTGCGGCGTTATCCAGGCTGTTTCTGCCAATGGCGAGGTTATCGCGACACTGGTGAACTACGCCAGTCATCCGGAAGTGATCGGTTCAAAAAAGGGCGTGTTAAGCCCCGACTTCTGCGGGCCGTTGTACGATCGCATCGAAGCACAGGTGGGCGGCATAGCGGTATTCCTGAATGGCGCATTGGGCGGGATGGTTACCGCCGATAACCGACAGGCGCGGTCTGCCGAAGTGGATGACCTATGGCAGGAATGTATACGGATCGGGACATTGCTGGCCGATGAAGCCCTGAGAATCTTGCAGGATGGCCAGGTGATGGCAAACCCCGAGGTACGGTGTGTTTCGCGGCTCGTGACCTTCCCGATCGAATCCCCCGTGATGCGATACATCCTGGAACATTCGCCATTGGGCTATGCTTCGCACGCACCCGATGAAATCGCCACACGGATCAATGCCGTGCAACTTGGGCCGGCTACGCTATTGACCATTCCGGGGGAGGCTTTGCCTAACATCGGGTATTACCTGAAACGGAAAATGAAAACGGATTATCCGTTCCTGTTCGGACTCACGAACGATGCCTTTGGCTACATGCTCACAAAGGTAGACTTCGCTAGTTTCGACCGGTATGCATACATCACGCGAACCAGCCTTGGCGAAATGACAGGCGAAATCTATATCGAGGAAGCCCTTGCACTGTTGGCGGAGTTGGATCGATAGCCCTAGTGAAAAGAAGAATTGATTGTTTGTAGATAAGAAGAAAAATGAAGAAAGTCCTGTTGAGTTTACTGTGGATAGGGGGGATAGCGCTCTCCGTTGGTTATGGACAAGCGACAGGGGAGGCGGTGGCTCCCAATCGTGCTTTGCAAAGTTACTTGGGGAATGGAGACGATTCCTACACCTGGGAGCTGAAGGAAGTGATCACGGAAGGCCCGGTCAAGGCGTATAATGTGTTGCTGACTTCACAGACGTGGAAAGGACATGTATGGAAGCACCAGTTGACGATCGTGGTCCCGAAAAAGGTGAAGCGCAACACGTCGCTGCTTTTCATTGACGGCGGAAGCGTGAACAGCGAGGGCGAACCGAATTGGCGCGACCCGCGCAAGGACGGCGTGACGTTGGCCGTGGCGCGCGTGGCCTTGGAAAACAAGGCGGTGACGGCGTTGCTCAAGCAGGTACCGATGCAGCCCTTGTACGGTGGCAAAAAGGAAGATGCGTTGATCTCGATGACGTTGCACAATTACCAGCAGGATGGCGACGCGAGCTGGCCCTTGCTTTTCCCGATGACCAAGAGTGCCATCCGGGCGATGGATGCGATACAGGAACTGGTAACGCGCGAGTTGGGCAAAGAAGTCAAGGACTTCGTGGTTGCCGGTGCCTCGAAACGGGGTTGGACGACCTGGCTCACGGGTGCATCCGGAGACAAGCGCGTGAAGGCGATTGCACCGATCGTGATCGATATCGTGAACATGCCGGCCAACCTCAACTATCAATTGGAAGCGTATACCGAATACAGTGATGAAATCAAAGACTATACGGATCTGGGGATACCGCAAGCCATGGATTCGGAAAAGGGACGGGCCATTGTGACAATGATCGACCCCTATTCCTATCGTTCGGAACTCACGATGCCCAAGATGATTTTCAACGGGACGAACGATCCGTACTGGGTGGTCGATGCCATCAAGCATTATTTGGATAGCATCCCCGGAGAGAACCTCTTGCATTATGTTCCAAACGCCGGGCATAACTTGGGTGATGGCAAGCAGGCTTTTCGCGCGTTGGGTGCCTTCTTCAGCTTTACGGCGAGAGACTTGGCTTACCCCATAACCACCTGGAATGCCGCCGTGCAAGACAAGCAGGTCGTGTTAGACGCGGGGGCAACGCCCAAGCGGCTGGAGGGTGCCCGGTTGTGGTACAGCGTTTCGACAGACCGCGATTTTCGCGACGAAACCTGGGTATCTACCGATATCGATGTGAAACGCACCGCTTCGGTTTCCACGACCGTGCCGCTACCCGACAACGGTTACAAGGCGTTTTACCTCGATTTGATCTACAAGGATGCCAATGGGAAAAAATATACGCAAAGTACACGGGTATTTATGGTCGATAAGGATCGGATATTGTAGTTCGCTAACATCCTACAAAACCCCGCCAATTTGATACAGAACCGCGGGACACGATGAATCTACCTTTGTAGTATCAATTATAGGTGAATAATTAACCCAGATATCAATGAGCGAGAAAACAAAGGGGTTCATACCCGTCATGCTAACGCCGTTTAAGGAAAACGGTGCGATAGACTTTGAAGGGTTGACCAAGTTAACGGAGTTATACCTCAAGGCGGGTGCCGCGGGGTTATTTGCCAATTGCCTCTCCAGCGAGATGTTTGAGTTGTCGCCGGATGAGCGCATATCGATCACGAAGCACGTGGTCGACGTGGCCGGTGGCTCCGTTCCGGTAGTGGCCACCGCGACATTTGGCGGCCCGGTACAGAAGCAGGCCGATTTCGTGAAGCGGATTTATGATTGCGGCATTGAAGCCGCAATCGTGATTACGAATATGCTGGCCGGTGAACTGGAGGCCGACGAACAGTTCGACGCGCGGGTGTTCCAGTTGCTCGATGCCACGCCAGGCATCCCGCTGGGCTTTTATGAATGTCCAGATCCGTTTAAGCGGATATTGTCTGCAGGGCAACTCAAACGGTTCGTGGATACCGGCAGGGTGATCTATCATAAGGATACCTGTTTGGATATCGATTTGGTGAAGGCCAAACTGGAGGTAACGCGTGGGATTGCCAAATTCGGATTGTATGATGCATACATGGTCCATGCGGTAGACTCATTGAAGGCGGGAGCGGCAGGGCTTTCCTGTATCCAGGGCAATTATTTTCCGGAGTTGATCGTGTGGCTATGCGAAAACTATGACGACGAGTCGGCTGCTGGCGAGGTATCCCGGGTACAGCGGTTCTTCATCGATCATATGGACGTGATGCACCACGTCTATCCCGTGGTCGCCAAATATTTCTTACAGCAACGGGGCTTGGAGATCTCGCGGTTTACACGCCGGTTCGTCGGGGTGTTTGATGAACGGGTGGAGGGAGCCGTCGAAGCTTTGCACGAAGCATACGATAGCTTGTATGCCGCGATTCGTTAGCACCTGGTGGCTCGCCCAGTACATCTTCGGCATGTAATCAGGTCAAACCGACGTATAAACCAATTAGTACCTTAACATGATGTTTAAAGGACAATCCAGAAGGGATTTTATCGGCAAGACCGGTTTGGCCATTGCCGGTGTGACGATCGTGCCCCGCCATGTGTTGGGCGGGAAGGGGTTCATCGCGCCCAGTGACAAGCTGGTGGTCGCCGGTGTGGGTGTCGGCGGTAAGGGCAGGGGAGACCTAAATAATTTCTACGATAGCGGGAGCGCTGAAATCGGCTTCCTTTGCGATGTGGACGACCGCATGGCCAAGGAATCCCGCGAGAAATACCCGAAGGCAAAATACTACCACGACTGGAGGGAATTGTTTGACAAGGAATCCGCACACTTCGATGCGGTGTCGGTGTCTACGCCCGACCACAATCACGCCATTATCGCCATGGGCGCCATGCAACTGGGCAAGCACGTCTACGTGCAGAAGCCGATGACGCACGACATTTACGAAGCACGGAAATTGACCGAAGCGGCCAAGCAATACAAGGTGGTGACGCAAATGGGCAACCAAGGTGCGTCTGGCGACGGGGTAAGGCAACTGCGGGAGTGGTACGACGCGGGCACGATCGGGGATGTACATACCGTATATACGTGGACGAACCGTCCAGTCTGGCCACAGGGCATTCCGTGGCCGAGCCTATCGCCGCCCGTTCCACAAGGGTTGCATTGGGATCTTTGGCTAGGGACCGCGCCCTACAAAGACTATGTCGACGGGTTGGCGCCCAGAAGTTGGCGCGGATGGTGGGATTATGGTACCGGTGCATTGGGCGATCTGGGATGTCACTTGCTGGAAGCGCCTTTCTCGGTACTTGACCTGAAATATCCAATCGATGTGCAAGCTACGGTAGGTAGTGTCTACACCGATTTCGGAACACGCGGATACTTTGCAGAAAGCTGTCCGCCATCGGGTTACGCCACGCTGACATTTCCGAAGACCAGCAAGACCCAGGGCGAGGTCAAGCTCCATTGGATGGACGGCGGTATCAAGCCGGCAAGGCCAGACGAATTGGAAGCCGAAGAAATCATGGGCGATGGCAACAGCGGAATACTGTTCGTCGGAACGAAAGGGAAAATGATGGCCAGCGAGTATGCAGCCAATCCCAGGTTGATTCCTGTTTCTCGGACAAAAGAGGTGGAGGTGCCCCAACGTTATGAGCGGGTAAAGGACGGGGCGCAAGGGCACTACGCCCAATGGGTGAAAGGCGCCATCGCAGGGTACGGCAAGACCACGTTGAGCGCACCATTCGAATTGTCCGGTCCATTGACAGAGACGGTGTTGATGGCCAATCTGGCCATTCGTGTGGCCGATATCCCCAAGCCAAGGAGCAATCGCCCCGGATTTGACTATCCGGGAAGCAACAAGCTGCTTCGTTGGGATAGCCAGAACATGCGCATTACCAATCATGACGAGGCGAACCAGTTTGTAAAACGGGAGTACCGGAGCGGGTGGGGGAAATTATAGTTTTGCTGCCATGGGAACGTTGAAGATAATGCTTAGGATCAAGGGGATTGCAGCAGGCCTGTTGCTCATCGGTTTGCAATCGTTGGCCCAGCCCAGCGGTTGGGTCTCGTTGTTTGATGGGAAAACGCTCAACGGATGGAGGGCCAGCGAAACCGCTACCTCCTTCCGCGTAGCGGACGGATGCATCGTGCACGATGGCCCGCGTTCTCACTTGTATTATGTGGGCGATGTGGCCGACCATCGGTTTACGGACTTTGAATTCAAGGCCCAAGTGTATACCTTTGAACAGGCCAATTCGGGGATTTATTTCCATACCCGTTTTCAGGAGAACGGATACCCGAATTATGGATACGAGGTACAAGTGAACAACTCACACCGTGATGGCATACGAACGGGAAGCCTATACAACGTGGTCGATGTGGCCGACAAGTATGCGCTCGACCAGCGATGGTTTGAATTGTACATCACGGTGCAGGGCAACCGCGTGGTGGTCAAAGTGGACGGTACGACGGTAGTGGATTATACGGAAATGGAAGACAAGAGCCGGCTTGTGCGGAAGGAAGACCATTTCGGACGATTCCTGGATTCGGGGACATTCGCCATCCAAGCGCACGACCCCAACTCGAAAGTGATGTATAAAGACATCCAGGTGCGGATGTTGGATTAAAAAACGAAAAGAAAGCAGATGCAACCGATCGTTCAGATTTCATTGGACCTAACCGATATCGAGGAGGCTGTCGATACGGCCCGTATTGCCTTGCAAGCGGGAGTGGATTGGCTGGAGGTAGGGACCCCGTTGGTGCTGGCCGAGGGTTTGCACGGCGTCCGGAGGCTAAGGGGCGAGTTTCCGGGCACGCCGCTGGTGGTCGACTTGAAGACCATGGATGGCGGCTACCTCGAGGCCGAGATGATGGCCAAAGCGGGTGCTACACATGTGGTGGTCATGGCGAGGGCCCATGCGGAGACCATCAAATGCGTGGTGCAGGCAGGCCGCGATTTCGGAATCAAGGTGATGGGCGACAATATGGCGTGCGAAGACATGGTGGATGGTGCCCGGTGGTTGGAAGACCTCGGGTGTGATTATGTCATCCACCACATCGGCTATGACGAACGCCGGGGCCTCGTTGCGCAAGGGCAGCGCTGCCCCAGTCCGTTGGATCAGCTCGCCGACGTCGTGGCATCGGTAAAGGTGCCCGTGCAGGCCGTAGGCGGCCTATCCATCGAGCAGGCCATCCAGTGTCCGGCGTATGGAGCCCCTCTGGTGGTATTGGGTGCGCCATTGACCATCGACGCCGATTCATTCAAGACCAACAGCAACGACCTCGCAAGCGTGCTGAAGCGTATATGCAGCAGTATCCACGCACAACGTGTAAACCAATCATTTAAACAACCATGGAGTTTTTATCGGTCGTAAATGTCGAATGCCGGAAAGGGGCTGTCGAGCTGCGCAAGGTAGCGAAGCCGTCGCCGGGGAGGACGGATGTGCTCCTGGAAGTGAAAAACGTCGGCGTGTGCGGCAGTGATTTGCACCAGTGGACGGCTAGCCACAGCTGGCCCGTGAACTATCCCGTGGTGCTGGGGCACGAGTTTGCCGGGGTGATCCATGAAGTCGGCGAAGACGTGGTGCAGTGGGCGGTGGGCGACCGGGTGGTGAGCGAGACAGCAGCGGTCATCGACCTCGAGAATCCGCTTTCCAAAGTAGGGCTCTACAACCTGGATCCTTCCAGGAAGGGTTTCGGGTATGGGGTGAACGGGGCAATGACCAAGTATGTTGTTGTGCCCGCACGATGCCTGCACCGGATCCCGAATGAACTCGGTTTTGAAATCGCTTGCTTGACCGAACCGTGTAGCGTGGCGTACAACGCCGTGGTGAACAACGCGGAAATCAAACCCGGCGATCGGGTACTGGTCATCGGCCCCGGTACCATCGGTATGCTGTGCGCCCTGATGGCCCAGCTCCGCGGCGCCGAGGTGGGGGTCGTCGGATTGCCGACCGACGGTGCGCGCCTCCAGGTTGCCGCGGCGTACGGACTGCATCCCATCGCCGGAGATGCGGGCGAATGGGCAAGGGAACTGGACGGCATGGGGGTAGACTGCGTAATCGATTCGGCGGGCGTGAGCCAGACGCTCCAACGGGCGATTGACTGGGTGAGGCCGAATGGGCAGGTCGTCAAAGTAGGGTGGGGCCCGCAACCGATTGGCTTTTCGCTGGATCCGATCGTCCAGAAAAACGTGAGGATCCAAGGCAGTTTCAGCCACAATTGGCCGGTATGGGAGAAAGTGATCCGGCTGCTGGCAACCGGGAAACTCGATGTGAGCAGGTTGATCGGCGGCGTATGGCCGTTGGTGGATTGGGAAGAGGCCTTCCGTAAAATGAAAGATGGCGAAGTGATAAAAAGTGTCTTGAAACCGGAATAAGCGAAAAGGGGAATCCGTTATGGCGCAGCAAGGAATATTAGCCGATAAAGTGATCTTGGTCACCGGCGCATTCGGCGGGATCGGGTTGGCCATCGCCAACGCGTGCCTCGCGGCGGGTGCCCGTGTGCTCCTGCATGGGCGCGATGAGGAAGACCTACCGTTGGCCTTGGAAGTTCTGGCTGGCGGCGACCGCGTGGAGCCGTTTGTCTCCGACTTCCGCAGCGATGGCTTTGCAGAGGCGTTGGTGCAAGCCGCCGTCAGCCGATTCGGTCGGTTGGATGGCATTGCCAACAACGCCGCCCATGTCGTGTCTTCCAATGTGGATGACACCACGCTTCCCTTGCTCAGGGAGGTGTTGGAAATCAATGCGCTGGCTCCCTTTGCAATCATCCAGGCCGCATTGCCGTACCTGGCCGAAGTGAAAGGGGCCGTCGTGAATATCGGATCGGTCAATGCGTATGCCGGAGAACCGAACCTCTTGGCGTACAGTGTGTCAAAAGGGGCGCTGATGACCTTGACCCGAAATCTGGGCGATAGCCTGCATCGTGATTACGGAATTCGTATAAATCAATTGAATGCCGGATGGGTACTGACCGAGAAGGAGCAGCAGCGCAAGGTTTCTCATGGGCTGCCGGAAGATTGGTACACCCGCATTTCGCCGATGTATGCTCCCGCACGCCGGTTGCTTGCCCCTGCCGAAGTAGCCAATTCCGTCGTGTTTTGGCTCTCGGATTTGCTAGGGCCAGTGAGCGGGCAAGCGATCGAATTGGAACAGCACCCGATCATCGGCCGTAATCCGGAAAAGAATTTGGACGCCTTGACCACAGACTGATATGCCGAAGCTAGCCGTATTTCCCAAGGCCTTTATGCGCGACCTGTGCGTGACCGGACAGATGAAACTCGATGAATGGATCGACCTAGCCTCCGGTTTAGCCATCGACGGGTTGGAGTGGTATGCTGGGTTTCTCGAGATGGCCGATGAACGCAAGTGGGCTTACTTCCGAAATCGTGTCGCGGACGCTGGACTGGAGATACCGATGATGTGTTGTTCGCCCGATTTCACGCATCCCGATGCGGATTTCAGGAAGCAGGAAATCCAAAAGCAGCGGCACTGGATCGACATGACCCATGCGCTGGGCGGCCGTTTTTGCCGCGTATTGTCTGGCCAACGCAGGCCGGAATTGGCGATACCAGCGGGCGTAAAGTTTGCCGCCGATTCCATCCGGGAGTGCTTGGCCTATGCGAAAACCATGGACATCACCTTGATACTGGAGAACCATTACAAAGATGACTTCTGGAAATTCCCCGAGTTTGCCCAGAAGGCAGACGTGTTCTGCCAGCTTGTCGATGCGATAGACCACACCCATTTCGGCGTGAACTATGACCCTAGCAACACGTTTCTCGCCGGAGAAGACCCCTTGGAATTGCTGGAACGCGTAAAGCACCGGGTAAAAACCATGCACGCAAGCGACAGGTACCTCATCGGGGGGACCATCGAAGACCTCCGTGCCATGGAAGACAACAGTGAAGGATATGCTTCGGTGCTCAGGCACGGGGAAATCGGGAAAGGATTGAATGATTACGATCGGATATTTTCCACGCTGCGAGCCGCGGGGTTCGACAGCTGGATCAGTATCGAAGACGGCGTGGACGGGATGGAACAACTCGCGAGAAGCGTGGATTTCGTGAACGGTAAAATTGCGGAGTACTGGTCGTAGCAACCGGTCCATTGGGGGTAGACAGCGCTATGGAAAAGGTTGACGTTCTGTATGCAGGTAAAGACATGTTGGGTGAGGGGCCGCTTTGGCTGGCCGGTAGCAACCAACTATGGTGGGTGGATATCCTGGAAAACCGGGTGTTCGGCTACGATCTCGCGAGCGCTGCGGTCAAGCAGTTTGCGTTTGATCGGCCGGTGACGCTGCTGGTTGAAACCGAAACGGCCGATACGCTCCTGGTGGCCATGCAGGGGGGCATTGCCTACCTGGATGTGCATACCGGTGCGTTGCAAGATCTAGTGCCATTGGAAATCTCGAAGCCCAATATCCGCACAAACGATGGGGGGTGCGATGCCGCCGGGCGACTTTGGGTGGGTACGATGGATAAGACATTTGAAACTGGAGCAGGGCATTTATATGCACTGGCAAACGGGGAATTCGTGCCTAAGGTAAGCGACACGACCATTGCCAATGGGCTGGTCTGGTCTGCAGACGGCAAGACCATGTACTTTATCGACTCGCCCTTGAAGACGGTCAAGGCCTATGCCTTCGATCCGGACGACGCTAGCTTGGTGTTGGATGGAGACGTTATCACGATTCCTGATGAACTGGGAGGCCCGGATGGGATGGCCATCGACGAGGAAGGGATGTTGTGGATTGCTCACTACGGTGGTTATTCGGTAGGCCGGTGGAACCCATATAACGGCGAGTTGATTGAAAAAATACCGGTACCGGCCCCCCACGTGACGGCCTGTACGTTCGGACACGCTGACCGGAAAACCTTGTTTATCACCACGGCCCGGCAGGAAATGACCGAACAACAGTTGCGGGAATATCCGTTGAGTGGGAGTGTTTTCCAGTTCAGGACGCATGTTCGCGGGCTGGCGAGACATCGGTTTTCATCGAAAGCCAGTGGTTTGTAGGTCGATAAAACTTCGTAGATTAGCCACCCACGAGTTTTAGGCTTTCATCAGATTACGAAACGAATGAATAGAATCACTTTTTTCCGTACCATGGTCGCGGCTTGCGGCCTGCTATTCCTTGCCTTGGCCGCCATGGCCCAATCCCGGCCGCCGCACCCCATCCAGGTGCTGGTTTCGCCCGACAAACCCGATTGGACGTACCAACCCGGCGAGGAAGCCACGTTTACGATCAGGATACTGAAGCACCAGGTACCCCTGAAAGATGCCGAAATCTCTTTTGCGGTAGGGCCCGAGAAAATGGCGCCGGTAAGCGAGGGTACGATCAAGCTGAAGGATGGTGTGGCGAGCGTGAAGGGCAAGTTGACGGGCGCTGGTTTCCTGCAGTGCCACGTGCGGATCGATGTGGATGGCGCGAATTACCGGGGCCTGGCCACCGCGGGCTATGCGCCCGAAACCATCCAACCTACGCAGACCTTGCCGGACGATTTCTGGGATTTCTGGAACCACGCCAAGGCGCAGGCCGCCAAGGTGCCACTGGATGCAAAATTGACGCTGTTGCCCGAGCGGTGCACGGAAAAAGTAGCGGTCTATCAGGTCAATATCCAGAATTTTGAAACCGGCGCGCGTGTATATGGGATATTGGCCAAACCGAAGGCGCCGGGCAAGTATCCTGCGGCGCTCCAGGTACCCGGCGCGGGTATCCGGCCCTATGCGGGTATCATTGACCTCGCCGAAAATGGGGTCATCAGCTTGCAGATTGGCATTCACGGCATTCCCGTTACGTATGATACCCAGCTATACGACGACCTTCGGGCGGCTGCGCTGAAGAATTACCAGTTCTTCAACTTGGACGATCGTGATCGGTATTATTTCAAGCGCGTTTACCTGGGTTGCGTGCGCGCGGTGGATTACCTGTATTCGCTCCCCGAATTCGACGGAAGCAACCTCGCGGTCTGGGGCGGTAGCCAAGGGGGGGCGTTGGCCATCGTCACCGCGGCCCTGGATGATCGGGTGAAAAGCCTGGTATCGGTTTACCCTGCCCTATGCGACCTCACCGGGTACCTGCATGGCCGGGCGGGCGGCTGGCCGCACATGTTCAACGAAAGCAATGCCCCGTTCCTGGCCAAGGATGAAAAGATCAAGGTGTCTGCCTATTACGACGTGGTCAATTTCGCGCGTTCGGTCAAGGTGCCGGGCTTCTATACGTGGGGCTACAACGACGAGACCTGCCCGCCCACATCGTACTATGCGGCCTACAATCAGATAACGGCGCCAAAGGAATTGTTCCTCGTGCAGGAAACGGGCCACTGGACGTATCCGGAGCAGCAGGCGAAAATCCAGCAATGGCTGTTGGCCAGGTTAGGGGGTAAGTAGGAGGGTTGCGAAAGCGAATATCGTATAGCATCCTGCTAACATGGTAAAGCCATCGACGTGCTGGTAAGGCTATATTTGCTTGGATTATATGGCATCAGGCAATGCTGCTTTTAGGGGCCCTGCGGGGTTGAAAACACGGTGGATAGCCTTGACGTTGGGGGGGATTGTTTGCCAGCTGGCCTGCAATCCTCAAAATACATTGAACATGAAATTCAGCGATAGACAACTTACCACCGCGAAGCATGGCCATATGCTGAACACCACGCAGGCGTTTTCGAAAGACGGCCAATGGATCGTGTACGATACCCGGAACGACGACACGCAGATCGGCAGTACGGAACGCATCGAGATGGTGCATGCCCGCACCGGTGAGGTGCGGGTATTGTACCGCACCGTAGACCAAACCGAACACGGACCGGGGGTAGGAGCGGCGACGTTTTCCCCCACGGCGGATCGGGTATTGTTCATCCACGGCATCCGCAACGCGGACGCGACAAGGCCTTACGCGATGACCCGCCGCACGGGCGTTGCGGTGGATATCGATCGGCCCGGACACCCCGTATTCCTGGATGCGCGTGACGTCATGCCACCGTTTACGCCGGGGGCACTGCGTGGCGGCACGCATGCACATACGTGGAGCGGCGACGGGCAATGGATCAGTTTCACCTACAACGATTACGTCATCGAACAATTGGCCAAAAACAACCCGTCCGTGCAGGACCTGCGCATGGTCGGGGTGATGGTGCCGGGCAGCGTACAGGTACCTGCAGACAGCACGCTCGAAAACAACGATGGCGAGTGCTTTTCGGTAGTGGTCACGGCGGTGACCGAAAACCCCATGCCGGGGAGTGATGAAATCGATAAGGCGTTTGACGAGTGCTGGATCGGTATCGACGGCTATGTGGCGCCCGATGGCACGCGGCGGCCGCGTGCCATCGCGTTCCAGGGCAACGTGCACGACCGCGAGGGCAATACGGTGACGGAATTGTTCGTGGCCGACCTGCCCGATGGACTGCGCGAAGCAGCCGATGGGATTCCGCTGGAAGGGACGGCATCTTCGCGCCCCGGCGTGCCGAAGGGCGTGGTGCAACGGCGCATCACG
The DNA here is from genome assembly GCA_037190485.1 of Parapedobacter sp. GTDB lineage: Bacteria > Bacteroidota > Bacteroidia > Sphingobacteriales > Sphingobacteriaceae > Parapedobacter. The sequence continues at coordinate 184,956 of JBBCJB010000006.1, forward strand.
CATTCCAGGCATGGCGTGGAGGGGCCGAGGCATTGGCTGCGGTCCACACCCGATGGAAACCTGATTTGCTACCTCGCTACAGCTGCGGATGGGGTCGTGCAGCTTTTCGGCGTTTCACCGAACGGCGGCGAAGCGCGGCAGCTCACGGCGAATGCGTTTTCGATACAGGGGCCATTCAACGTGGACCCTTCGGGCCGGTGGGTGGCCTATCCTGCCGACAACAGCGTGTTCATCACGCAGCTATTCACCGGCGAGACCCATCGGCTTACGCCGCGCGCCGATGAGGCCGACAAACCCGTGGGGGCACCGAATTGGTCGCCCGATGGGAAAACCATAGCCTATAACCGCTATGTGGCCGATGGTGCCGATCGCCATGTGCAGGTGTTCCTCCTGTCGGCCGAGTGAAACGTCCTCCCGAAAGCCGGAATCAATACCCGACGCCCGTGCGACGGGGTTGCCGGATAACGGGCCACTGCTGTGGCTTGCCGTCCCTGCCCAGGGGCATGACGCGCTGCTCGCGATTGACAAGTCCGGGCTCTTCGCTGGCCTGGTAGGCGAGTGTGGCGATGAGCACGACGTTGGCCTTCAGGTCGTCAAAGATCAGCTTGTCATACGTGTCCAGGTTGGTGTGCCAGGTGATGGTGCCATAACCCCATGACAACGAACTGAGCATGAACGCGGGGATGCCTGCGGCATTGAACGAGGCATGGTCGGATCCGCCGCTGCTGGGCGAGCCCGGGAAATCCGTCTTGATATCGGCCGTGACGTTTTGCGGCGCGGCGGCGAGCCACCGACCCATGAAGTCATACGCATGCAGGAAACCGGAGCCATTGATGCTTTCCACGCGGCCGGTGCCGTTGTCTTGGTTGAACACGGCTTGGGTTTTCTGCACGATGTCCGGATTGTCCAGGATGAAGGCGCGCGACCCGTTGAGCCCTTGCTCCTCGCTTCCCCAAAGCCCGATGAGGATGGTGCGCTTGGGTTTCGGGTAAAGCTTCTTGAGGATGCGGGCCACCTCCATCATCGTGATCGTGCCGGTACCGTTGTCCGTGGCGCCCGAGCCGCCCTCCCACGAATCGAAATGGGCCGACAGGATGACGTATTCGTCTGGCTTTTCCGTGCCCTTGATTTCGGCCAGCGTGTTGAACGTGGGTACGGTGCCCAGGTCCTTGGAGTCCGTTTCGACCTTGATGCGCGGTTTGTGCCCGTTTTCGGCCAATCGGTACAGGATGCCGTAATCCTCGAGCGAAAGGTCTATCGAAGGCGCTGTGGTGGTGCGCGCGCCGAAGATTTTATTGGAGCCGAATTCGCGCGACCAATAGCTCTCCACGATGCCCGCAGCACCGGCCTCTTCGAGGATGCGTGGCAGCGAGCGCGAGGAAACGCCGGTGGCCTCGATTTTCCGGTTCCAAACCGTGGTCAGCGAGTCCCGCTCCTTTTTCATCTTTTCGATGGATTCGGCTTTGCCGTACTGCTCCCAATTGTAATCGGGCCTGCCCGTAGGCTGCAGCATCGAGACCAACACGTATTTGCCTTTGACGCTGGGTAGCCAAGCCCGGAACGCTGCGGAATCCCGCACGGCTGGCAAAGTGATCACCTCGCCCTCCACGGCCTTGCCCCCGGTGGTGGGGCTCCAAGCCAGTTGCGTGCCGGCGAGGGTCTTTACGCGGGGGTAGACCATGTCGATGTGCGAGATGCCGCGATCCCAGCCCCGCCATTCGCCGAACGCCTCATAGCGGGCTTCGATGCCCCATCCCTTGAATTTTTCGACCGCCCAGTCGTGCGCGTGTTTCATCTGGGGCGTGCCCACCAGCCGGGGGCCAACCACATCGAGCAACTCATGGGCAAGGTGTTCCAATTGTGAATGCGCGTTGGCCTCCTGCACGATCCGTTGCACGACAGGGTCCAGTTGTTGTTGGGGAAGCGTCCATTGGGCTTGCGCATGGGCGATGGTCGTGCCGCAAAGCAATAATACGGAAAAGTAGGGTTTCATGTGCCTCATAAGTGTCTCAGTTTGGATTATTTCGGCTAAATCTGGGAAAAATATTCGAATTATACCGGTTTATGGCAAAAATTTTACGAAATTAACCCGGAATTTAAGTACCGCTTACGTCATGCGCATCACAACTACCTTCGCTATCGCCTTGCTGACCGCCTATGCAACCACCGGCTGGGCGCAAACGACCGATGCAAACAGGCTCCACGGCATCGACACCTTGCTGGAGAAATTGCTCACGGATTATCACGTCGCCGGGTTTTCGGTAGGGGTGGTCCACAAGGACAGCGTCGTGTATGCGAAAGGCTTCGGCTACCGCGACTACGAGCAGAAGCTGCCCGCGACACCGCATACCTTGTATGCCATCGGTTCCTCGTCCAAGGCATTTACCGCCGCGTTGGTCGGCAAATTGTTCGGCGATAGCCTCTCGCTCGACGACCGGATCACCCAGCACCTCCCGAAGCTCCAATTCCAGGATGGACGCGAAGCGCAGGTGACCGTGCGCGACCTGATCACGCATCGCACGGGTCTTTCGCGCTACGACTACTCGTGGTATGTGTTCAATTCGGATAACCGCGATAGCCTGTTGGCGCGGGTCAAACTCATGCGGCCCACGGCCGATCTGCGCATGAAATGGCAGTATAACAATTACATGTACCTGGCCCAAGGGATGATCGCCGAACGGATGACGGGCAAGACGTGGGAGGAAAACATCCGCGCGCATTTCTTCGAGCCGCTGGGGATGGTCCGCTCCAATTTCGATGTGAAGCTCCTGGCGGCCGACGCCGATGCCGCGATCGGATACACCGTCACCGCGAAGGATTCCATCAAGGCGCTGCCCTATTACGACATCCGAGGCATGGGGCCTGCGGGCAGCATCAACAGCAGCGTGCTGGAAATGGCCAACTGGTTGAAGTTATGGGTCAACGGTGGCCAATCCGGTCAGCAGCGGCTACTGCCTGCCGCATACGTGAGCGATGCGATGAGTTCGCACATGGTCTCCGCACCGGGGCTTCCCGGCAAGAAGCATCCTGACATACACCTGGACAACTATGGGTTGGGCTGGTTCGTCGGCTCGTACCGCGGCCACTACCAGGTGGAGCACGGCGGTAACATCGATGGCTTTTCCGCCAGCGCGGCATTTTTCCCGTCGGATTCGCTGGGCATCGTGGTACTCACCAACCAGCACGGATCGGCGGTCCCCGGCGTGGTACGCAACCTCATCGCCGACCGCTTCTTGGGCCTTCCTTTCGTGGATTGGAACACCCGCAGCGTGAAGAAAGACACGGCCGCCGTGGATACCAGCAAGAAATTGGAAGACGCGGCCCGCATCGCCGGGACGAAACCCACCCACATGCTGGCCGACTACACCGGTAGCTATGACAACAAGGCGTACGGCACGTTTACCATCCGGCTGGATGGGGATACGCTGAAAGCCACCCTGGGCAAGCAGCGCGTCTGGCTGAGCCACTACCATTACGACGTGTTCGAACTGAAAGACATCGGCGCGGATGGCCGCGCCGATACCACGTCGGGCGAGTTGGGGCTCAAGCTCAACTTCCGGACGGGTTTCGATGGGCAGGTCGAGGCCGTGGCCATCCCGATGGACGACCCTTCGGGCGATCCGGTGGCCTTCAAGCGCCAACCTACGGCGGCCGCCGTATCCACCGAGCAGTTGCAGGCCTATGTGGGCACCTACAGTATTTCGGGCATGACCATCAAGATCACGGTCGTGGATGGCGTGCTTTTCATGGACGTGCCGGGGCAGACCAACTACGAGACCATCGCGCGCGGCGACCATTATTTCAAACTCAAGATCGTGGACGGATACGGCATCCGCTTCGACGTGGACGAAAGCACCGGAAAGGCCGTGGCCCTCTATGCGATCCAGCCCAACGGCACGTTCAAGGCGGAACGGTTGGAGTGAAACGGTGGCCCATTCCAGAAAAATAAATTTCGTATTGTCAAACCAACCCGCTAACTTTGGTTCAACTGATCCAGGTGAACGGCATGGAACCTACATTTACATCGAAGAAAAGAAGTTGGTTGCTCCGATACATCTATATTTAATCATTTGTTAATGGAGAGTTGGCATTTCATGTCTACTTTTGAACAGTAGTTCGACATGGTTTCTCGCGATGCTACCGCAATTGAAAATCGGCATGAAGTTGTTTCTGTATCATACACTTAGTGACGCTGAATTGATCGTTCATGTCAGCACTGGAGATGATCATGCGTTTGCCGAAATCTATAAGCGGTATGCCGAGCCCATCTACCGGCATATCCGCAAAAGGATTTCCTGCCGGGACGATGCCCGCGATGTCTTGCACGATATATTCACCTCGCTTTGGCAACGGCGGGAATCGTTGCCCGAAGCCAGGCAGCTATCGGCGTTCCTGTTTGCAGCGGCCAAATATCGCGTGATCAATTACCTGAGCAAACATCAGTTCAGGGAAGGGGCACTCGTCGAATTCCAACGTCATTTTCCATTGGATTCAATGGGTGCCGACCACCTGGTTCGCGAACGGGAATTGTCGTCGCTGATCGAGACGGCCGTGTCAAGCCTGCCCGATAAGATGCAGGTCATCTTCAGGATGAGCCGCCAGGAACACCTCAGCCACAAAGAGATCGCTGAAAACCTCAACCTTTCGGAGACAACCGTCAAGAAACAGGTGGCGAACGCATTGAAGATTCTGAAAATCAAGCTTGTTGGGTAGCCGTAACGCAACGGATTGTTTTTTTTTGGTTTTCCCTACTCCCTGCCGCATGCTCAACTGACTGTATTGATGTACGCACCAATGGCGTACGGCCACGATGTCTGAAGAGCAGAAGATAAAAGAGATCCTCAAACGGTATTTGCAAGGCGAATGTACCGACGCCGAGCGCGAGGCATTGGACAAATGGTATGGTTCATTTGACAACGATGCGCATGCCCCATTGCCCCACACCGAACTCCGCAGCGACCTGCGCCAGGTAGGTAACCGACTGGGGGTCAATCGTGCCTCGAGGCTTCGTCGTTTGGCAGTATATGGGGCTACCGCTGCCGTCGTTGCCCTGGCGGTCGGTCTTGTCGTGAGGCTGGCAATCGCACCGCGCACCGAACCCCCACATGCACCGGCTTTGGTATTGGACGCGAAAGACATCCTTCCCGCTGGCGATCGGGCCACCCTGACCCTTTCTGACGGACGGGTCATCACGCTGGATGAACGTGGTCCGGACGCGATGTCTGCCGAATTCGAGACCTATGTGGTAGGGCATGTGGGTGGCAGCATCCAATACAGGCCGCTTGAACAAACCGGTATGGCCATGTCCGAAGCGAAGCGCCATACGTTGCGCACGCCCAAGGGCCGCCAGTTCACGCTCACGCTGCCCGATGGGAGCGTCGTCATGCTCAACGCGATGTCGTCGCTTACCTATGATGTGAGCCGGTTCAGCGGAGAACGGACCGTCCATTTGGCAGGTGAAGCTTATTTTGACGTGGTCGCCGGTGCCAACAGGCCCTTTCGCGTCGTTTCGGACGGGCAAACCGTTACGGTTTTGGGTACCAAGTTCAACGTGAATTGCTACCCCGGCGAACCCGGCATACGGACCACACTGATTGAAGGCGTGGTGGATGTGGTCACGCCCGAACAATCCCAGGCGGTTCGTTTGGCCCCGGGGGAGCAGGCTTTTGTTGTTGGGTCAACCAATCCCGTCGTGACGAAGACGGGTACGGCCAATCCCCTGGCCTGGACCAAAGGCCTGTTTCATTTCAATGGCAACGCCATAGACGAGGTGATGCGCGAGCTTGGCCGATGGTACGACGTCGACATCGAATTCAAGGGGGCCAAACCGGCCACTAAGCTTTGGGGCGAGGTAAACCGGAACACCACGGCCGATATTCCGCTTAGGCTCCTGGCATTCTTTGATTTCAATCACGAAGTCACGCAAGTGGCCGGCAAGACACAGATAACGATATATAGCCATTAGAAAAGGAGGTAACGCACCGGCCATGTAAAGAACTATACGCATCGGGAATGGAGAAAGCGCCTTCTGACGCCAATCAGAAGACGCAAAGCAGAGCTCCAAATTCAGTAATCCGCTAAGATTAGAACAGTATGAACTCAACCATCACAAAAGTAAAAAAAAATAGACGTCACGCAACGATCGCGTGGCTGGTGCGGCCAATTAAGTTGGCGCGATTGTATAACAAATCATTCATCATGCAATTTTGGCTAACAGCTACAGCATTGACTTGGGTTTTCCTGCAGACATCGTTGGCCGGCGTGGCCCAGCGGGTCACGATACGTGCCAAGAACGAGCGGATTTCGGAAGTCTTCAAAACCATCAAGGAACAAACGGGATATGTCATCATCCATAACAGCCAAGAGCTGGTTTCGCTCCGGGTAGACGTAGCGGTTACCGATGCCACCGTCGAGCAAGCCATGCGCGCCGCCCTTCGGAACAAACCCTACACGTTTGCGGTGGTTGAAAACAACATCTTCGTCCGTCGCGATGCCAAGGCGCCCACATCGGCAGATGCCGGGGCCATCGTGCAGCAGCGCGAGGTAAGCGGCACGGTTGCTTCCGAAACCGGCGAGCTGCTGGAGGGCGTATCCATCCAGAACGGCAAAGGATTCACGGTCGGTACCACCGATGTGCGGGGAGCGTTCCGTCTCCGGCTCGAAGACAGCGAAGAACGGCTCACGTTCACGATCATTGGCTATGAAAGGCAGACCGTCAACCTGGGCCAGTCCACTGCGCTCGCCGTTCGCATGCGGGCGGCCATGGGCAACATCGATGAGGTGGTGGTGGTCGGTTACGGCCAGCAGCGCAAGGTGAACCTCACCGGCGCGGTCGAATCTGTGGGCAGCGAAGCGTTCGAGAACCGTTCCACGTCAAATGTCACGCAGGCGTTGCAAGGGGTGATCCCGAACCTGAACATCTCGCTTGAAGACGGAAAGCCCGGTCGCTCCTCGGCATTCAATGTCAGGGGCCTGACCTCCATCGGCCAGGAAGGCAGTGCGCTTATCCTGATCGACGGGGTGGAGGGCGATCCGTCGTTCCTCAACCCCAATGACATTGACGGCGTAACCGTGCTGAAGGATGCGGCATCGGCCGCGATCTACGGCGCCCGGGGTTCGTTCGGCGTGGTGCTGATCACCACCAAGAAACCCAAGACGGGCCGTACGTCAATCAACTACACCGGCAACACGTCGATCCAATCGCTGGCCATGCGGCCTGAATTCGTGACCGATGCCGTCACCTGGCTCGAACACTTCCGTGAATCCTATTACAATCGGCAGGCCACCGTGCCTACGTCCATCAACAACAATACCCAATTCTACAGCGATGATTGGCTGGAGCGGATGCGGGCATGGAAGGCATCGGGCGAGGGCCCGAAAACCGAGGTGCTGGCCAATGGCAACTACGAGTACTATGGCAATACGGACTGGATGGGGCTCCTGTTCAAGGACCGTACGTTTACCCAGGACCACAACCTGAGTATTTCGGGAGGCAATGACAAAGGCGATTTCTACGTATCGGGCCGGCTTTACGACTTCGGGGGGTTGTACAACTTCGATCCAGACACCTATGGGTCATACAACCTCAGGGCCAAGGGCTCGCTCCAGGCCTACGACTGGCTCAATGTAAACAACAACATGGAGTTTTCGAGCAATACCTACCACATGCCCTTTTCGGCCCAGGGACGCAGCGCCAACATCCAGCGCTACATCGAGGTGAATGCGTTCCCGAGTCTGCCCATGTACAACCCGGATGGCTCCTATACCCGTGGCGGTGCGGCCACGCTGGGTGCCTTCGCAGACGGCAACAATTATCAGGACAACACGCGCAACCTGTTCCGGAACACGGTGGGCGTGAACACGAGATTCTTTGACAACAGATTCCGCGTCAACGGCGATTTCACCTTCCGGTACGATAACCGCGAGTTTTTCTGGAAGCGGGTCAAGGTACCCTACTTCCAGAACGCCAATGTCGAGCCCCCTTCCTACATGGGCGATATCAACGGCATCATCTACGAATGGAGCGGACACACGATGTACACCGCCAGCAACCTGTATGCCGAGTACGAGCATACCTTCGCCGACAAGCATTACGTGAAAGGCATGGTGGGCTACAACTACGAGACTTCGGCTTACAAGGCCAACAGCATCGAACGCAATGGGCTGTTGCTGGAAAGTGCCGAAAGCGTGCAGTTGGCAACGGGCACGTCCATCAATCCGGGCGCCAGTTTCAACAAATGGCGCACGGTCGGCACGTTTTACCGCATGAATTACGTGTTCGACGATCGTTACCTGCTGGAGGTCAACGGGCGTTACGATGGTTCATCCCGTTTCCCGCTCAATCAGCAGTGGGGTTTTTTCCCATCGGTCTCCGCCGGATGGCGGCTGTCTGAGGAGCCGTTCTGGAACGTAAGCAGGCAGCTGTTTTCAGACATCAAATTGCGCGGGTCGTACGGTTCGCTGGGCAACGGCAACATCAGCCCCTACCAGTTCCTGGAGCTGCTCAGCATCACCAACTCGGGCCGCGTGCTCGATGGCGCATTGAACAAGCGCACCAGCGCCCCGAACCCGATTCCGGATGGGCTCACCTGGGAAAAAGCCACCACCACCGATGTCGGACTGGATTTCGGCATGGTTGGCGGCAAGCTGCGGTTCGTGGGCGACTACTACGTGCGGCGCACCACGGATATGTACGTGGCCGGCCCCACGTTGCCCGAACTGTTCGGGGCAACCTCGCCTAAAGGCAATTATGCCGACATGACCACCCGCGGGTTCGAGCTCACGCTCGCCTGGCAGGATCAGGTCCAGTTGGGTGGCAAGCCGTTCAATTACCAGGTGAGGGGAGGGCTGTTCGATTACGTGTCGACGATCGACAAGTTCAACAATCCCACCAAGCGGTTTACCGACCCTTACGATGGCCAGGTTCACGGTGAGTTGTGGGGATTCCGCACGGATGGATTGTTCCAGCAGGATCCGGCTCCGGGCGAATACATCAACACGATCTTCAACGCATCGGCCGATGGGGTGTGGCGCGCAGGCGACCTGAAAATCCGTAACCTGGACGGCAGCGCCGACAACATGATCACCAAGGGCGAACAAACGGTGTCCAACCCTGGCGACATGACCGTCATCGGCAATACCGAGCCCCGCTATCAATACACCTTCACGTTGGGCGCCGACTGGAACGGCGTATTTTTCTCGGCGTTCTTCCAGGGCGTGGGCCGGCAGCATTGGTATCCCGGTTCGGAGACTGCCTTCTGGGGGCAATACAACCGCGGATACAACCAAATGCCGGCTTGGCACCTGGGCAACTACTGGACCGAAGACAATCCCGATGCCTACTTGCCGCGGTACGCCCAGTACAACGGCGCGTTGGGTTATACCAACTACGTGCCCAACGATCGGTACCTGCAGAACATCGCCTACCTGCGGCTCAGGAACCTGCAGGTGGGCTACAACCTGCCCACGCCGTGGATGTCCAGGATCGGGCTCAGCAATGTCCGGGTTTATGCCAGCGGCGAGAACCTCGCCAGCTGGTCGCCGTTGTACAAGCGGGCGAAAAACTTCATGGATGTATCGTCTGCCGCGGGCGATTCGGACTCCGACCTTAATGCCGATTACAATCAGGGCGCCGGCAACAGCTACCCCTTGATGAAAACGATTTCATTCGGCCTTTCGATTACCTATTAAGCATAGCAAAAGATGAAAAGACACCTGTTGATTCTCGCCGTATCCACGATCCTATTCGCTGGTTGTGAGTTGTACGAGCCACCGGTCACCACCGCTGATAAAAATGCGATATTCAGTTCGGAAGAAGGGCTATTGGCTTATTCGATGTCGTTTTACGATATGTTTCCCAGCGCGTCGGACCAAGCGATCGTTGAGCAGTCGCTCGTCGACTACGGTGCTACCAATACGCTGAGTGGTTTCACGTTGCTCAATTCGTTCAGTGAAAACAACTCGTCGGGTTGGGGCTGGGGCAATCTGCGCAACATCAATTATTTTATCGCCAATTGCAACAATACCGCCATCTCCGAGACGGTCCGGAACAACTACATCGGTATCGCCCGTTTTTTCCGGGCTTGGTTTTACTACGGCATGATCCGCCGCTTTGGCGACGTACCCTGGGTAGACCGTCCGCTGGATGCACTGAGCGACACCGATATCCTTTACGGTGCGCGCGATTCGCGGGAATTGGTGATGGAGCGGGTCTATGAAGACCTCATGTTCGCTGCCCAGCACATCACGCGCAAGGCCGATGCCGCCCAAAGCACCTTGGTCACGGCATGGGCCGCCTACGCATTCGCTTCGCGCGTCTGCCTGTTTGAGGGCACGTTCCGCAAATACCACGGCCTCAATTTGGCAACCCCGGCTAGCACCTGGCTCAAACGGGCTGAAGACGCTGCTGCGGAAGTGATGCAAAACTCCGGGAAATCGTTGCATGGCAATTACCGTGCACTATTCACGAGCGACACCCCCCCGCCTTCGGAAACCATGCTGGCCATCGCGTCGAGCGCCACGCTCGGGGTCAAGCACAATGCCAACTGGCGGTGGACGTCAGAGACCTACGGTACCGGGCTGAACCTGATCCGTCCGTTCCTGAATACCTACCTGCAACAAGACGGCACGCCATACACCACGCGCGCGGGGTGGCAGTATGAGGATTTCTATGAAGAGTTCCAGCAGCGCGACGGCCGGATGAACGCCACCCTACGCTATCCGGGCTACACGCGCGAAGGCCAGCTTGCGTTGCCGGTGTTCAACGGGTATGCCCGGTTGGGGTACCAACCCATCAAGCTGAGCGTGGATGCCACGATTGGCGACAGCCAGACGGAGTCTACCCATGCCATCCAATTGATCCGTTTCGGGGAAGTGCTGCTCAACTATGCCGAAGCCAAGGCCGAGCAAGGCACGCTTACCGATGGCGATTGGTCGCAGACCGTCGGTGCCCTGCGTGCACGCGCCGGCATCACGGGAGGCCTTGCTGCGAAGCCTACCGTTGTTGATGGTTACCTCAAGGATACCTATTTCCCCGATATCAATGACCCCGTTATCCTGGAAATCCGTCGCGAACGGGCCATCGAGTTGATCTTCGAGGGGTTCCGATTCGACGACCTTCGTCGCTGGAAGGCCGGCGACCTGTACAAGATGAGTTGGACGGGTATGTACATCACGGCCATCAACCAGCCTTTGGATGTGGATCATGACGGCACGCATGACGTGGTCTACTACACGACGGATGCCGGATTGGCGGCGGCGGTGGCCGCTTCCAACCATGCCGGGATGGCCAGGGTGCGCGTCAGCACCGATCCATCTGCAGAGATCATCCAGGTACATGCCGCCGGAGACGGTACCGGCTATTACCTGGCGTGGTTCACGAACAACGACACCAAGAAAGTATGGGGCCCGAAACAGTACTTCTACCCGATACCGGTCAACGCGTTGAACCTGAATCCACAGCTCGCGCAAAACCCGGGTTGGGAGGATGGCGCCACCAACGACGGGAATTAGACCAATAGCGATAGACACTGCGATTCGTTCAGTTGAAAGGGGGGAGTCAGGTATGCTTCCCCCTTCTTTTTAAAATAGATGATCATGGAATTCAAGACCAATGTACAAGCTACCTGCATTTACCTGACGTTGCTGGCCGTCGTTGCCCTGCAGGGTACGGCGTTTTCGCAAGCCACGGACACCCAGCCCGTACGCTTCAAGGTGCTGTGTTACAACCTTCGCTTCGGCGAGTTGGCTTCGCTCGAGGAATTGGCTGGCTTTATCCGAGAGCATAAGCCGGATTTTGTGGCCCTTCAGGAAGTTGATTGCGGTACCTACCGCGACCGTGCGCCCAAACAGCACGGCAAGGATTTTGCCACCGAGCTGGGCTTCCGTACCGGCATGCTGTCGGCCTATGGGAAAACCATTCCGTATGCAGGCGGCTATTACGGCATTGCCATCCTATCGAAGTATCCCTTGGCAAAGGTTGAGCGCATATTCCTGCCCAAAACGGCCAATGGAAAAGAACAGCGTGCGGTGCTGGTGGCTCATGTGGAGTACCGTGACGGTGCGTACATCACCTTCGCCAGCACGCACCTGGATTACACCAATACCGAAGAACGCCAGGTACAGGTCGAAGCGCTCAAGGACGTCCTGCAAAACGAGCCTCATCCGGTCATCGTGGGGGGCGATTTCAACGCGCGACCCGAGTCAACGGAGATTGCCCGGGGGATGGCCGACTGGTCTGTCCTGTCCAACCTGGAACCCACCGTTCCGGCCAACGATCCGCGCAGCACCATCGACTACCTGTTTGGCTATCCGGCAGATCGATGGCACGTGGTCAACTCGACTACGCACCGCGTTTCGCTTTCAGATCACCTACCCGTCGAAGCCGTGGTTGAATTGCGGTAGTCCCGAAAATAAATTTTGTATTGTCGGGACAACCCGCTACCTTAAAATGGACTGTCAGTCTATACCGCTGGGCCATGCGGTTCACCGCGTAATCAGTTCCGTATCCAGCACGACTTGCTTGAAATCGTATACGGGATAACGGCTCTCGATCAATTGGATGAGCATGTCCATCGCCACCCGGCCCATCTCGAAGGCGGGCTGGCGCACGCAGGTAAAGCCGGGCTGGAGCAGATCGAGTACCTCCGAATTGGAGAAACCCGCTACCGCCGGATGCTCGGCTGTCGGGGCCAGCCTATTGTAGGCACTCAAGCAACCCATGCTGAGCCGGTCGCTGGCCACGAAGATCGCATCGGGACGTTCGGCTAATTTCAGGAAATACGCGATGGCATCATCCACTTCCTGTTGCACGCGCCCGCCGTGGTGGCAAAAGCGGATGAGCGTTTCGTCAAGCGGCAGGTTCGAGGCTTTCAACGCCGCTCCATAACCGTCCATCCGTTCGGGCGTGATCGAAAGGTGGGGTGCGTTGGCCAGATGGGCGATGCGTTTGAATCCCCGGTCGATAAGCGATTGCGTGGCCTTGCGCGCGCCATCGCGGTTATTGGCCGTGACGGTGTGTGTGTCAAAATCATCGATGATGCGGTCGAAAAAGACAATGGGCAACCCCTGCGCGTGCAGGTTCACGATGTGCGAAAAATCCTTGGTCTCGGCCGACATCGAGATCAGCAGCCCGTCAACCGCCCGGTTGGCCAAGTGCTGGATGTTCACCACCTCGCGCGCGTAGGCATCGTGGCTCTGCGAGATGATAACGTGATATCCCTTGCCGTAAGCTACCGATTCAATGCCGTCGATGGCCTGCGAGAAGAAGCTGTTGGCCACTTCGCACACCACCACGCCGATGGAATAGCTGCGCCCCCGCCGCAGGCTGGAGGCCATCGGGTTGCGGCGGTAGTTGTGCAGTTCGGCATACTCCTGTACGCGCTTCTTGGTTTCCTCGTTGATTTCATAGCTGTCGCTCAATGCCCGGGAGACCGTGGACGGAGAGAGGTTGAGCGCCTTGGCGATGTCTTTGATCGTAACGGGTTTGAACACTTCTTCCTAATTGGTTGAGCCAAAGATAGTGAATGCAACCGAGGTAGCCAATAATCCGGCCGTTAATCGTTGCAATCGTTGCCGGTATCGTTTGCGTAACTTTTGAGCCCCCCGCTAGCAGTTTTTTTCAGCTTAACTTGCTAAGATTGCAACTGAAACGCAATGGGCAGGCCCAAAGTTGGTACGGATAGGCCACCTGATTGCACACCAATTTTAATCTTATACACGTAATAAATTATGAGAAAGCTGTTACTTTTTGCATTTGTGTTAGGTGCCACGACACAGGTGTTGTTCGCGCAAGGCAATCGCCTGCGCGGAACAGTGAAAGACCAGGCCTCGGGCGAGCCGCTACCGGGCGTCACCCTGCGCGTGGAAGGCGTGAACGGCGACCACCAGACGGACGAACATGGAGCGTTCAACATTGCGGTGTCGGGAACGGCGACGTTCACGCTGGTGGTGAGCAGCGTGGGTTTCGAGACCCAGCGGCTCAGCGTCCGCAGCGGAACGCGCATCGAGGTGCTCCTGGCGCAGGTGAACGTGATGGACGAGGTCGTGGTCATCGGCTACGGCACCGCCCGGCGCAAAGACCTCACGGCTTCCGTGTCTTCGGTGGGCGCCAAGGACCTGAAAGACATCCCCATCAATTCGGCCGAGCAGGCCCTGGCGGGGCGCTTGGCAGGGGTACAGGTCACCGGGGCGGAAGGTTCGCCCGACGCCAGCGTGAACATCCGGGTGCGGGGCGGTATCTCCATCACGCAGAACAACGAGCCCCTGTATGTGGTGGACGGCGTGATCGTGGGCAATGCGCTGTCCATGCTTTCGCCACAGGACATCGAGTCGGTCGACGTGCTGAAGGATGCCTCCTCCACGGCGATATACGGTGCCCGGGGCGCCAATGGCGTGGTAATCATCACCACCAAGGGCGGAAAGGCCGGCAGGACCAACGTAAACTACAACGGGTTCCTCTCGGTGCAACAGCTGCAGAACAAGCTGCAAGTGCTCGAGCCCTACGATTTCGTGCTGTACCAGTACGAACACGCCCAACGCGGACAGACGCAACGGGAGGATTTCCTGAACCGCTACGGCGCGTTCGAAGATCTCCAGCTGTATAAGGAGGCCAAGTTGGTCGATTGGCAGATGGAAGTATTCGGTCGGAATGCACTCATGCAAACGCACAATGCCAGCGTGAACGGCGGCACCGAAAAGACGCAATTCAACCTGAGCCTGACGGGAAACATGGCCGATGCGATCATGCAGGGCTCGAGCTACGACCGGAAGCTGGTCAATTTCCGGCTGGCCCACACCGTGAGCGAACGATTCAAGGTGAGTTTCGATGCGCGGTACAACAATACCGTGGTAACCGGCCAAGGTACCGCCTCGCCCGGGAGTAGCGGCAACAACTTCTTGCGACAGGCGCTGCGGTATACACCGTTCCTGGCGCCGGGTGTCGACATCTATCATGTCGATCTCGATTTGATCGACGAAACAAACAACGGCCAACTGTACCTGGTGAATCCGCTGCGCCTCATCGAGTCGCAGTACCGCAAGAATTATGGCGAACGCCTTAATTTCGGCGGATTCGCCGAATTCGCCTTGACGAGATACCTATCCATCCGGAGTACGGTGGGGTATAACGTGAACACCGGGCTGGGCAATCAGTACGACGACGAACTCACGTCCAATTCTCGCCAGAACGGCAATCGGTTGCCGATTGCCACGGTGAGTAGCAGTACCGGCTATACCATCAACAATTCGAACGTGCTGACGTTCAACAATGCGGCCTTGGGTGGTCGTTTCCATGAGAAGAACCGCATCGACGTGATGGTGGGGCAGGAAATCCTCGAATCGCGGAGCAAGAGCCATTCGCTGATCCAACGGTATTTCCCGGCAGGGACCGAGGCCGAGAAAGCATTTGCCAACCTGGGTTTGGCGAGTCCACCGGCGGGCTTTTTCCAACCGGCACCGTCCAGCGGCGAAGGGCTCGAGAACACGGCGTCGTTCTTTGCCAGGGCGTCCTGGAATTATGGTGACAAGTACTTGGCAAACGCCAGCGTGCGCTGGGACGGGTCTTCGGTCTTCGCCCCGGGCAGGCATTGGGGGCGTTTTCCGGCCGCGGCGGTGGCTTGGCGCGTGTCTGAAGAGAAATTCATGGAAAGCGCCAGACCGGTCTTGTCAGACATGAAATTCAGGGCCAGTTGGGGCGAATCGGGCAATAACCGCATCGGCGGGTTCCTCTATTTGACCCAGTTTGCAGCAACGGGCACGGGATATGGCTTGTTGGAGCAGTTAACCAGTGCGTACCTGCCCACCGGGCTGGCCAATTCATTCCTGAAATGGGAGGCCAACGTATCGAAGAACCTGGGCCTCGATCTGGCGTTCGTCCAGAACCGCTTCCGCCTGAGCCTTGACTATTACGTCAACGACAGCAAGGACCTGCTGATGAACATGACCATCCCCCCCACATCGGGCTACACGAGCCAGATACAGAACGTGGGGGCGACCTCCAACAAGGGATGGGAAGCGCAACTCGGCATGGACGTGATTCGGAAGAGAACCTTCAGCTGGACAGCCGATTTCAACATTTCCTTCAACAGGAACACGATCAAGACCCTGGGTGGCCAGTCGCATTTTTTCCAGAACTCGGGCTGGATGGCCAACAACCCGGCCGATTTCATCGTCGAGGAAGGTGGGCGCGTCGGCGCCATGTTCGGCTTGGTGAACGACGGGTTCTACAAGGTCAACGACTTCAATTACGATGCGGCGACCGGCGCCTATACGCTGAAGGAAGGCGTGCCGGACAACAGCACGATCCTGGGCTATGCACCGCAACCCGGAATCGTGAAGTTCAAGGACTTGAACAACGATGGCGTCATCAATATCGACGACGATCGCCAGGTGATCGGGCAAGCACTGCCGAGGTTTTTCGGTGGCCTGAACCAACAGTTTGCCTATAAGGGTTTCGATCTAAGTGTTTTCCTGAATTTCCAATACGGCAACAACGTGTATAATTACAACAAGCTCGAGTTCAGCAGCGGCTACACGGCCTATGCCAATATGCTCGACAACGCACTGGGCCGCTGGCGGACCATCAATGACCAAGGGCAGGTGGTGACCGATCCCACTGAACTGACCGCCTTGAACGCTAACGCGTCAACCTGGCGCCCCGTAACCAGTGGTGGTGCATTCGTGCCGCAGTCCTGGGCCGTTGAAGACGGATCGTTCATCCGGCTCAACAACGTGACGCTAGGGTATACCTTGCCCCAGAAATGGAGCGAACGGGCCAAGATCAGGAACCTGCGGGTGTATGCCACGGGCAACAACCTGGCGGTATTTACCAACTACTCGGGCTACGATCCGGAAGTGAATACCCGCCGTGGGACGCCGATGACACCCAGTGTCGACTTTTCGGCCTATCCGCGGAGCAAGATGTATGTGTTTGGTATAAATGTAACGCTTTGATTGACCAAAAAATGAAAACGAAACTGAAATTGGCGATTGTCGGACTGCTGGTAAGTAGCCAAATCGTATCATGCAGCAAATACCTCGAATTGGAACCCAAATCAAGCTTCGGTCCAGAAACGATTTTCGGCAACCTGGAAAATGCGCGGAACGCGGTGTACGGCGCTTACCAGATGTTGGCTGGCGACCATGGTTATGGCAACCGGATCAATGTGTTCTTTCCGTACGATACCGACCTGATGATCGGGCAACGGGGTAACGGCGACAACGGACGGCGGGATATCGCGCGTTACAACCTGACACCGCTCAACTCCGAGATACAGGGGCCGTTCTATCGACTCTACGGTGGCATCGAGCGGGCGAACCAATGCATCAAGTACATTCCGCAGATGGATGGCTACGCCAATGGGGCAGAACCGGTGCGCAGCCAGATCAGGCGCCTGCATGGTGAGGCACTCACCTTGCGAGCACAATTCTATTTCGACTTGGTGAAGCTTTGGGGCGATGTCCCTGCGCAATGGGTGCCGTCTTCAGACGTGCCCGATTTATTCTTGCCGAACATGGATCGCGATTCGATCTATGACCAGATCCTGGCCGACCTCGAATTGGCGGCTCAATTGGTGCCTTGGCGTGGCGAGTTGGCCGGTATCGGCGAAACCATCAACGAAAGGCTTACCAAGGGGTCGGTCAAGGCCCTTCGGGCGCGCATCGCGTTGTTCCGGGGAGGGTATTCGCTGCGCATTGCCAACAGGCAGATGGAGCGCGGCAGCAATCACATCCACTACTACCAGATCGCCGCAAACGAATGCAGGGAAATCATCCAGTCCGGGCAGCACCGGCTCTCGCCGAGCTATCGGGGATTATGGAAAGACTACCTGAATGCCCACGCGCTGGATCCGTTCGGCGAGGTGGTATTCGATATCGCGATGGCCGGGGGCAATCCCGGCACGGATAGCAAGATCGGGTATTTCAGCGGCTTGAGGAACCAGGTGTTGCCGTTGCCTTCGTTCTTCTACAGCTTCGCCCCGCACGATACGCGTCGCGACGTGACCATAGCACCCTATACACTTAACGACAACGGGTCGCTGACAGCGGCCGAGATCAGCCGGATGTCCGACGGCAAATTCCGGTTGGACTGGATCACCAATCCGTCGTTCCCCTTCAACCATAGCGTGCAGTTCATGGGACTCAACTGGCCGTTGATCCGGTATTCGGATGTACTCCTGATGTTTGCTGAGGCCGAGAACGAAGTGAACAACGGCCCCACGCCCGCCGCAGTCGATGCCTTTGAACAGGTGCGCAAACGCGCGTTCCTCGGTAACGAATCCGAGATAGGCGGTACGCCTACCACCAAGGCGGGTTTCTTCGAAGCCATCGTGGACGAACGCGGATTCGAACTGTCTGGCGAGAGCATACGGAAATACGACTTGATCCGCTGGAACATCCTGGGCGAGCGTATCGCCCGGTCGCAAGCGGCCCTCACGGCGATGGCCAATCGGGAACCCCCGTACGATCAGTACCCGACACGCATGTTCTATTACCCGTCAACGGCCGGTAACGACATCGATTGGGCAACCTCGTTCTATGAGCCCGCGCCATCGTCTTCGCCGGCAGGCACGGCCAGCGTCAATTGGGTCAATAACCGGATCTATTCGGTGAGCGACTGGCCTTATTATGCCGAAGGCTTTACCCCCGGCAAAAGCGAATTGATGCCGTTCCCACAGGCGGCCATCGATGCCAACCCGAAGTTGAAGCAGAATCCCGGCTATTAGCAGCTGGTTAAACGATGAAAACAATCATGATGAAAACAATGAAAGCGTATGGACAGTTGGCTGGGTTTCTCGTAGCCATCGCAACCCTGATATGGGCGTGCGAAAAGAAGGAAGCGCCGGAAGAATTTCGCCCCTCCCGTGTTTTTGCACCCACGGGATTGGTCGTTACCGCACCGAATACCCATGTAGATATCACTTGGAGCGCCCCGCTGTATTCGTTGCCGTCCGATGGCTTCAGCTACACGATCCAGGTGTCCACCGATAATTCCTTCCAGGCCATCGTCAGGGAGGTCAAGACCGAACTGCAAACGGTTCGATTCGACAATACGCAATTGACACCGGATGTCCCGTATGTGGCGCGTGTCAAAGCGGAGGCCTCCGCTACCGGACAGGCCGCTTCGAATTGGAGTGTGACGCCGTTGCCGTTCACCGTGACACCGTAACCGATGAAAAAAGTGCTCATCTGCGTAGCTCCGGTGCCACACACCGGGAGTGTCCTGCCGGGTGGGGTGGATATCCCCACCCGGCCTGAGGCCATCGCCGACGAGGTGTTGGCCTGTGCCAAAGCGGGTGCCGCGATGGTGCACCTGCATGTGCGCGACGAAAACGGCGGGCAGACAGCAAGTCCAAACCATTTTGCAAGGACGCTCGAGCTGATCCGCGAGTCCAGCGATATCGTAATCCAGGGCTCCACCGGCGGGGTGGCAGACCTTTCGCTAGCGGATCGGTGCGTATCACTCAACAACCCGAAGGTGGAAGTGGCCTCGCTCAACATGGGCTCGTCCAACAATGGCGACGGCGTGTACATCAATACGTTGCCCGATATCCGTTATTGGGCCGCGAAGATGAAAGTCAAGGGCATCAAACCCGAACTGGAGATCTTTGACCTGAGCATGGTGGGTAGCGTGGCGAAGATACACCAAGAAGGGTTGGTTTCGGAGCCGTTGTCCTATAATTTCTGCCTGGGTTTCGAGAACGCCTTGACGGACGACATCGATCACCTCTTCTACTTGAAGAACAGCCTCCCCCCGGGAAGCCATTGGGGGGTGATCCACCGCGGTATGAACGACTTCGCGTTGCTCATTGCCGCGGCTGCCATGGGCGCGTCCACGTTGAGCGTGGGCTACGAATACAGTTTTTATCACCATGCGGGCGAAGTGGCGGCCAGCAATGCAGATTTGGTCGCGCGGTTGGCGAACGCCCTCGCGACCGTGGACATCGCGCCGATGACGGCGGACGAAGCACGCACGCACCTGGGGCTGCGGGGCCGCGCGACAGCCAACATGACGGACACACATCATCATTCATAAACGTGAAAAAGAGAAAATTAGCGCTCATACATACCGTAAGCTGGTATCCGACGGTAATCAACAAGCCTTTCGGCGAGCCGTGGCTGCGGCAGCATCCCGACGTTGAACTGTTCAACATCATGGATGATTCGCTCTTGACCGAGGCCTTGGCGCATGGTGGGCCAACGAAGCAGGTGATCCGCAGGATGTTGCATTACTTCCAGGCAGCGGAAGCGATGGGCGCCGACGCGATCATGAGCACCTGCACGACCATGGGGCCTGCCACCGAGCTGGCCAAGCGATTCATCGCTGTACCGGTATTCAACATCGATGAGCCGATGGCCAAGGAAGCCGTTGCGGCAGGAAATCGGATCGGCATCATCGCGACCGTGCCCACGTCGGCGCCGGCGACGCAGCGCGTGTTACGGCAGGAGGCCGAGATTGCGGGAAAGGAAATCACCATCAAAACGGTTATCAACGAAGAGGCTTTCAAGTTTCGCCTAGCAGGCGATATCAAGCGGCACGATGAACTCATCCACACCGAATTGGATCGGTTGCAACGCGAGGTCGATGTCATCGCGCTCGGACAGATCAGCTTGGCGCAGGTGCTCTTCAAGGCGCAAGTGCCGTTGTTCCAGGTGGGCGATTCAGGGTTTGCCCATGCAGGGGAGTTATTGAGTCGCTTGTAGCGGTAGCGGATGGCGAGGTGTGAAGTAAAGGTTATGAAAAAAGATAGTTAGCGATGAATGATTATTTCAAGCGCGTGGCGCATCTTACGCCCACGAAAATGTGGATCAACAACGTAACGCGTGCGGAAGCCGAATGGGCCCTGCAAGCGGGGGCAATGGGGTGCACCCAGAATCCGGCGTATACTTGGAAAATGCTGACTCATGCGGACGAAGCGCCCTATGCCACGAAACTGCTACAGGAGACGTTGGCTGAAACCGACGATGACAATGACGTGGTATGCAGGCTGCAACGCAAGCTGATCGCGGGTATTTCAGCGCAGTTCATGCCGTTGTGGCAACAGACACATGGCCGGCACGGGTACGTGAGTATCCAAGGCGACCCCATCCACGAAGACGATGCCCAGGTCATCCTCGACGAGGCGCGGACAAACCGCCAATTGAATCCGAATGTGATGATCAAGATACCGGCGACACGGGCAGGCTTGGATGCCATGCGTGTCCTGATTGCAGAAGACACCCCGCTGAATGCCACGGAAGTGATGGGGGTGAGCCAAATGGTCGCGCTCTGCGAGCTGTACCGGGAGGTGTCTGCAGAAACCGGCAAGACGCCCCCGATGTATGTTTCGTTGATTACGGGAATCTACGATGAGTGGCTTCAGCATGATGTGGAGCAAAAGCGAATCGACATCAATCCGGATGTCCTGAAGCAGGCGGGCATGGCCATCGCCAAAAAGGTGTATCAACTGATGCACGACAAGGGCTATCGAAACGGTTTTATCGGCGGCGGTGTCCGCGGTATCCATCATTTCACCGAGATGGTGGGCGGCGACGTGTGCATCACCATGAACTGGCAAGGACAAGTGGACGAGTTGCTGCGCTTGGACCTGCCGGTTGTGTCGCGACTATTCAATCCGGTGCAACCTGCCGTGCTGGAAACGCTCTTGGAAAGGTTGCCGCAATTCAGGAAGGCGTACGCCGAAAACGGGCTGACCGTCGATGAATTCGCCGACTACGAACCCGTGGAATATTTCAGGCACATGTTCGTCCAGGCGTGGCGCAACTGCGTGGATCGGGTGGCTACTATGAGGGGATAGGTGCATGGCAATCGGGTTACGCATACCGTTTCGCTTCAGTATCGTGCTAGCCACGTTCCTGCTGTCGCTGTTGATGTATGTCGATCGCATCGCCATTTCGACCGCAAAGGAACCCGTGGCAGCCGAATTGGGGCTTACGGACATCCAGATGGGTTGGGTGTTGTCTGTATTCGCATTGGGCTATGCATTGTTCCAGGTGCCTGGTGGCCTATTGGGCGATCGATGGGGCCCGCGGAAAGCGCTTGCAGCCATTGTATCGGTCTGGTCGTTATTTACCGCACTAACCGGAGCTGCATGGAATTTCGGTTCGCTGCTGTTTGCCCGGTTCTTTTTTGGCGCAGGCGAAGCAGGGGCGTACCCATGTATGGCAAGGACGGTTTATGCCTGGTTCCCGCTGCGTGAACGGGGAATCATAAATGGAATCAATTTTTCGGGTTCGCGCCTAGGTGCGGCTTTTTCATTGCCATTGATGGCGTGGATGGTTTCCGGATACGGCTGGCGGTCCACCTTTCTGGTGCTGGGGCTTATCGGCGTGTTATGGGCCGCGGTATGGTATCGGTGGTTCAGGGATGAACCCGAAGCGCATGCCCAATTGGGGCAACAGGAACGGCGGTATATTCTGCAGAATCGCCAGCAACCCACGGCCGCAAGCCGTCGGCCCAACGTAGGTGAACTCTTGGGTAAACGTGTGTTATGGTTCACCATGGGGCAATATTTTGCCTCCAATTTCGTGTTTTTCTTTTGCCTCACCTGGCTCTATCCGTACCTAAGGGAAACGTATGGTTTGGGAGCGGCAGCAACAGGTTTATACGCCATGGTTCCGTTAATCATGGGAGCGGTAGGAAACTGGAGCTCGGGTTTGCTGGTGGATATGCTTTACCGGAGTGGACAATGGAAGCAGTCTCGGCAATTGCCGGCGATGCTGGGTTTTCTGCTTACGGGTGCTGGATTGGCCATATTGCTCTGCGTGGATACCGTGGGATGGGCGGTCGTAGCGTTGTCCATCGCGGTCTTTGGCGCAGATATGACGCTAAGTCCTTCCTGGTCATTCTGTACGGATATTGGTAAGCAACACGCGGGCCTGGTTTCCGGAATGATGAATATGGCTGGAAACGTCGGTTCTTTTGTCACTGCGCTTGCTTTTCCATACCTGAAAGCATGGACGGGAAATGATGTGCCATTCTTTTATGCCGGAATCGTATTGTCGCTGCTGGCAGCATTGACGTGGTTGGCAATGGATCCAAGAAAATCGATAGTAGATGAAAAGGCGACAATTTATTAACCAAACCGCATGTATGGCCGGTGGTTCCCTGCTTGCCGGTAAGCTGGCTGCCGTACCGGCATTTGGCGATGAGGTCGATGAGCGGATCGGTGAACTGAAACTGGCCGACAATGGCGCGGTGTTGGTCAACCCGATGATGGGTTGGACGCTCTATTTCTATTCGCATAGCCCGAATACCTATGCCGATGCGTTGCTGGCGCCTGCCGACCAGCTGTTGGATTTCCCCGGTATCTCCAGCATCTACATGCGGTTGACCTGGGACCTCATCGAGCCGGAGGAAGGGGTATTCAACTGGACGGTATTGGATACGCCCGCGCAGCGGTGGATAGACCGGGGGAAGCAATTGGCCATACGGATCACGTGCAGCGAGAGCTGGCACAAGTGGGCCACGCCGAAATGGGTGCACGACGCGGGGGCGAAGGGCTATTTCTACGACGATGGCGGAGCCATCCACGATGGGGGCGAATTATGGGAACCCGATTTCGACGACGAGGTCTTTCTGGGTAAACTGGATCGTTTCCTGGCGGCGATGGCCAAGCGCTATGATGGCAATCCGAACGTAGCGTATATTGATATCGGATCTTTTGGTCTATGGGGCGAAGGGCATACGCTGGGTACGAAGGTGGCGTACGCAGACGAGGTCAAGATCAAGCACATCGACCTGCACCTAAAGCACTTCAAGAAGACATTACTGGCCATAAGCGACGATTTTATCGGCGCCACGGCAAAAGGGACACATTTTCCCGTAACCGATTATGCGCTGGCCAATGGGGTGACCTTGCGCGACGACAGTATATGCGTGAGTACGCGCCAGCCCTATTTCCATACGGATCTGATGGGGCTTTGCTGGCCCAAATTGCCGGTTATCATCGAACACGAACACTACGCAGGCTCCAAAGCGCGTGGGGCGTGGTCAGGCCAGCACCTCTACGATTCGGTGATGGACTATCACGCCAGCTACCTGTCCATCCAAGCCGCACCGCGAGCGCTGTTCGATGAAAACCGGGAGGCCATCGATCGCATCAATTCAAAATTGGGTTACCGGCTGGTCGTTGCTTCGGTGAGGCTGCCGGAAACCATTGCGTTCAATGTTCCGTTTCCGTGTAGCCTGACCATCGGAAATTCGGGGGTGGCACCCTGTTATCCGGGCGGCCACGTGTGCCTCACCCTGAAAGACGGGGAGGACGGTATAATCGGCGTATTCGTATGGGAGGGGTTTTCGGTACGGCAGCTGGAACCCGCAGGACGTGGCGAGACCGCATTCCGGGATGTGGAAGCCAGGTTTACCGTTCGCAGAAAGGTAAATGGACTGGTCGCTCCGACGCGCATGGCAACGGGGGAAATCTACGCGTACATTTCCATCGGCCGCCTTGATGGTACGCCGGATTTTCAATTGCCGTTGGACCATAACGATGGGCACAACCGGTATTTTCTGACGAAATTGATAGTTGTTAATCATAATAGATAAGGCATGAAAAGGTCAAAACGTATAGTACTGGCAGGAATCGCGGCGCTGGGCGTTGCCTTCGCGTCCTGCGGAAGCCGGGGAGACGTCCTGCTACTGCACGATGATTTTTCCGGAATGGATACCGGTCAGGTATCCGTGGATGTTGGGGCGCATATCGAATACCATTACTTGGAAGAAGCCGCGCCCCGTGGAAACTGGGCGGTGAGCGTGTTCCGATCAGTGCCGGGATTCCGGGTGGCGTGGCGTATCCAGGACGACAGCACGCGGTACCTGTACCAAAGTTACGACACGAAGGAAAGTAAAAGCGCCAGCCGCTTCCATCCCATGGTGGCGCTCACCGAGGACGTACTCTGGGAGAATTATACGGCCACGGTGGTTTTTGCGCCCGAGGCCCTGCACGACGAGGTCGGGGTCGCCTTCCGTTATGTGCACGATCGCAATACCTACCTCTTGGCGCTGAACGGCGGGAACAAAGCCTACATCAAAAAGGTGTACAACGGAGACCGCATCGATCCGGAAGAGGAAGTGATCGCAGCGGCCGATTTCGCGTATGTAGCCGGGCAACGGATTTCGGCGTCGGTGACCGTTGCCGGGCCGGATATCCGGGTGAGCATCGCCGACGGGCCGGTGCTGGACGTACGTGACGACCTGTACGGCCAGGGGAAATTGGCGCTGTTCGCGGACGTACCCGCGCGGTTTTACGAGGTACGGATAACCATGCCGCATCGCGACCACGAAGCCTACCTCGAGCGGGCAAAGGCACGGGATGACGGCGAACGCGCATTGCAGGCCGCAAACCCCAAGCCAGCCGTTTGGAAGAAAATAAAGACACCCGGTTTCGGCGTGGGCCGGAACCTGCGCTTCGGCGACCTCGATGGCGACGGCGTGACGGACGTGCTCGTGACCCAAGTTGTATCGCACGGTCCACGGAACCAGTATGACGAAGCGGGATGCCTCACGGCGATGACGTTCGATGGCGAAATCCTGTGGCAGGTGGGCACACCCGATCCCGGCAATTGGGTGTTGTTCAACGATGTCGCGGTGCAGATACACGATTTCGACAACGACGGCAAGAACGAGGTCATCTATGCATCGGGTTTCGAGATCAAGGTGCTCAATGGGCAGACTGGCCAACTGATTAGGAAAGTGCCGACACCCAAAGATCCACGCGAGGATGCCAAATTCGATCGGATACTGGGCGATTGCCTGTTTTTCTGCGACGTGAGCGGGCGCGGGTATGCCGGCGACCTGCTGATCAAGGATCGCTACTGGAACGTCTGGATATACGATAGCGAATTGCAACTGAAGTGGCATGCCGAAGTGAAGACCGGGCACTACCCGTATGCATTCGATGCGGATGGCGATGGCAAGGACGAGTTGCTGATCGGCTACGCGCTGTTCGATGACGACGGCACCAAGCTTTGGGAAAAGGAATGGACGGATCATATGGACGGCATCGCGATGCTGCCCATGCGCGACGGAGCGGAGCCGACGATCTTCATCGCCGCGAGCGACGAAGGGTTCGCATTCTTGGATAGCAAAGGTGAAACCTTGGCGAAATACAACATCGGGCATGTGCAGAATCCGGCGGCGGCCAATTTCAGGGACGACCTGCCGGGAATGGAAATCGTGACCATCAATTTCTGGGGAAACCAGGGAATCATCAATTTCTTCGGGGCCGACATGAAACCATACCACGCCTTCGAACCCAACCAATTCGGCAGCATGTGCCTGCCCATAAACTGGACGGGCCGATCCGAGGAATTTTTCGTGCACAACGCCAACGTACAACTAGGTGGGATGTACGATGGCTGGGGCAGGCGGGTCGTGTTGTTCCCGGATGACGGCCATCCCGACATGGCAAATGCCGTGCTCGATATCACCGGCGATTGCCGCGACGAGGTGGTGGTGTGGAACACCGATGAAATCTGGGTGTACACGCAGGATGACAACCCGAAGGCAGGAAAGCTGTATAAGCCGGTACGCAACCCGCTGTACAACTATTCCAACTATCAAGCCACCGTGTCCATGCCGGGGTGGAACGAATAGGGGCGGGTGTTTGCAAAAGCGATAACAGGATAATGAAATCACATCACGATAATGAATCAGATAATGAATCAGCGAAGGGGACGGTTCGTTCCTATCGCCGCATTGGCGCTGCTGGTCTGCAGTCCATGCAACAAGCTTAACGGACAGGAAGTGTTGAATGCCAAATCATTGGCGAAGTGGGAGCCCGTGGTGGTCAATTTCAAGGGACCCCAATCTGCATCGGCCGACGATGCGCCCAACCCGTTCCTGGATTATCGGCTGGACGTAGCGTTCACCGGGCCCTCGGGCAAAACCTACAACGTGCCGGGCTTTTACAATGGCGACGGAAAGGGCAACAATGCGGGTAACATTTGGACGGTACGGTTCGCACCGGACGAAGTGGGCGATTGGACGTTCCAGGCATCATTCAAAAGCGGTGAACAGATCGCGGCATTTCCCGAGCGGGAAGGAAAGGCAACGGCCTTCGACGGCAAGAAAGGAAAATTGAAGGTATCCGCACGCCGTGCAGGCGCGCCCGGCTTTTATCGCCACGGTCGCCTGCAGTATGTCGGCCAGCATTACTTCAAGTTCGCCGATGGTGGGTACTGGCTGAAGGGCGGCACGGACGAACCCGAGGATTTGCTGGGATACGTCGGATTCGAAAACACACCCGAAGCGACGCATACTTACGCAGCACACATCCGCGACTGGAAGCCAGGCGATCCCGATTGGGGAAATGGAAAGGGGAAAGGCATCATCGGCGCGCTGAATTATCTCGCGTCGCAAGAAGTCAATTCCATTTACTTCCTCCCCATGAACATCGGCGGCGATGGAAAAAACGTGTGGCCTTTCCTGGGCAAGGTGCATCGATCGGGCAAACCGGATAACGACAACCTGCATTACGACGTGGCGAAGCTGGCGCAATGGGATACCGTATTCACCCATGCGCAACGCAAGGGGATTTTCCTGCATTTCGTGCTCAGCGAGGCCGAAGAGCGGAACAAGCGCGAACTGGACGATGCGGAACTTGGCGTGGAGCGCAGGCTGTACTACCGCGAGATCATCGCGCGTTTCGGCTATCACCTGGCGCTGCAATGGAACATCTGCGAAGAATACAACCTGCAGTATGACCTTACCCCAGCTCGCGTGAAGGAGTTTGCGTCGTATATCCAGCAAATAGACCCTTACAAACACCCGGTGGCAGTGCACCACGCGTCAAAGGTGGATAACATCTGGCCGCACTTCTACGACGAAAAGCTCATCCAGGTGGCGTCCTTCCAGACGCGCAAGCCGGATAACGTTTGGATATGGCGGAAAAAATCCGCGGAAGCGGGCAATCCGCAGGTAATCGGGCTGGATGAACTTTTTCCCGACGTCGCCGAAGAAAAGAACGTCTCTAGGTATCGCAGGGAGTACATCTGGCCGATTTACATGTCGGGCGGGCAGACCGAATTAATTCTGGCCGAACTGCTGAAAACGGAGGACTATCGGAAATACGAGGGGCACTGGGTGAACCTCAAGCATGCGCGCAGGTTTTTTGAAGGCAATCTCCCGTTCTGGGACATGGCGTACAAGCGCGGGATGATGCGCCACGAAGACTATTACGAAGGGATCAACGGCATTTGCTTCAGTACGGTATTTGCCAAGGAAGGCGAAGTCTATGCTGTGTATTTCCCAAGGGCGCGCCAGACCGGGCAATTGGATCTGCGGGGCGTATCGGGCAGTTTCAGTACGAAATGGTACAATCCCCGCGAGGGCAAGTTTGAAGGCACGGAAGGGCGCATACGTGGCGGCGAATGGGTAACGTTGGGCGATGTGCCCAGCAAGCCCGACAACGATTGGGTGCTTTTGCTCAAGAAAATAGGATGAAGTTGGTGTTGGATTTCAGAGGTGTCCTGTACAGTGCCGCATGTATCCTGCTGTTCGGCCGAGCGTTAGCGCAGTCGGCCCCGGTATTCCCCGGCGCGCAGTGGCAGGAGCGTACGCCCGCCGAAGCGGGCATGGACGGCCGGTCGCTCGATTCGCTGGCAAGCCTGCTCGGCGGAAGGGGGTGCGTGGTGAAAGACGGCTATATCGTGGCGTTCTGGGGCGATCAGGCCGAACGAGGCGACTGGATGTCAGCGGTGAAGCCGGTGTTCAGTACCCTGTTGTTCTTCGCCGTCGAAGAAGGCAAACTGCCAAGCGTACATGCCAAGATCCGAAAGCTGGGATGGGCACTCAAACCCAAAGATCGCGATATGACCTTTGCCCACCTGGCCAACATGGTCAGTGGATACGCCCGGCCCGAGAAACCGGGAAAGGCGTGGGCCTACAACGACTATGCCATCCAGCTGTACCAGCTGAGCCTGTTCCATCGTGTGTTCAAGCAGTCGGCGACCGACGCATTCCTGCAACGGTTGGGAGACCTGCAATTCGAGCATAGGCTGGATTTCAGGGAAGATAAGCCCCGGATACGGGCATCGGTTCGCGACTTTGCGCGCATCGGCCTTTTTTGGCTGAATCGCGGCAATTGGAACGGCAAGCAGCTGCTGCCTCAGCGGTATTTCGACAAGTACATGAAGCCGCATGTGCCGCGCAACATCCCGCATACCCAGCAGGGGCCGAAAACGCATCGCGATTACCTCGACGTCGGTACCTTCGGCGGCGGATCCGACCATTTCGTCGAGGTCGGTGCCGGTATATATGGCTTCAATTGGTGGTTTAACGGTACCGGAAGGCTTCATCCGCATGCCTTGACCTGGCCTGACGCCACACCGCAGACGGTTATGGCCGTCGGGGCCGGGGGAAACGTCTTGGTGATGGTGCCCGAATATGGCCTCATGCTCTCGAGCGCCCAGGGCAATTGGGGTAACTTGGAAAAGGGGGTGGGAAAGGTGGATGGTAAATTCAACCGCATCGTAAACTTATTGATAACGTCACAACTCAAATAAATGCCGATCATACGTGTTTTAGCTGTTTTTATCGTGCTGTTCCATTGGTTTTCAGGATTGGATGGCGTTGTTGCGCATCCGGCATCGGCGCAGCGCGAACGTGTTATTTACGATACCGACATGGGCAACGATGTCGACGACTTGCTTGCGCTGGCTATGTTGCACAACTACGAGAAGGCTGGCATGATCGATCTTTTAGGGATAACCATTTCCAAGGCGAATCCCTATGCCGTGCCGTATACCCAGTTGGTGAATCGGTATTATGGAAACCCCGATGTGCCAATCGGCTATGTCTACGATGGCGCCACGACGGGGCCAGGCAATTATATGCGGCAGACGCTGGAAACCATCGGTGGGTATGCACCCAAACAGCAGGCTCCCGACGCCGAGGCGATGGGGATACCGGAAGGGTATAAATTATTGCGGAAATTGCTGGCAGCCGAACCGGATGGTTCCGTTTCGTTGGTGGTGGTCGGATTCCATACCAACATCGCGAGGCTCTTGCAGTCAACAGGCGATGAGTTTTCCGCCTTGAACGGCGTTGAACTCGTGAAGCGGAAAGTGAAGCTGCTTTCGGTGATGGCAGGCGATTTCGAGGAACACCGGGCCGAATACAACGTCAAGATGGACATCCCGGCCACACAACTGGTATTTGCCAAATGGCCCGGGGAAATCATCGTAAGCGGATACGAAACCGGTAGGCGCATCACTTATCCAGTAAGCAGCATCCTCCATGATTTCGGCGACGTCGGCAAACATCCCATACCGGTATCGTATCAGTTTTACCGTAAAATGCCCTATGAAAATGCCACTTGGGACCTGCTTTCCGTATTGGAGGTAGCCGAGCCGGATCAACGTTTTTTCAAGTTGTCGGCGCGTGGCACCGTCAGTGTCGATACCGCGGGCATCACCACGTTCAGGAAAAGCGGTCGCGGGAGGCATCGCATCCACCAGCCGCCAGCTAGCTCCATGGAAATCGTGCGGAAAAGACGGTTGTTGGTGAGCCGGGTGACCGGCGACATGGAAGCGCCCGAACGGGATTGGCATCCCGAAGCGAGCATCAAGCAGTTTGCCGATGGCATCAGCCATTGGGATTACATGAGCGATCAGGCCGGCAAAGGGTATCAGCGTTTCAGGGAGCATGAGTCGGTATTCATCGCCGAAAACCTGGTGCAGTACCAGAATGCCGATGGCGGTTGGCCAAAAAATATCGATTGGCTGGCCAAACTCGATCCGAAGACGGTGATCGATGGCATCGGCTTGGAGAAGCAGCGGGCGAGTACGCTCGACAACAGGAATACCTATTCGCAGGTGGCCTATCTGGCCAAGGTGTATACGGCGACAGGTGTTACGGAATTCCGGGAGGCCGCCGAACGCGGGCTGGATTACATACTGGCATTGCAGCACAAGAGCGGGGGCTGGCGAGGCTGGGACACCGATGCCATAACATACAATGACGATGTGATGATCGGTACAATGCGCCTGTTGCGTGACATCGTGAACCATGAACCCGATTACTACTGGATAAGCGACAAGAAAAGGGAACGCTTGAAGGCGGCCCTTGACCGTGCGATAGACGTGACCCTGGCTGCGCAAATCGTCGTGAACGGTAAAAAGACCGGATGGTGCCAGCAACACGACCACGTTACGCTGGCGCCCGTCAAGGCGCGCACGTATGAGCTGGTAGCCATCTGCCCGATGGAGACCACGAGTATCATCCGTTTCCTCATGCAACTGGATCATCCGGACAACCGCGTGAAGGCGGCCGTCGAAGCGGCGGTTGCTTGGTTGGATGAGGCCAAGATAACCGGCCTGCGCATCGATCAGGTTCCGGTTGATGAATCGCGCAAAAGCGAGTTCCGGACAGGGTACGACCGGGTGGAGGTGAACGATCCAAAAGCGCCGGCATTGTGGGCGCGTTTTCACGAGATTGCCGACAATAGGCCGTTCATGGCCAACCGCGATGGAAAGAAGGTGTATCGCCTAGCGGATGTCGAACCCGAAAGGCGCGTTGGATACGCTTGGTACTCAACGGGTCCGCAGATCGTTTTCGATAAAGACTATCCGAAATGGAAGAAAAAATTCAGTCAAAGGGCCATTGACCTGTATCCGATCCGCGAGTATTCCTTGGGTGTATCGGTGGGCGGCGTCAAGGCCGTGCCCGTGCAACTGAGCGCCACGGAAAGTGGGATACTGATTGTCTACAACAGTGGAAGCGGTGTAGGGAGCCCCAACCCGCAGTTCTTCACATTCCCCGATGGGACCTACAATTTCGTGATGTTCGATGGAGCGGGCAAGGAGTTGTGGCGCAAGGATCTGGGCAAGCATGTCATACCCGACGGGAATTTCTGCCCTGTCTTTCCGTTCGATCTGGATGGCGATGGTGCCGAAGAGATCTGGTTCGTGAACAACACGGATATCCACCGACCATTGGCTTCAAACAAATACGTGGTCGAAAAACTGGATCCGCATACCGGCACCTCGTTGGGTGCTTTTCCCTTCCCGATGCTTAACGACAAGCAACCGATGGGCAACCTGTTTCGCCTATTCCTGATGGGCGGCTATGTGCAGGGCAAACCGGTGCTGCTCACCGGACAGGGAACCTACGGCTACGGGCCAATGGCCATTCATGCCTACAATCCGGACCTGGGCCTGCGGTGGCGATTGGAAATACCCGTAGGGGCCAAGGGCGCGCGGGGAAGCCATATGTCGCCAGTGGTGGATATGGACAACGATGGCAATGACGAATTGCTGTGGGGCGAGCGCTGCATCCACATCGACAACGGAGCATATTTGTTCGTTGCCGACTACGAACGGTATTCCGGCCATTCGGATATCGTACAGCCCGTGATGGATCGGGCCAAGAACCGGTGGTACCTCTATACGTGCCGGGAAAACGGTGAACGGCCCCGGCTGGTGTTCTACGACGACAAGGGCGAACGGATATGGACGGACCTGACCGGTCATGTCGACATGGGGTGGGTGGCCACGTTCAGCGAAAAAGGCAAGGTGGTGGCGGCAGCCTTGGAAATCGACAAGAAATTCGCGGATGGCGCGAGTTGGGTGCGGACGAACAGCCGTGAGTACT
Source organism: Parapedobacter sp. (assembly GCA_037190485.1). Lineage (GTDB taxonomy): Bacteria > Bacteroidota > Bacteroidia > Sphingobacteriales > Sphingobacteriaceae > Parapedobacter. The sequence continues at coordinate 217,546 of JBBCJB010000006.1, forward strand.
TTTACGAGGCGTTTACCGGCAAGCGCCTGAAACCTCCATTCGAGGGGTTTATCGGTGCCTTGCCGGTCGACATCAATGGCGATGGCATCCATGAGCTCTTTTCGGGCGGGAAGCTGCACAGCTATGATGGCAGCGTGGTGGAGCTGCCGATTCCTGGCGGGCTGATCCTCGCGTCGAAACTTGCGGATCATCCGGGTGAGCAGCTGCTTACGATCGACAGGGAGGGGACGGTTCGGCTGTGGGCCGACCGAAACGCCGAAGACAACGAGGTGGCCAGATGGCGGTATGCACACCCGTTCTATAAACGCAACCAGAAGCTGACCGCTTCGGGATCGAATAACCGGAACCTAGGTGGTCTATGATAGTGAAACAGGTTAAACTAAAACAAGGAAAGATGCGAAGTAAGAAAATAGGGGTATCGGTGGGCATGGGGTTACTGTGTTCATGTTTGGTCGGTTGCAGCGCGGCCGAATCACAGGAAACGCCAACCAGGCCACGGGTAATCGCGATGACCGACGGCGAGATTGACGATATCAGTTCGATGGTTCGGTTTCTGCTGTATACCAGTGACTTCGACGTGGAAGCAATCATCGAGACGAATTCGGTATGGCAACGGGAGGGACACAGCAAGGAGACCTGGCTGGAGGACCTGCTCGACGCCTACGGGCGTGTGCATCCGAATCTCGTAAAGCATCGTTCCGATTTCCCGACCGCCGATGCATTGCGCGCATTATGTTATGTCGGCGACGAGGACAGCACCCACTTGGTGGGTATCAGGAATAGCCGCGAACAGGTTCCCGGCAGGCCGGTGGAGGTATTGCCGGATGATTGGGACGATACCCCGGGTTCCGAACGGATCCTCGAATTGCTCCTGAACGATGACCCCCGCCCACTCCATATCCAGGCTTGGGGAGGTGGAAACACCCTGTCCAGGACATTGCATAAGCTCAAGACGGAATTTCCCGACCGATACGATGAGGCCGTGGCCAAAATCGTGGTCTACAATGTCTCTTATCAGGATGATGCCGGTAACTACATCGAGCAGTATCATCCCGGGGTGATGATGATCCATTGTACCTCTTTTTCGGGTACATGGAACTACCGGGTACAGACCGATACCTACGATTTCATCCGCGATGAAGTGAGGAACGGCCACGGTGCGCTGGGTGCGCTTTATCCCCAGGACTACGTGAGCGAAGGCGATTCACCGGCTTTCATGTACGTCATCGACAACGGGCTGCGCAATCATGTGCATCCCACCTGGGGCGGTTGGGGCGGACGGTTCACCAAGACGAAGAATGCGCCGAATACCTACCGGAATGCCGTCGATGACGATGACAATGGCGATAAGCGCCATGCCATGCGCCGTTGGGTGGCGGCTTCGAATGCCGATTTCCAGGCGCGTATGGACTGGTGCGTGGCCGAACGGTACGAAGGGGCCAACCACCAGCCGCAGGTACGCGTCAAGAACGGGACGGATATCACCGTGAAGAGCGGTGACACTGTGACGTTGGATGCATCGGCAAGCCGCGACCCCGATGGCGATGCGTTGGCGTTCAAGTGGTGGCAATACCGGGAGGTAGGTACCTACGAAAAGCATGTCCGGCTGGGCGACAACGATAAGCGGGTGGTCTCGTTCGTGGCACCCGATGTAGACGAACCGAAGACCATCCACCTCATCGTGGAAGCGCAGGACGACGGTGTGCCTTCGCTGGTGGGGTATCAACGGATTGTCGTAACGGTAGAGCCATGAACATGCGTCACTGGTGGGGCATCGGTCTGGTTGGTTGCCTGTGGCTCCAGCCCGCGGCCGTCGCCGCGGCACAGCGGGGCCAGGACGAAGGTCGGCCCCGGGTAATCGTCATGACCGACGGCGAATGCGACGACCGTGCGTCTATGGTGCGTTTTCTGCTGAACACCTGCCACGTGGAGCTGGAAGCCATCATCCAGACCAATTCGCGTTTCCAGAAGCATGGCCATAGTGCCGAACGCTGGGTGGATCTGCAGATCGATGCATATGGCGCGGTATACCCCAACTTGGTGAAACACCACCCTTCATACCCCCATCCCGATACCGTCCGGGCCAGGAGCTTCGTGGGCGACGAGGACTACGGACACATGCGAAAGATACTGACATGGGAGCAGAAGCCGGGGCACAAAGTCGAGTATTTCCCGGATGATTGGCCCGATACGCCGGGCTCCGATCGCATCGTCGAGGTGCTGCGTCGCGATGATCCCCGACCGGTGTACATCCAGGCATGGGGCGGGGCCAATACGTTATCACGTGCACTGTTCGTACTGAAAAACCGTTATCCCGACGATTACGACCGGGCGATAGCGAAAGCGACATTTTACACGATATGGTACCAGGACGACGGTGGGAACTACATCGAACGGCACCACCCCGGATTGACGATGATTTGGTGCGATGGGTTCAACAGTACCTGGACGGCGGGAGCCAACAACACCGAGTTTTTCGAGGCGCACGTGACGAAGGGCCATGGCCCGTTGGGCGCATTGATGCCCCGGGGATGTGGCGAAGGCGATACGCCGGCGCTCTTGTGGGCGCTGGATAATGGATTGCGCAACCATGAGCATCCAACGTATGGGGGATGGGGTGGGCGCTTTGCCCGTCACCCCGAATTGCCGAACGTGTATGTGGATGCCGATGAGGGAGCGCATGGGCAGTCGATACGCCGATGGATGGCGCAAGTCGATCAAGACCTGGCCGCAAAGGCGGACTGGTGCGTGGCCGAACGGTACGAAGCGGCCAACCACAAGCCCGTGATTGCCATGCGCGGAGGTTTGGGCGATCGCACGGTGCGTTCGGGCAAACGCGTGCTGCTGGATGCCCGGCAGACCCGTGACCCGGATGCGGATCGATTGCATTTTACATGGTGGCAATACCGCGAAGCCGGAACGTTGGATGCGACGGTAACGCTTCGGGATGCTGGCGACGGCCAGGTGCGGTTCGTCGCGCCGGATGTGAATCATCCGGCTACCGTACACCTGATATTGGAAGTAAAGGATGACGGCGTGCCAGCCTTGGTGGCTTACCGACGGGTCATCGTGAACGTGTTGCCCCGGAAATGATTGATTCACGTATATGAACATTGGATACGACATTTCGAAATGTACGCTGGTCACGGCGCTTTTGCTCCAGGCCTGCCAAAATCCCGGCCGGGAGCAACAGGAAGCCGCGGTCGACCTGTTCGCGGATCATGTGCGCAGTAGCGAAGCCCTCGAAGCGCGAGAGGCGAAGAAGCGGTTCCGCTTGCCAGAGGGGTTTGAAATCGAATTGTTCGCTTCCGAGCCGCAGATTGCCAAGCCAATCAACATGGCGTTCGATGCCGACGGTCGGCTATGGGTGAGCCATTCGCGCGAGTACCCCTTCCCGGCAAGCCCTGGGGCGGGCAGGGATCGCATCACGATCCTGGAGGATACCGATGGCGATGGGCGTGCCGACCGGTTCACCGATGTGGCCGATACCTTGAATATCCCGATCGGCGTATTGCCTTACCGGGATGGAGCGATTGCTTTCAGCATCCCGAACATCAATTATTTCCCATCCGGTGCTGGATCGGCGCCGGCCAACGGCGCGGCGCGGGTGCTGGTGGGGCCATTCGGATACAAAGACACGCATGGCATGATCAATGGCTTGGTGAGAGGATACGACGGTTGGGTGTACGCCTGCCATGGGTTCAGCAACGAGTCGGAGGTGATGGGTGCCGATGCCAGCCAATTGGCCATGAATTCCGGGAATACGTTCCGCTTCCGGGTGGATGGGCGCGAATTGCAGCAGATCACCTTCGGGCGGGTCAACCCGTTCGGCCTGGCCTTCGACGAACGCGGGTACTTGTATTCGGTTGACTGCCATTCCGCACCGCTGTACCAATTGATAACCGGTGGGCACTACCCGCACTTCGGGAAACTGGAAGAGGGCATCGGCTACGCACCGGAGATGAAGGCGCACGAACAGGAGGCCACCGCGCTGGCCGGAATCGCTTATTATGCCGATTCACGGTTCCCCGAAGCGTATCGAAAGAACTTCTACGTGGGCGACGTGATCAAGTCTCGCATTTACCGTTACGCGGTCGAATGGCAAGGTGCTTCACCGGCGGGCCGTCAGGAAACAGATTTCCTGACGACAGACGATCCGTGGTTCCGGCCCGTGGACGTGCAGCTGGGGCCGGATGGCGCGATGTACGTGGCCGATTTCTATAACCGCATCATCGGACACTACGAGGTGCCGCTCGATCACCCAGGCCGCGATCGCCAGCGTGGCCGCATCTGGAAGATCACCTATAGGGGGGCAGGGACCAAGCGGCATCCAGCGAAACAAGCGAAGTGGTCGGATGCCGGTGTCGAAGCACTCTTGGATGGGCTGAAAGGGGAAAACCTGAAAGAACGCATGCTCATCACCGACGTGCTGAGCGATCGTGTCGGAAAGGCGGCGGTGGAGCCTATCGAGTCGCTGATCCGATCGGGCAAGGCGCACGCCTACCAGCACGTGCACGGCCTTTGGGTGCTGCACCGGCTAGGGGCCCTTCGCGACGACATGCTTGTCGAATCCTGTGCGCACGACGATCCGTTCATCCGCTTGCACGCCATGCGGGCGATCAAGGAGTCGGCGCCGCGAGGGAGTCGGTTCAAGGCCAACATCAACGAGGGGCTGGACGATGCCGACATCCACGTACGGCGTGCGGCTGTGGAAGCTTTGGCTGCGACGGGCGACCCCGACGCCGTCGCCCGGTTGTTGGGCTTCATCCCCGGTATCGCGGGCAACGACACCCATCTGCACTATACCGCTTACCTGGCACTTTGCAACACGCTCAAAGTCGACGCCGTATTCCGCGATGCGGCCAGGCAGCCATGGACCTTGCCCGAGAAACGCATGTTGGCCAAGGCGATGATTGGCGTCGGCAATGCATCGTCTTCCGGTTTCCTGGCCGATTACATCCTGGCGGAGAAACTGGATACGGCTGAGTTGGAATTGATGATCCCGCACGCGATCCGTTTCCTGCCCGAGGCCAGGATGGGCGCTTTGGTGGACAACCTGATCCAACGTAGCGGAAAGTCAGTTTCCGCTGGCCAACGGATGTACTACGCCATTGAAGCGGGTTTCGCACGCCGGGGTTCGTCCGGGCATCGATACCTGAACCGATGGGCCGATTGGCTGGCTAGCGCGATATTCGAACGGCAAAAACCCGGAAGCAGCAAGTCGGCGGACGATTTACTGCATTTCTCCAGCTACTTGGTGGGACAACATCAGCTTGTGGGGCTGGAGCATAAACTGCTTGACTATTTTCAAGAGACAAGGAAGAGAAGACAGAAATTGGCTGCGGGAAAATCCCTGTTGCAACTCTCGGAAGCGCGGCATGCCGCGTTGGTGGTGGGAACGGTCACGGCCGATGGGATTCCCATCGAACTAGGCCAACGGATGCTGAGCATGCTGGCCGGATTTCCGGGCCCACCGGTTCGAAATGCGCTCGCAGAATTGCGGGATATACCGCCTGAATTGCAACGCGATGTAATCGTGATCTTGGCAGCCAGCACCGAAGGCAAGGACATCATCCTGGATAAGGTTAAGGCGGGAGAACTGACCGCCAGGGTGTTGGTGGGGCCCAGCGTGGAAGAAGGGTTTTTGTTGAACAGTACCGCCGCGCAACGGCGGTCATACCAGGAAATCGTTTCGGCCTTACCGCCGATCAGCGAAGAAAAGGACAGGTTAATCGATAATCGTCTGGCTGCATACGATCCATCGGCAAGCACCATCGCCGAGGGGAGGACGCTTTTCGCGATGCATTGCGCGGCTTGCCACCGGTTGGGCGATGCGGGGGGAACCATCGGGCCGCAGTTGACCGGAATCGGGAACTGGGGCAGCAAGGCACTTGCCGAGAAAATACTCGACCCCAACCGGAATATTTCCGAAGCGTTCCGTACGTACACCATCCAAACGAAGGACGGTAAGCAACATACCGGATTGTTCAGGCGCGACGACGGCGATGTTCGGGTGTTCGCCAATGTAGTCGGCGAGGAATTTAGGGTGCGGAAAGCCGACATCGCCCTGCAGGAACCATCCCGCTTCACCTTGATGCCCGATCGATTCGGGACAGCGTTGACGCAATCGGAGTTTAATGCCTTGTTGGCGTATTTGTTGGACGAAAAATAGGAATAGCTGATGAAAGGCCGAAAGTTGTTTTTGATGTTGCTATTGTTATTGCCGTCGGCACTTATGCAGCCGTGCCGCGGGCAAGTTGCGTTCGGAAGCGAATCCGACCGTGCGGCCGTCGGGTTCAGGAAGCACGTCCTGACTGAATCATTTATCGCAGAAGGGGCTGCCATCGGGGATATCGACAATGATGGAAGGCTGGATATCATCGCCGGTGCCTACTGGTTCCGCGCGCCCGACTGGACGGCACACGAAATCAAGCATCCCCAGGTTTTTGAATACGATAAGGGATACAGCGACTCGTTTTTGCATTACGCATTGGATGTTAACCACGATGGCTGGACAGACGTAATCCGGATCGGCATCCCCGGCGATCCGGTGGTATGGTACGAAAATCCGGGCAGGATGGGCGGGTATTGGCACGAACACCCGATTTATCCGTCGTTGGGCAATGAAACCCCGCTCTTCGTGGATATCGACGGCGATGGGCGGCCGGACCTGTTGGGCAACGACCCGCTCACGCGGGAAGTGATTTGGCTGCGTGCGCCGGCACGGAAGGGGAGCACGGTATGGGACAAACATCTCATCAGTCGCGAGAAAAAGCGCGGTACCCATCGCTTCACGCACGGCCTGGGCCATGGCGACATGAATGGCGATGGCCGCAAGGACATATTGATCACGGCAGGATGGTGGGAGGCACCGACCGACCCCAGCGTTTCCGATTGGGTATTCCACCCGGCCGACTGGGGCGGTGATGCCGCGCAGCTGCATGCGCATGACGTGAACGGGGATGGATTGATGGACGTGGTCGCTTCCTCACCGCACGGTTATGGCGTGTGGTGGTACGAACAGTCCTTGGATTCCAAAGGTCATGCCGTTTGGAAGCGGCACGAGATCAGCCGCGCTTTTTCGCAGACGCATGCCCTTGAATTGGTCGACTTGGATGGAGACGGGGATCTGGATTTGGTCACGGGTAAGCGGTATTATGCGCACAACGGCCTGGATCCGGGCGAAGACGAACCGGCCGTGCTGTATTGGTTTGCACGCGAACCGGCCGACGGGGAACCAACTTGGGTTGCCCACGAGATAGACGATGATTCGGGTGTGGGGTTGCAGGTATTGGTCGAGGATGTAAATGCGGATGGGCTGTTGGACATCGTGGTGGCCAACAAGAAGGGAGTGTTTTATTTTGAACGATTGCGTTGAACGAAAAAAGATGGAGGAACGAAACGGAAGCTTGAAAGGGGCGATCATCGGTTGCGGTTTCTGGTCGCAGTTCCAGATCGCTGCATGGCAGGAGTTAGCGGGCGTAAAGTTGGTCGCGGTCTATAACCGAACCATCGACAAAGCGCGGACGGTGGCCACCAGATTCGGGATTCCCGGGGTATACGACGACGTCGTGTCGCTTTTCGAAAGTGAACGAATCGATTTTGTCGATGTAATCACCGACGTGGACACGCATGCCTTCTTCGTGGACGGGGCGATCGCCCGGGGAATCCCCGTGATCTGCCAGAAGCCGATGGCACCTGATTTTGCCACGGCGAGTGCGATGGTGCGCCGGAGCGAAGCGATGGGTGTCCCTTTTTTCATCCATGAAAACTTCCGCTGGCAGGCCCCCATAAGGCGGTTGAAGGCCATACTCGACGAAGGCCTGATTGGGAAGGTTTTCAAGGCCCGTGTCTCGTTTTGCTCGAACTTTCCGGTCTTCGAAAACCAGCCGTTCCTGGCAACGCTCGAGCGGTTCATCCTGATGGATGTCGGATCGCATGTGCTGGATATCGTTCGGTTCTTGCTGGGCGACGCAGCGAGCATCTATTGCCTCACGAAGACCGTGAATCCGTGCATCAACGGAGAGGACGTGGCTAACATCTTGCTGACCATGCAAAGCGGTGCACATTGCCACGTCGAACTGTCCTATGCTTCCCTACGGGAGGAGGAGCTCTTCCCGCAGACGCTGGTGCGCATCGAAGGGACGTTGGGTACCGTGGAAGTAGCTGCTGGTCACATCGTCAAATTGACCACCAAAACGGGCACGGTCGTCGAGCGGGTCGATCCCAAGGTATATCCGTGGGCCGATCCGGCATACGCGTTGGTACACGCCTCCATCGTAGACATCAACCGCGACTTCCGGGATGCGCTGCTTGGAAAGGGGAAGGCGGAAACCGATGCGTCGGACAACCTGAAGACCATGAGACTGGTGTACGATGCCTACGAATCGGCTTCGAACGGTCATGTAATACGATATTGAATATGGAAACGATAAAGGCAAGATACCTGATAGAAACGGATTTTCCGCTCCACGAAGCGGCGGCGATGATGGCTGGAGAACAGTCATGCGGCACCTTTGTGCGTGTGCCGGGCGAAACCGACGAACTGCGGGAACGCGCCGCCGCGCACGTGACGGCCGTCGAAGAAGTTGGTGTGGTGGCCCGGCCTGCCTTGTCCGGGGCGCGCACGAGCGGCAAACACGGGCCAATCAAGCGCGCGGTGGTCGACCTGGCCTGGCCATTGGCCAATGTGGGGGTGAACATCCCGAACCTGATGGCGACCGTGGCGGGAAACCTATACGAACTCAGCGCGTTCTCGGGCATGAAGCTCCTGGATATCGAGGTGCCGGATCGCTATCGTCAATGCAGCGGGCCTGCATTCGGCATCGGTGGCACGCGTGTGCTGACCGGTGTATACGATCGGCCGATCATCGGTACGATCATCAAACCGAGCGTGGGATTGACGCCCGAAGACACCGCACGGCAGGTAAGGCAGCTTTGCGAGGCGGGCATCGATTTCATCAAGGACGATGAACTGATGGGCGACTCGCCGTCCTCGCCCTTCAATCGGCGCGTGGAGCAGGTCATGGGCGTCATCAACAGGTTCGCGGACCGGACAGGGAAGAAGCCGATGTTCGCCTTCAACGTGAGCGGCGATGTCGACGACATGCGCAGGCGCCACGATACCGTCCTGGCCGCGGGGGGCACTTGCGTGATGGCCAGCATCAACCACGTAGGGATTGCCGGGGTGGCCTTCCTGCGGAAACACAGCCAGCTCCCCATCCATGGGCATCGTAATTTTTGGGGCGCGCTGAGCAGGAGCGAATGTTTGGGCATCGATTTCAATGCCTACCAGAAGATATGGCGGCTGATCGGTGTGGATCATTTGCATACCAATGGTCTGCGGAACAAGTTTTGCGAACCTGATGATTCCGTAATACGATCGATAAAGGCGTGCCTAACCCCGTTGCTGGGGGGATATGGTGCCATGCCCGTGGTTTCGTCCGGGCAATGGGCTGGCCAAGCCGTGGATACCTACCGCGCGGTCGGCTCCGTTGACCTGATGTACCTCTGCGGCGGGGGGATCATGGCGCATCCACAGGGTGTAGGGGCGGGTATCCGTAGCGTGAAGCAGGGGTGGGAAGCGGCGTTGGGTGGCATCGGGTTGGCCGAGTATGCGCAAACACATGTTGATTTGCAACAGGCGATAGCAAAGTTTGGATGAAGACTATTGAATATAAACGGATGGATAGCGAAATGTTATTGACTTATTATGGGGATGATTTTACGGGATCTGCCGATGTCTTGGAAGCCTTGGCGCTTAACGGGGTGCCCGCCGCGCTTTTCCTGAACGTGCCGACGGCACAGGAACTTTCGGCGTTCCGGTTGAAAAGCGACATGTTCAACGGCGATAAGGCGTTGGAGGCATTCGGCGTGGCCGGTGTAAGCAGGACGATGAATCCGGTGCAGATGCGCAAGAAGCTACCGGATATCTTCGGCAAGATCAGCCGGATACCTACGCGGTTTTTCCACTACAAGATCTGTTCTACATTTGATTCCTCGCCGGGTATCGGCAGCGTCGGTTACGCGACGGAAATCGCGCTACAAGCGTTTCCCACCGCATGGGTGCCGTTGTTGGTGGGCGCGCCCGACTTGAACCGGTTTTGCCTGTTCGGCAACTTATTCGCGCGCGCCGATGGGGTGACCTACCGGCTGGATCGGCATCCCACCATGTCCAAGCATCCGGTGACACCGATGAACGAAAGCGACCTGCGGCTTCACCTCGCGCAACAGACCGACCGGGAAGTGAAATTGGTCGATGTGTTCGCGCTGGAAGCGACCGCCGCCGAGCGGGAGAAGCTGGTAGCCGGTGCCACCAGGCAAGAGGAACCGCCCATCGTGCTCTTCGACGTGCTACACGATGGGCATCTCCAGACCATCGGCGCCGTCATTGAACGGTTCAGTAAGCCCGCACGGCAATTGATCGTCGGGTCATCTGGGGTGGAGCACGCGCTGTCCTCGTTCTTCGTCAGGGCGGGAAAGGCGAAATTGGATGGAAACAACCTGTCTGCCGGAAAGGCCGACCGCATTATCGTCGTGACGGGCAGTTGCTCGCCGATGACCAAGAAGCAAATCGAATGGTCGGTCGAGAATGGGTTCGTCGGCTTGCGCATGGACGCCCGGCGGCTCATGAATCCGCAGACGCGCGATGAGGAATATGCATCCATCATCTCGAAAGCGATGAAGCTGCTGCAGAAATCGAAGAAGCTGATACTCTTCTCGGCGTTGGGACCCGACGACCCGTCCATTACGGAAACAAAGGCCGTGCTTGCCCAACTGAACGGCACCGAACCCGTAACGTTGGGCGTGCTCCAGGGACGGATACTCAAATCGTTGCTGAAGAAATACAGCCGGTCGCGCATTGTCATTTCAGGAGGGGATACCGCTGGCCAAGTGGCCAGTGAACTGGATATCTATGCGCTCGAATTCTTGGTACCCATCGCGCCGGGCTCGCCGCTGTGCCTGGCCCATTCCAAGAATCCGGTCTATGATGGCGTGGAAATCGCTTTCAAGGGCGGACAGAATGGCAATGAACGATATTTCGACTATATCTATAAAGGGGGCGTTTATGACAAGCAAGGACAGGACAACCGAAGTGCTCACGCTGCAGCGGATCTGTAAATCATTTCCCGGCGTGAAGGCACTCGATGGCGTGAGCCTGGGTTTTTGTTCGGGTACCGTACACGCCATCTGTGGCGAAAACGGGGCAGGCAAGAGTACGCTGATGAAGATTCTGGCGGGCAATTATCGTCCCGATGGTGGGCGCATTGTGCTCAACGGCATACCGGTGACGATAAAGGATCCGCGCCACGCACAGGCGTTGGGCATTTCGATCGTATACCAAGAGCGGAGCCTAGCCAACCAGTTGAGTGTCGCCGAAAACATCTATGTGTGCAACCAACCGACGACACGGTTGGGGTTGCGCCGAAGGGCGATACTCAGGGGAAATGCCATAGACTTGCTTACGCGCCTGAACCTCGATTTGTCACCCGACGAACCGGTACGTAACCTGGCGCCTGGTATGCAGCAGATGGTCGAGATCGCCAAAGCGTTGTCGCAACAACCCGATATCCTAATCCTGGACGAGCCTACAGCGTCGATATCCGAGACGGAGACACGAAGCTTGTTCGCGTTGATCGGGCGATTGAGGCGGGATGGCGTGGCCATCCTGTATATTTCACATCGGATGGCCGAGATTTTCGAAATAGCTGATGTGGTCTCGGTGCTGAAGGATGGTCGGTTGAACGGCACGTTCCCTATCGCTGGATTGACCGAAGACAGGTTGGTACGGAGCATGGTGGGCCGATCGCTGCCGGAACGCGCGTATGAACGGCGCCGACTGGGCAACACGGTGCTGGAGGTGAATGGGTTGTCAGCCAAGCGGTTTTCGGAGGTCAGTTTCTCGCTGCGACAGGGAGAAATCGTGGGTATGGCGGGGTTGGTAGGTGCCGGTAGGACCGAACTGGCGTACGCCATCTTTGGGGTTGAACGTGCCGAATCGGGCACTGTCTGGATCGATGGGATGCTTGCGGACAGCGCGCATCCCGCGGATGCGATGCGCAAGGGCATCGCGTATGTACCCGAAGAGCGCAAGGAACGCGGGCTATTTTTGGGCATGTCGCTCCAGGATAACCTGTTGTCTGCCAATCAACGGGGGGTGGCCCGCCAGGGGTTCATCCAGCGTTCGCTGGCCAAGCGGATTGCCGATCGAATGATGGCCCGGCTACGCGTGAAAGCGGTTGGTGGCGATCAGGAAATCGGTGAGCTGAGCGGGGGTAATCAACAGAAGGTCATCTTGGCGAAGTGGCTGTTGACGAATCCGAAGATCCTGATCGTGGATGAGCCTACGCATGGGATCGACGTTGGTGCCAAGGCCGAGATCCATGCGCTCCTGAAATCGATTGCGGGAGAAGGGTGCGCCATCTTGGTGATTTCTTCCGAGCTGCCCGAATTGCTGGGCGTGAGCGACCGCATACTGGTGATGCGCGAAGGCAGGTTGGTGCACGAGATCGATGGGCGCGAGGCGACCGAGGAGCATATCATGGCGCATGCCGCCGGAACAGGGAAAAAGGGGAATAACGGACTCGTTTAAGGATATCGTATATATGAACAGATTACTACAGCATCGGGAAATCACGATTGCACTGTCCATCGTCGTGGTCTGCATCGTTGCCAGCATCGCCTGGCCATCGGTTTTCCCGACGTTCGGCAACCTATCCCAATTGTTCTTGAACATCTCGATCGAGACGATCGTGGCGTGCGGGATGATGATCTTGCTGATTTCTGGCGCATTCGATCTGTCGGTGGGATCGGTGGTCGCGCTCAGTGGGGGCATCACGGCTTACCTGCTGTACCACCAAGGTATGTTTCCACTACCGGCGATAGGCTTAGGGGTGGCGACGGCGGCCGTGATTGGGTTGGTCAACGGTTACCTGGTGGCTTATGTGGGCATCAATCCGATGATACAGACGCTGGCCATGATGGGCATCGTGCGCGGTGCGGCGATGATGGTGAGTGGTTCAGGCATACAGAACCTCCACACGGATTTCACCGTGCTGGGGCAGACGAAGTTGATGGGTTTCCAGTCGCCAGTGTGGATCATGCTGGCTATCGTATTGTTATTGCACGCGTTGGTGTCAAGGCATGTATTCTTTAGGCAATACTATTTCATCGGGAGCAATGAGAAGGCGGCCATGCTTTCGGGAATCCGCGTGAAGCGGTTGAAGCTGATCTCGTTCGTGTTGGTGTCGGTTTTGGCCGGCATTGCCGGCGTACTGCTGGCTGCGCGCATGGGGGCCGCTTTGGGAACTTCCGGACGCGGTATGGAGCTTCGGGTAATCACCGCGGCCATCCTAGGCGGGGCGAGCTTGCTGGGTGGGACAGGAAGGGTGCTCGGGGCGTTGTTGGGCACCATATTCATGGGACTTATCAGCAACGTCCTGATCATCGCGCGTGTATCGGGTTATTGGCAGGATGTGGTCCTTGGAGTTATCCTGATTGCGGCGGTCTGGTTGGACCTGACGCTCAAGAAGCAGTCTGCAAAATCGTTGACCAAGGTCATCATTAAAAAATAAGGCGACAAAATGGGTGTTATCATGGGCAATCTTAATCGGCTATTGGTTTGGGCATCGATGTGCTGGGCCGTAGTCAGCTGGTCGTGCAATCCGGATCGGATCGGCAACCGGCAGCCGTCCACGCGCGAAACCAAAGCCGTGGGTACGCAAAAAGCGTACCGGCATGACAACGAAGAATACATCATGGTGTCTACGGCCATCAACTTCCCGATGTACGTGAACCACGATCAAGCGGCTTTCCTACGCTGGGGCGAGGCGCGCCAGGTCAAGGCGACGATATTGGGGCCGTCAGACTGGGACGTGGCCAGCCAGATCGCCGTGATCGAACAGGTGATCGCCGCCCGGCCAGCGGGCTTGCTGATCAATGGCACGGATCCAGGTTTGGCGTTGGCGATCAACAAGGCGGTGGATGCGGGTATCCCAACGGTCGTCTACGATTCCGATATCCCCGGAAGCCGGCGGCATGCCTTCCTGGGTACCGATTGGCGGGAAATCGGTCGGTTGCAAGGCGAAGCCATGGTGAAGCTGATCGGTGGCAAAGGGAAGGTGGCCTACCTCGGCATCTTGGGGATGACGAACATGGAAGCGGGGTACCAAGGCATGAAGGCCGTGTTCGACCGGCATCCCCACATCGAATTCGTCGGTCGCTACGACGACAAGGCGAGCGTGGAAGAAGCGGCCAGGATCACGTCGGATCTATTGCGCGCGCATCCCGATTTGGCCGGGGTATGCGGGTTCGACGCAATGAGTGGTCCGGGCATCGGATTGGCCATCCGCGAAGCCGGACGGACGGGAAAGGTGAAGGTGACGGCCGTGGACTGGGAGACCGAACACCTCAAGCTGCTCAAGGACGGCGTGATTCAGCACCTCGTCGGTCAGAAGCGCGAGCTGTTCACGTGGTACGGCGCACAATTCCTGTTCGATATGGTGCATGGGATCAACGCGTTGTCTGCCGACGACCGCACGGCGGGCATCGTGCCGATACCGCATCACGTCAATACCGGGCTGTTGGAAATAGATGATTCGAACATCGATCATTTCTTGCAAGCGGAATAGGATTTTGAACTAAAAACGATTATCATGAAGGAAAAAGTTGTATTGGTCGGTGCCGGGGGCAAAATGGGTTGCCGAATCACCGACAAACTGAAAAGCTCGCAGCTGTACGAAACTGAATACCTGGAAGTGAGCGAGGTGGGTAGGCAGCGCTTGCTCGAGAAAGGGGTGGAGGTCTCTGAGGTGAAGGCGGCGGTCCCTCGCGCCGACGTCTTGATCCTGGCTGTGCCGGATGTGGCCATAAAGGCGGTCGCGACCCAATTGGTACCGATGCTGAAGCCGGGTGCATTGGCGGTATGCCTGGATCCCGCGGCTCCATTGGCTGGTGCACTGCCCGCGCGATCGGATGTGGGTTATTTCGCCGCCCATCCGGCGCATCCCTCCATATTCAACTACGAGTACCGACACGAGGATCATTTCGATTATTTCGGCGGGATATCGGCCAAACAGGCCATCGTCTGTGCGCTGATACAGGGGCCTGACATCGACTATCTCCGGGGCGAACGCCTGGCCATGGAAATCTATGCGCCGATCTCCAGGTCGCACCGCATCACCATCGAACAGATGGGGTTGCTGGAACCGGCATTGTCCGAAACGTTCACGGGAAGCTGCCTCGCCATGATGAAAGAGGCGCTCGACGAAGTGGTACAGCAGGGCGTGCCACGGGACGCGGCGCGGGATTTTTTCCTCGGGCACCTCAACATCATGGCCGCGGTATTGTTCGACGAAATAGACGGCGTGTTCTCCGATGCCTGTAGCAAGGCAATCGCGATCGGGAAACCGATGATTTTCAGGGACGATTGGAAAAAGGTCTTCGAACCAGGATCCGTACGGGAACAGATTCGGGCTATTACCTAAACCGGTAGCTGATGCGGAACGAAGCATTCGTGAACTTGATGCACCGTGGAGCGGAAACCCCTGCCCGAACGGCTACCGCATTGCGGGCGGGGCCGCTGCAATTGGTGTATGCCGATGGCGCGCTGCGGTACATCAGGCGCGGCGACGAAGAGTTGCTCCGCATGATTTACATCGCGGTACGCGACCGGAATTGGGATACCGTGCAGCCGACGCTGCATATCGTCAACCAGCATATAGGCAATCGCGATTTTGAGATACGGGTAGCCGCGACGTTCAGGAAGGGGGGGATCGTTTTCGACGCCACATACCATATCGTCGGGACACCCGATGGCAAGATTGGCTTTCATTTCGTCGGGGCAGCCGGTCGGCCTTTTCTGAAGAACCGCATCGGTTTTTGCATATTGCACCCCATCAAGGGGTGCAAGGGGATTGCTTGCGAAATCACCGAACCCACTGGCAATGGATACGTCGCGGATTTTCCCGTTGATATCAGCCCCCATCAGCCCTTTATGCAGGTACAACGGATGCATTGGCGCACGGTGAGCGGAACCGGGGTCGACCTGGAAATGGAGGGGGATGTGTTCGAGACCGAGGATCAGCGCAATTGGACGGATGCATCCTATAAAACCTATTGTACGCCGCTTGGACTGCCTTTTCCGGCACGCGTGGCGAAGGGGCAAGAAGTGCGCCAATCGGTCTATTTTTCGACTGGGAATACCTGCGATGCCATCGGGGTGGGATTCGGAGATCCGACGGTATCGTTGGCTGAGTCGTCCGTTTTGCCGATGATCCGGCTTGGCGTGGACCTTGGCGACATCCCCCATTTGCGAAATGATGTTGCCCGGAAAAGAATCGGCGCGTTGAAACTGGATCACCTGCGGATTGCGATCGACTTGCGCGACAGCGATCGGTATGCGATCCTGGAAGCGGCCCTACGGGAGTGCGTTACACTGCATACAAGGCTGTTTGTCGCGCTCTTTGCTGGCGATTCGGTCGACGCCGGCTTCCTCGATTGGGTATCGGCACATACCGGTCGGATTGGGTACGTGCTGCTGTTGACGGCCGGCCATAAGGCCACGTTGGAAGAAACGGGGCGCACCTGGTTGCCGCACCTGCGTGAACGGTTGCCCGATGCGTTGCTGGGTGTGGGCACGGACGCCTATTTCGCCGAATTGAATCGCATGCGGCCGAATGCGGCTGGGTTCGATTTCGTGGGTTTCAGTATCAACCCGCAGGTGCATGCATGCGATGACGCATCGTTGGTGGAGACGTTGGAGGCCCAACGCGAGGTGGTGCAGTCTGCGCAACGACTGTATCCCGGCAAGTGCGTTTTCGTGTCGCCCCTGACCCTGAAGCCCCGTTTCAACCCAAACGCGACTGCAGCCGGCCCACCGCTGCCAGACCAACTTCCCGAACAGCTGGATAGCCGACAGGGATCGTTTTTCGCCGCAGGATGGACGGTAGGCAGCATCGCGGCATTGGCCGAAACGGGTGCCTTTGGTGCCTGCTACTACGAAGCCATGGGCGAACGGGGACTGTTTTTTCCCGATGATTGGAAAAGGCATCTCCTTTTCCCAGACTATCCCGCTGATTTTCCGGTGTTGGCCATTTTCGGATTCCTCGGCAGGATACCGAAGGCGGCGAGGGTACTGCCCGCTACGGGAGGCGAACCCTTGCGTTTTTCGACGTTGGCCTTCTCAATGGGTAAGCAACGTTGGCTCATGGTGGCCAATCACACCGATAGGACCTATCCCGTCAAGCTGGAAAACGGTGCCGGGCTCGCGTACGTGAAATACCTGGACGCCGATCGGCCGTTTGACGCCGATTGGTTGGCTGCATTCTGGGCTGGGGATCCGGGCCATTTGCACGTGCGGGATGGGTGCGCGACGTTGGCGCTATCGCCCTTCGGTATCGCCTTGGTTGCTTCCGACAGCGCGTCGCTTGGCGAGCCGTTGTTCGGTTAGCGAAAACGTTGCCGGAAACGATTGCGTACTTTTTGTCCGTCGAATCTTTCCTATTGCTGTTTTATCTGTCTATCATTGCTCAACGGAGTTATAAACTTATACCCCCAATTGAAGATGAAGTTCGCAAAGCTGTTGCTGCTGGTCGCATTCACATACATAAGTTGCAGGCAATCCGATACGGAAAGTCGCCCTCCCGCTTTCCCCGGTGCCGAAGGGTTCGGCGCGTTCACGCAGGGCGGGCGCGGCGGCGACGTGTATATCGTCACCAATCTGGAAGACTACGATGTCGATGAACCCGTGATCGAGGGGAGCCTGCGGCAGGCGGTCGAGGCCACGGGACCGAGGACCGTGGTGTTCGAGACGGGTGGGATGATTGCATTGAAAAGGATACTCTTGGTCTCCAATCCGTATTTGACCATTGCTGGGCAGACCGCACCCGGAGATGGGATTTGCCTGAAGGACTTTTCGTTGGTAATCGAGGCGGATGAAGTAATCGTTAGGCATATCCGGTCGCGCCTGGGCGAAGATCAGCGACAGGAACTGGATGCCATTTCCATCAATTTCGGTAATAATGTCATTTTAGATCATTGTTCGGCCAGTTGGAGTACAGATGAGGTCTTGTCTTCGTACAGTGAGTTGGTGACCATCCAATGGTGTATCATTTCTGAAGGGCTCCTGCATTCCTTCCACCCCAAAGGGCCACATAGCATGGGCTCCATCATCGAAGGGAAGACCGGGGCGATCTCGTTGCTCAATAACCTGTATGCCCATAACAATTCGAGGAACCCGTTGATCCAGAATAAGGGCGAGGAACCCGGGGCAATCGTGGAAATCCGTAATAATGTCATCTATGACTGGGGTGATTTGCCGGGCTATACGTCCACGCCCGGGCAAGCCCGGGTAAACTACATCAACAACTACATCAAACCGGGACCCTCCACCAACGACAAATCGCGGCATTTTGCCTTTGAACCCAAGAACCATTATACGAATATCTACATCGCCGATAATCACCACACGGCAAATGACCCGGGATTGACCGATAATTCCCTATTGCTGATGGCGACCGACAGCCTGCGGGAGCAGGTGATGGTCGAAACCCCATACCCGATGCTGGCGTTCCAACAAAAAGCGCCTGACCAGGTGCTACAGGATATCCTCGGTCAAGTTGGGGCCACATTGCCGAAACGCGATCCGATAGACACGCGTATCGTAAACGATGTCCGTAACGGAACCGGCGGCATCATCAACTCCCAACATGATGTGGGCGGATGGCCAGATTATGCTGTGGGCCTGCCACCGGTCGATACCGACCGTGACGGGATGCCTGACGAGTGGGAGCGGATGTACGGGTTGGACCCGGAAGATGGCAGCGACCAGGCGCTGGACAACGATGGCGATGGCTACACCAATCTGGAAGAGTGGTTGAACGGCACGTCTCCAAATGCGGCAGAAAGCCACGCGGTCGCTTACCGCGATCTGGTGCGGGTACTGGCCCAAAAAGACGCGTTGTACGAACAGGATATCGTCATGGTGAAGCGGCGCCTGCAGTTGGAGCATGAAGAGCGCATGAATCGGAAAGTGCCAGACTACCGTGCCGAGGTCAAGGAACTGGCCGATGGCAACATGGCTTTGGCCGTGGATGGAAATGCGGTACTGCAGCTCAATCATATCGAGGCGGGTACGTTCCGCATGGGGTCTCCGAAAAGCGAAGACGGTCGCGAGGAATGGGAGACAGCGAGGGAGGTCACCATTTCCAAGCCGTATTATTTGGCTACCGTAGAGACGTCTAACATGTTGCTGAGGCAACTCACCGGTATGGCCGGTTTCGCCGACAATGACTTGCCCGCTACGGTGAGTTGGTTTGATGCCGAATGGATATGCGAGGTGTTGAGCGATAAGACCGGCCGGAAATTCCGGCTGCCCACGGAGGCCGAGTGGGAATACGCTTGTCGTGCGGGTACGACTACGCCTTATTTTACCGGAAATGATATCTCGTTGGAATATGCGAATTTCAAAACGGGGGATGCGGCGCAACCCATTCGATTGCGGCCGGTGGGTGAGGGTAGACCCAATCCCTGGGGGCTTTTCAATATGCCCGGCAATCAATTTGAGTGGTGCCTGGATTGGAAAGGGGATTACGAAGCAGGACCGATCACGGATCCGACGGGCCCATCGCAGGAAAACAGTTTACGGAGTTTTGATGGATTGTACAGGAAGATCATGCGCGGGGGGAACTATGGGAGCGCCAAGGCGTTGATGCGTTCGGCCTTTCGTTACGACTACTCGCGCGACGTGAAATACGGCTTCCGTATCTTGATGGAGAAAAAATAGCTAACAACTGATTTATGGAATCAATAAGGAAAATCGGAGGTATCGTTTGTGCGGCCGCGGTGTTGGCACTCACGCTCGGCATGGATCGGAAAGCGGACGATAGGCGACTGCGCGTGTCGGCCAATGGGCGTTTCTTGGTCACGCAGGATGAAAAGCCATTCTTTTATTTGGGTGATACCGCTTGGGAGCTTTTTCACCGGACAACCAAAGAAGAAGCCGCCATGTATCTCGATAACCGGAAGGAAAAGGGGTTCAATGTCATCCAAGCGGTGGTGCTGGCTGAGCTGGACGGGTTGCATACCCCCAACTCATTAGGCGACGTGCCGCTCATCGATGACGATCCCACCAAACCCAACGAAGCGTATTTCCGGTATGTCGATTGGATGATCGATGAAGCCGCGGAACGCGGTATGTACATTGGCTTGTTGCCCACATGGGGCGATAAACTGATGAAGCTTGGATGGGGTGTTGGACCGGAGATATTTACGCCGGGGAACGCGAAGGTGTTCGGCGAATTCTTGGGAAATCGCTATAAGGACGCATGGAATGTCATCTGGATCCTTGGTGGTGACCGGAATCCGCACAATGACGAACATCAGGCCGTGTGGCGTAGCATGGCAGCCGGGATTGCGGCCGGCGTGGGCGGACAGGACAATGCCCTGATGTCGTTCCACCCGCAACCGACCAAGCCGGGTGGTTCTTCCAAATGGTTCCATCAGGATGATTGGCTGGATTTCAACATGCACCAAACCGGGCATTGCCGCGACGGAAATTCATACAAGAAATTAGCTTATGATTACAAGCTCACTCCCGTAAAACCCACGATGGACGCCGAGCCGACCTACGAGGAACATCCGGTGTGTTTCAATGCCAAAGAACATGGTTATGCCAATGCGTTGGACATCAGGAAAAAAGCATATTGGGGGGTTTTTTATGGTGGATTCGGCCATACGTACGGTTGCGCAGCGGTCTGGCAGATGTACCTGCCCGGCCGCGAACCCATGCACGGTCCGCTCCGGACGTGGAAAGAATCACTCGACCTGCCTGGGGCGCAGCACATGCAACATGTGAAGAATCTGCTGCTCTCCAGGCCGTTTCTCGATCGCATACCGGATCAAGAGCTGGTGTTGGGCGATAACCTTGAGGATCCGTTGCACGTAAGCGCTACCCGTTGCAAGTATGGCAGCTATGCCATGCTGTATCTTCCGGGAATAAGGCCCGTCACCGTGAACACCACATTGCTGCGCGGCGAGACGCTGCAGGCCTGGTGGTACAATCCAAGGACCGGACGTGCGCATAAGGAAGGTAAAATCCAACGGAAAGGTGCCCATACCTTTAATCCGCCTGAAGAACAATCGACAGAAGATTGGGTGTTGGTCCTGGACGACGCGAGCGCGGGTTTTGGCAGGCCGGGTCAGATTTAACAATACATAGGATAGCAAAGTAAAAATGGACAGAAGGTCTTTCTTGGCGAAATCAGCCATCGTAGGCTTGTCGTTGGCCGCGGGCTGCGGTAGTCGGCATGGACGGGATCAGCGGCCGCATGGTGTCCGGATGTTGACGTCGGGTAGTAAAAATCATTTCTTTGGGTACTACGGCATCAATCCCTGGAACCGCGACAAAACGCATGTGCTGAGTTTGGAGGTGCCCTTTAACGACCGATTGCCCCGTGCGGGTGAGCAGGCGGTGATTGGCTTGGTCGATATGAAGACCGGCGTATTCAATCGGATAACCGAAACCAATGCCTGGAACATGCAACAGGGTTGTATGCTGCATTGGAATCCGCTGAAGCCCAATGATGAGTTTTATTTCAATGATGTCGTGGATGGCCGTTTGGCATCGGTGCGGATCGACATCAATACGGGCAACCGAACAATCATCGCGGATACCATCAGCGGTTTATCCAAAGACGGCAAGCTCGCTGTGCACATGAACTATGGCCGGATAAGTAGGCTCCGTAAGGTGGTAAGCTACGGCGGGACTAGCGATCCCAATCCGGACGTGGCCCATCCCGAAGACGACGGGATTTTTACGATCGATTTGTTGACCGGAAAGAAGGCATTGGCAGTATCTTACAAGCAGATGGCCGACGATATCAGGACGTACCATCCCGAGATTGCCGACCGGCACATGTGGGTGGAACACGCCGATATCAACCGTGACGGTACACGGTTCTTGTTTTTGCCGAGGACCTGGAACAGCGATGCGTCCAAACTCGAAACGGGGCTGTATACCGTTGGTGTCGATGGCAGCGAGATGAGGAAGCTCATTCCCTACGGATCGAGTGTATCCCATTTCGGCTGGCGTAACGATCGGGATTTGGTGGCTACCTTCAATTATCTCCAAGACCGTCGCAGCCATGCATTTTTTACCGATACGGCAGGCACGGTGCAATTCAAAGGTGTAGCGCCATTCCAATGGGACGGCCATTGTTCATTTAGCTTGGATGGAAAGTGGCTACTGACAGACGGGAGCAAAGACATGGTCGATTTCACGAACTCGGTTTGGTTGTATGACATGGAGACGGGTGAGCACCGGAAATTGGCTACGATGCAGCTGCTCGAGGAACGATTCCTGAAAGGCGATGCCCGCTGCGACCTGCATCCGCGTTTCAGTGACGATAACAGTATGGTTTGTGTCGATGCGGTCGATCCAGATACGGGAAATAGGCAGATTTTTATTTTGGAGACGGGAATATAACGAAAAAGATGTTGATGATGCGGATTGTATTGTTCATGTTGGGTTATGCAACAGTGTTTCACACGGTTTCGGCGAAAGGATTGAGCGACGGGATTACGCTGATGGATTTGGCTGCCAGCAAGCGGCTGGAAGTTTACACGGTTTACGAAGGTGCCCATATTCCGTTAAAAAGTTATGATCAAACGAATAATTTCAAAACAGGGGTGAACGTGCTGCCGCTCTCGGGGCAGCAGCTTACTGATATCAATGGAATCAGCAGGTTAATCGTTCGCTATCAAGGCCGAGATGTGCCCATAACCGATGTGCCGAGCCTACAGGTATTCCTGAATAAAAACCGAATAACGGAAGTGCCCGCGGAAGTCGGGTCGCTAGGCAACGTGACATTCTTTTATTTCAATGACAACAAGATTCGCAGGATACCGGCAGCATTCGGTCAAATCGCTGATTTGAATGGCGTTTACTTCACCCGAAACCGCATAGACCATATTTCGCCGGAGATTTTCTCGGTGAGAAAGTTGCGGAAATTCGAAATCAAACAAAATCGCGTTCGGTCGATTCCACAAGAAATCGGTAACGCGAAACACATCATTCACTTAAACGTGGCCAACAATCCGATCAACGTGCTGCCCGAAAGCATCGTGAACCTTGCGAGCCTCCGGATATGCGATTTTTCATTTTGCGGGTTGCGTGCGTTGCCCGAAGGATTTGCCGACAATCGGATCAGGTATCAATTGCGGTTGATCGGTAACACCGATATGGTCAGCCTTCCGGAGGGAAAGGGGTTCGAAACGATGAAAGGTACCATTGACATCACCGGCACCGGAATCGAGGCGGAAAGGTTGCCAGAAACCATTAGGAAACGGATAAGCCGTAAAAGGACGCCATCGCCCAATAAGTTGGTGCACGTGGTAAAGCGTTCTTGAGGATGCATATGGCGAAGGCAGTACTTATCATACTTTTGATGTTGTCTACGGGTGCCAAGCCCCCGCTCGGCAACGATGCGGAAATCGTCATTTTCATGATCGGCGACTCGACCATGGAAAACAAATCCTATTCTGGTAGCAATCCAAGGAAGGGTTGGGGCCAGGTGTTCCCGCTTTATTTCAAAGAAGGGGTACGGGTGAAGAACCATGCGCTTGGGGGACGGAGCACGAAGAGTTTCAGGGACGAGGGGCATTGGCAAACGGTGAAACACCAGTTGCGGAAAGGAAACTACCTGATCATCCAGTTCGGGCACAACGATGCCAAAGCCGAAGCGCACAGGTACGCCCCGGCCGAAACAGACTTCAGGCGCAACCTCGCGCAATATGTGCTGGAAGCCAAGGCGCTGGGAGCCGTCCCGATATTGTGTACGCCAATCGTGCGGCGGCGATTCGACCAACGGGGTAACTTGATAGACACGCACGGTGACTATCCCCGCGTAACGCGTGAAGTGGCGGCCGAATTGTCCGTTCCATTGTTGGAATTGCACGGCCGAACCGCTGAAACACTTCGGCAGATGGGACCATTGGGATCCCGCCAGCTTTTCCTTCATTTCGAACCCGGTGACTATGAAGGGTGGAAAGGGGAAAGGGAAGACAACACCCACTTGTCGGGAACCGGGGCGTTTAAGGTCTGCGATCTAGCCGTGGCTGAGTTGAAGCGCGAAGTGCCCGGGCTGTTGCCCTATTTTAATCGGTAAGGATTCATCATTTAAATGTCAAGGAGATAACCATGAAAGATAGGAGAGCGTTACTTGTTTTAGGTTGCCTGCTGGTTGCATCGTATTGCCTGTCGTGGGGGCAGCTCCCAGAACCATCGATTCCGCTGCCGACATTCAAACCGGATACGTTTGATATCCGCAAAAGCGGCGCGACGGATCGGGTCGGGGTGTTAAGCACAGCCGCGATCCAGCAGGCGATCGATGAATGCAGTAAACAGGGCGGCGGCGTGGTCCTCGTGCCGACCGGGGTTTGGTTCACTGGTCCGCTGGTGCTGAAAAATAACGTCAACCTGCATTTGCAGCGAAATGCGACGCTGCATTTCAGTCGTGATTTTTCGCTTTATCCGCTGGTCGAGACAGGCTGGGAAGGCCTGAGGCAAATGCGCATGCAGTCGCCGATCCGCGCCGAGGGCCAGCGGAATATCGCGATTACCGGCCAGGGGGTCATCGACGGCAACGGCGATGCATTCCGATTCGCGAAAAAATCGAAATTAACGGAATCCCAGTGGAACAAACTGGTTGCATCAGGAGGTGTCGTTACCCCTGATGGCAAAGAGTGGTATCCTTCCGCAAGCGCCATGAGGGGACGCGATTTCACGGATGCGGGCGCACTGTCGCCGGAGAAAGATGCTGCTTTCTTTGAGGGAATCAAGGATTTTTTGCGCCCGGATTTGGTCGTACTTGAACGTTGTGAACGTATCCTTTTGGAGGGGGTAACCTTCCAGAATTCGGGGGCATGGAACATCCACCCCTTGATGAGCAGAGACATTACCGTAAGGAACATCATCGTGCGCAACCCCTGGTATTCGCAGAATGGCGATGGATTGGATATCGAGTCGTGCCAGAATGTGTTAGTGGAGGATAGTTTTTTCGATGTGGGCGACGATGCCATCTGCGTAAAAAGCGGAAAGAATGAGTATGGGAGGAAGATGGCCATGCCCACCGAGAATCTGTGGGTCAGGAATTGCGTGGTGTACCACGCACATGGCGGATTTGTGGTGGGTAGCGAGATGAGTGGCGGTGCGCGAAATCTTTACGTCTCCAATTGTACGTTTATCGGGACGGATATCGGTCTTCGCTTCAAGACGCAACGGGGCCGGGGCGGCATCGTCGAGCATGTGCATATATCGGATATCTACATGAAGGATATACCGGGTGAAGCCATCTTGTTTGATATGTACTACCAAGCCAAAGATCCCGTTGTGCTGGCCGGTGAAACGCGCGAACCTCCCGCGATGCAGACGGAGCCCGTCACCGAGGGAACCCCGCAGTTCCGAAATTTCCACATCAGCAACGTGGTATGCGATGGGGCTGCCAAGGGTATTTTCATCCGTGGCCTGCCAGAGATGAGTTTCAAGCACATTGAAATCACGGATTTCCAGGCCCGTGCCGACGAGGGTGTCGACATCCAAGAATCGACGGACATTGTGTTGCGGAACATTCGGTTGCGCATCCCAGCCGGGAAACCCATCGCCTACCTCTACAACACCGAGCGGGTGACCATTGATGGCTTGGACCATGACGCGGGCGCAACGGCCTTGTTGCATGTGCAGGGCGAAAGAAGCAAATCAATCCGCATAACCAATACCGATACGAAGCGAAGTGCGCGTGCGGTAATCGCCAATGCAGGGGCAAAACCGCAATCCGTGACCGTAGATTGACTTGCTGAATATTTACTACTAACTAAAAACGAAAACAACGTATGAAGACAACAGCTAATTTGACGAGGAGGACATTTTTGACGGCGATGAGTATGCTCGCAGCGGGTGTGGCCATGCCCAAATCCGTTGTTCCAGCCATGGATCGCAAACTCCGTCTGGTTTTGGTCGGAACGGGTTCTCGCGGAATCAGTTTTTGGGGTAAGCGGCTAATCGAACAATACCCCGACCTATTGGAGTTCGTCGGGTTGTGCGACATCAATCCCGGTCGATTGAAATTCGCCAAGCAATACATGGGCGTCGATTGCCCGGTGTTCACGGATTTCGATCACATGGTGTCCAAGGTGAAGGCGGATATGGTCATCGTCACCACCAAAGATTCCGTGCACCACAAATACATCATCAAAGGGTTGGAAGCGGGATGTGACGTGCTCACCGAAAAGCCCTTGACCACCGATGCCAAAAAGGCGCAGGCCATCCGGGATGCCGAGCGCCGATCGAACAGGAACATCATTGTTGGGTTCAACTATCGTTGGAGCCCTTACATGACCAAGATCAAGGAATTGCTGCAGCAGGATACGATTGGAAAAATCACTTCCGTCGACTTCAATTGGTATTTGAATGTGCACCATGGGGCTTCTTACTTCCGTCGTTGGCACGGCTTGATGGATGGGGGAGGTTCGCTATGGGTACATAAGGCGACGCATCACTTCGACTTGCTGAATTGGTGGCTGGATTCCGATCCAAAGGAAGTGTTCGCCTATGGGGCACTGGAACATTATGGTTCAAAGGGACCTTTTCGCGGGGACACGTGCAGGACCTGCGACCACAAAAAATCATGCAAGTATTACTGGGATATCACCACCAACAAACACTACATGGACCTCTACGTGGCACACGAGCTATACGATGGGTATTACCGCGATGGTTGCGTGTACCGGGAAGAAATAGACATCTATGATAAGATGTCCGCCCAAATCAAATATGCCAACAATGTCGTAGCCAACTATTCGCTCACGACGTATTCGCCGTTCGAAGGGTGGCGCATCGCATTCAATGGTCACTTAGGACGGTTGGAGGCCTGGTTGGATATCCCTTGGCTGAAGCAAGAGGCGCTGGATCAGGAAGCGCTCCACGCACTGGAGATGACGCAGGCCGATGCGAACAAGGTTTCCGTAGAACCGCTGATCGTTTTCAAAAGCTTTGAAAAGTATGAAACCGTCCGCGTGACCAGCGAGCGCGAAGGGCATGGCGGGGGCGACCGGCGTCTGCACGACAAGATTTTCAAACAACCGGACGCCGAAGATCCTTTTGGACATTCGGCCGGTCTGCGCGACGGGATCATGTCCGTACTGGTGGGGGTGGCGGCCCGGGAAAGCATAGCGAAACAACGTCCGGTACGTATAAGCGATTTGACGGATATCGTGCCCCATCCGAAGCGAGAGACGGTTTGATTGATCAATGAATGGTTTTATGATGTTGTTCAGATTAAAGGCAGGCAAATGGCTTGTTCTTTCGGCCACCGCGGCACTGTGGACGATGATGCATTCGTCTTGCGCGCCAAAGCATGAAATCGCGTATAGCGAAGTGCTTTCTGAAACCGCGATGCGGCTTTGGCCCGATTCCTTCCAGCTTTCCACGCCAGACAAGCCGGTGAAATGGAGTTACGACCTGGGGGTTGTCTTGAAGGGAATGGAGGAAGTATGGCGCTCAACCGGCAACCCGAAGTGGTTCGACTATATCCAAAAGATGATGGACTTCTACGTACAGGAAGATGGCAGCATACGCCGTTATCGCTTGGAAGAATACAACATTGACCACATCAACAATGGCAAGGTGCTCTTGTTCCTCTATGCCGAAACCGGTGCAGAAAAATATCGGAATGCCGTGCGATCGTTACGCAGTCAATTGCTTACCCATCCGCGTACGTCGGAAGGCGGATTCTGGCACAAACAGATTTACCCCCATCAAATGTGGTTGGACGGCTTGTATATGGCGCAGCCGTTTTACGCAGCCTATGCGCAAGCCTTTGGCGAGGACTCGATATACAACGATGTGGCCAGGCAATTCGGCTTGATGGAAAAACACGCACGCGATAGCGCCACGGGATTGCTTTACCATGCCTGGGACGAATCGAGGGAGCAGGCGTGGGCGGATAAAGCCACGGGCAGATCCCCGCACGTTTGGGGGCGCGCATACGGTTGGTTTGGCATGGCATTGGTAGATGCGTTGGACTTTTTCCCTGACGAACACAGGGGCAAAGATAGCTTGCAGGCGATTTTGAATCGTTGGGCCGAGGCCTCTTCGAGGGTCCAAGATCCTGCGACCGGCCTGTGGTACGATCTGTTGGATGTGCCGGAACGGGACGGCAATTACATCGAATCTTCGGCTTGCGCGATGATCGTTTACACACTGCTAAAGGGAGTCCGAAAGGGATACCTTGACGAACGTATGGCAGCGGTTGCCAAGCGTGGATATGCTGGTGTCGTCGATCGGTTTGTGTCGCAGGATACGGTAGGCAATTACCATTTTGAGGGAACGGTAAAAGTATCGGGTCTGGGCGGAAGGCCCTATAGAGACGGCAGCTTTGCCTATTACATGAGTGAGCCGGTAATCCAAGACGATCCGAAGGGGTTGGGTGCATTTATCAAGTGTGCGGCCGAAATGGAGAAACGAATGAAAAACGAAAGATAGGATGGGTTCTTTGCAAAAAAGAGATTCAGGTGGGGTGCGGCCGGAGATTCCGGAACGGGTGCTCCAATTCGGCACCGGCGTGTTGCTCCGCGGATTGCCCGATTATTTCATCGAAAAAGCGAATCGCCAAGGTCGCTTCAACGGCGGGATCCTGGTGGTTAAATCCACGGACAACGGGCAGTTGGACGAGTTTGAACGGCAGGACTGCCAATACACGTTAGTGATCAAGGGCTTGGAGAACGGCGAGGTCGTCGACGAGTCGATCGCGATAGCCGCAATCAGCAGGGTATTGAGTGCGGCATCGCAGTGGGATGAATTGCTTGAAAGCGTCACCAGCCCAGATTTGGCCATCGTGATTTCCAACACGACCGAAGTGGGCATTGCATTGGATGAAGACGATCGGTTGGACCTGGCTCCGCCGCGTTCATTCCCGGGAAAGTTGACGGCAGTGCTGTACCGTCGGTTTATCCACTTCAATGGCGATATCACGAAAGGATTGGTCATCTTGCCTACGGAGCTGATCAGCGACAATGGGGCCCAGCTCAAGGGCATCGTCTTGCATTTGGCTGAAAAGCACGGCCTCGGCACCGATTTCAGGGAATGGTTGATCGTCGCCAACGATTTCTGCAATACCTTGGTGGATCGCATCGTGCCCGGTAGACTATCCGCGGCCGAAGCCGATCGGCTGGAAGGAATACTGGGCTATCGCGATGACTTGGCGATCATGGCGGAACCTTTCCGCCTTTGGGCCGTCGAATCCAACAGTGAACGGGTGCGCGGCAAGCTTTCGTTCGCTGGTGCAGACCACGGCGTGATCATCGCGCCCGATATCCAGAAATTCAAGGAACTCAAGTTGCGTCTGCTTAACGGCGCCCATACGTTTTCGTGTGGATTGGCGTCGTTGGCGGGGTTTGATACGGTCAAGGAGGCCATGGGAAACATTCGCTTTTCCGGTTATGTAAAAAGGCTGATGCTCGACGAAATCGTACCCACGTTGTTGGGCGAGGCGATAGCGGAACAGGAAGCCGTGGCGTTTGCGAATAGTGCCATGGACCGTTTCGCCAATCCGTTCCTGGATCATAAGTGGTCAGCGATCGGCATGAACTATTCGTCAAAGATGGTGATGCGAAACGCGGAGACCTGGAAGCGGTATATCCAACGGCTTGGAAAGCCACCCCGGTTGATGGCCTTGGGAGTTGCAGGGTACATGCGCTTCATGGGTATCGCCGGCGCTACGGGATTACCGATCGAGTTGAAGGAAGCCGTGACGGCAGATGCGGGTTTCGCGCAAGCGGTATCGGCATACCATCGGCGTTTGGCATCGTCGGACGTATTGGAATGCATCGCGGAGTTAGTGGAAGCCGTATCGTGAAGGGGAGGGTGTTAAAAGTCCATCCGGCCGATAACGTGCTGGTTGCGCTACAGGATTTGACGGCGGGCGAGGAGGTCTCCTACCAAGGCGAATCGTTCCGGCTGCTCGAGGACGTCGATGCAAAGCACAAGTTTTTTACGCACGACATCGCCGCGGGTGGCGCGGTAACGATGTACGGTACGCTGGTGGGAAGGGTGCAACGCGACGTGGAACGCGGAGAATGGATGAGTACGGACAACGTGAAGCATGCGGCCGAACCCTACGGCTATCGGCCGTTCAGCCAGCATTGGGAGCGACCGGATGTCAGCGGATTCGCGGGGCGGACGTTTAACGGCTATCACCGCAGCGACGGGCGCGTGGGCACGGCCAATTATTGGCTCTTCATCCCTACCGTGTTCTGCGAGAACCGGAACCTTGACGTGATCCGGGAGGCGCTGCACAGCGAACTGGGCTATGCCGTGACCGCAAAATACAGGTCGAAGACGCGGTTGTTGCGGCAGTGGTACGAATCGGGCAAGGACGTTTCCGGGGTGGATCTTTCCGTAGGCGAGGCCGTGGTGCCCGTGGATCGGTTGTTCAAGAACGTGGATGGCATCAAGTTCCTTAACCATGACGGTGGGTGCGGTGGAATCCGGCAGGATGCAGCCGTGCTGGGCAAGCTGTTGGCGGCGTATGCGGATCACCCAAACGTGGCGGGGGTAACCGTGCTGAGCCTGGGATGCCAGAACCTGCAGTTGGACGACCTGTTGAAAGAGCTGAAAGCGCGGAATCCGAAATTCGATAAACCGCTGATTGTCTTTGAGCAGCAGCGGTCGCAAAGCGAAGAACAGTTGATTACCGATGCCATTCGGCAGACGTTTGTCGGGTTAGTTGAAGCCGACAAGCTGACGCGGAAGCCGGCACCGTTGAGCGCACTGACCTTAGGGGTGAAATGTGGCGGGAGCGATGGGTTCAGCGGGATATCGGCCAACCCGGCGGTGGGCCATTGTGCCGACTTGCTCGTCGCGGCTGGCGGCAAGGTGCTACTGGCCGAGTTTCCGGAACTCTGTGGCGCCGAACAGGACTTGATCGATCGGACCGTGGATGAGGCCGCGGCACGTAAGTTCATCCGGTTGATGACTGCCTACAGTGAAGCGGCCGAACGGGTAGGGTCGGGCTTTCACATGAATCCTTCGCCGGGCAACATCAAGGATGGATTGATTACCGATGCCATCAAGAGCAACGGCGCGGCAAAGAAGGGCGGCACATCGCCCGTAGTCGATGTGCTGGATTATACCGAACCGGCAACCAAACCGGGGTTGAACCTGGTGTGCACACCAGGTAATGACGTGGAGGCGACCACGGGCAAAGCGGCAAGCGGCGCGACATTGATCCTGTTTACCACCGGGCTGGGAACCCCAACAGGTAACCCGGTATGCCCGGTAATCAAAGTGGCGACCAACAGTGCATTGGCCGGACGGATGGCCGATATCATCGACATCGACTGCGGCCCAATCATCAACGGAGAGAAAACGATCGAAGAACTGGGCGGGGAAATACTGGAGTATTGCATCAGGGCAGCCTCGGGAGAGGTGGTTCCGAAAGCGGTGCAGCTCAATCAGGATGATTTCATCCCGTGGAAAAGGGGAGTTTCTTTGTAAAATGCGAAATACGAAATACGAAATGAAGAATTTTTTGGATGAGGATTTCCTGTTGGGCACCAAGACTGCGCAGGTACTGTACCATGATTATGCGGCGGGCATGCCGATCATCGACTACCATTGCCACCTGCCGCCACAGCAGATTGCGGAGAATACGCAATTCGACAACATTACGCAAGTCTGGTTGAATGGCGATCACTACAAATGGCGGGCCATGCGCACCAATGGCGTGCCGGAAGAATACATTACCGGCGGTCGATCCGATCGGGAGAAATTCCACAAGTGGGCCGAGACGGTGCCGTACACGCTGCGGAATCCGCTGTACCATTGGACCCACCTGGAGTTGCAGCGTTATTTCGGGATAACCGAGTTGCTATCGCCGGCGAGCGCCGATCGGATATTCGACGAGATCAGCGAAAAACTGCAATCCCCGGAATACCGCGTACGTGGGTTGCTGGAGCGAATGAATGTCAGCGTGGTCTGTACCACGGACGATCCGGTGGATTCGCTCGAATTCCATCAACAACTGATCGATGGGGGCTACGGCATTCCGGTTTATCCTGCGTTTCGCCCCGATGCGGCGATGGACCTGAACGACTTGGGCAAGTTCGGGACGTACGTGTCCAAACTGGCAACCGCTGCGGGGATGGACATCGCCGATTACCGATCCTATCTGCGTGCCCTTCGGATCCGCCACGATTTCTTCGCGGCCATGGGGTGCCGGGTTTCCGACCACGGGCTCGAGGAAATCTATGCGGACGGGTATACCGAAACCGAGATCGAAGGCATCTTTGCGAAAGCGCGTGCCGGTGGCTCGGTGTCGTTAACCGAACACCGGAAATTCAAGTCGGCCATGTTGCATGAATTTGCGCTATGGGATGCCGAAAAGGGATGGGTGCAACAGTATCACCTGGGCGCGCTGCGCAACAACAACGGGCGCATGATGCGCCGACTGGGCCCCGACACCGGCTGGGATTCCATCGGTGACTTCAGCCAAGGGAAGGCGTTGGCGCGCTTCCTGGACAGGCTGGATAGCACGGACCGGCTGGCGAAGACCATCCTGTACAACCTCAATCCGGCAGATAATGAGCTGATGGCCACCATGATCGGCAACTTCAACGACGGTTCGGTGGCCGGCAAGATCCAGTTCGGTTCGGCCTGGTGGTTCCTGGACCAGAAAGACGGGATGACCAAGCAGCTCAATGCGCTTTCCAATATGGGGTTGCTGAGCCGTTTCGTGGGCATGCTGACAGACTCCAGGAGCTTCCTGTCGTTTCCAAGACACGAGTATTTCCGCCGGTTGCTGTGCGACCTGTTCGGTGCCGAGATTGAAAACGGTGAATTGCCCAACGACGTGCCGTGGGTCGGCCAGGTCATCCAAGATATCTGCTTCCACAATGCGAACAATTATTTCGGATGGAATACCTAGCCAGGTAACGATTTCGCTAAACGAAAACGATTTCGCAAAAAACTATGCAACAAAGCAAGGCTATTCAAGTAGTCTTGCTATATTTGGCTTCGTGTAAACGTTTACACGTTATAAATCTAATCAAATTGACACGCTTACTATGACCGCTGCACGACAGATGACCAACTACCGATGGCAAATTTGTACATTGCTTTTTTTCGCAACGACCATCAATTACCTGGATCGGCAAGTCCTTTCCCTCACCTGGAAGGATTTCATTGTCCCCGAATTCCATTGGCGGAATAGCGATTATGGCAATATCACGGCGGTTTTTTCGATTGTATATGCATTGTCTATGTTGTTTGCCGGACGGTTCGTGGATTGGCTGGACACCAAGAAGGGGTTCTTGTGGGCCATCGGCATCTGGTCGATTGGGGCGTGTATCCACGCGTATTGTGGCATTGCCACGTCGGGTATTTTGACGGGCAATTGGTTCGTCGGTTTCGAGGGGGCGAAAGAATCGATCGCCCAAGTCGCGGATGTGGGCCGCGTGGTGTCTGTGAGCGTGACGCTGTTTATCTTTGCCCGCATCATCTTGGCCGTAGGCGAGGCCGGAAACTTTCCCGCGGCCATCAAGGCCACGGCGGAATATTTCCCTAAAAAAGACAGGGGATTCGCGACGAGCATTTTCAATGCAGGTGCAACGGTTGGTGCGTTGGCCGCGCCGGTGAGTATCCCCTTTATCGCCGCGGCCTATGGTTGGGAAGCCGCTTTCCTCATCATCGGGGCGCTTGGATTCGTTTGGATGGGATTCTGGATTTTCATGTACAAGAAGCCCGACGTACATCCCCGGGTCAACGAAGCTGAATTGGCCTATATCCAGCAGGATGATTTGTTGAGCGAGCAAGCGCCAGCGACAGTGGTCGGTTCGCCACGCCGGAAAATGTCATTTGCCCAGGCGTTTGGCTATCGGCAAACCTGGGCTTTCGCGGTAGGGAAATTCATGACAGACGGTGTGTGGTGGTTTTTCCTGTTCTGGACGCCGGCTTACCTGAGTTCGGTATACCAATTGGATTCGACCGAAAGCGCGCTACACATTTTCGTGTTATATGCATTGACGTTGTTGTCGATCATCGGTGGTTGGTTGCCTACCTATTTCGTGGATAAAAAGGGGATGAATCCCTACGCCGGGCGCATGAAGGCGATGTTGATCTTTGCGTTTTTCCCGCTGTTGACGTTGCTCGCACAGCCATTGGGCAGTATCTCGGTCTGGATTCCCGTGGTCATCATCGGTATCGCCGGAGCGGCTCACCAATCGTGGTCGGCAAATATCTTCTCGACGGTGGGCGATATGTTCCCGCGCTCCAGTATCGCGACAATCACCGGAATCGGCGGCATGGCCGGTGGTGTCGGCGCGTTCATCATCAACAAGACGTCCGGCGTGCTGTTCGATCACGCGGCGGATACGAATATGCGTTTCATGGGTTTCGAAGGCATCGAGTCGGGATACTTCATCATCTTTTCGGTGTGTGCATTTGCGTACCTCATCGGATGGGCCATCATGCGGACTTTGGTGCCGAAGTACGAACCGATCACGGATATCGATTGATAGGGTTGTTAAGCAACCTCATTAAAAAACCCTTAGTCACGCCAAGCGACTAAGGGTTTCTTTATTGTTGCTATCGTTCGATAGCGGACTTCGCCCGGTTGGTTTACCAGCGGCTTTTCTCCCGGCGTTTGCCGGAGAAATCGCGGAATCCCCCGCCTTGCTCGCGCTTGCGGAATCCGCCACCGTAGTTGCGCTCACCGCCGCCATAACTGCGGTCTCCGCCGTTCCGGAAGGAGCGGCGTTTTTCGCCTCCTCCACGGCTCTCGCCACGGCCTTCACCGGCGTTCTCGACGCGTACGTCGCGGCCATTGAAGTCTACGTTCTGGAAGCCTTTGAACACTTTCTCTACCGAGGCGTTCTCGACTTCAAAGAAGGTGTATACGCCCTTGAGGTCGATTTTACCGATGGCTTTACCGCTGATGTTCGTGGCGTTACAGATGTAACCCAAGATGTCACCGCGCGTGAATTCGTCGACAGACCCCAGGTTGATAAACAGCCTGGTATAATCTGATTTGTAGCCGTCGCGCCCGAAACGGTCATTCCTGCCCGCACGTTCGCTTCCGCGCCCTTCATGTGCATCGACGTTGAGGTCGGGGGCGTTCTGATAATACTCAAGGAAGCGGTTGAATTCGAGCGACGCGAACCGCTTGATGATTTCTTCCTTGCTCAGATCCGCGAAGCTCTCCATGATTTTCGGCAAGTAACGATCGATGTGATCGTCGTTCACCGCGACATCATGGACCTTGTTGATCAATGCAAACAATTGTTTTTCGACAACCGCGTCACCTTTAGGGACATCCATCTTGACGAAGGGCTTGCCGATCACCTTTTCGACCTGTCGGATCTTGCCCAACTCCTTCAAATTGACCAACGATATGGAAATTCCCGTTTTTCCCGCGCGGGCCGTACGGCCGCTGCGGTGGGTGTAATTCTCGATTTCGTCGGGCAATGAGTAGTTGATCACGTGCGTCACGTCATTCACGTCGATGCCACGTGCGGCCACGTCCGTGGCGATAAGCAATTGGAGGCTACGCTCGCGGTACCGCTTCATCACCTTGTCACGCTGCTGTTGCGACAGGTCTCCGTGAAGCGAATCGGCGTTGTAGCCGTCTTTGATCAGCGCTTCGGCGATTTCCTGCGTCTCTACCTTGGTACGGCAGAAAACGATGCCGAAGATCTCGGGATTCGAATCCACGATGCGCTTGAATGCGGCGTATTTGTCGCGGGCACGGATCACGTAATAATGGTGTTCGATGTTCGCATTGCCCGTGTTCTTCGTGCCCATGGTGAGTTCAAACGGATCGGTCATGTAATTCTTGGCGATCCGGCGTACCTCTGCGGGCATGGTGGCTGAAAACAACCACGTTTTCTTCTCTTCGGGAGTAGTGGAAAGGATATTGTTGATGTCTTCCTGAAAGCCCATGTTGAGCATTTCGTCAGCTTCATCCAATACTACATAGCGTACATTAGAAAAATCAATGGCTTTGCGGCCGATGATATCGAGCATGCGACCCGGGGTGGCTACGACGATTTGTACACCACGACGGATCTGACGCAATTGATCGCTGATGTTCGCCCCGCCGTAAACGGCGACGACATGTACATCAGGCAGGTTTGTTGCGTACTTCTCGATGTCCTTGGAAATTTGCAAGCAGAGCTCACGCGTAGGACATAGGATCAATGCCTGTGGGTGTTTCTGCGAAAAATCCAGCAATTCTAATAAGGGCAGACCAAAAGCTGCGGTTTTGCCGGTACCGGTTTGGGCTAATCCGACAAAATCGTTGCTGCCTGCAAGTAATACGGGAACGGCTTGTTCCTGGATAGGCGTGGGTTTCTCGAACCCTAACGCTGTGATGGCATTAACAATATCATGACGGATTCCCAGTTCAATAAATGGGTTCATGAAATTATGTATACAATAGGCACTATTGCCTAAGGCGGTGCAAAGGTACGCTTAATAAGTTGAAAATCAAAAGCAAAAAATAAAAAAAATAGTTGAAGGCCTTGCGGGGTGCGCCCATGCCCGCAACGCGGTGTATCTGCCAAACATTTCATCGTCCACCGGTGTTATGATGCTGGATGAAATTACGATATAGCATACACCAAGCCAAAAGTCCATTGATCGCAGCGGCCATCCACGATGGGCACGAGCTCGCCGCGCCGCTACTGGACTACATGCACTTGCAGGAGCATGAGCGGTTCAGGGAGGAAGATCCATATACCGCATACATGGCCGATTTGCCGACGAGCAGGGTGTCGGTGGCGTCATCGCGATTCCAGACCGACCTCAATCGCCGACGGGAACAGGCCGTGTATCGGCATCCAGAGGATGCGTGGGGACTGACCGTATGGAAGCCCGATTTACCTGAGGTGACGGTGGCGGCGCTGATGGAGGGTTATGACCGGTTTTATGAGGACATGGCGATGTTGATCCAGTCGACCATTGCCCGATTCGGCAAGTTCGTGGTCTTGGATATCCACAGCTATAACCATCGGCGCGACGATCCGGTCGAAGAGGCCAACGTAAGCGAAAACCCCGAAATCAATATCGGCACCTTGCATAACCGTGCGGCATGGAAGCCGTTGGGGCATCGGCTGGTGCGTTTCCTTGCCCATCACCAATGGCAGGGACGTTTTCTGGACGTGCGGGAGAACGTAAAGTTCAAAGGCGGGGGATTCTCGGAGTGGATAAACCATCATTACGGTGATTACGGATGCGTGTTGTCCATTGAATTCAAGAAGACCTTTATGGACGAGTGGACTGGGCGGGTGGACGTGAACCACCTCCGCCACATCAGGGGCATGCTTCGCGGCTGCCTGCCTTTCCTGCTCGATCTCCTCGATGCGCCAACCAAATTAACGTATCCGCATGGGCACTGATTCCAAGAAAACCATCAACCGCATCCTCGATAAACTGAAAAAGGGGACTCCGCTGCACATGGCATTGCCGGGTGCGGGCGAAATCCGCATCGATCGCCCCGTCCCGTACCTATTGGTCTATCGCGTCCCACCCAGCGGCGAGGATGCGTTTACCTCAACGCTAGGCAAGACGGAGTCGGCGTACCTGGTGGCGCCGGAGACCGCTGCCGCTACGTCGACCGCGATTACCCGTGCGATAGCCGGTGCGATGGCCGACCAATTCGGTGCGTTCATGCTGCTCGAGGTCTGGCTGTCGGCAGCTGCCGATTCGCCGCCGTTTACGATACACCTCAGCCAGAAGAGCGCCTTGGCCGTTGCCGAAAAGCTGCAGACGGAGTTACAGCATATCCGGTTGCACCAGTTGGCCGGTTTTGACATCGCGATTGAAAGGGACAAGAAAATCCCTTCACCGCCGTACTACGGTGCGCTTTTCGATGTCGAAGAGGCGCGCAAGAGCGAGATCATCGTGATTGGGCTGGAGATTACGCCCGTTTACATCAACCAACAGACCGGAACGCCATACCCCTTATTCCTGCGGGCATTGCGCGAGAGTTTCGGTAGGGCGTTGCGCAAGAGTTTCTTTGAATTCGTCCGGGTCAACACCTCTTACAGCGCGGCGCATTTCGAAATGCTGGGCACGACCGAACTGGACGAAAAAGTGTGGCAAGTGGATGAGAAGTTGGCCGAATACAGCAACTTGTTTGACTTCCTCCTTTTGGTCACGCCAATAAACGCACCGGAAGCTTGGCAGCATTTTTCCAAGAACAAATACCGGAAAAACCCCGTCTTTCATTATCGGCCCATGCCCATCGATCCGGAGCTGATCAAGCGCAAGCTCTACAACCTGCCTATCGAAGAAATAGCGGATCCGACGATCGCCTACCTGTTCCGCGACAAACGCAAGGAGGTCGATCGCATGCTCAATATGCTCAGCGATCGCGAAAAGCCCGATTTCGTGTATAGTAGCCAGCAGCTGTTTGGCAACATCGATGAGAACCTGCTGGAAACCGCACGCGCCATTCTGGTGGCTTCGGCCACACAGCACGAAGTCGAACAGCGAAACTTATTGGATGCCAATGCGTTTGCCGATATGGCAAAAAATGAACTGGAGTACCTGAAACTGCAGCATGATGCCGTGTCGACGGCGGTTCGGGTCAGGGACGACGTGGAGGGTGTCATGGTATCGCGTGGCACCCTGAACATCAGTAGCCGTTATCGCATCTCCGAAGAACGGGCGTTTGCGTTGCTCCAGCACGAAGTGGGCACGCATATCGCAACCTATTATAACGGAATGGCACAACCATTCAAGCTGTTCTATGTGGGGGTGCCGGGCTATGAACAGCTCCAGGAGGGCCTTGCCGTGCTCAGCGAATACATGACGGGAGGGCTTAACAACGCACGGATGCGCACGTTGGCTGCGCGGGTGGTGGCGGTGCATCACATGGTGGCCGGCAACCCGTTCGTGGATACCTTCGACCTGTTGGTGGGCAAGTACCTGTTCAAGCCCGATGCGGCATTCCATATCGCGATGCGGGTTTATCGGGGAGGGGGGCTTACCAAGGATGCCGTGTACCTGAAGGGGTTGCTCCATGTCATCGAGTACGTCAAACAGGGACATGATATCTCACGGTTATTGGTCGGCAAGATCAGGCAGGACTATTTGCCCATCATCGAAGAGCTCACCCACCGGCGGTTGCTTAAGCCGCTTTTGCTGCGTCCGAAATACCTGGAAAAACCTTACAGGAACAAAATCGACGAAATCAAGAAGGGGGGGAGCATCTTCAAAATGATTACGTAGTGGCTTTTCCCTCGGCAAATTATCAAATTTCCAAATCATCAAATGACGAAGCCCTCATTGATACCATTAAAAATAAATACATCATCAATAATTTTCAACTCATAGCATATACAGCATGGTCATCACATTCGTAGTCAATCAAGTGCGCAAGGAATTAGCAGGCTATACCACCACTGCGCTGGCGTTGGAGGCCCACCGTCGGGGGCATACCGTCTATTACGTGGGCGTTGGCGATTTGGTCTACCTGCCCGATGGCAGGGTAGGTGCGCACGCCCGCAAGGTGCCGGACCGTGAATTCCGTTCGTTGCACACGTTCCTGGAAGCCGTGGGCGAAACGGAAAAACAATTGGTCGATTCCGAGGAGTGGGATGTCATGTGGTTGCGCAACGATCCTGCCGTGGACATGGAAAAACGCCCATGGGCGCAGGATGCAGGCGTATTGTTCGGCCAGTTGGCCACCGAGCAAGGGGTATTGGTGCTCAACCATCCCGATGGCCTGACCAAGGCATCCAACAAGCTGTACCTACAGTATTTTCCGGAGTCCGTACGCCCGAAGACCCTCATCACCCGCGACATGGCAGACGTGGAGGCCTTTTACCGCGACCAGCACCACAAGATCATCCTCAAGCCGTTGAAGGGATCGGGCGGCAAGAACGTGTTCCTCCTGGACAAAAAGGACGACAAGAACCGGAAGCAGATCGTCGAGGCGATATGCCGCGATGGCTTCGCGATCGCCCAGGAATACTTGCCGGAGGCAAAAAAAGGCGATATCCGGCTGTTCCTGATCGATGGCGAGCCGTTGATGGCCGACGGCAAGGTGGCCGCCATCCATCGGGTTCAGCAAGCGGGCGAGATACGCAGCAATATCCATCAAGGAGCCAAAGCCAAGCGGGCCACCATGAACAGGCAAATGAAAGGCATCGTCGAAACGGTGGGATCCCTGCTTCGGCAGGATGGGATGTTTTTGGTCGGTCTGGATATCGTTGGTGACAAATTGATGGAAATCAACGTGTTCAGTCCCGGTGGTCTCATCCATGCCTGTGAGTTCCACGGCGCAGACTTTATGGCCGAAGTGATTTCCGCGGTAGAACGCAAAGTGGGAAATGTGGAAGGGAATGCGTAAGTTTGGTGCTGATGGCACCGACACTCCACCAGGTAGGGAATTTCGTTTCGCAATGGTATTGGCTGCCGTTGCTGCTGGTGTACCTGGCCATCATCGCAACCATCCTGATCGAAAACCGCAATCCGTCCAAAACCATCGCCTGGATCATGGTGATTGTCTTTCTTCCGGTCATCGGCATGGTCATCTACTACCTTTTCGGGCAGCAATTCAAGCGGATGAAGATACTCAAGGTGCAAGAAAAGGAAAAGCACATCCGATTGCTGCGGGTATGGGACCGATTGAATCCGATC
The DNA here is from genome assembly GCA_037190485.1 of Parapedobacter sp. Taxonomy (GTDB): domain Bacteria; phylum Bacteroidota; class Bacteroidia; order Sphingobacteriales; family Sphingobacteriaceae; genus Parapedobacter. Next base: position 258,242 of record JBBCJB010000006.1, read on the forward strand.
ATGGACGAAAATATCCAGGTGCTGCACCGCGCTATCGGGCCCCTGAGCCGGGTATTCACGTTCCTTCGGAACCAGCGGATTGCCCCGCCTTCGCTGCATAACGAGGCTACGCTGCTCATCAACGGTGAACGGAAGTTCCCCGAACTCCTCCAAGCGATCCGGACGGCCCGTCATCACATCCATTTGGAATACTACATCTTTGAGACCGATGGCATCGGTGAGGAAGTCATCGGTTTGCTGGCTGAAAAGGCATCGGCTGGCGTATCCGTGAGGCTGATCGCTGACGCATTCGGCTCACCTGGACTCAAATGGAAACGGAATGGATTGGCGAAAGCGGGTATCCAGGTCATTTCGTTCATGCCGGTACGCTTTTCGTCGTTGGCGAACAGCAACTACCGCAACCACCGGAAAATAGCCATCATCGACGGGCAAACGGCATTCGTGGGGGGCATGAACATCAGCGACCGGTACCGCAACGACGGGAAGAGCCCGTTGCATTGGCGGGATACGGCCGTAAAGCTGGTCGGTGAAGCGGTGAACGTGCTCCAGATGCAATTCTGGCTGAATTGGCACTTGGCCGATGGGCAGCCATTCGAACTGCGCGACGGATACTTCCACACGGCCCCGGCGGAACCGCAGGGCAGCGCCGCGGTCACGTTCGCGTTCAGCGATCCCGGGTCGCCGGCGCCGTTCAACATGGAAGCGATGCTGATCGGCATCGCCGAGGCGACGGATCGGGTGCGCGTATGTACGCCGTACTTCATCCCGAGCGACGAGCTCAGCACGGCACTCCAATTGGCCGCGGCGTCTGGCGTTAAAGTGGAATTGATGATGCCGGCCGAATCGGATTCCTTCATCGTGCAACATGCCTCATTTTCATTCCTCAAGCCTTTGTTGCAGCGCGGGGTGTCCGTGTACCTTTACAAGAAGGGTTTTTTGCATGCCAAGACCCTCAGCATCGATGGCAAGTTGGCCTACATCGGTACGGTAAACCTGGATATCCGTAGTTTCTATATCAATTTCGAGGTGAGTGCGATCATCAGCGATGAAGGCCTCTGCCGTCAACTGGACGAGCAGTTCGAATGCGACAAGCAAGCGAGCGAACGGCTGACGATGGAAACCTGGATGACCCGGCCGCGATGGAAACGCGGTGCGGATTCGATCTGCCGGTTGCTGGCCCCGTTGCTGTAATAGATGCAAACAAATGTTAAAATTGCCGCCATGTTTGGAACGAACGCCCAAAATTGAATATCTTAGGCGCTGATTGAGTCTAAACGAGAGTGGAATGCACCGAATGATCAAGTTCAATTACGTTTTTTTATTTTTTGGTTGCTTACAACCAGCGATTTCAGTAGCCCAGCAAGACAGCATCAGCATCAACACGGTGGTCGAAAAGACCCAGAAATTGTTGGAGGCCTACCCAATCGAGAAAGTCCACGTGCATTTCGATAAGCCGTACTACGCCGTTGGAGACACCCTGTGGTTCAAGGCTTACCTCATCAGCAACATGTATAACTACGACCTGAGCAAAGTGGTTTACGTGGAAGTGATGAATGGCAAGGACTCGCTGATGCAAACCATGCGGATACCGTTGACCAACAATCGTGGAGAAGGTCATTTGGTGCTCGATCAGGAGTGGTATACCCACGATAACTACCGTTTCCGGGCGTATACGAAATGGATGGTCAATTTTGACCAGGCGTACTTTTTCAACAAGATCGTACCCGTGGGCGACGCACTCAACAACACCCTCCACTACACCGTTACCTTCAACGACGTGAGCAAGGGCAAGAACGCCCGTGCCCAAGCCGTGATCCAGTTCAAGGATCGGGAGGGCAAACCGTTGGGCAACCGTAAGTTCACATGGGCGGCCGTGGCCGGTTGGGAACCCATCGATGATGGCAAGGCGCAAACCGATGCCGTGGGCAACGTGATCATCAACATCAACGGGAAAGACCGGGAATTGCTGAAAAAGGGGAATTTGCACGTTTCGTTGGAATCGGGGAGCAGTGCGCCGCCGATGACGGGCAGCCTGTCGCTACGGCAAGCGCTTTGGGACGCCGACGTGCAGTTTTTTCCGGAAGGCGGCGAGCTCATCGCCGGCCTATCCAAGAAAGTGGCGTTCAAGGCGGTGGGAAGCGACGGGCGGGGGCTCTCGGTGAAGGGCAGCGTGGTGGATCAGCAAGGGGCCGAAGTGGCCACCGTGGCCGACATGCATAAAGGTATGGGCTACGTGACGTTCATTCCCGCCCCGGGAAGCACCTATACGGCGAACCTGACGTTCGAGAATGGCGAGACGCGGAGCTATCCGTTGCCGCCGGTCGCCGAACAGGGAATAAGCGTGACCGTGATGAAATCGGATGCCGGGCAGTTGCAATTGGCCATCGTTTCCAACGATCGTTTTTTTGCCGCGAACCAGGGCAAGGGATTCTACCTGATCGCACAGACCAACGGCATCCTTTGCTACGCGGCGCAGGCTACGTTGCGCAGCGAAGCCGTCGTCGTCAATCTGCCCAAGGAGCGATTCCCCACGGGAATCGCTCAATTGACCTTGTTCACCTCGGCCGGAAAGCCCGTCAGCGAACGCTTGGTTTTCGTTGAAAACGCCAAGCCGCTTGCCATTTCCATCACCAGCGACCAACAGGAATACACGGCCAAGCAATTGGTGAAGCTGACCGTGAACGTGACGAACAACGACTCGACGACCGCTGGCGATTACTCGGTGTCCGTGGTCGACGAGACGAAGGTGGCTTATGAGGAGAACAGGGAAACCACGATACTCAGCAACCTGTTGCTGACGTCAGACCTCAAGGGGTATGTGGAAGAACCGAATTATTATTTCAATCGACCCGACGACCAGAAACTGCAGGCGCTGGATGTACTCCTGCTCACCCAAGGTTATCGGCGGTTCTCCTATCCGGCGATCCTGGCCGACAACTACCCCCAAGTGCATTTCTTCCCGGAGCAGGGCATCGAGATCGGCGGCATGCTGAGGCTCACCAATGGAAAGCCGGTGGCCAATGGCGGCTTGTTGCTGTCCATTCCCGATCGAAGTTTCCGTAAAGACACTTATACGGATGAAACCGGTCGGTTCGTTTTCCAGGACTTGGTCTTCACCGATTCTTCTCGCGTCACGATCAATGCGCGCGGGAACGACAATTACCGGAACATGGTCATCAATGTGGATCCCACGCAGTTTCCAGGCATCGATACCACGGCCTATCGCGCGGATAACCTGTTGAACCTCGATGGCGCGCTGGCTACCTACTTGGATAACAGCCGCAACGAATACCGTACGTCCATCCTGTTGGAGGAAGTGGAGGTGACGGCTTCGTCGCGTCCTGCTTTTTCGCATCGCGATCACTCCGCGCTTTCGGGGTTGGGCATGGCCGATCATCAGATCAGCGGCGAACGGCTCAAAGGATGCAACAACCTGATCATGTGCCTGCAGACGGCGCTTACGGGGATCACCTATGATGGACAGACGCAACTCTTCTTCATCACGCGCGATTACAACGCCGGGGGGCGTATACCGGTACAGTTCTTCGTCGACGGCATGGCGATGGACGTGCCCTCGCTCAACGGCATCATGCCTGCCGAAGTGGTGGGCATGGAGATCTTTCTCCGCGATGAGCTGGGTACCGTGAGCCGGATGTACCAGAACAACGGGGTCGTATCGATCTACACCAATCGGAAGCAAGCGGGCGAAAAGGGGCCGCGGATGACGCTCAGCCAGATCGAGGCCATGTTGCCAAAAAGCAATATCGTCGACTTGACACCGCTGGGCTACGTCAAGGAACGGAAATTCTATGCGCCCAAATACGACACGCCCGAGCGGCGGGCAACGAATGATATCCGGACCACGGTCTATTGGAATCCGGATGTGGTGACTGGCGAAGATGGGAGGGCGCAGCTCGACTTCTACAACGCCGACGGCAAGGGGAGCTATCGGGTAATCGTGGAAGGGGTGGATGCGCAGGGCAACTTCGGCCGCGGTGTCTACCGATACCAGGTCAAATGACCGGGCTAGCGAAAAGGCCATGCGCAAGATCATCCATATCGACATGGATGCGTTCTACGCCTCGATAGAGCAGCGCGATTTCCCGGAGTACCGGGGCAAGCCATTGGTGGTAGGCGGCCCGCCCACGGGCCGGGGCGTGGTGGCCACGGCGAGTTACGAGGCTCGCCGCTACGGGATACGTTCGGCCATGCCTTGCAGCCGCGCGGCTAGGCTCTGTCCCCACGCGCTGTTCGTGCGTCCCCGGTTTGACGTTTACAAGGCGGTTTCCCTGCAAATCCGGGAAATCTTTCGCCGATATACCGACCTGATCGAACCGCTTTCGCTGGATGAGGCTTACCTGGACGTGACCACCGACAAACAGGGCGTGGGATCCGCCATCGAGATCGCGAAGCGAATCAGGAAGGCCATCCGGGAAGAATTGCACCTCACGGCTTCCGCGGGCGTTTCCATCAACAAATTCGTGGCTAAAACGGCTTCCGATATGGACAAGCCCGATGGGCTTACGTTCATCGGGCCGTCGCGTATCGAACGCTTCATGGAGGCGCTGCCGGTAGAGAAGTTCTTTGGCGTGGGCAAGGTCACGGCCGCACGGATGCGGCAGCTCCAATTGTTTACCGGCGCCGACCTGAAGCGCCTGGACGAGGCCGACCTGGTTCGGCTGTTTGGCAAGCAGGGACGGTTTTATTACCGCATCGTGCGTGGCATGGACGATCGGCCCGTGCAGCCCGACCGCGAACTCAAATCGGTGGCTGTCGAAGATACGTTCGCCGAAGACCTGATTCGCCTCGACGCGTTGGAAGCGGAGCTCGGACAGATCGCGCAGAAACTCGCCTTTCGCTTACAGGGCCGCAAATTGAAGGCGCGCACGTTCACGCTCAAGATTCGATTCTCCGACTTTCGCTTGATCACGCGGAGCCATTCGTTGGCCTACTACGTCGATGAGGGCGACGAAATCCTGTCGCACGCCATCCAGCTGCTCCGCGGCGTGCTGGCTGAAGACACCTTCTCGATACGGTTGCTGGGGATAGCTGCCAGCAATTTCGATGCCGTGCATTTGGCGTCCAGTCAGCTTTCCTTGTTTTGATCCACGGCCAGGTCGATGGGCTCGTTCACGACCTCTTCTTCCGTGGTGACCACCTTGACGGCGTAGGACGAAGGCCATACGCCCTTGCCGTACCGGAGCGCGTACACTTTCGTGAACTCGGCGCCGAAATACAGGATGGCCGCGGAATAGTATACCCATAGCAGGAGCACGATGATGGCCCCTGCGGCACCGTACGCAGACGCCGGCGCGCTGTACTGCATGTATAGCGCGATGAGGTAGCGTCCCAGCATGAACAGCGCGGCGGTGAAGATGGCACCTCCGGCTACGTCCTTGAACCGCATGCGTGCATCGGGCAAGAAGCGGAAAATGAACGCAAACAATGACGTGATGACCAAAAAGGTAAGGCCTACATTAACCCATTCAACCACGTAGACGGAAATGTCGGGAAAATAGTGGGTGATTTGCGAACTGAGCGCGACGATGAGCCCGTTCGCGATGAGCGAAACGATCAATAGGAAGCCCAGGCCAAGCACCATGGACAGCGAAATCGCCCGGTTGAGCAACAATTTCAGCCAGCCCTTCTTGGGCTTGGGACGAACCCCCCAGATTCGGTTGAGTGAATCCTGTATCTCGATGAAGATGGTCGTTGAGCCGAGCACCAACGTGCCGATGCCGACCGCGATGCCAATCCCGGATTTGTTCGACAGATTGATGTTTTGGATGATCTGCCCGATCTGGGCGGCCGTTTCCGGTCCGAACAATTCACCGAACTCTTCGAAAACCTCGGTTTGGGCATCCTGCTCACCGGAAAGGACGTCGCCGTAGAGAAAGCCCACGAGCCAGATGACGATGAGCAGCAACGGCGCGATGGAAAAGATGGTGTAGTAAGCGAGCGACGCCGCCATCTTCATGGCCTTGTCATTGGAAAACTCCGAAAAGGTGTCGCTCAGCAGCTTGAAAATATCCGTATAGAATGATTTCTTGAACAGTTTCATGGGATGATCTTTTACGTTAGTGAATAACGCAAAATCCACTAAGTTGTTTCCCCTTGGTAGATTCCTTCGATTTCTTTTTCATAGCGCTGGTTGATCGCCTTACGTTTCAAGCTCAATTTCGGGGTCAGCTCGCCCGCGTCGATTGTCCATTCCTTGGGGAGCAGTACGAATTTCTTGGCCTTTTCCCACTGGCCGAATCCCTGGTTCAACCGGTCGAGTTCACGCTGGTATTTATCGATGACTTCTGCCTTTTTGATTACGTCTTGCTTGGAATCGAAAGCAATGCCTTTGATCTTGCACCAGTTGGCCAAGACATCGAACGCGGGGACGATGAGCGCCGCCGGAAACCGTTGGTTTTCGCCGATGACCATCACTTGGGCGATGAAGGTCGATTCCATGTACTTGTTCTCGAGTGCCTGCGGTGCCACGTATTTCCCTCCTGCCGTCTTGAACATTTCCTTTTTACGGTCGGTGATGCGCAGGAAACCGTCGGCATCCAATTCGCCGATATCGCCGGTGTGGAAGTAACCCTCGCCATCGATGGCTTCGGCCGTAGCCGCGTCATTTTTGTAGTAGCCCGAGAAAATGCTGGGCCCCTTGCAGAGGATTTCACCGTCGGGGGCGATCTTTACGTCCACGGTCTTGAGCACCTTGCCCACGGTTCCGAACTTTACCCCCTCGGGCTCGAGGCTATTCACGGCAACCACGGGGGAGGTTTCGGTGAGGCCGTATCCCTCCAGCACGGGGATGCCCGCCGCCCAGAAAACACGCGCCAATCGGGGCTGGAGGGCCGCCCCCCCAGACACGATCAGCTTGATATTGCCGCCTAGGGCCGCTTGCCATTTGCTGAAAACCAATTTTCGTGCGATGCCCAGTTTGAGGTTGAACCACGCACCGTTGTTACGGGGTTCCTTGTTGGTAAGCCCGAGATTGAGCGCCCAAAAGAAGATGGCGCGTTTCAGCCCCTTCAATTCCTTTCCCTTCGACACGATCCGGTCGTAGACCTTCTCGAGCAGCCGGGGCACGGTGGTGAACCCGTCGGGTTTCACGTCGTTGATGTCGGCCACGATGGTGTCCAAGCTTTCGGCGTAATGGATTTCCACGCCCTTGGCAAAGTACAGGTACACGACCATCCGTTCGAAAATATGGCACAATGGTAGGAAACTCAGCGCTTTCTTGAAGTAGCTTGGCAACAGGTAGCGGGAGTCGTCCACGTTGGTCAAGACGTTCCGGTGCGATAGATAGACCCCCTTGGGTTTGCCCGTCGTGCCCGACGTGTAGATGAGCGTAAGCAGGTCATCCGCTTCGACCGCATCGCGGTACGCGTCTAGGTCTGCCTCATGCCCCTTTCCGTCGTCGACCAAACGCTCCCACGAAGGCGTACCGTCGACCGCGTCGAACGTAAAGATGGGGATGTCCAATTCGTGCGCTTGCAGGGCCTTCTTGGCCTTTTCGCACAGTTCGGCGCCGCTCACGAAGATCAGCTTGACATCGGCGTCGTTGATGATGAACGATAAGTCTTGCTCGGAAAGGGTGGGGTAGAGGGGCACCACGGCCGCGCCGAGTTGGTTGATCGCGAAATCGCAGAAATTCCACGCTGGGCGGTTAGGCGACATCAGCGCTACCTTGTCCCCTTTGGAAATCCCCTTGGCGATCAATCCTTTGCTCAGGTTGTCGACGATCGATAGGAATTGTTCGGTCGAATAGGTTGTCCATTTCCCGTTCGCCTTGCCAGCCACCATGACCGGTTTGGCGTAATGGGATCCATAATGCGTCAATAAATCAAAAATGCGGGTCGGAGAAGCCATACATTATCCTCGTTGGTTTACAATAACTTGCACGGGCCGGGGCCACAAATAGCGTTTTTAAAGATAGCAACAATTTCGCGGAAAACATAGTTTAAAACAAATAACTGCCATTCATGCTGCCGGTCGGAATGTTGGCATCCGTTTTGCGCGGATAGCGGCATGGAAAAAAAACTCATCGCATTGGCTGTACTATCGATTTTCGTCGGCATCCTATCCCACCGTGCCGTGGCACAGGAAACGACCAGTACCTATACGCAAGCCATCGGCGGGCGTTTCGGCGTGGCCAATGGGATTACCTACAAGCATTTCATCAACGAGGGCCATGCGATAGACGGCATCCTCAACTTCCAGGGCAATCGGAGTTTTACCATTTTCAAGCTTTTGGGGCTCTACGAGATCCATCAGCCCATACAATTCGTCGATGTGGAGGGGCTGCAGTGGTATTATGGATTCGGCGGCGGATTGGGCAGGTATCGTTATAAAGACACCGATTCCAGTGGGTTGGCCTGGAGCTTCGACGGCGCCATTGGGGTAGACTACAAGATCCCAACCGCACCGATCAATCTTTCGTTGGATTGGAAACCCACCATGGAGCTCACGCCGGAGTCGGGACTGCGGTTCGATGGCTTCGGTCTATCCATCCGCTTCGTGTTGCCGCCGATATCCCTGGCCCGCTAGGGGTGGGTTAATCGACCGAAAGCCAGATGCGTCCCAGCCGTTCTTGCCCGGGCGTCGCGTGCTGGGCGGGGACGATGGCAAAGGAACCTTTGGTATCCTTCTTCAGCTTCACCTGCAGTTCGCGGATCATGCCGTCACGAGCCACCAGTACGTCCAATATGCCATCCACGCCGACCGTTTGGACAATCCGGTTGAGTTCCTTGCCCTGCGCATCCAACCGTTCGCCGTTGACGGCGATGATTTCATCGCGCACGTTGATGCCACCGTCCCATGCCCCCGTGCCACGGCCCACGGCCGTGACCAGGATGCGGCCATCGGTGGCCGAAGTGGAAATGCCCAGGTCGGGCAGCTTGCGCCCTTCGTTGTAGTCGATGAGTTCGTAGCCCACGGCGTTCAGGTAGCGGTTGTAATCCAGCGGCTCGACGGTGTGCGCGGCGTGGAAGATATCGGCTACCGACGTGCCGGCGATCCGTTCGATCAGTGCTTGGAGTTCACGTTCTTCGAACCCTCGTTTTTCCTTGACGAAGAATTCGTCGTACGCGGCCCGCAGCACGTCGTCGAGTCGGCGTTTGCCGTCGGTCGCGGCAAGGATGTGCAGATCCAGCATCAGGGCCAGCAAGGCACCTTTGTTATAGTACGATACGCTGGTATTCGCCGAGTTCTCGTCGGGGCGGTAATACTTGATCCATGCGTCGAAACTGGCCAGTGCCACCGGTTGGATCTGATTGCCTGCCCGGTTCTCGACCGCGGTTACGTCAGCGGCCAGCGCCTGCAGGTAACTGCCCTCATGGAAGAAGCCGCATCGCCGCAGGATGAGGTTGTCGTAATAGGCCGTGAACCCTTCCATGATCCACAGGGCGGTGGTGTAATTTTCGTTGTCGTAGTCGAAGGGGCCGAGCGCGATCGGACGCAGCCGTTTGACATGCCAGAGGTGGAAGTACTCGTGGGCCACGAGCCCCAGGAATCCGAGGTAGGTGCGTTCATTTTGGTAGCCATTCCGCGTGGCGCCCAGTACCGTCGAGTTGAGGTGTTCCAACCCGCCACCGCCCGATTGGTAGTTGTGCACGATGAATACGTACCGCTTGTTCGGATTTACGCCGAATATCGCCGTCGCCTCCTCCACGATCGTCGCGCAATCGGTTTTCAATCGTTCACGGTCATAGTTTCCGCCGCCGACCATGGCGATTTCGTGGTGCACACCGGCGGCTTCGAAGGTAAATACGTCTTGGTTGCCCACCTCGATCGGCGAGTCGAACAGCACGTCGAAATCGGGCGCATGGTACGTATTGGGCTTGCCGGCAACGGGCTCCAGCCCGGTCGAGATCTTGGACCACGATGCGTGCGGGATGACGGTGACTTCGGTGGGATGGTCTATCAGCCCATCGACATACATGAAGGTTGCCGCTGGCGACAGGAACGCGTGGGCGTCGTCGATGAAATTGGTGCGCACCGATACCTCAAAGCCATAGATGCGGTAGTTCACCGTTATCCGGTCGGTATTGGCCGATTGGATCCGCCACGTGTTTTTGTTGATTTTGTTGTGCGGAACCAGCGCGCCATCCGGTCCACAGGCCTCCAGACCCTCCACGTGCCGGGCATACTCGCGTACCAGGTAAGAACCCGGAGTCCACACCGGCATCTTGATGTCGAGGTGGTCCTGCCTGAGGCCCGTGATCTCCATCTTGATTTCGGCATAGTGCGCTTGGGGTTCTTTGAAAGACACTTCAAATTGGATGCGGGGTACGGCGAATGCGGTCGTTGCGGCAGTGGTCATAAAGATAATGAATTGGATGAGTGCGCTTTTCATGATCGTGCGTTTGGGAAAAAGCCAAAGGTAAGGAATTGTCGGTAAACATCAAGTGAGGTGTTCACGCACCAAGACCGTGGCGCTGGCCTGTACGGTCGGCATGATCACCAGGTCGTTGACGTTCACGTGTTTCGGGCGGGAGGCGGCGAACCAAACGGCTTCCGCGATGTCGTCGGCCAACAGGGGCTCCAGGTCTCGGTATACGGCCGCTGCCCGATCTTTGTCGCCTTTGAAGCGTACCTCCGAAAACTCGGTTTCCACCATGCCCGGATGGATGGCCGTTACCTTGATGTGTTTGCTCACCAGGTCGATCCGCATGCCCTTGGTCAAGGCATCCACGGCATGTTTGGTGGCGCAATACACGTTGCCGTTCGGATAGACCTCCTTGGCCGCAATGGATCCGATGTTGATGATATGGCCGCTTCGCCGCGCGACCATGCCCGGCGTCACCGCCCGGGTCACGTAAAGCAATCCTTTGACGTTGGTGTCGATCATGCGGTCCCAATCGCCGATGTCGCCGGCGTGGATGGGGTCAAGGCCTTGGCTGAGGCCGGCATTGTTGATCAATACGTCGACCCGCTGCCACGCCGGTGGGAGGTTGCCAAAGGTAGCGGATACCTCGTCCGCTTGGCGCACGTCGAGGGCCAGGGGATAGGTGGTCGTGCCGTGTGTTTCGGCGAGTTGTTCGGCGAGTCGCTCCAATCGATCGATGCGCCGGGATGCCAGCAACAGGTCATATCCCTCGCGGGCGAACAGCTTGGCACAAGCCTCGCCGATGCCAGCGCTCGCCCCGGTAATGAACGCGATTTTCTTGGTCATTTCCATATCTCGTATCTCGTATTTCCTAGCTCGTATCTCATTCAAAAAAAAGGCTGATCTGGAAATTCCGCAACACGAGCCGATCGATGGCATGATTGTACATGTTCGGTTCGCGGGCGTCCAGGATGTTGCCGATACTTTGCACCCACTTCACTTCGGGTGACATCTTGAAAAAGTCGAAATAGAGGTCGAAGCCAACGCCAGCCTCATAGGAGAAGTAACCCGGCTTCGTCTTGAGTTTCTTCTCGAGCGCCATCAAGTTAGCGTCGTCATATTTTTTGCTGGATGCCACGTTGATCGAATATCTGCCGCCGCCGATGAGGTAGCCCCGATAATTGCCTTTGCGATCCGATTTGAATTTCAGGAGCAGCGGGAGGTCGATGTAGGATGCCTGCACCGAGGCGGTCAGGTATTCGTCGTGTCGACGGGCGCGATCGGTAGGCTGGTGTGGCGTATACCGGTAATTGACCGTTTTGTTGGAAAATACCAGTGCAGGGGTGAAGCGTAGGTTCGCGTTCTCGGTGATCTTGAGATCGGCCAACAGCCCCAAGCCCATGCCGTGGCGAAACGGGGACGACACGCCATAGAGGGAGTCGGCCGTGAATCCCTCATCGGGCGCCGAAAATGGGGTCTGCCAATCGGGTTTCAACGAGATTTTGTAGTCTGCGTTGATGTAATGGAAGCTGAAACCGAAATGCAGCGTTTCATCGTCCACGCCGCCTCCCCACCGTTGCAACCGCTGTTGCGCTTGCGAAGGTAGCCAAGCCAACGCTAACAGGCAGGCCACGCAGCCGAGCCGTATCGCTGGGGAAGGCATCATTTCGTGCCGATATAGATGGTGCAGATGCCAAAGGTTTGCGGGCGGCAGCTGGTTTGGCCGAATCCCACCCGTCGGAGGGTATCGGTAAAGCGTTCGCCGTCCGGAAACTGCGCCACCGATTCCGGGAGGTAACGATACGCCCGGTCATCCTTGGAAAATAGCCGGCCGATGAGCGGTGTGACGCGGTTGAAGTAGAAATGATAGAGCTGTTTGACGGGGAAGCTTTTCGGTCGCGAAAATTCAAGGATGACCGCTTGGCCTCCGGGACGAAGCACGCGGCAGATTTCGGCCAAGCCGTTCTCCAGGTTTTCGAAATTGCGCACGCCGAACGCCACCGTAACGGCGTCGAACGTGTCGTCGGCGAAAGGGAGGTTCTCCGAGTCGGCCAAGCGCACCTCGAATCGATCCTGAAGGCCCTTCTTGGCAATTTTTTCCTTGGCTACATCCAACATCCCCTGGGAAATGTCGACACCTACCACGCGCTCGGGTTCCAGGGTGCGGATGGCCTCCAGCGCGAAATCCCCCGTTCCGGTGGCCACATCCAACACGTGCCTTGGGGTGTTTTTTTTCAATGCGCGGATGGCCTTCTTCCGCCAGATGATGTCGATCCCAAGCGACAGGAAGTGATTGAGGAAATCGTAGGTGCCCGATATGTTGTCAAACATATCCGCTACCTGCTGCTTTTTGTCGGTATCCGTGTCCTTGTAGGGTTTTACTGTTCCCGATGTCGTCATGATAGGCAAAGATAGGATTTTAGACCGAAGTCCGAAGACCGGAGCCCGAAGTTATTCCGGCCAGGGCCGTTTTTCGGCCTCAGGTCTTCTGCCTACGGATCGTCTAACTTTCGTCATCCAGCGCCCGTCTTCGGTCTCCGGTCTTCCGTCTTGTTAAGCGATTGTTAAGCATTTTGTCGCTATGGATTGATAATCAAGTGGTACCTGTTTTTCGGTTACCGGCCATCGTTTTGGCTGCGTTAATTTTCAATAATTAACACTCCCTAAAGTTATTAACAGTTTCACAACGGATTGATGGCCAGTGTCCGTTTTGGTTTTTCAACTTTTTTTGCACAATTGATGTTAATAACGTATATTGCTAATCCATCGTGTTTCAAGCCGAAACGATTTGCAAAATGATGGGTTGTGAACTGGCTGTTCAGAACTTGTCCGGAGCGTGGATGGCAAAAATCCATACATTTGCTCTGCGATAAAAATCACCTCTATCAAACTTTATATTAACTAGAAGAAACGATTGCCCCATGGCCAACGAAAATGAATATCCGTCCAATCCCGCCGGTGCCGCCGCCCGCGGTACGTTCGCCGAACGGCGGACGCGCCTGGGCAACCTGGTGAGTGGTTTGGGCAAGCTGCCCCCGCAGGCGGTGGATCTGGAGGAAGCCGTATTGGGCGCGCTGATGCTTGAAAAGAACGCGCTCAGTGAGGTCATCGACATCCTGAAGCCGGAGACGTTCTATGTGGAGGCCCATCAGAAGATATTCGAGGCCATCTACAACCTGTTCCAAAAGACTTCCCCGATCGATCTGCTCACCGTTACGGCCGAATTGCGTAAAATGGGCGCGTTGGAGCTGGTAGGTGGTGCCTATTACATCACCCAACTGACCGATCGGGTCGTGTCGGCCGCGAATATCGAGTACCATGCCCGTATCGTTTCGCAGAAATACATCCAACGGGAACTCATCAAGGTATCCACGGAAATCATCAATAACGCCTACGAGGATACCACGGATATCTTCGACCTGATGGATCATGCCGAGAAGAGCCTTTTCGACATCGCCCAAAACAACCTGCGGCGCGATACGCGCAAGATGGACGACATCATGCGCGAGGCCGTAGAGGCCTTGGAGATGCTGCGCGATCGCACGGATGGCCTCACGGGCGTGCCGTCCGGTTTCACCGAATTGGACCGGATGACGTCCGGCTGGCAGCCTTCGGACCTCGTCATCATCGCCGCCCGCCCTGCCATGGGCAAGACGGCGTTCGTCTTGAGCGTGGCGCGCAATGCCGCCGTGGACCATGGAAAGCCCGTGGCCGTGTTTTCCCTTGAAATGTCATCCGTGCAGTTGGTCAACCGGCTCATTGCCGGCGAGACCGAAATCGAACAGGAAAAGCTCCGCAAAGGCAATCTTGCCGATCACGAATGGACGCAATTGCATTCGCGGATCGGCAGGCTCACCGAGGCACCGTTGCTCATCGATGATACGCCTGCGCTCAACATCTTCGAGTTCCGGGCCAAGTGCCGCAGGCTCAAGGCGCAGTACGACATCCAGATGGTCATCGTCGATTACCTGCAGCTCATGCACGGCAAGAACGATGGCAAGGGCGGTAACCGCGAGCAAGAGATCGGCAGCATCTCGCGTTCGTTGAAGTCGGTGGCCAAGGAGCTGAACATCCCGGTGCTTGCGCTGTCGCAGCTGAGCCGGGCGGTAGAAAGCCGTCCCGGGGGCAGCAAGCGCCCCATGCTTTCCGATCTGCGCGAATCGGGTTCCATCGAGCAGGATGCCGACATGGTGCTATTCCTGTACCGTCCCGAGTATTACGGCCTTACGGAAGACGAGGCCGGGCGTCCCACCGCCGGTGTCGGCGAGGTCATCATCGCCAAGCACCGCAACGGCGAAACCGGCACCGTGCAACTCCGGTTTATCGGCAAGTATGTTAAGTTTGCCGATCTCGAAGCCGATTTTTCGTTCGGTGGCCTGCCGGAATCCGGTACGTTCGCTTCGGGCATCACGCCATCCGCCTCGTTTGACCAACCCAGCAGCATCACCCGCCAGTCGCGCATGAATGACATGAGCGACGATTCGCCGTTTTAGCATCTCATTCCAAATTCGTACCTTTACGCGGCAATCGGAAAAGACACAAGAGGAGCAGGAATTTGGACTATCTAGCAGGTTTGAACCCTTCGCAACGGGCCGCCGTTGAGCAAACCGAAGGGCCGGTCATGATCGTGGCCGGAGCAGGTTCTGGCAAGACACGGGTTATCACCTATCGGGTGGCCCACTTGGTGCGCAAAGGCGTGGATCCCTTCAACATCCTGGTGCTCACCTTCACCAACAAGGCAGCCAAGGAGATGCGCGAGCGGATCATGAAGACCGTGGGAAACGAAGCGAAGAATGTGTGGATGGGCACGTTCCACTCCGTGTTTGCCAAGATATTGCGGGTGGAGGCCGAATACCTTGGTTACCCACGCAACTTCACGATCTACGATACGGATGACAGCAAGAGCCTGGTTAGGGCCATCCTGAAAGAAATGCAGCTCGACGACAAACTCTACAATGCCAACTTCGTATACAACCGGATATCGTCGGCCAAGAACAACCTGATCTCGGCGCAGGAATACAACAGCAACGCGCAGCTGCAGGCCGATGATTTCAGTAATGGGCGCGGGCAGCTCGGCCAGGTTTACCTTACCTACACGCAACGCTGTTACAAGGCGGGCGCCATGGATTTCGACGATCTGCTGTTCAAGACGAACGTGTTATTCCGCGAGTTTCCAGACGTGTTGCACAAATACCAGCACAAGTTCAAGTACCTCATGGTCGACGAATACCAGGATACGAACTTCTCGCAGTACCTGATCGTGCGCAAGCTGGCCGCGGTCAACGAAAACATCTGCGTGGTGGGCGACGACGCCCAGAGTATCTATGCTTTCCGGGGCGCGAACATCCAGAACATCCTCAATTTCGAAAAGGACTATCCGGAACTGCAGGTCTTCAAGCTCGAGCAGAACTACCGTTCCACGCAAAACATCGTGAATGCTGCGAATAGCATCATCGCCAACAATCAGAACCAGCTGAAGAAACATGTCTTCTCGGAAAACGAGACGGGCGAAAAGATCAAGGTGTGCCGGGCATTCAGCGACAACGAGGAGGGCAAGATCGTGGCCGAGGCCATCGCGCAGGAACGTTCCGTCAGCGGCGGCAATTACCGCGATTTCGCCATCCTGTACCGTACCAACGCGCAGTCGCGGGCGATGGAAGAGGCACTTCGGAAGATCAATGTCCCCTACAAGATCTACGGGGGTACGTCTTTCTACCAGCGCAAGGAGATCAAGGACCTGATCGCCTATTTCAGGCTCACCTTCAACCCGAACGACGAGGAGGCCATCAAGCGCGTCATCAACTACCCCCGCAGGGGCATAGGGGACACATCGCTAGACCGCATTTTCGTTGCGGCGGATCAGCACCAGCTCACGCTCTGGGAGGTCATCAGCCAGGCGTCGAAATACCTGGACGGGCGCAGCGCCGGTCCCATCGGTGTTTTCGCCACCATGGTGCAGGGATTCCAGGTGGTTGCCAAAAACCACACGGCATTCGATGCGGCCATGCACATCGCCCAGCATTCGGGCATATTGAAAGACCTGTACGCCGACAAGTCGGTCGAAGGGCTGAGCCGCTACGAAAACATCCAGGAACTGCTCAACGGCATCAAGGAATTCAGCGAACGGGAAGATATCGAAGAAAAGGGATTGGATGTGTTCATGCAGGACGTGGCGTTGCTCACCAACGACGACAACGACAAGAACCCGAACGCCGATACCGTATCGCTCATGACCATCCACTCGGCCAAAGGATTGGAGTTCCCGCACGTGTTTATCGTAGGGCTTGAAGAAAACCTGTTCCCGTCGCAGCTGTCGCTCAATTCGCGCAGCGACCTGGAGGAAGAGCGCAGGCTGTTTTATGTGGCGGTGACGCGGGCCGAAAAGAAACTCACCCTCAGCTATGCGACATCGCGTTACCGCTGGGGCACCCTGAACAATTGCGAACCGAGCCGGTTCATCGACGAACTGGATCCGGCCTACCTGGAATTGGAATTCAGGCCGAGGGCCGCTCCGGAAGCCACCTCGTCATTTGCCGACGAACGGCAGGCGTGGGGACAGCGGGACGTGTTCACCCGGCCGAAGCCGAAAACGCCGCCCAAGACCACGTCGATCCTGCCCAAGGCCCACCAGCCTACCCCCGGCTTCGCCCCGTCCGATACCAGCGGGCTGCAAGTGGGCATGGAGGTCGAACACGAGCGCTTCGGTTTTGGCCAGGTCGTCAACCTGGAAGGCGACAAAAACGACGTGAAAGCAACTATTTTGTTCAAAGAATTGGGACAGAAGCAATTGTTGCTTAAATTTGCGAAATTACGGATCGTCGGATAGCGACATAATGTATATAGCATGAGGAAAGATATGAAAGTGGACTTTGATTATAATAGCACGAGGCCGAGGCTGATCTTGGCCGAATATGGGCGGAACGTGCAGAATATGGTGGATTACATCTGCGATTTGCCTACCAAGGAAGAGCGTAACGAGTATGCGCAGGTCATCATCGACATGATGGGGTTCCTGAACCCGCACCTCCGCGACGTGGCCGATTTCAAGCACAAGCTCTGGGATCACCTGCACATCATTTCGGATTTCAAGATCGACGTGGATTCGCCGTATCCCGTCCCTGAACGGGATGCCATCCATCCGAAGCCCGAATTACTGGGCTACCCGCAACACCGCATCCGTTTCAAGCATTATGGCCATACCGTGGAGAAGATGATCGAACGGGCGACCAAGCTTTCCGATCCGGACAAGAAGCGGAGCATGACGTTGGCCATCGCCAATTTCATGAAGCTATCGTATGCCACCTACAACAAGGATTCGGTCGAAGACGACTCCATCATCAAGGACCTGGCGGAATTGTCGCGTGGCGAATTGCAGTTGGATGCCGACGTGACCCTGACCAAACTCGATTTCAAGACCCCGCCTCCGGGCAGCCGCACGAAAGCGGCGACGCCGGTGCAACACAGCGGCGGCGGCAAGCACAAGAAAGTCGGTGCTGGCATGATGAAGAAAAAGAAAAAGTATTGAACGCATTCGAGATCATCGGCGGCAAGCCGCTGAACGGTGAAATCATCCCCCAGGGCGCCAAGAACGAAGCCTTGCAGGTCCTTTCGGCCGTCTTGCTGACCGAAGAGGAGGTGACCATAAGCAACATCCCGGATATCAAGGATGTCAACAAGCTGATCGAGCTGCTGGCCGATCTGGGGGTCGAGGTTACGCGCCGAAGCAAGGATACCTATGTATTCCGGGCCGCCACCATCGACCTGGATTATTTCAAGTCCGCAGCATTCAAGGCCAAGGGCGGTGGTTTGCGCGGGTCGATCATGATCGTGGGGCCCTTGTTGGCACGGTTCGGAAAGGCAGCCATCCCGAAGCCGGGAGGCGACAAGATCGGCCGTCGCCGGTTGGACACCCATTTCCTGGGGTTCGAGAAGCTGGGTGCGCGTTTCCATTACGACGCCGATGCGCACTTCTTCAACGTGGACGCCACGAACCTGACGGGCACGTATATCCTGATGGATGAAGCTTCGGTAACGGGCACGGCCAACATCGTGATGGCCGCCGTGCTGGCCAAGGGAACAACCACCATCTACAATGCGGCCTGTGAGCCTTACCTGCAGCAACTTTGCAAGATGCTGGTTCGGATGGGGGCCAGGATCGGTGGCATCGGATCCAACCTGCTCACCATCGAGGGGGTGGAGCGCCTGGGCGGTACCGCCCATCGCATGCTGCCCGACATGATCGAGATCGGTTCGTTCATCGGGCTGGCCGCGATGACCGGATCCGAGATCACGATCAAGGACGTGCATTTCCAGGAATTGGGCATCATCCCGTCCGTTTTCGCCAAACTGGGCATCCGGTTCGAACTCCGCGGAGACGATATCCACATCCCCGCGCAGCAGCACTACGAGATCGATACGTTCATCGACGGATCCATCCTGACGATCGCCGACGCGCCGTGGCCCGGTTTCACGCCAGATCTGCTCAGCATCGTGCTGGTGGTGGCCACACAGGCCAAAGGCAACGTGCTGATCCACCAGAAGATGTTCGAGAGCCGGCTGTTTTTCGTGGACAAGCTCATCGATATGGGGGCGCAGATCATCCTTTGCGACCCGCACCGCGCCACGGTCATCGGCCTGGACAAGGCATTCAAGTTACGGGGCATCGAGATGACGTCTCCGGACATCCGGGCGGGCGTTTCGTTGCTCATCGCGGCATTGTCTGCGCAAGGCAAGTCGGTCATCCACAACATCGAGCAGATCGAGCGCGGCTACCAGGACATCGAATCGCGCTTGCGCGCCCTGGGCGCCGACATCAAACGGGTCGATGCCGTCTCCGGCGCACATTGAGAACAATTTTGTCTGTTGATTGTTATTTTTTCGTCATCGTGCGGTTGGAAAAGGCAGCGTAGTTATATTTGTGGAATATATGTTTAACCATCTATTACTTGATCATTAGAAAGAACATGAAAAAAGTATGTTTATCATTGGCGGCGGGTGCGCTTATCCTGTCGTCTTGCGTGAGTAATCCCGAAGGGAAAAAGGCGGAAACCACCGATAGCGTCGAAGCGACGAGTACGGTCGGTGCCGGTGCGTCATTGGCGGTGGATACCGCGGCATCCACCGTGGTGTGGACCGGTCGCAAGGTCAGTGGCCAGCACCATGGCGACGTGAAGATCTCGTCGGGATCCCTGACCGTCGACGGTGGCAAGCTCACCGGTGGCAATTTCGTCATCGACTTGACCACGATCAATACCCAGGACCTGTCGGGTGAGTACAAGGGAAAGTTGGACGGCCACCTCAAGTCCGAGGATTTTTTCGATGTGGCTAACCATCCGCAGGCCACGTTCGAGGTCACTTCGGTGGGCGAGGGTACCGAGCCCGGCGTGGTGACCGTATCCGGCAACCTGACCATCCGGGGGGTCAGCAAGAACATCACGTTCGACGCGCGGGTCGATGAGGCCACCGATACCTCGGTGAAGGCTTCGGCCGACTTCAACATCGCCCGCGAGGATTGGGGCGTGAGCTATGCCGGTCAGGCCGATGACCTGATCAGCAAGGAAATCAATTTGAAGATCACGCTTGTCGCTGGCGCATAAGCGTCAAGGCAATCCGCGCGAGCATATGGAATCCCGGGAGCTTTCGGCTGCCGGGATTTTTTGTGCGCGGTGCCCTTCATCCGGAAATGGCGTTGATGATGTCGTACTGCGTGATGATGGCGATTTTTCCGTACTCGTCCTCGACCAATACCGCCTGGTTGTCTTTGTGGATGAGCGACGATATCCGGTCGATGGATGTGCGCAGGTCGACGAACGGGAACGGCGGCGTGCAGATCTCGGCCACGTTCGCCGATCGCAGTGCCGGATTTTCCAGCAGCGCATGCAGGATGTCCGATTCGGTCACCTTGCCGATGACCATGCCCTGCTGGGTCACCGGTAGCTGCGAGATGTTGAGCGTTTTCATCGTATTGAAGGCTTCGAGTACCGATTGCCCCACGTCGACGGTCACGATGGACACATCGCCCCGTTTCCGGAGGATGGCTTGCGCGGTGAGTTTCTCGTCCTTCAGGAATCCGCGTTCGCGGAGCCAATCTTCGTTGTACATCTTGGCCATGTAGCGCGATCCGTGGTCGTGCAGGATGATCACCGCCACGGCATCGTGGGGCAATCGGTGCTGGAGCTGCAACAGGCCCGCCACCGCCGCGCCGGCCGAATTGCCGGCAAAGATGCCCTCCTTGCGCGCGATGTCGCGGGTCATCAGCGCGGCATCCTTGTCCGTCACTTTCTCGAACAGGTCGATGACGTCGAAATCCACGTTTTTCGGCAGGAAATCCTCGCCGATGCCCTCGGTGATGTAGGGGTAGATCTCGTCCTTGTCGAAGATGCCCGTTTCCTTGTATTTCTTGAAGACCGAACCGTAGGAGTCGATTCCCCACACCTGGATAGCCGGATTTCGCTCCTTCAGGTACCTGCCCGCACCGCTGATCGTCCCGCCGGTGCCTACGCCGGCGACCAGGTGCGTGATCTTCCCTTCGGTCTGTTCCCAGATCTCCGGCCCCGTCTGTTCGTAGTGCGCCTGTGTGTTTGACAGGTTATCGTATTGGTTTGCCTTCCAGGAGTTGGGGATTTCGCGCTCCAGGCGGCTCGATACGGAGTAATAGGAGCGCGGGTCTTCCGGATCCACGTTGGTGGGGCATACGATCACTTCGGCGCCGAAGGCCCGCAAGGCATCGATTTTTTCCTTGGATTGCTTGTCGGTGGTGGTGAAGACACAGCGGTACCCCTTGATGACGGCCGCCATCGCCAATCCCATGCCCGTGTTGCCCGAGGTGCCTTCGATGATCGTTCCCCCCGGTTTGAGCAGCCCGGCCCTTTCGGCGTCCTCGATCATCTTCACGGCCATGCGGTCCTTGATCGAATTGCCCGGGTTGGTGGTTTCCACCTTCATCAACACGGTGCCCGGCACCCCTTTGGTGACGGTGTTGAGTTTCACCAATGGCGTATTGCCGATCGTTTCGAGTATATTCTGGTACCACATAGCCTGCCTTCCGTTGGTGGGGTTATGCAAAGCTAGCGAAATCCGGCGATAAGTCGCGTCAGAACTGGAGGTGTTTTACGGTCAATCCGTTGTTGATGAGCTGGCGGAGCGATTCGATGCCGATGGTGAGGTGGGTCTCCACGAATTCGGCGGTCACGCTCGAATCGCTCTCGACGGTCTTCACGCCTTCCGGGATCATCGGTTGATCCGATACCAACAACAGCGCGCCCGTGGGGATCTTGTTGGCGAAACCGACGGAAAAGATGGTGGCGGTCTCCATGTCCACCAGCATGGCCCGGATGCTCTTGAGGTATTTCTTGAACTCCTTGTCGTGTTCCCATACCCGCCGGTTGGTGGTGTACACCGTGCCCGTCCAGTAGTCCAGGGCGTGGTCGCGGATGGTCGTCGAGATCGCTTTCTGCAGCGCGAATGCCGGCAGGGCCGGCACTTCGGGCGGGAAATAGTCGGTGGAGGTGCCTTCGCCCCGGATGGCCGCTATCGGGAGCACGAGGTCGCCGATCTTGTTCTTTTTCTTCAGCCCGCCGGCCTTGCCCAGGAAGAGCACGGCTTTCGGCGCGATGGCCGATAGCAGGTCCATGACCGTGGCCGCCATGGGGCTGCCCATCCCGAAGTTGATGATGGTGATGCCATCGGCCGTTACGCTCTGCATCGGTTTGTCGAGCCCCAGGATGGGGGCGTTGCCGTGCATTTCGGAAAACAGCTTGACGTAGTTGGAAAAGTTGGTGAGCAGGATGTATTCGCCGAACTCGTTCAGTGGGCGGTTCGTGTACCGGGGCAGCCAGTTGGCCACGATGTCTTCCTTGGATTTCAACCCGGGTTTGATGGGGCCTTGCACTGGTTTCCTTGGGGCTTTCGTCATGGCGCAACGATTGGAAGGGATCCCCCCGCGCCAGCGGCGCGGGGGCAGGTATCCTTATGCGGCTTTCAGCTTCTTCAGATCGGACTTCTCGAATTTATGCTTTGCGTATTCGAGCGAAATGTAAAGCTCTTTCTGTTCATTTTTCGCCTTCGTGGACGGAATCTCGAACATCGCGTCCAGCATGATCGCTTCGCAGATGGAGCGGAGTCCACGGGCCCCGAGCTTGAACTCGTCGGCCTTGTCCACGATGAACTGGAAGACGTCGTCATCGAATTTGAGTTCCACGCCCTCGTAGTCGAACAGCTTCCGGTATTGTTTCACCAAGGCGTTCCTCGGTTCGGTGAGGATGCTCAGCAAGGTCTCCTTGTCGAGCGGGTTGAGGTAGGTAAGTACCGGCAACCGGCCGATGAGTTCGGGGATGAGCCCGAAGTTCTTCAGGTCTTGCGGCGTGATGTATTTGTAGAGGTTGGTCAGGTCTATATCCTGATCGTCCGTGCTCATTTTGTATCCCACCGTCTGGGTACGGAGCCGGTTGGCGATCTTCTTCTGTATCCCATCGAACGCACCGCCGCAGATGAACAGGATGTTGTTCGTGTTCACCGCGATCATCTTCTGGTCGGGGTGCTTGCGCCCGCCTTGCGGGGGTACGTTCACCACGGTGCCTTCCAGGATCTTCAGCAGGGCCTGCTGCACGCCCTCGCCCGATACGTCGCGGGTGATGGACGGATTGTCGCTCTTGCGGGCGATCTTGTCGATCTCGTCGATGTAGATGATGCCCCGCTCGGCGGCCGCCACGTCGTAGTCTGCTGCTTGCAGGAGCCGGGTGAGGATGCTCTCCACGTCTTCGCCCACATAGCCGGCTTCGGTGAGCACCGTGGCATCGCAGATGCAAAAGGGCACGTTCAGGATCTTGGCGATCGTCTTGGCCAGCAAGGTCTTGCCCGTTCCCGTCTCGCCCACCATGATGATGTTCGATTTCTCCAGCTCGATCTCGTCCTTGTCTATCTTTTGGTTGAGCCGTTTGTAATGGTTGTAGACCGATACGGCCATCACCTTCTTCGCGTCGTCCTGGCCGATCACGTATTGATCCAGGTGCTCCTTGATCTCGATCGGGCGGATCAGTTTCAGCGTGGTCTGGAGGGCCTTGCTCTTGCGCAGGTTCATCTCTTCGGTCAGGATCTCTCCGGCCTGGGTGATGCACCGGTCGCAGATGTGCGCACCGTCGCCCGCGATGAGCATCAATGCGTCCTGTTTCCGGATACCGCAAAACGAGCAGGTCACTTCCTTCATATGTTTCGCCATGTTACTTCTTTTCCTTTTTTGCGGCAAGTACCTCGTCTACCATGCCGTGTTCCTTCGCTTCGTCGGACGTCATCCAATAGTCGCGATCCGAAGATTTCTCCACCCAGTCAAAGGGCTTTCCCGAATGCAGGGCGATGATTTCGTACAGTTCCTTCTTGAGTTTGAGCATTTCCCGCAGGTTGATCTCCATGTCCGAGGCCACGCCTTGCGCGCCGCCCGAAGGTTGGTGGATCATCACGCGCGAATGCGTCAGCGCCGCCCGTTTCCCCTTCGCGCCGGCACAGAGCAATACCGCACCCATCGACGCGGCCATGCCCGTGCAGATCGTGGCCACATCGGGCGCGATGTATTGCATCGTGTCGTAGATGCCCAGCCCGGCATAGACGCTGCCGCCCGGCGAATTGATGTAGATCTGGATGTCGCGGTGCGCATCGGCCGATTGGAGGAACAGCAATTGTGCCTGGATGATGTTGGCCACCTGATCGGTCACGGCGTCGCCGAGGAAGATGATGCGGTCCATCATCAGGCGGGAGAATACGTCCATCTGCGCCACGTTCAGTTGCCGTTCCTCGATGATGTATGGCGTGAGCGACGAGGGCATCTTGCGCTCCACGCGCCCGATGAAACCGTCCACGTGTTGGCTGCCTATGCGGTGGTGTTTGATGGCGTATTTCCGGAATTCGTTTTTGTCAATGCTCATGTTTTCGACTTAATTAATTTGCTAAGATAGTTGATTTCGTCCAAATTTCCTTAAATGTGCGGTATTTTCATCGTTCAAACACCTTGCCAGCGCCCATCCGGGGCTGGCATACTGCCAAAATGCCGATGCGTAAGCTGTCAATGTGTCCTTCCTGCAAGCGGGTCACGGCCGGTAGGGGGGGAGCTCGTCCAGGAATTCGACCGAGCCTGTGTCGAAGTGGATGCGGCAGTAATGATGCTGCAGCCCGTTGCTCACCAACAGGAACGGGATGCGGTGCACGGTGTTGTACTGCGCGATCTGCACGAAGACCGATTGCGAGATCCTCACGTTGGGCGCCTTGAATTCGGCGAGCAGGACCTTGTTCCCTTGCGTATCGTAGACAACCAGGTCGCTCCTGCGGGGCATGTCGTTCAGCCTGAGGCCGCCTTCGATCCTGATGAGCGCCTTGGGGTATCCCTGGGCCACGAGGTGGTGCACCCAATGCTGGCGCACCCATTCCTCGGGGGTGAGCACCAGCCGTTTCTTGCGCAACTCATCGAAAATGAATAATTTATCCGCAGACCGCTCCAGTTTTGCGGCATAGGCGGGCAAATTAAGTGGTATCGGGGTGAACATATCGCGAAAATAATCATTAATTTGGCAACCGGAAAAGGTAAAATCCATGGACGCCAACACGATCATCGCCGACATCAAGCAGCGGAAGCTCCGGCCCGTTTACCTCCTGCATGGCGAGGAGGCCTACTTCATCGACCTGGTGAGCGATGCGATCGAGTCCAGCGTGCTGGACGACGCGCAGAAAGGGTTCGACCAGACCGTGCTGTACGGCAAGGACACCGATTTCATCACGATCGTCAATGCCGCCAAGCGCTACCCGATGATGAGCGATCACCAGGTCATGATCGTCAAGGAAGCCCAGAACCTCAAATGGAAGGACGATGGGCCGCTGTTGGCTTACCTGGAAAACCCGATGCCCAGCACCGTGCTGGTGCTGGCCCATAAGCATGCCAAGTTCGACAAGCGGAAAAAGCTTTACAAGGTGGCCGAGCAACGCGGGGTGGTGCTGGAGTCGGCCAAGCTGTATGACGACAAGGTAGCGCCGTGGATCGCGGCGTTCGTCAAGGGCAGGGGATGGGGTGTCCATCCGCAGGCTGCCGCGCTGATGGCCGAGTACCTGGGCAACGACCTGTCGAAGGTGGCCAACGAACTGGAAAAGCTGATGCTCAACGTGCCCAAGGAACGCGAGATCACCGTCAAGGACATCGAGGACAACATCGGCATCAGCAAGGATTTCAATGTGTTCGAGCTCAATACGGCGCTGGCCAAGCGGGATGCGGTGAAGGCGTTCCAGGTGGTGGCCTACTTCGCCGCCAACCCGCGCAGCAACCCCATGCCCGTCATCCTTGGCGCCATGTCGGGCTACTTCACCAAGATCCTGAAATACCACTACCTGTCGGACAGGTCGCCGCAGGCGGTGGCACGCGAGCTGGGGGTGCATCCTTTTTTCACGAAGGAATATGACATCGCCGCCCGCCATTACAACCGGCGGAAGACGTTTGACATCATTTCGTATTTCCGTGAGTGCGACCTCAAATCGAAGGGGCTCAACGCGGTGAATGCCGAGCCGGGCGACCTGCTCAAGGAACTGGTCTATAAAATCCTCTCTTGAATGAAATACGGTTATGCGCTGATCCTGGCGTTTTTATTGATGGGCACCGCCCGCGCGCAGGCGCAGGGCCGCGGTACCTACACGGTGCTGCAAGCCGGGGGCCTGTTCGGGCTGGCCGCGACGGGCGAACAGCGCCCGATCCACGGTTACCAATTCCAGTTCGCGTTCGGGCGGAACTTTTACGATCGCGTCTACCTGGGGCTGGGGCTATCGAACGACGTCTATCGCGGGCGCAGCACGCTGGCAGACGGCACCCGGTCCACGCGCCGCATCAATACCTTGCCGTTGGTGGTCGATTTCCGCGCACCGTTGGCCAAGGTGTCGCCGTTGGGCAAACTCGGCACCGTCGTCAATGCGGGGTATGCGCCAAGCATCGGTGCCGACTATTTCAAGGGCTTCGTCGCCAAGGCCGGCCTCACGTATGGCCACCTGCTCATCGACGGATCGGACCTCCTATTCAGCGTAGGCTATGGTTTCCAGCAGTTCCATCCCCGGTTCATGGGCAATCGGTTCGACCAACACAACGTTTTCCTGACCGTAGGCCTGTTCGTGCATTGATGTGCGTCCCTGCCGCGCCGCTGGCGTAGTACCTTGTCAGGCGTACATCGCTTCGCGCTGCTCCTTCACCGCCTCGCTGGCGATGTAGTCGTCGTAGCTCATCAGCTTGTCGATGATGCCCGAAGGTGTCAGCTCGATGATGCGGTTGGCCACGGTCTGCGTCAGTTCGTGGTCGCGCGAGGTGAAGAGGATGCTCCCCCTGAAATCCTGCATGCCGTTGTTGAGCGCGGTGATGGATTCGAGGTCGAGGTGGTTGGTGGGCTCGTCGAAGAGCAGCATGTTCGCGCCTTGCAGCATCATGCGCGAAAACATGCACCGCATCTTTTCGCCACCCGAGAGCACGCTGCACTTCTTGAGCACCTCCTCGCCGGAGAAGAGCATCTTGCCGAGGAACCCGCGCACGAACTGCTCGTCCTTGTCGGTGGCCGAATATTCGCGCAGCCAGTCGACCAGGTTGTCGTTCTTCCCTTCGAAATAGGCGCTGTTGTCCATCGGGATGTCGGCCACGCCGATCGTGACGCCCCATTTGAAGCTGCCCGTATGGTCGGTATCGCGGCCGGACAGGATGTCGTAGAAGGCCGAGGTGGCCAGGCTGTTCTGCGATAGGACGGCGATCTTGTCGCCTTTGTTCACCATGAACGTGGCGTCGCGGAAGAGCGCCTCGCCGTTGACGGCCTTGCCCAGTTTCTCCACGTGCAGGATCTGGTCGCCCGGTTCGCGGTTCATGGTGTTGAACATGATCGCCGGGTACTTGCGGTTGGACGGCTTGATCTCTTCCAGGTTGATTTTCTCAAGCGCCTTCTTCCGGCTGGTGGCCTGCTTGGATTTGGACGCGTTGGCGCTGAATCGGCGGATGAACTCCTGCAGCTCCTTCACCTTGTCTTCCAGTTTCTTGTTCTGGTCCGAACGCTGTTTCAGCGCCAATTGGCTGGATTCGTACCAGAACGAGTAGTTGCCCGTATAGATGGTCATCTTGCCGAAGTCGATGTCGACCACGTGGGTGCACACCGCATCCAGGAAGTGCCTGTCGTGCGAAACGACCAATACGATGGCCTCGTATTCGGCCAGGAAATCCTCCAGCCACGCGATCGTGTTGATGTCGAGGTCGTTGGTCGGCTCATCGAGCAGCAGGATGTCGGGCCGGCCGAAGAGCGCCTGCGCCAGGAGTACCCGCACCTTCTGGTTGCCATCGAGTTCCTTCACCAGTTTGTAGTGGTTGGCCTCGTCGATGCCCAGGTTGCTCAGCAGCGTGGCCGCGTCGCTCTCGGCGTTCCACCCATCCATTTCGGCAAAGCGCGCTTCGAGATTGCCTGCGCGTTCGCCATCGGCATCGGAGAAATCGGCCTTGGCATAGATGGCGTCCTTTTCCTTCATGATCTCGTAGAGTTCCTTGTGCCCCATCATCACCGTCTCGATGACCGAAAACTCATCGAAGGCATAGTGATCCTGTTTGAGCACCGCCATCCGTTCGCCCGGCGTGAAGCTCACCGAGCCGGTCGTCTGGTCCACGTCGCCCGAGATGATCTTCAGGAACGTCGATTTACCGGCGCCGTTGGCGCCGATGATGCCATAGCAGTTGCCTTGGGTGAATTTGAGGTTGACGTCTTCGAACAGCACGCGCTTCCCGTAACGGAGCGAAAGATTGGACACATTGATCATGGCCGCAAAGGTACGCTTTTTTCCGATGCAAAAACGTAAAATCCCCCTTTTACAGGATGGGATGCGCCATGCCCGTGAGCGACCTTAGCGCTAAATTAATGAAGTCGCTATGAAACGATCACTTTTATGTCTATGGGCTGCGCTCCTTATATTGGGTTCGTGCAAAAAAGATAACGGAGGGCCTGAACATGACGGGCAGCCTATCGATCCGATCATCACCGAGGTGGGCATACCGCAGGGTGAGCCGGTATCTCGCGCCATCGGTGCTGCCGGAGGTACCCTCACCTCGGGCGATGGCCGGTTGAGCGTAACCATACCCGAGGGCGCGCTGTCGGGTACCACAACCGTGAGTATACAACCCATTTCAAACCACGCTCCGCTGGGACTCGGCGTAGGCTACCGGCTGTTGCCCGAAGGGGTTATCTTTACCAAACCCGTTAAACTCACCTTCGGATACGATGATGCGTTGCTGGCCGGAGCTGGCGAAGATTTCCTGTGGGTTATCACACAGAATGCCGATAAGTCGTGGAGTGCCGTGTTGCGCAGCACGGTGGATAAAGGGGCTAAAACGGTGACGGCAGAAACCACCCACTTCAGCGATTGGGTGGTGGGGCGTTTCGTGGATATGACGCTTGCGCCGGGTGCCGGCGTGGTTAAGGTGGGGCAGTCGATTAACCTCGCCGTTACTGTCTTCCGCAGGCCGGAAGATGTTCCTGATGACGACGAGCTGGTTCCGCTGGCCCCTATTAACGCGGCGGACGAGGATGAACTTGCGCCGCTTACTCCTATTGTGCCGGGCGAGGAACGATTGATGTCGTTCCGGGTTAAAAACTGGACGCTCAATGGCACGAACGCTCCGGTTTCAAATACCTATGGCAAACTCGCACCGGCCAAACTCACGGCCAGGTATACCGCACCAGACAAGCGGCCCCAACGTGCACAGGTAGCCGTAACGGCGCATTTGGAAGCCCGAAGTAGTGATAACCGGGTCATGATGAACTTTATGCTCGTCTCCAACCTCACCATCATCGACAGCGAATACTTCCTGCGGGTGGTGGTGGATGGTGTCGAGTATATTTATTACCAGTACGGTTTTAACGGGTCGGTACCCGAAAATCCGAAAAGCTATGCCATGGTCAACTGCGGCGTGGATTCGGATGGTGTGCTCGGCGTGGCTGCTTCGTACCTGAACGGCAATGCGCTGACCAATATATTTTTAGCTGGTTTTGCCGGTCCGGCCAAGGGAAGCCGGAGCATGACGTGTATTTATGACGATCAGCACAACGGCGACGATATGAGTTTCGCGGCCCTGGGTGATGGCTATGATTTCCGCAGCCGGTATGTTGAGCGCCATCAAAATAAAAACGTGTGCGAAACCGAGCAGCGGTGTCCGCCGCTTACCGTTACGTTCAGTGAGTTTACGCCGGGGATGTACAATATTGTTGCGGGCAGTTTTTCCGGTACGCTCTATGAGGAAAAGGCGGGAGCCGCCAATGCCTGCCGCAGCGATACACCACACCAGATTTCTGGCGAATTCCGGCTCGCGCAGGCCAATTGAGGAGGGGTGAAAAAGCGGGGCATGGGATGGTAACGGAAATAAATCGTAGCTTTGTATTGAAACAACGCATATATGAAACCTGTATGAGCTGCCGCTCAAAAAAGGACAGGAATAAAACAGCGCATGCAAGTTTCATCACCGATAAAGAACAATTTTAATCAGATGAAGATAGGAATAACAGGTGCGACGGGACAACTGGGTCGTTTGGTCGTCGAAGCATTGAAAACCCGTACAGCGGTCACGGACTTGGTGGCGCTGGTCCGGAATCCCGGGAAGGCTGCGGATCTGGGCATCGAGGCCCGCGCGTTCGATTACGCCAACCCCGGATCGCTGGTCGCCCCGCTGCAGGGTATCGACTCCCTGCTGCTGATTTCGTCGAGCGAGGTGGGCCAACGCAAGGCGCAGCACGAAAACGTGATCCGCGCCGCAAAACAAGCCGGCGTGAAGTGGATCGTTTACACCAGCCTGCTGCGTGCCGATACCTCGACCTTGAGCTTGGCTGCCGAACACCTGGCTACGGAAGAATCGCTGAAGGTCTCCGGCATTCCGTATACCATCTTGCGCAACGGCTGGTACACCGAGAACTATACCGGTTCGCTCGGCGGCGCATTGGCCGCCGGGGCGTTGGTGGGTAGTGCCGGTTCGGGCAAGATCGCCTCGGCAGCCCGTGCGGACTACGCGGAGGCCGCGGCGGCGGTGCTTACTGGAACCGGCCACCAAGGCAAGGTATACGAACTGGCGGGCGACACCGCCTACACGTTGGCCGACCTGGCGGCCGAGGTATCGGGCCAGACGGGCAAGGCCATCCCGTACAACGACCTGCCCGCCGCGGCGTATGCCGAGGCGCTCGCGGCGCACGGCGTGCCGAATTGGCTGGCGGAAGCCATTGCCGGTTGGGATGCCAGCGCGGCCCGCGGCGACCTGTTTGACGATGGGCATACGCTCTCCGGCCTGATCGGCCGCCCGACCACGCCACTGGCCGAGACGGTCAGGCGGGCGTTGGGCCAAGACCAACCACCCGCCTGAAACCGGCACGGCCAAGCCATCCAGCTGTCTACGCCTGAACCGCTTGGCCGCGTTCGGTCATCCGCGAATGCGCGGTTACTGGCCGGCGAACAGCGCGCTGAGCGTCTTGTCCAAGTCGTCGCCACGGAGGTTCCGGGCGATGATGCGGCCATCGGGGTCGATCAGGTAGTTGGTCGGTATCGCCGATACGCCGTACAGCACGGCAGCCTCGCTCTTGAATCCGTTCAGTTCCGAGATCTGGGTCCATGGCAGCTTGTCCTGTTTCACGGCGCCGAGCCATGCGCCACGGGCGTTCGCATCGTCCAATGAAACCCCCAGGATCGTGAAATCATGCGCCCGGTACTTCTCGTAGGCCGCCAGCATCACCGGGTTTTCCGCGCGGCACGGTTTGCACCAGGATGCCCAGAAGTCCAGGAGGACGTACTTCCCTCTGAAATCCGACAGTTTCACCGGGTTCCCGAGCGTGTCGGGTTGCTCGAAATCCATGGCCAGGACACCGATGTTGGTGCGCTGCCCTTTACCGATGATCGCCGCCAGCTCCTGGCCGATGGCCGACTTCCGGGCATGTTCCGGAAAGCGCGCAAACCGTGCAGCTGCCGTGTCCGGATCGAAGTTATGCGCCAGTTCGGTCTCCTTGAATGTCAGCAAGGCGATGTAGGAGTCGGGGTGCGCGGCGATGAACGCCCGGTTTACGCTGTCGTAACCGGCTTGGGTGCGGCGCATCGTTTCGCTGGCCCGTCTCATGAAGGCGCTGTCCTGTCGTCCTTCGGGCGAAAGGCTGTTATACTCGGCCATCAATGCGTTCGCGGCGAGCCGATAGGGTTGCTGCGCGGCGCGTAGCGCCCGGTTGTCCGCATCGGTGGCAGACCCGTCTACGCTGGCCCGCCGGAGCGAATCGGGCGAGGTCACCGTCATCGCCGCGTTTTCGATGAAGAGCTGGAGGGCATCCCGCCATTCGGCCCCG
The DNA here is from genome assembly GCA_037190485.1 of Parapedobacter sp. GTDB lineage: Bacteria > Bacteroidota > Bacteroidia > Sphingobacteriales > Sphingobacteriaceae > Parapedobacter. The sequence goes on from JBBCJB010000006.1 coordinate 289,916, forward strand.
CGGCCGGTGGCGCTATCCGGTTTGAAGTGGAGCGTGGCCTGTACGGGGCCGTTCAACTGTCCTGCAAACCGGAAGCGTCCATCGCGGAGTACCGTCGAATCGGTTACCTCCACTGCACCCTCCCGATAGCTGAGGTACACCTTTGAAGGGGTGTCCCGTTTGCCCATTTTCCCGTCGATGGTAAACCCTTGTTGCGCCATCACCGCCAAGGGGAGGCCGCAGGCAAGGATAAGCGAGCTTTTCTTGATCATGTCGTGCATTTTCTAGTGATGTTAACGGATGTATTCGCGTAATTTATCGACCAGGTCCTTGCCCCGAAGGTCCTTGGCCACGACCATCCCGGCGGGGTCTATGAGCAGGTTCTGGGGTACCGAGTTGATGTCGTAGCGCCTGGCCACCTCGTTTTTCCACCCCTTGAGGTCGCTCACGTGTATCCACGGCAAGCCGTCCTTCTCGACGGCCTGTTGCCATGCGCCCTTGTCGCTGTCGAGCGATACGCCGACGATCTCGAAATCATGTCCTTTCAGCTGCGCGTACGCCTCGACCAGGTGCGGATTCTCGGCCCGGCACGGTATGCACCAACTCGCCCAGAAGTCGAGCAGCACGTACTTCCCGCGCAGCGAAGACAGCGTGAACGGGTTGCCGTCGAGGTCGTCTTGGGTGAAGTCGGTGGCCTGCACGCCCACCTGCCGCCGTTTGGCGGCCTCGATCTTGGCCCATGTTTCCTGCCCTAGGCGGGAAGCCTTCAGATCGGGCGAGAACCGGTGGAACAGCGGTTCCATCGTTTCGGGGTCGAAGTTCTTGTCCACGACGGCGGTGTTGTAATTGGACAGGGCGATGAACGAGTTGGGGTTGCGCTCGATGAACGCGAGCTTGATGTCCTTGATGGCGGCCACCAACGAGCGGACCGTATCGCCGGCGCGCAGGGAGGCTTCGCTTTGTTGCGTATACCGGCCCATGATGCCGATGATGCTGTCGGTAAGTGGCCTGGTCATCGCTTCCAATTCGGCGTTTTCACGCTCGGAGACCGACCCCGCGATCACCGCGTGTTTGATCGAATCGGTGGCCTCGAAGCGTATCGCGGCGTTTTCCAGGTAGAAGGCGCGCTGATCTGCGTTCGCCCCGCTACCCGCGCGGCGGACGGAGAGGACCGCTAGTGTAGGCTCGGCGACTAGGCCGCTGAACGTAAATCTACCTTCCGACACGGCAGCTGAATCGACGAATCGGCCTTCGTTCGGGCCGTATGACAGGTAGGCCACGGCCGGTGTGCGGAGTTCGGTGATGGTCGCCGTCAGCGTGTAGCCCTGCTGCGCTTTCGTTACCACCATGGGCATTAACGAAAGCAGGGTCAAAAGTACTCTTCTCATGATTTTCATCTCGTGGTGCCTAACGTTATGGGTTGTCCTGCATCTGCGGATTCTCGGCCAATATCTTGGGCGGGATGCGGAAAACGAATTGCTTCGGGTCGCTCAGCGAATACGTTTCCTTGACGTCGCCGTTCTCGTCATATACGCGGTGCTGGAAGGCGGTCTGGCCGAAAAGCGGGTCGACCGATAGCCGGCGCATGTCGTACCAGCGGTAGCCCATCATGGGGAACTCGCGGATGCGCTCTTCCATGATGAATCGGAGCAAGGGCAGCTTTTCCGCCGATACGCCGTCCGGAACGGTAGCCTCCTCGGCAGGCATGCGATGCCGCCGGAAGTTTTCCAGTGCGCTCACCGCGCCGGGCAGGTCGTCCAGTCGCGCCTTGACCTCGGCCAGCAGCAGGTGCAGCTCGGGCACGCGCAGGCCGTAGTAAACCGATGTCAAGCCCGCTAAGCGGTACAGCGTCTCGCCGTTGGGGAATTCGGTCGCCTGCAGCCACCTTGCCCGGCGCACGTCGCCCGCGGAGTACCGCGACGCGGCCTCCGGGGTGAGCCACAGCAGCCTGGCCCGATCCGAATAGGGATTCGAGGCCCTGCGCGCATAGATGTTCTCGGGGTCGTTGGGCACGGTGGGGTAGAACTGGAAAGCCGTATTGAAGTCGAGCAATACGCAGGGCAGGGGCGATGCCGCCGCCGCGGGGATCGCTTGCTCCAACAGCGGGAGCGCTTCGGCATGGCGGCCCATGTAGACGTACACCTTGGCCAACAGGCCTTGTGCCGTCGCGCGGGATACCCGGGTGCGGTGCGTGATCCCCGGATCGATCAGGTTCGGTATCGCCGCGGTCAGGTCGCTCACGATGAGGTCATAGATCGCTTGTACCGAGGCGCGGGTATAGGGGCCGCCGTTGATATCCGCTTCGGTGATGAGCGGGAAACCGGGGTCGGTGGCGGCGGTTGCCGGATCGTAAGGCTTGCCGTAGTAGTTGATCAGCAGGAAATACGTCCATGCACGGCCCACGAAGGCCTCGGCTTGCAGCGACCTGTTCCTGGCGTCGGTGCCTTCCGTGGCGTCGAGCACCTCGTTGATGATCTTGTTGTAAACGTATAGGGCCTTGACGGGCTTTTCGGTCTCGTTGGCATCCACGTCGGTGGTATAGACATCGGTATCCCATTGGAAGTACTGCTTGTCCCTGAATGCGGCCCCGGCGAAAAAGGGCTCTACCGCCACGACCTCATCGCCCATGATCAGGTGGCCGTTGGCGTCCGTGTTGATCAGGTCGAGGTTGTTGAAGAGCAGGTCGTAGTCTGACGTCTTGGCGGCAATGACGCGGCCCTTGGGTTTCACTTCGAGGAACGACCGGCCACAGCCGGCCAGTGTGGCCAATAACAGGAGCGACGCGATGCCGTGCAGGACTGGATGTTGTGTCATTTTCATGTTCGTTCGTTTGGAGGTTAGAGTTTGAGGTTGACACCGATCGTGAACGTACCCTGGTTGGTGGGGATCACCCCCTGGAATTCGGGGTCGATGCCCACATCGTTGGCCGTCCACAGCAACACGTTCGAGACCTGGGCCCGCAAGGTGAGGGCCTGTGCCTTCATGCGGCCCACCCAGGTGGCAGGCACCTCGTAGAGCAGGGTCACGTCGCGCAGTTTCACGAACGAGGCGTCGAGCACGTTGTTCCTGCCGTAGGTGAAGTAATTGTTGTTCACCCGGCCGGCGTTCGGGCTTGCGTTGGTGAGGTATGGCGGGATGTCGGTGCGCAATTCGTCGCCCTCCTGCTGCCAACGGTCCAGGAAGTCGGCCGATGGGTTGCGGTGCAACTGCCCGCCGTATTGCAGGTCGCGGAAATGCCGCATCGCATGCCCCATGTTGTAGATGATGTTGGCCATGAGCCTCACGCGCCTGTAGCTGAACGTGTTGGTGAGCCCACCGTTCCAGACGGGCTGCATGGTACCCGCGTAGACCACGTCTTCCGGTTTGGCGGCCAGCCGGTCGGAGGTGACCGTGCCGTCGGCCAGGCGCACCAGCGGGGCGCCGGTGTTGTCCAGGCCCGCGTAGTCGTAGGCAAACAGGCTGTATGCCGGATGCCCCTCCGCGAAAACCGTATGGATCTGCTGTTCGGCATTGCTCACCTCGGCCCGCGAAGCCAGGTGGTCGATGTGGTTTTTGTTGTGGGCGAAGACCCAGCTGGTGGTCCATCCGAAGTTGGCCGTCCGCACGTTGACCGATTGGATGCTGACCTCGATGCCCCGGTTGCTGATCTCGCCTTGGTTGCCCACCACCGCGGGCCAGCCGTTGAGGCTGTTGGGGTAGATCAGGCCCAGCAATCCAGCCGTCTTCCGGCGGTATAGGTCTACGGCCCCGCCCAGCCTGCCGTCCAGGAGGCTGAAATCGACGCCCACGTTGGTGGTGGCCGTGCGTTCCCACGACAGCTGGTCGTTGCCTGGCGTGGTCACGCGCATGCCGATGCCGCCGGGGAAGAAGGCGCTGCCGAGCGGCCCCACGATGTCATACGATGCGGCCACCCCGGGTTCGGGCGAATTGCCCGTGATGCCGTAGGTAACGCGCAGGGCCAGCTGGCGTGCCCAATCGACCGGCTCCAGGAAAGCTTCGTTGCCCAGGTTCCACCGGGCCCCGACGCTCCATACCGGTTTGCTCTGGGCCGAACGGTCCTTGCCGAACAGGTTGCTCTGGTCGTTCCGCAGGCTGGCGTTCAGCGCATACCGGCGGTCTAGGGTGTACGATGCATTGGCGTAGTACGAGTTGAAACGGCTCACGATCTCGCTCATCCCGAAATTGTCGTAGGGCAATTGGCTGGCGATGTTCGCATAGTTCGGCCACACGGTGTTCAGCACGAAGCCGTTCAGGGTCTTGTGGTCTACCGCGCCCGAGGTGAGCAGGTCGGGGTCGAATCCGCGCACGCGCGAAAGCTGGCTGCGCGTGAGCTGCTCCTGCGCTTCGTGGCCCGCCATGACCGTGAGTTCGTGCATGCCCCAGGCCTTGTCGTACATCAGCTGGTTGCGTATCGTCCAGTTGCGGCGTTCGCCGAAGCGGGTGGTCAGGCGACCCCCGTTGGTGGGCAGGTGATACACGGGCACGTCGTTGGGGGTGGGTGCCACCGTGAATTGCACGATTTCCCTGCGGACGGTAAAGCTTTGCAGGCTTTCGTATTCCTCCAGCTTGTTCGTTCCCTTGATGTAGCCGTAGTTGCCCTCGAAACGCAACCCGTCGTAAAGCTTGATGTTCAAGCCCGCATTGATGCGCGCGGTGAGCGCGTTGGTATTGCTGTGGCCGCGGTCGAATTCGTCGAGTGGGCTATAAGCCAAGCTCATGCGGCTGCGGTCTTCGAATGCGCGCAATGTCGAATCGGAGAGGAAGGTCAGGTATGGCGTGGGCAGGTTGTTGCCCGCGCCATCGCGGAACAGTTGGTACGGCAGGTGCGCGAAGTTGATGTCCAGGTTGCGTTTGGCCGCCGTGTTGCCCGTGGAAAGATCCGTGATGACGTGCACGTCTATGCGGTCGCTGACCTTGACGTCTTGGCGCAGGTTCAGCTTGATGTTCTCGTTGCGTTCGCCCGGCTGGTCGGTCCGGGTGTTGGTGTAGCTGGCCGAGCCGTAGAACGAATAGTTGTTGCCCCCGCCGGCCAGCGATGCCGTGTGGTTGGTGAGCAGCGCATTGCGGTAGAAGAGGTCGGAGATGTGGCTGCGGTTGTCTATCCGGGCTAGGCTGTCCAGGCTCCTGGTGGCCTGGTCGGCGCTGATCAGGCCGCGGCTCTGGTTATACAGGATCACTTCGTGCGGGGCGATGCCATTGCCGCCACCGCCCAGGACCGATACCTGCGACCAGGGGAACTGTTGCTGGTATCCGGGCATGTTGAAGAGCTGCACCGCGGCATCGATGAATTGGCGGCTATCCAACCGGGGCAGGTAATCCAGGTCTGGCCTGCCCTGGAAATTGGCGAAGCCATCGTAGGTTACGCGCACCTTGCTGTTGAAGGCGCCTTTCTTGGTGGTGATCACGATCACCCCGTTTGCCGCGCGGGCGCCCCAGATCGAGGCCGCCGTGGCGTCACGGAGCACGGTCACGCTTTCCACGTCTTGCGGGTTGATGCCCGATATCCCCTGCAGGCCGAAGCCATCGGGTTCGTTGGTCAGGTTCACGTCGTCGGGCATGACCAGCCCGTCGACGACCACCAGCGGGCTGCGCACGGTGCCCGAATAGAAGACCGTTCCGCTGAGCGAAGGCGCACCGGTGGTGGACAGCCCGCGGATCTGGAACTGGTTCCGGTTGGGCGCGTTATTGACCACCAATCCGGGAACCGTCCCGTCCAGGCTCTGCAGCACGTTCATCGACGTGGATCGGTTGGCTACCACCTCCATGTCGGCCGTCGCGAACGAGCCCGCACTGCGCTCTTTCGGCAGGGTTTGGTAACCGGTCGATACCACCGTGACCTCGTTGATCGCATTCACGTTGGGTTGCAGCACCACCGTTCCCAGCGATGCCCCTGCGGGCAGCCGCAGCGTATTGTAGCCGATGTGCGAGATTTCCAGGACGGCCTCCTCGGGCACGTTCCGCAACACGAACCGGCCTTTTTGGTCGGTCTTGGCCTGCAGGCCCGTGCGCTTTCCGTCGGCATCCAATACGCGTACCGAGGCATCCACCAACGGCACGCCCAGCGAATCGACCACGGTCCCTTTTACCTCCGTGATCGCCAGCGTCAGGGATTCGGCCATCGTTAACGGGGCGGTAGGCGCGTTGAACACCACCATTTTCCTGCTGTCGGTGATGGTGTAGCCGTAGCCGGTGGCGGCCCGCAACCGCTCCAGCACGGTGACCAATTCCTCGGCCTCGGCCCGCAGTGTCACCGGACCGGCCTCGCGGAGCAGGTCTGCCGGGATGACCACCGAATAGCCGGTCTGTTGGCGGATGTCCTCGAAAATGGCCTTGAGCGCGGCCTCGCGACGGTCTATCGTCACCAGCTGCGCCTTCCCGGAATGGGCGAGGCCCGAGACGAGCATCCCGGTCAATAACGTAATCGTGCATACCAATCGCATAAAGATTCCTTTCAATGCATAAAGTTCTTTCATAAAGTCTGGTTAAAGCACCAACTTCAGCCAACTTTGACTAAGTTTGTGCGTGGGTTTATCCCCAGCACGGAAAATGGGAATCATTTTTCCGGTCAAGGGCGTTAAATACGTCAGTTAATCCGTTGGTGGCGAGGGATAGGCCTGCTTTGGCGGTAAACGGGTTCCAGCCGGTTGCCGCTTTTTTTTTGCCTGTCTAACCCCGATGTCGTCTATTTACCTGAATATGGTCAACCTCCTTCCGTTTCTGTTAGCCGAGGCCGTCTTTACCGGCGTGATGCTATATTTCAATGTCGGGTCGGCCACCTGCAGGCCTTCCAGGATGTCCGATAGGGGGAGGTCGCGTTGCAGCTTGGCGTAGTACCCGGTGTTTTCGCCATCGTGCCCTTTGTAGACGACCTCGATGTCATACCAGCGACTTATTTGCTTCAGCATCTCCGGTATGGTGGCCTCCAGCACGAAGTATCCGTCTTTCCAGGCCGTGTAGGGTTCGGTATCCACGGCCGTGATTTCGATGCGCGTGCCGCTGACGATGGCCTGTTGGCCCGGGGTTAGGACGTTAGTCGTAGGTCTTGAGTCGTTGGTCGTAAGGCCGGTCTGCGTGCCGGGCGTCACCTTTACGCTGCCTTCCACGAGGGTGGTTTTGGTTTCGGGGTCGTCCTTGTATGCCGAAATATTGAACTCCGTTCCGAGTACTTCGACGGTTTGGCCGGCCGTCAGGACTTTGAAGGGCACGCGTGACACGCGCGCGCCTTGGATTTCCTGAATCTTGAAAAAAGCTTCGCCCTCCAAAATCACTTCCCGGGAATCGCCGCTGAAGCGACTCGGGTATTTCAGCGTGGAGGCCGAGTTGAGCCAGGCCTTGGAACCGTCGGGGAGGGTGATCTGGTATTGGCCGCCCTTTGGCGTGGTAAGTTGCAAGTCATAAGTCGTCAGTCCTGCATGCGGGCTATCTGCTGGGCTAACGACGGATCCGTCATCGTAGGTTATAGCTTCGGCTCCAACCACGATGCCCGTTTGGGCTTCGTCCAAATTGATTACCCGACCGTCGGCGAGGGTCAAGGTGGCCCTGTTGCCGCCGGGAAGGATTTCCGTGGCGGCGAGGCTATCGACTGACGACTCACGACTATCGACCAGCAGCAGCCAACCGACGGCAAGGAGGATGGCTGCTGCCGCGGCATACGGCAGCCACCGGCGGATCCGCTGGATGGGGCGTCGCAGGGGCAACCGCTTCCGGATTTGCTCGAGTTCGGCCTCGAGTTCGGCCTCGGATAGGTCCATGTCGTTCACCTGGCCTTCCAGGATCCACGTTTCGATCCTAGCCACCTGTTCGGCCGTCGCATTACCGGTGCGGTAACGCTCGATCAACTCCCTTGCTTCTTGTCTGTCCATAAACCCAATGCCTTTTCGGGCATTCCAGGTACATGACAACTTCGTGAAGGGGAAGGGTTAAAAGAAAATGAAAAAAGTTTTGGAACCCAGTTTTTCCTTCAGGATCTTCAACGCGTGCTGCATGTGGCTTTTCACCGTCTGTTCAGACAGGTCCAGTTCCTGGGCGATGGCCTTGCGGGTATAGCCGTCCTTCCTGCTCAGCTCGAACACCTGGCGCATCTTGGGCGGCAGGGCGGCGATCTCGCGCTCGATCAGCGTGGCCAGCTCGTTGTGGCGCAGCAGGTGGTCGGCATTGTCCTCGCTCGTGTCCAAGTAGGCCTGGAACGCATCTAGGTAGCGCTCCGAGACCCTTTTGTGCTTGATCCGGTTCAGGATCCGGTTTTTCACCGCGGTATAGATAAACGGCAGCAGGCCGTGGGTGATGGTCAATGCGGTGCGCTGCTCCCAGAGGTAAAGGAACACCTCGTGCACGATGTCTTGCGCTTCGGCCTTCTCGTCGGTGCGTTTGTAGGCAAAGGCATAGACCAACGCGGCGTAGCGGTTATAGATTTCGGTATAGGCCGTCCGGTCCCCCTGATTCAGCAAATCAACGAGCCGATGGTCCTGGTATGTTCCGTAATCCGCCATGGCATGAACTGTAGCGTGCGAATTTAGGGATTTGCGGTGATATGTGTCCCACGCCGATGCGGATTTTTAGCCGGGAAACGCAGGCTTGGCTTCGGCCGCGCGCGGTAACCGGAGGTCGGCCGGCTGGTCACCTGGCGGTGATCAGTCCCAGCGGTTACGGGTCGAAACCGCCAGCCTGCCCGAGCCCATGAGGAACAGCGCTACGCCCGACAGCAGGTAGATGGCGAGCAGTTCCAGGGCCCAGCCGCCATTTTCGTTCAGCCGGAAAATGTCTGCCGTTTTGGCCAGCAGGATGGCGCAGAGGCAGTTCGCGGCGAAGACCAGCCCGGCCAGGCGGGTCCTGAAGCCGATGATGATCAGTACCGGCGCCACGATTTCGCCGATGTACACGCCATGGCCCAATACCGATGGCAGGCCGATGGCGGCGACGAGGCCCTTGATGTAGTCGATACCGTGGATGAGTTTGCCGATGCCGTAGGCCAGCATGGGCGTGGCCGTGCCGAGGCGGATAATCAATAGCCCGATGTCTTGTTTCTTTTCCATTTTTTGCATGGCGATCCAAACCTGTTTTTATCCGGGCGGCCACCACGGCGCGCCCGGTCTGGTGATCCGGATGCAAAAGTAGGGACGGGGTTTCCGGAAATCGTTAAGGTACCTTAAGAAAAGGGCTTTGCGTGTTTCTTGCGCAGGTGACTCAGGAATTCGGGGGTGATGCCCAGGTAAGAGGCGATCATGTATTGGGGCACGCGCTGTTCGATGTTCCGGTATTCCCGGATAAAGTCGGTGTACCGGGTATACGCATCGGTGCTCATCGCATCCATCGTGCGCCTTTGCAGGTGTACGTACGCTTGCTGGAATTTTACCCGGAAGAAGTCGGAGACCGCCGGTACCCGTTTGTACAGGTCGTCCAGGCGGCTCCTGTGCAGCTGTATCACGGTCGCGGCTTCGATGGCCTGCACGTACAGGCGCGAAGGCTCTCCGGTCAGGTAGCTGTACAGGTCGTTTATCCACCAGTTTTCGATGCCCAGTTGCAGGGTGTGTTCCTGGCCCTTTTCATCCACGTGGTAGCACCGCATGCTTCCAGCGGCGATAAACTGCATGTTGCGGGATACCTGCCCGGGTTGGATCAGGTGTTCACGCCGCCGAAGCCGCCTCACTTCCAGGTTCGGCACGATGAGCGCGACCTCCGTTTCGCCGAGGTCGACCGTTTCGCGGAGGTGTTCGATGAATGTTGATGTGATGGCCTCGTTGTTCATGCCGGTTTATTTGCAGCGCCTCGCGGCCAATGGTCATTCCCCTTGTGCGGCCGGGTCGGCGGCGATGTTTGGTTTGGCGGGCATCGACCGTTTGCGTGTGTATTCCGGATTGGCCAAGGCAGATTTGAGGATGTAGCGATTCTCTTTTCCACCCCATTCCCTGCCGGATACGGTGTTGACCAATTTCTTCCGTTTTGTCGCCGTGAGGTAGGTAGTCACTTTCGCGGCAGAGGCATCGGTGCCGTCTGGAAACATCTCGGTTAGTATTTCGGATGCCGTCCTTGCACGGGTCAGGAAGTCGCCTGCGATCAGCTCATCCAGCCGTATTTTGAAGACATCGTCTTTTTTGTTTTGTTTTTCGGTTCGTTGAAGTTCCGCAATGGCGGCTTTCGATGCTTTCGGCAGTTTGGCGGGCGTTGGCGGAGCGATGTCGGGATTCGCCAGTTGGTAATGCTTCTGTCCGAAGAAGGCGGCGAATTTGATCATGTTTTCGATGCCGATTCCGGTTCGCCCGCGTTCTACGCTACTGACATATGCAGGGGTCGCGTCCATCAACGACGCGAATTGGTGTTGTTTCAACCCGATTGTTTCCCGATATTTCTTCAGCTGCTCACCGAAAACCTTCTTTTCTTCGTCCAAACCGGAAAATTTTTATAATGTTATTTTGTAATTAATTTTTATTGTCTTACCTTTGCCTTACCGGTTCAGCAAGAAGCGCTTCAATACCGCATCGATGCTTGCGAACCTTGGATGATGCGGCATGCCGCATCCTATGCACATAACCGGCAGCGCGAGGCTGCCCTACAAATAGGTCTCTCGTCTACGAAACCGCCAAATTTCAGACAACGGGAAGGCCGAATGTTCGCCCAATTGCTGGGAGTTGCGTACCTTTGTCGGTACCATCCAGTGGGGCGGACTTCGTGTCTTGCTTTTGTTGTCGATCCCGATGCATCGGGACGGTTCTTGGCGGTACCGGTAGGCAAAAGCGGCGAGGTTCGCCCCGTTGGGGTTTTATGCCTGACCGTCTTGTGTGCCCGTGTTACCGACGGGAGACCTGTTTTTGTCGTGACCGCAAATTGTACAGACGCCTGCCTGCGGTAGGCAGGCATGATTATGCGTCTCCATTGCAATAGACGCGATCAATCGCGTCTCTACACCACCACAATCAATGTTATGAAAATGAAAACGATTACCAAACCCGCTCGAAAAGAAGCGCACCGGGGGATGACCACCGGGGATGTCCTCTTTTTCCGTAAACCCAAGAACCCGATTTAACCGAATCGGATTTCCATTCCGTTTCATTGACGTTTCTTGAATTGTTCGGGCGTATGTTATACGCCCCTACGGATCTATTGTCCAATCAAAATCATCAACATATGACGTATCACTACGCATGGGCTAGACGATTGCCCAATTTGACGCTAAAAATAGGAATATTTTTGGTTTTCGCCCTCATCGTGGGGGGTGGTATTTTTTCATACGGCGCGCAGGATACCCTGCGGGCCGTCCGCGATACGCTGGCCATCGAGGAGGTGGAGGTGAGTACGGGCTACCAGCGCATCGCGCCGGAACGGTTCGTGGGGTCGGCCACGCGGCTGGACAGCACGGCCTTTGCCCGGCGCGCGGGCATGAACATCCTGGAGCGGTTGCAGGGCAACGTCACGGGCGTGGTGTTCGGCAAGGAAAGCAGCAGCACCGCGCAACGGTACCCGATGATTCGCGGGGTGAGCACGCTCACCAGCAGCGCGAGCAGGCCGCTGGTGGTGGTGGACAATTTCCCGATGGACGACCGCTTCGACCTGTCGAGCATCAACCCGAACGATGTGCAGGACATCACGATCCTGAAGGATGCGGCGGCGGCCTCCATCTGGGGTGCCTTGGCGGGCAATGGGGTCATCGTCATCACGACCAAGCAGGGTCGGTACACGGAAAAGGTAAGGGTCTCCGTCAGCTCCAATACGGGCATCACGCAACGGCCCGACCTTTATTTCTTCCCGCGCATGGCCGTGGCCGATGTCATCGACGTGGAGCGCGACCTGTTCGCCAGGGGGTATTACGACGCCAACCTGCGCAATGTCACCACCCGGCCGTTCATCTCGCCGGTGGTGGAGCTGCTGGCCAAGGTGCGTGACGAAGGTTACGACGCGGCCGAGGCCGATCGCCGGATCGCCGCATTGGCCGGTTACGACATCCGCACGGAGCTGGATCGGCACCTCTACCAATCCGCCATCGACCAGCAGCATCACGTGGGGCTCAGCGGCGGCACGCGCCAGGGGCGTTATGCGCTGTCGCTCGGGTACAACCGCTCGCGGCCGAACCTGCAGGGTGCCGAGGCGAATGACCAGTTCACGTTGCGTTCCAGCAACAGCTTCCGGCTGTCGGAGCGGCTGGAGGTCGAGGCGGGGTTGCAGTTCAGCCGCAGCACGGACCGCGGCGCCACGTTCCCCGTATTGCCCGCCAGGCCCTACATGCGCCTGGTCGATGACGCCGGTAACCCGGCCATCGCCGACCGGAGGCGCACGACCTACCTGGACACGGCAGGCGGGGGGCTGCTGCTCGATTGGCACTACCGCCCGCTCGACGAGATCCGGCAGTCGGACAACCGCACGGTCAGCCAGTTCACCAACCTGAACGTGGCGGGCACGTACAAATTGCTGGATTGGCTCTCGGGCACGGCACGCTACCAGTTCCAGCAGCAGCTGGCACGCAGCCGCAACCACTACGGCCCGGCCAGTTACACCGCGCGCGAACTGGTCAACCTGTACAGCCAGGTTGGCGGTGGCGCGGTCACCTATGGCATACCCTACGGCGGGGTGCTCGATATCGGCGAGCAGGAGACGATGAGCCACCACGTGCGCGGGCAGCTGGATGTCGACAGGGGTTGGGGCGGCGACCACCGGTTCAACGGGTTGCTCGCCGCGGAGGCCTCGCGGGCCAGCATGCCGCAGACCTCGGGCAACCGGTATTATGGGTATGATGACGACCTGCATACCCACGCGGCCAACCTGGATTACGCCACGCTTTTCGATATCTTCCAGCGCGTCGGCGGCACGCGTGCGCGGATCCCGCAGCAGGTGTCGCTCGGTTCGGGGCGCACGAACAACCGCGTATCGTTCCTGGCCAACGGTTCGTATACCTATCGGGGCCGGTATTCGCTTTATGCCAGCGCACGGCGCGACGGGGCCAATGCCTTGGGCATCAAGACCAACAACAAGTGGAAGCCGCTGTGGTCGGCCGGTGCCAACTGGGACATCGCGGGGGAGGGTTTCTTCCGGCCGGATTGGGTCTCGCACCTGCGGTTGCGGACGTCGTTCGGCTACATGGGCAACATGCCCGGCGGCAGCAGCGGGTTGCCCACGATGACCTACGTGGCCCGGCCGGATGATTTCACCGGATTGCGGTACGCCATCTTGAGCACGCCGCCCAATCCCGCCATCCGGTGGGAAGAGGTGCGCACGTTCAATGCCGGCCTGGACTTCGGTTTGCTGCGCGGGCGGTTGTCCGGTACGCTGGATGCCTTCAGCAAACGGGTCACCGACGTCATCGCCCCCGTACCGTTCGACCCCACGACCGGCGTATCGCAGTTCACGGTCAATTCCGCCAGCCTCAAGGGCAACGGCATGGAGCTGTCGCTCCATTCCCGGAACCTCGAGGGGCCGGTCACGTGGACGACCGGCCTGGGTTACAGCTACGCGAAAACAGTGGTGACCGAATTGTATGATGGCGATTTCAGCGCCAGCGATTTCATCACGCATGGGCTTAACGCTTCCGAAGGGCGCGTGGCCTACGGCATTTCCAGCTACCGCTGGGCGGGGCTGGATCCGGCTACGGGCAATCCGCAAGGTTACCTCAGTGGTGAAGTGTCCACCGACTACCAACGCATTTCCCTCGACAGCGTGCAGCACCAGGTGTTCCACGGATCGTCGTTGCCGTTGCATTCGGGGTTCGTGATGAACGCGGTGTCTTACAAAGGCATCACGGTTTCGTTCAACCTCAATTTCAGCTTCGCTTATTTTTTCCGAAACCCCACGCTGAGTTACGGCGACCTGTTCGCCAATGGCATCGGGCACGTCGATTACGCCAAGCGCTGGCAGCAGCCGGGCGATGAGCGAATCACCACCGTGCCGTCGATGGTGTACCCGGTCGATTCGCGGCGGGATCAGTTCTATGCCAATTCTGAAGTCCACGTGTTGCGCGGCGACCACATCCGCCTGCGCGACCTGCGCGTGCACTACCAATGGAAAACAGCGCAGCTGTTCCTGTATGCCAATAACCTGAACGTGATGCTCTGGCGGAAGAACGCCAGCGACCTGGATCCCGATTTCCTGTTGCAGACGGGCTATGCATCGTACCCGTCGCCCCGCAGCTGGACGTTCGGCTGTACATTCACCCTTTAATCGTTTGATGATGAAACTACATTACGTATTGTTATTGCCGCTTTTCTGTAGTATTTCCTGCGCGGACTTCCTGAATGAGAAGCCGCTGAAAGCGTTCGCCGTGCCGGACAAGCTGGAGGACCTGGAAGCGCTGCTGGATGCGCGCGCGTTTTTTAATTTCACGACACCGGATCTGCTGGAGGTGCTTGCGGATAATTATTACGCCACGGCTGCGAGCTGGGCCGGTGCGCAGGAGGCCGGGCGGATCAATCACGTATGGGCGGAGAACGGCACGACCGAAAACGCTTGGAACAACTTGTATGGCTATCCGGTCTATTACGCCAACGTCGTGCTTGACCAGCTCGCCACGATAGCGGCAGGGGAGGGGCAGGCCATTCGCCGCGACCGGATACGCGGCTCGGCCTTGTTTTACCGTTCGTTGGGCTTTTTTACGGTGGCCCAGCTGTACTGCCGACCGTATTCCGACCGTGCTTCCACCGATCTGGGCATCCCATTGCGCACCATGTCGGATATCGAGGTCAAGTCCGTTCGGGCCACCGTGCAGCAGACGTATGACCGGATTACCGGAGACCTGTTGGAAGCCATCCCTTTATTGCCGGATCGGCAGGCCATGCCGACCAAGCCATCGAAAGCGTCAGCCCATGCATTGTTGGCCCGTTGTTACCTCGCCATGCGGGATTATGTGCAGGCAGGCGAACATGCGGAGCTGGCCTTGGCCATCCAAGCCGACTTGATGGATTACAACGACATTCCGGTGAGCGACGGTCCGTTCAGGCGGTTCAACGCCGAAACGATCTATTACAGTTTCGCCGGGACATCGACGAACATCTTATTTACTTCGCGTGGAAGGATCGATAGCAACCTCTACCGCTCGTACGCGGATACGGATTTACGGAAAACGCTGTTTTTCCAGCCCAATACGGGGGCGGATGCCGGAACCTTCCGGTTCCGGGGCTGCTACGATGGTGATTATTACCCGAACGGCATCTTCGATGGGCTCACCACCGGTGAGCTCTACCTGATCCGGGCCGAATGCCGTGCCCGCGCGGGGGACGTCCAGGCCGCCCTGGCCGCCCTCAATCACCTGCTGCGGCACCGGATGGCAAACGCCGATCCTTACGTCCCTTTGGTGGCAGCTACCCCAGCCGAGGCGCTGGCATTGGTGCTTGCCGAACGACGCAAGGAATTGGTGTACCGCAACCAGCGGTGGACGGATCTGCGGCGGCTCAATGAAGAAGGCGCGAATATCACGCTGACGCGTGTCCTTGACGACGAGATTTACACGCTGCCACCGGGCGATCCCCGCTGGGTATTGCCCATCCCGGATGTGGTCATCGGGCGTACGGACATGCCCCAAAATGCACGATGATGTTAATCCTGGATGTTATGCAAAAGATAGGCTTGATACTGTTGGCGCTGGCCACGATGACTGGGGCAGCATATGCCCATCCCGCTGGGCTCTCCCCGTTGCAGGAAGGCGACACGGTTCCCGATGTCCGATTGAAGTTCCAAGATACCGCGACACCGGTGCAACTCTCCGAATACGAGGGCCAACTGGTCATCCTGAAATTCTGGACCACGACCTGCGTCAGCTGTTTTGCGGATTTCCCCAAAATGGAATACCTGCAGGAAACGTTCGGCGACCGGATCCGGGTCATCCTGGTGAACGTGAAGGAAACGCCGACTTACATTGCGGAGAGGCTGTCTGTCCGAAACCGGAAACTGCCGCACCTGCCGTCCGTCATCGGCCACGATACCTTGGCCGCGCTATTCCCGCATCCCTATGCGGGCTATTCGGTGTGGATCGGGGCGGAACGGTCGGTGGAGCTGATGGGCAGCTCCGCCTTGAACGTAAATCGTCAAAAAATCGCAGCGGTGTTGGCGGGGGAAAAGCCGCCCAAATTGGGCGAACCCCGACTATACGCCGATTTACGGCTGCCATTGCCGGAATTGTTGGGTGGAAAATCGTCCAACGGTAGTCAGTACCGGGCCGAGTTTGCGGGGCATATCGCTGCATTCGGCACGCTGGGTGGCCGCGACCTGGGCGTGGCCGATTCTTTGGAAGGAACCGTCCGGAACACGTATGTAAACTATGAAGCTTGGCAGTTGATCCATGATGCGTTTTATCCGCTGATGGCCGGGGAATGGGCATCCCTATTGGCCGGGCCTAGCCGGTTACCCCACGCCAATCAGTTCCAGATTTATTCCCGCGACACATCACTGTTCACGTTTCATTTCGTGCCCCGGTTCGAGCAAAGCGATTACCTGTATGTCAAAAGCCAGTTGTCTTACGAACAAGTGTTGCCGATGGGGACGGACGTTTCCGTGGCGGCGGATTTGATGCGTCGGGATTTGGTGAATTATTATCTGGTGAACGGGGTTGCCCTGGATACGGTCACCGAGCGGATACCGTGCCTGGAAATCACGACTGTGGAGGATAAAGGCTATGGGCGGTCCGCGGCCAACGCCATCCTGACGGATTTTTTCCAGGCGATCGGGCTTTCCATGCCGTATGTCTTCACCGATACGGCCGGCACTGGCACGCGGGACTATACCGTTCCGGAATGGAAGGAGGCTGGGTCGAAGGAGGAGCTGAAAGCCGTGTTGGGCACTTTTGGTTTCCGGCTTACCGAAGGCGAACGGGATATGCCGTTCATCCGGCTTTCGGACATCCCTTAAAAAACAACGGCTCCGGATTCCTTGCGGAGTCCGGAGCGTGTTATGCGATCGGCGAAAATGTGTTTGTTATCCGAGGTTCCTGAAATAGAATGTCACGGTTTTCCCTGTTGCAGAATCCGTTATCGGTTGGCCATGCATGGAGAAATTGGTTTTGTTCTCATTCACGATCCGCGCGAGTTCATCGTCACTGAAATCAGGCTGTAGGTTTTCGTCAAGGGCGAATTCGGTGGTGTCAAAGCAGATGCCACAGAGTGTCAATCGCAATGGGTCGCAGTCCGGGTCGCCTACCACCGGGTCGTATAATGCGGGGGTGGTGGCGGCCTCGTCGCCGGGGCTGTTGGGCCCTTCGAACTCAAAGCAGACCTGGGTGAGTTTGGCATCCACCGTGTTCGCGATGCCGTCAAAAGCAGCGGCCAATACGAGCGTCATGACGCCCAAGAGGATGCTGGAATAGAAATTTGATTTTTTCGTTTTCATCTTGAAATCATTTTAACTGTTTACTGAAAGGTGTTTATGCGATCGCATCACGTTGCGTTGTTTGGCATAGATAAGGAAGGCGGCGACGGAGACAGCCAGCAAGCCCAGGTGCACCCAATGTGTTTGGTACCACTTGTCGGGGGCGAGTATGCCGTTGATCACGGTGGCCCGGTTGGTGTAGCCGTAGATGTATACGGTATACGCGAGCAGGAGCACCACGAGACCTGTCGCCGCGATCAGCGCCTTGTACCTTAGGCATGGCGATAGGAGCAGGATCACGAACGCGCCTTCGGCGGCGAGCAATGCCGTTCGCCAGCCTCCGGGATAACCGTCGGTAAGCTCCGAAGCGAACAGCCGGCCAAACAGGTCTTCCCGATGGCCGAGGTGGTCGATGAAGGCGCAGACGGTGACGAAGAGGTAAACCATCGCGGCGATGTCCAAAGCGATTGTCGTTCTTTCCATGTCGCTAAGGTACAACGGTATCCATCGCATGCTACCGACCCATTCGCCCGTTTTTTGCGCCCCGAAACGTACGTCGGTGCCCGTTTGGGTCAGTCGTTGCCGTTTCCGTCATCGCGGCGCTGGACATCGCTGGGATTCACGCCGAAAAACTGGTGGAACGCCCGGCCGAAAACCTCGGGTGCTTTGTAACCCAGCGCATAGGCCGTGGCGATGACCGAGTGGCCCCCGTGGCCCAGCATCCGGTAGCCGTGGCCCATGCGCAGGTAATGCGCGTGCTGCAGCATGGTGTGCCCGAAGGCTTTCTGGAAATGCCGATTGGCGGTCTTCAGGTTCATCCAGCTGTGCCGGTGGATGGGGCCTTCGTGCAGCGCCTCGAAATCGGTGTAGTGGTCATGGACGTATTGCCACAGGCCAAGGGCATGGGGATGTTGCATGGAAAGTCCGCGCTCGTAGTGGCCCAGCAGCTTGAAGGCGTAGTTCTCGAGTTTGCCCGTCAGCAGCGTGTCGATCGGCGCGTCGCAGTTCCGGATGCGATCCAGCATGGCGGCCATGCCGTCGTCCGGCGGCAAGCCGGGCAGTGCATCGGCCAGCAGCGTATGGTCGCCAAGCCGGTCGAACAATGACCGGCACAGCGGGAGCCGGTCGCCCGCTTGGGCGTACCAATGGCGGTCCATGGCGATGACCAGCAGCCCCGTGCCCGGAGCCGCGGTGATGGCGCGGCTCTGGTGGGCGGCCAGGGCGCAGGCGAGCAACTGGTTCTCGCGGATGGCGATCAACGGCCGGTTTTCGAGCCTGAGGTCGAGTTGGCCTTGGTAGTGGTGGAGCAGGAGCACGGCGTCCTGCTTCACGTGGAGGCGCAGTTCGACGGGTTCGGCCGATCGCGTCACGAGGTGGCCGATGTGGTAGGCGGCTGCGGCGTGGCATTGGGTGTACAGTTCCGCGTGGTCACTGCGCCGCAGCCTGGCGGGGGCGTAGGGGAGGAGCGGGATGTCGGCGTGGCCGTTGAGGGTGTTTTCGCCGGTGGTGCCGGGCAGGGTTACCGTGAGTTGTTCGTACATCGTCGGTCAATGTTTTTGATAGTTAGCTGATGGTTCAGCCGGTAAGATAGCGATTACGGTTGGAAGGTGCCTGTTTTCGGGGGGTGGGAGAAATCACCACCGGGTTTATTTGGTTATTGATTTTTATGCGTAGATTTGGTTATTATGGCTAAACAGTTCAATGAACCTTTTTTGAACCAGCCGTTTCCGGAGCTGGGCTTCGGCGCGGAGTTCTGCGCGGTCACCGAGCAGCTGGGGTATTTCACGCCTGCGGACCTGCTGCAGGTGTCGACGGGGTACCTGCGCAGGCTGCCGGGGTTCAGCGCCTCGCTGTTGCTGGAGTACGTGCGGTTCATGGAAAAACGGGGGGTGGGGGATTACCTCGATGGTTTCTAGGGGCAGGAAGCCTGCGCGTGCAGGCGAGGCTGCGCCGTCGTTGTCCGTTGCCATACCCCCCGGACGGGCGGAAGCCGCTTCGCTTCGACGGCCCTTTGATTCTACAACCGCTTCGCGCGTTGATTCCGGTCGGGGTGTATTGGCTGCCGACAACTTCCTATGCAGCCCACCGCCCGCACTGCGCAGGCTTCCTGCTTGGGGGTTTGGTTTGGGGTGGCTTCGGTGGTGGTTGGTGCACGGCGCTGCCAACAACTTCCTTTGCAACCCACCGCCTGCAATGCGCAGGCTTCCTGCTTGGGGCGGTTGCGGTAGTGGTATATACACGGCACCCCTGTAACGCTCCCGGCTTCCTGCTTTGGGTTTGATTTATTGTATGATATTTGCGGCATTGAGCTGTTTTTTTTGATTTTATGACGTATTTTTCAGACATTAATGAATATAGCGACGAAGCAATCCTGAAGTATATCGGGGGGTATGTCAAACAGTTGCGTATCGCCAAAAACATTAAGCAAGGTGATTTGGCCGATCGTGCAGCGGTAAGCCGTTCCACACTGAGCCTCATGGAGAACGGCGAAAACGTTTCGGTGACCAACCTCATCAAGGTATTGCGCATGCTGGAGGCGTTGCATGTATTGGAAGGGTTTTCGGTACCCGAAACCATCAGTCCTCTCCAGCTGGTCAAGGCAGAACAGAAGAAACGTAAACGGGCTTCGGGCAGTAAACAGTCAACCGACGATGGGGATCTGGGATGGTAACAGGATTCGGTACCCATAAGGAATATGACCGGATAAATGCGGAGACGGTAGCGTTCGACACAAGGATATCGACGCATAGGCCCCATCGAATCGGTGAAAATGAAGATTTATTCTAAAACTTCTTTCAGGAACAACAAAGTGTGATTCCAAGCCCGCTTTGCCATGCGTTCGTTATATTCCGGTGATTCGGGATTGGTGAAGGTATGTCCGGTATTGGCATACGTAATGATTTGCCAGTCGGCATTTCCTTCGTTCAGCTCCTTCACCAAGTTGTCGTAATCGGCTTTGCTAACGCTTTTATCTTCCGCCGGATGCTCGACCAATACGTTGGTTTTGATCTGCGTGTTGGGTCTTTCCGACGATTTGCTCAAACCGCCGTGAATGGAAACGATCCCTTGCACATCAAAACCTGCACGGGCCACTTCCAAAGCGCCGGTACCGCCAAAACAATAACCGATAACCGCGATTTTGTCCGATAAGGCACCCTGTTTTTTGAGTTCGTCGATTGCCAATCCGATCCGGCGTTGATACGCTTGGTAATCCTGCTTATACGAAGAGGCGATTTTGGCCGCTTCGCTGTTGTCTGTCGGAACATTCCCTTCGCCATAGATGTCTGCGATAAAAGCGAGGTAGCCTTGTTTTTCCAGGTTAAGCGCCGCTGTCCTGGCTTCGTTGTCGATGCCTTTCCAAGCCGGAAGAATCAATACGCCCGGCATTTTTTTTCCGGCATTGGATGTTACCAGACCATTGAGCTTTTGTTCACCGTCTGCATATCGCACAGCTGCCAGCTTTTGAGCATGCACAGCTGGAGTCATACCCAAAAGCACAACCACTAAAATGAATGAAATTCTCATAATCAATATGTTTCGTTTGCTCTATTATTGCCGTATTGTTCTGGTTATCGCCAAACCACTCCGAGGTATTGTTTCCTGAACCAGCATGCAAAGGCCGGGTCAAGTAACGTCATTCCGTCGCCGCTTTCGTCGATCAAGTCGTCTTCGATCAGCAATTTTTTGTTCTTCAATACGTTCCGGGGTGTGCCCAGCCTGTATTGCTCAATAACGCGTGCGCTGGTCAGTTGGGTTTCGCCGCTGGCCACCGCCTTCAGGAGATTGAGACGCGTGGGGCTGAGCTGCTCGGCTTCGTTCTGGTAGAACGGCATGTTTGCAAAGATCAACTCGTCGAGCGCCAGCACCAATTCAGGCATTCCGGCCAACCGGCCGGTGGCGTTCCAGGCGTAATGGGCCAGCTGTTGGACATACCACGGGTGGTTCTTCATCACCTGCGGTATCCAGGCCGCATGGTCTTCGGTTATCCGCTTACCGCTGTCGGCAAAACCTTGCACGATAAACGGCACCCATTTTTCCAACGCGATTTTCTGCAGGAAAAGGATGTCACCGAAGCGATAGAACGGCTTTGACGGATTGTTGAAGATATCGCTCATCATGTGGCGCTTGCTGCCGTACAGGCAATAGGTCACGCGTTGCTGTCGTTGCCACGCCGCCCGCATTTTTTTTTCGAATGGCTCGTAGTCCTTGAAGGTTGCCATGTTCTGGAATTCATCCAAACAGATGATGAACCGGATGTTCTTTTTCGAGGCGATTGTTTCGGGCAGGTCGAAGATTTCGGCACTGTGTTGCTGGAGCTCCTTCCAGTCAAAACCGATGCTGAAATCGGTCTGCGGATCGATGCCGATTTTCAGTTTGGGCATCAGGTGTTTGAAGAAGTCGCGGCCTGCCGTCAGCCATTCCTCCACTTTCGTGGACGAAGCCTTGATTACCTCTTTGGCGAAAAGCTCGAGGAACTCCTCTGGCGAGCTCACTGAAAACAGGTCGATGATCACCGTGCGGACATTGCTGTCGCCTTCCTCATTGATGTCTTGGATCACCTTTTCCACCAACGACGATTTGCCCCATCGCCGTGGCGAAGTAATCATCGTATGGATGCCTTGCGAAAGATTGTCCCGCAGCTTCGTGATTTCCTTTTCCCGGTTGGTAAACGCGTGCTTGCTCACGGCTGAACCATAGATGAATGGAGATGCTTTCATTGTTGCTATCGTTTTACCAAAAGGTATTATACCATTTGGTATTATACCTTTTGGTATCATGTCAAAGTTAATCAATTTTCGGTTGTGTGCACGTCCAAAAAAATCCCCCTCCAATGCCTATGCGCAAAAAATGAAACCGCATTCAGAAGCTAGAAGTCTATTATCTTAACCCGCACCGTCCTGCTCGGCCTGCGACTCCCCTTTATTATTCCCCCAACCCTCACCAGCAGGCGGAGACAGGCAAGGTGCATTGGCTCAGCAGGGTGCAACCGGCAGCCAGGCATACCCGGAAGACAAGGTGCCTCCCGACGAAGGAGGGAGTGTTCAGCTTGTCCGGGTATGCGGCAACGGGTTGCGGCCGAAGGAGCCCGCACCGTCCTGTTCCGCCTGCGCCCCCTAATTCATGTTCCGCTCCAACCACCTCCCCATATCCCCCAGCCACCCCTTGATCGTGTGCTTCACGTCCTGGTCGCGCACGTGGAGTTTCTTGAGCAGCGAATGGTACTGGATGCGGTGCGTACCCTTGGTGGCGAAGCCCCGCGCCACTTTGCGGGCCACGGTCTCCAGGTTGCGCTCCAATATCAGGCCCACGCCGTGGAGCATCCTGGCGCACACGGCCAGTTCGGGTACGCTCATGCCCATGGTCAGCGGGTCGGATACACGGTTTTCGCCGATCCAGCTCTTGAGTTCCTCCAGCAGGCCGGGGTTTTCGGGCGCGTAGGGTAGGGGACCTGCCAATCCCATCGGATGGATGAAAGCCTCCACCGCTTCACGGTCGCCGTCGAGGGCCTCGACGATGCAGCTGAAGATGCGCGGGGTGTTGTAGTCGATGTGGATGAGCTGGGTGATGAGGTCGAGCTTGTCGACGTTCGCTGGTGTCCCAATTGGGGTCGGGGCGCTCCATGCTTCCCAGCCCTCAAGGTATTGCAGCAAGTACCGGTAATCGTACAGGCTGTAGCCAAGCGCCGGTGCCACGAATTTTTCCACCGGCCGGTCCAACAGGTGGAGCAGGGCCTCGTCGCCTCCCCGGTTTTCCAGCGTTTCCCGGATTGTCGCCCAGCGATGGGCAAAGTTGTTGCGTTCGGCCACGCGGAAGCTTTGGGGAAGGAGCAATGTGCCGATATCGGTCGAGCTGATATTCCGTGTTAACTCCCGGCATAGCCGGTGCAAGACCCGGCAGCCTTCCAGCGCGATGGGATGGGTGTCGTTGCCGGTGGATTGGGCCGCATGCCAGAGGCTGTCGTCCCACTCGATGATTCGGACGGCCTGGATGCGCAGGTAACGATCCGCCTGCCAGGATTCGGTGAATTCCAGCGCCGCCTGCAGGAGGCGGTTTGCGGTGGCTTGGGCTTCGATAGCCAACATCGAAATTTCTTCCAAAGTCAGTTGGGCCGCGGCGGCTTTTTCGGTCAGTTGTTCGAGGAGTAGTTGTAGTGTTTTGGTTTTTTCCATGGTTTTTTGTTCAGTTTTTTGGATACTAATAATTAAGCGTACAGCAATCAGCCATAATCATTTCAGTACCTCAATATCCTCCACTACTAATACGTTTCTCTTTTCCCTATTTCGAATCAGATCGAAACCTACAGTATTTAACCTTTTTTTCAACAATCTCCAATTCCTTAAATCACTTGATTTAATCGTTAAATCAACCGAAAACGCAGGGGGAGTTTCCGTTGCGTCTATAACGAGGGAGCCCGGGTAATTATCTTCGAGAAGGCTGGACAAAGTCTTTACAATTTTTGACCAAGGATAGCTCTTCCAAACCAGTTGATTGCTAAGTCTTGAAAACTCAGGAGTTCCTCCTTTAGTTGAGGATTTGTTTCGTTTGGCCAAAATAAACGTTTCGACTTTTTTCCTTTTTATCCTTCCTTGGATTCCCCTTTCCACTGCAAAAAAACTATTGAGCTCTTTTTGCATCCTATCGTTTATTGTGTGCTTTTTGTTGATTGGCGTAAGAATCTCAAATGCATAGAGGTTTTCGGTCTTCCAGCTATCTAGTTTTGACTTGTCTTTTGGGACTGATAGGTTGGTACTGTCTTTCGACTCTACAAGGGTGATGATTCCTTGATCTGCACGGTCATAAAATGCATATTTATACAGGTCTACAATAGACATATAAGTGTACAATCTACGTTCAAAACCATTCACCGTATCTGGCTCAATTACGATCAAAGACGACATGCTAGGTGCCCATTTGCTTATAGCAGAATAGCTCAAAGGAAGTATGCCCTGAATTGAGGGCTTCATTAAGCCATCATCCCTAATCGAATTTGGTTCAATAAAACTGTCTTCTTTTACTCCTACTGCAATATTCTGGTCATTTAAAACAGTTTGAATATTCTTTTCAGTAGTATTATAGCCGTGAGTGATGGCTTTAACATAACCAAATTTATCTACCCATACATGATGAGGCATGGTTTGATGTGGGAACAACCGTTTCCATGATGAATCGCCATATAATGTTGGTAAGTCAGAAAGACCTATTCCCTGTCGGTATCGCTTCATTTTTTGGATTCTCTGAAACGCCATTTTCTCGTCTTCCGTAGCGTTGATGAGTATAACTTGTACTTGGTCATCGAATTTACGTTGAATCTCTTCCAATTTTGGGAAAGCTGCTATACAATTCACACAGCTTGAAGACCAAAAATCAAGTACTAATAATTTACCACTAAAGTGAGATACTGTAGGATTCTCTATTGGATAGTTCTTTAATTTGTTGAAAACGAGGTCAGGAACCTTGTCTCCAATTTTCAACGGATTATAATTTCCTTGCCCAGAGGACTTATATGAAGATACCATGATTGACGTTATGATTATCATCAGACGAGTAAACAGGACAATTAGTTGAGATTTCATGTCTAGGATGTAATTATGGGTTCTGCTCGATGCCATTAAATGCGACAACACTTTGCGGGATAGGAAACGTATAGCGACTCCCATTCGGTTCGAGCCTATATGTCATTTCATCTAAAGCCCTTGTCAGGGTCTTTTCATATTTGGGATCCAAGTTTAGACGTTTAAGATCGGTCCAGCGAATTCCCCTAAATATCAGTTCTTTTCTACGCTCAATCAAAATAGTATCGAGCAAATCACTGCTTGAACTAAATTCCAATTCGACAAATTCTCCGGCCTTGTACCGATTGAACAGTAATTCATTTAATGCGGCTGTCCCACTTTCTTTAGCATTCAAACGGGCATGGCACTCCGCTTGGATAAGAAGAATTTCGTCAGTAGCGATACCTCCGAAAAGCGACCCAGAACCGTCATAGCTCCCCCGAAATGAATATCGATTCGGCTGACTTACCAGCCTAAAATAAGTGTCTTTCCTCAAATCATTGTCTTGGTATTGGTTTATGAATACGGTGTCTATTCTGCCGGATGTAGCTGATAACGGCGCTCTTCCAAGTAACGTCGAATGAAAAATAACCTCTTTATTGTACCTTTTTATTGGATTATTGTCGCTAACGTTCAACTCATTGAAATCAAGCAGCTCACTATGCAACGCATAACATAAATCGGCATATTTCAAAGCGTCTTCATAGGCTGACATGCTTAGGTACACCCTGGCCAATAATCCATAAGCAGCCGCTTTTGTGGGTTGAGTTTTGAAATCTACATCATCGGGCAGCCATGTTAATGATTCATTCAAATCTGCAATTATTCTATCATAAGATTCTTGCAAAGAAGCTCTTGTCGATTTTATGTTTATGTCCGAACTGGTTCGGATAACAATACCTAACTGACTTTTGGCGCTTTCCTTTATATAAGCTGGCGCAAAAAGCTGAGCGAGCTGATAAAAAGCATATGCTCTGAAGAATAAAGCGGTCCCCTTAATGTTGTCATGTTTCTTTGTTTGACCATCATTCGCAGCATGCTTTAGCGATTCAAGAACTACATTCATGTTAAAAACCACCACATAAGGCAAAGACCAGTCATTCTGCTCTTCGTTATTAAATACGTCGGTACTCCAAATATATGCATTGCGTTGAGTTAAATTGATTAGTGAATTCCACCTGGATGTTTCAAGAAACAGGTCGTCGGCGGCTATTTCTTGTACGGATGGCCAAAAACTATTCAGCGTTCTTGTATCCTGGAGTAGGAGATCCAAGTCTTCAAGTGTTGTCGGAACTACTTGTTTCTTATTGGGTTTGACATTCAGGAAACTATCACTACAAGACAAAAAGACAACAGATGCGGCATACAGCCAATATATATAGCTTTTATTAACAAAACTTTTCATAAAGATTTCACATTTGATCAAACATTATAATTCTGCCTTTATTCCCAAAGAGTAGGTCTTCGGAATCGGTAGAGAGGTGCCGAAATCCGGATCGATTCCATGGCGATTGGCTCTCCACAATATCCCCACATTATTCATGTAGCCATATACCGTTATGTTTTTAAAGAGGAATATGTTAGTTCCATTGTCTGCTAAGCGATAGCTTAAATTGATATCTTGTAGTCGAATGTTGTCCCCCTTTTCAATCAATATGCCGGACTGGCTATAAAAAGAGTCTCTATTTGTATTTGCAGGATATATAGCCGAAGGTACAGATGTGCTGCTTTCGTCGCCCGGTTGCTTCCACCTTTTCCCATAGTCAGTATGGCCTACCCAAGTATTGTATAATAAATCATACCGAAGTGAGCTTCTTTTAAAATAATACCCGAAACGATATGTAATGTTGGCAGACAGGGACAGCCCTTTCCACGAGACTGTATTTCTGATTGAACCGAAAAATGGAGGCAACGCTGGGCCATGGTAAACCAAGTCCTCGATTTTGCTTTTATTCAATATATCCGAGTATTGCTTTGAAATCTCCCCTTCAAAATAGCCTAACGGGTCACCAGTCTCAGCATCCAATCCTGCCCAATCGTAAGTGAAAATTGAATAAAGCGGTTTCCCAATAACAGGAATGATTGCAATACCACCGTTCACATATTGGTTCACTGTTGTCGGTTCCCTTGAATATGCCGTAACCCAATTTCTATTGTAATTGAACAAGAAAGTAGAATTCCAATTGAATTGGCCTTCAATGTTTTTAGCATGTATAATCAAATCAATTCCCTCTCCTTTCATATTCGCGGAATTTCCTCTGTTTACAAATGTCAGTTGCCCTGATATCGCTCCAGTGGTCTGGTCTATGGGCATATCCCCAATCAAATCTGAACTATTTTTCCAATAATATTCCAACGCACCTGAGATTCTATTATTCGCTGTGCCGAAATCAATTCCAGCGTTCAAAAGTTGAACACGCTCCCATCGTAGCTCCGGATTCGGAGGATTCATAATCATGCCATAAGGCTGATTATTTAAATTGGTTGTATAATGACTCATCGTGGTAAATGCGGATAGTCCCTGATCTACATTACCATTGTAACCGTAGGTTAGTCTTATCCTTAAGAATGGGAGGTTGTTTGCATGGTAGAATCTTTCATTGGATACATTCCACGCGCCGCCTACTGACCATAAAGGCACAACGCGTTGATTCGCGTTAACACCAAAAATATTAGAACCGTCTTGCCGGGCACTAGCGGAAAGCACATATTTACGATCAAAAGTGTACGCCATATTCGTATAAAATGATCTCATCCGGCTTATCGTACCATCGAATGTTCTCATATCCCCAATTCGGGACGAAATATAGGGATTGGAGTACCTCGTATATACTTCCTCGTGGTTTACCGGCGTGTGCACTAGGATGTCATTGTTAAAACCGTAGACACCGGAAGAGCTACTTTCACGGTCAGTACTCCTATATTCAGCGCCTGCAATTGCGTCGAATTCATTTTTATCATGCGCGTAATTGTAGTTTAATTGAGCCCTGAATGCGTGGGTGTGTGCGGTGGTATTAGAGATTGTCAGGACATCACCCAAAGGTATGGGTCTAGTGACTGAGCCGGACTCGGGATCAACTTGAGTGTAATTATTAATCATGTCTCTTACCGAATAAAGCCATTGGTTCTGTAAGTTACGGCCGTCGGATACGATATCTTGATATTGATATTTGATATCTGCGTTTAACCCTTTTACTATTTTCAAGTGTAGCCCAGAATTGAATAGGAAATCCCGATTTCCGTAATTATTATTTATCAACTCCATATCTCTAAGAGGAGTATACGACCAATCTAGTAGTCCTTTGCTTTCTGCACTCTTAATGAAGCTATCACGATAATTTTTTGGAATACTCAACGCGTTGCCATCTTCATCCGCAAGTCTAGCATATGGGTAAAGCGGCTGACTACTTGTGAAACGTAAATTGTTATAGGAAGGCCTTCCCTCAGAAGAGGCCGTTTGCGTATAAAAAAGTCCTAGGTTTAATGCAATATTTTTAGTGAGATAAAAGGTGTTGTCTGTGCGAAGGTTTATGCGACTATATTTCTCATCGAGATTTCCCCGATTTTTATCGTAACCTGCTAGAAAATAATAGGCGACTCTGTCCGACCCACCACTTATGTTGGCTATGTGTTGTTGTTGAGTGCTATTTACGTATAAATATCTCTCATAGTCAGTCCTTACGTCGTGTTTACGATATTCACCAATCATATTTTGAACAGCTTCTGAGGAAATCTGGCCTTCCCTTTCTTGAATCAGTAGTTCTATTACAGGAGACAAAGCAATGTTGTCATAACTTGTTTCTAAGCCAGTGTAGAATCCTTTATCGAAAAGGTCTATTTCCAGGTCTATAAAATCGGCACTGGATATTGCTGGTTGATAAAACATGTCTGGTTTGGCACCCACGGTCATATTGGAATTAAATCCTATGTGCATAGGTTTATTAACAGCGCCTTTTTTTGTGGTTATCACAATTACACCGTTACCTGCACGTGCGCCCCAAATGGATGCCGCAGCAGCGTCCTTCAATATGGTGACACTTTCAATATCTGCAGGATTTATATTGGTTATATCGCCCTCATATGGGAAATTGTCCAGCACAATTAAGGGTTGATTCCCAGCATGAATGGTGCTCCTCCCTCTCACGGTTATTTGTGAAGATAGTCCCCTTTTGTCAAAAAGCACAGCA
Organism: Parapedobacter sp.; assembly: GCA_037190485.1. Lineage (GTDB taxonomy): Bacteria > Bacteroidota > Bacteroidia > Sphingobacteriales > Sphingobacteriaceae > Parapedobacter. The sequence goes on from JBBCJB010000006.1 coordinate 318,912, forward strand.
TTGGCATTTCCGTCCAATCTATCCATTAAGTATGGACCTACTTGTCTTTCTAAATCCACATTCCCCAAATAATCAAAACTCCCCGTGGCACGCTCTTTCGAAAGGCGTTGATAGCCCGTGTTGATCGTCACTTCCACTTCCTCCAGATCAGAAAGCGCCTCCCGAAGCACAATGCTACCAAGATTGGCGGCCGCCTGAACCGTATACGTCACGTAACCAATGTAGGAGATTTCAAGTATGGCATCCTCCGGCACATTCTGCAGGGTAAAATACCCATCCTGATCGGTCTTGGTTTGCAAAGACGTCCGCTGCCCATCGGCATTGAGCACCCGTACAGATGCCCCAACCAAAGCGGAACCCGTTGAATCAACTATGCGCCCCGTTACGGTGGGGTAGGCGAGGATTAATGTATTATCGACTGTAGAGACGCGATTAATCGCGTCTCTACCGCCCCTCCGAGGCGCCTCCTTCAGCATAATCGATTTCTCGGCCACCTCGTAGGTGAGGGGCTGGCCCGCCAGCACCGTTTGCAGGAACTGTTCAAGCGGCATGGCCGTGGCGTTTACCGTGACCGGGGCGGCTTTTTTCAGGGCGCTGCGTGTGGAGACCACCAGGTAGCCGGTCTGCTGCTTGATGGCCTCGATGACGGTTTCCAGCGATTGGCGCTGGCCCGAGAAGGTGACCGTCTGCGAATGCACCGCGGCCCCCAGGTGCAGGAACCCGGCCAGGACAACGGTGGTGATGAGTTGGATGCGCATAAGTACTTGCCACTTGGTGGAAATACCCATCCGTATCGTTGGGGATGGATATCCCCCGTCTTTTCTGTTTGGTTTCATGAATCGTTTCGATACACAGCGCGTAACCTGCGCAACGGCGGGTTTGTTTTTGCCCGCGCGATTGCCTAAGTTTGCACTGTTTGGATAAGTGATTACGTTATTTTATGACTGCAAGAAATAGGATAAACGGATTATCCGGACATCGCAGGAAAGGGCCCGAATCCTTTCCTGTTTTGTTTTTGGGTACCTTATGTTTCCATGTCACCTCCTTTTGTTTAGTATACGATGAGTTTGCGTTCGGTATTGCTACCCCGCTCCTGCGTGGTGATCCGGAACCGTATGCCTGAACCTTCCAAGGCTTTGAGCGCCGTGCCGAGCGTCGTGTTGCGGTACATCTCGCCGAAAAATTCGGTTTCGTCGAACCGGTCGGTCTCGTAGCTGACCGTGATGTCATACCAGCGGGCGAATTCCGCCAGCACCTGCGGCAGCGTCTTTCCCGTGAGGTGGAACCGGCCGTCTTTCCATGCGGTGTAGGGGTCGGTGTTGACGGTTTGGATTTGGATCGCCGCTCCCTGCCCCGTCAGGGCCTGTCCCGATTCATCGGGGCGGGCGCGGGTGGTGGCTTGTTGGCCGGGGGTTAGGACGTTAGTCGTAAGTCTTAAGTCGTTAGTCGTAAGGCCGGTCTGCGTGCTGGGCGTCACCTTTACGCTGCCTTCCACGAGGGTGGTTTTGGTTTCGGGGTCGTCCTTGTATGCCGAAATATTGAACTCCGTTCCGAGTACTTCGACGGTTTGTCCGGCCGTCTGGACTTTGAAGGGCACACGCGACACGCGCGCGCCAGCGGAAGTTGTTAAATGTTGGCCAGTTGGAGATTTATAGTTATTTGCTGGCGCGCGCGTGTCGCGCGTGCCTTGGATTTCCTGAATTTCAAAAAACGCTTCGCCCACCAATTCGACAACCCGTTCGGCTCCCGAGAACCGGGATGGGTATTTCAGCGTACTGCCCGCGTTGAGCCAGACTTTGGAGCCGTCGGGGAGGGTGATTTGGTAGGTGCCGCCGCGGGGGGTGGTGAGCGCTAACATTACCTGTACGTCGTCAGGAGTGGGCAGAGATGGTTCGACTTCGCTCACCATGACGGTTCCAAGGGAGCTTCCGTCGGTGTAGGTAATGTTTTCCGTTCCGACGATGATGCCGGATTGGGCTTCGTCCAGATCGATGGTTCTGCCGTCGGCCAGGGTGAGCGTGGCGCGGTTGCCGCCGGGTAATATTTCGTTCGTAGCGAGTTGCCGGTCCCCGAACAACGACCATCCATCGCCCGTTACCAGCCAAGCGGCCGTGGCCGCCAGGAGGATGGCTGCCGCCGCGGCATAAGGCAACCAGCGTAAGGTCCGGCGCTTGATTGGCGGTTGTCCCTTCGTTTGCGGGCTTTGCCCGATACGCGCGTTGATTGCTTCCAATAGCCTGTCGGTATGGGCTTGCAGGTCGGCTGTGTCCTGCGCCGGTTCCCGGCCGAGTATGGTGCCGGCAAGTGTTTGCAGCACATGGTCATCGGCCTTTCCGATCAGCGTGAAAAGCTCCTGCCTTTCGGCTTCGGTGGCCGGTCCGTCCAGGTATTTCCCGTAAAGGTACTCCAGTCTTTGCATCCTACCATCGGCTTTTTCTTGCCGCTTTTATGGATAAGACGGACGAGGCCCTGAAACTGACTAATGGGAAATGAAAAAAAGTGAAAACAGGGCCAGGAGCTTGGCGGCATCGGGGCCGGCGTCGCCCAGGTAGGCCCGCAGGTTGTTCACGGCATGCACCAGGTGGTTGTGCACGGTGTTGGGGCTGATGCCCATGATCTCGGCGGCTTCGCGGTGGCTCTTGCCTTCGATCTTGCAGAGCACGAAGGCCCGCCGCCGCTGTTCGGGAAGCCTTGCGATGGCCTGCTCGAACAGGAACCGGGTCTCGCTGGCGATGCGCGCGTCTTCGGCGCTTTCCGATGCCTGCCCTGCCTGGCCTTCCATGATGGCATGCATGCGGCTCCGGGCCTGGAGCGAGCGGAAGTAGTCTACCGCCATGCGCTGGGCCACCCGGTGCAGGTAGCCTTCAAAGGAGGTCTGGATTTCGATCTGTTCGCGTTTTTCCCAGACCTTGACAAACAGTTCCTGCAGGATCTCGTCGGCCTCCTCGGGCAGTTTCACCAGGGCGAGGAGCTTCCGGTAGAGCGGTTCGGCGTGACGGCGGTACAGCGATTCGAATGCCGCATGGTCCCCGTCCCGCAGCCTGATCAGCAGGTCCTTTTCGTTTATCGCGGGGTTTTCCGACATCCGTTTTCCTTGATCGCTACATTCCACCGCCCAATGTTAGCGATAATCCGGGACAGTTCAAAGACTTAGTTGAGTCCATGACCGTGTCCCAGTTGTCTTCCGGCGTCAGGCCCACGCCGTGCACCATCTTGGCGAACACCGCCAGCTCGGGTACGCTCATGTCCATGGCCAATGGGTCGGTTACGCGGTTTTCGCCGGTCCAGCTCTTGAGTTCCTCCAGCAGGCCGGGGTTTTCGGGCGCGTAGGGTAGGGGGGCAGTCAATCCCATCAGGTGGATGAGGGCCTCGACGATGTAGCCGAAGATGCGCGGTGTGTTGCCTTATCCGGTGATTTCCTGCGCGAGGTATTTGGCGATGGCTTTCTTTTCCACGTCGAATTTGATGCCAATGGCCACTTTCCTGCGTCCGTCCAGCTGGAATGGCCGGAAGTAATCCTTGTCGATGATTTGGGCCAATGCTTCTTCGGCCGAGCCTTTGCGCTTGAACTCCAGCACGTAAATGTGTGTCTTGGTGAATACGGTGATGTCCGGACGCATGCCTGCATAGTTGCGTTCGCTTTCCATCAGGATGTCCAGCAAGCCAAAAGCGGTCTGGATGATCGCATGGTAAAACCGCTCTCCTGCACCCGTCCAAAGCGTGTTGGGTATGTTCACGAACAACGTATCGATGAGTTTCATCACCTGCGGAAGATCATGGGTTCGGAACGCCCTGGCGATGTTAAGCACACTGGGCCGCGTCGCATCGATCTCCACGCCACTGTAGGTACTTAACAAAAATACCTGCATGCTCTCCCTGACCTCGAGATTCGGATAGTCCAACAGGTAACTCCTTGCCATAGGGTCGTACCCCTTCACCGTGAGGTAACCCGTCTGGAAAAGGATGGTAGCCGGGTTTATCGTGTCGACCCCGCCATAAACGGTCTTCAGGGCAAACAGGTCCACCAACCCCTCCGCGCCCATTTCCACCTCGCCATCCGGGAACTTCAACCCCGGATTGCGATGGATCATGTCAGCGAAGAAACCCGGTGTACCGGTCTCGATCCAATAGTTGACGAATTGCCTGAAGCGCAGCACGCTCAGCAACGAAAATGGGTTATACAATGTGTTTTCGCCGCCCCAGGAATAGCCGTTGTACCAACGTTTCACCTCGGCGATGGCCTCCGGCAGGGTCTCGCCCCGCTTTTCGGCCAATGCGACAAGGTCTTCGGCAAACACCGATTCCAGTTCGGCCTGCGTGATGCCGCAAACATCGTTGAACTCCTCGATTAATGTGATGTCAGACAGGTGGTTGATGTCCGAGAACAGGCTGACTTTGGCGAACCGGCTTACCCCGGTGAGCAGCATAAAGCGGATCTGCTCGTCCCGGCCTTTCAACACCGAATAGAAGGTCTTCATCACCGAGCGGTTGGTCTCCAACTGCGCCGGGTCACCCAGGAAATCGATCAGGGGTTTGTCATACTCATCGATCAATAGGATGACCTGCCCGTGGGCGGTTGCCGTCCTTTCGATCAGCTCCCGGAACAGATCCTTGATGTTATCGCCATTTGCCTCCACCCCCAAGCGTCCGGCATTACGCTTGACCTCCCTGGCCAATGCTTCGCCCAACCCAACTTCTTTATATGGTATCTCCGCAAAATTGAAATGGATCACCGGGTTGGTCTGCGACCAGTCCCATTGGTTTTCGATCCAGAGTCCTTCAAACAGCGCCTTGCTGCCTTTGAACAACTCTTCGAGGGTATCCACCAAGAGGCTCTTGCCAAAGCGCCGAGGACGGCTCAGGAAATAGTATTTACCCGTCTCGACCATGCGGTGGATGATCTCGGTTTTGTCGATATACACAAAACCGCTTCCGCGAATTTCGCGGAAACTCTGCAAGCCGATAGGGTACTTTCTGATCACGTCACGAAGGTACGGAATTTCTACCAAACCACCTTGCTATTCCCTACCCCCTAATTCATGTTCCGGTCCAGCCACCTCCCCATATCCCCCAGCCACCCCTTGATCGTGTGCTTCACGTCCTGGTCGCGCACGTTGAATTTCTTGAGCAGCGAATGGTACTGGATGCGGTGCGTGCCCTTGGTGGCGAAGCCGCGCGCCACTTTCCGGGCCACGGTCTCCAGGCTGCGTTCCATGGTCAGGCCCACGCCGTGCACCATCCTGGCGAACACCGCCAGCTCGGGTACGCTCATGTCCATGGCCAATGGGTCGGCTACGCGGTTTTCGCCGATCCAGCTCTTGAGTTCCTCCAGCAGGCCGGGGTTTTCGGGCGCGTAGGGTAGGGGACCTGCCAGTCCCATCGGGTGGATGAAGGCCTCCACCGCTTCGCGGTCGCCGTCGAAGGCCTCGACGATGTAGCCGAAGATGCGCGGTGTGTTGTAGTCGAGGTGGATGAGTTGGGTGATGAGGGGCACGCGCGTGTCGCGGGTGCCATCAAAGGTGCTCTCCACGGGCATCCATTCTTCCCAACCTTCGAGGTATTGCCGAAGGTACCGATAATCGTGCAGGCTGTAGCGAAGCGCCGGCGCCACGAGTCTTTCCACCGGCCGGTCCAGCAGGTGGAGCAGGGCTTTGTCGCCTCCGCGGTCTTCCAGCCCTTTCCGGATCGTCGCCCAGCGATGGGCGATGGTGTCCCGTTCGGCCACACGGAAGCTTTCGGATAGGAGCAACATGCCGATATCGGCCGATTCGATATTACGTATTAGCTCCCGACAAAGCCGGTGCAGCGCCCGGCAGCCATCCAATGCGATGGGATGGGGGCTGTTGCCGTTGGAAGCCGCCGCATGCCAGAGGCTGTCGTCCCACTCGATGATTCGGACGGCCTGGATGCGCAGGTAACGATCCGCCTGCCAGGATTCGGTGAATTCCAGCGCCGCCTGCAGGAGACGGTTCGCGGTGGCTTGGGCCTCGGCGTCCAGTACGGAGATGTCTTCCGGTGTCAGTTGGGCGGAGGTGGCTTTTTCGGTGAGTTGTTCGAGGATTAGTTGTAGTGTTTTGCTTTTTTCCATTGGTTTTTGTTTTATTGTGGATTAAGCCAGGGTAGATAATATGTTATGTTCCGATGTGTAATTCAGCCTTTGTCTCAACCAGAGTCTAGGGAACGTTTTGGCAAACACATGAAATTTTGTTATTAGTCGTAAATCACCAGAATAGGCACTTCCCGTTCTTCTTCTTTTACTTCAAGACCGTATTTGGCCATTTGTTCTGCAAAAACCTGTTCATCGAAGTGAGACATATTGGTAACCATACCTAAATTTCTTTCCAAATACGGTGAGTCCTTGAAGTCAAGCTCAATATCAATTCTGTAATCGATCCCAGTCTCATCGATGATTGGCTTTGATTTGAAGCTAAGCAAATGATAATTGAACAGCGAACTGATAAAATGGTCCTTCATGATTATTGACTCGTCCGTCCGAATATGTTCTGGCTTTCCAGACTTACTTTCCAACTGTTTTCTTGTGTATACTTTATCAATTGTTTGCACAACCAGGCATGGCACAAATCTTTTTTCAATTTTTGCTTTAATCGGCATATAGCGGTTTAAATCCTCGAATACATATCGAAAAACGGTGCTTTCGTCATAAAACTTAGGGAGAATCAGTTCATAGCAAAAATAATTTTCAGCATTGTAAGAATCTTTGTCTTGATAATGCAAAAAGGGGAAGCTACGAGGGCTGCCAAAAGGAAACCTAGCGTATTCATTTGGCGTTTTGTTGAGCGCATGCTGTTTTATCAGCGTAGAATCTTTAATTTCTACTTCAATGCGGTGGGGGTTCCGATTACCGCTATTACCGTATTTCCAAAATGTATAGGCGCTATAATATAATTGGATCGCATTATAGTTAGAATAATAAACGTAATTTATTGGTTTGGAATTTGTAGTATCGCCCGACTCATATGAAGCTGCTCTTTCAAACCATCCAGTTCGTGGTGCCGCAGGATCGTAACCTTTCAATACCGACCTAAAAAGCAGGCGATCTTCTGTGCCACCATCGTACATTCTATCCCTACGGTAGGCTGTACTTTCATGCTTTACCTTAAGCGATTTCACTTTACCCGAAAGCATATTTGCGATATTTTCAGCAGTAACGTCTTCACCTGATGTTATGGCACGTACAACACCGTCAGGATCAACCCACACTTCGTGGGGAATGACCCTGTGGGGGAAAATCTGGTTTAGCAGCCTGTCCTCTACGATGAATCTGAAATTGGTATGTCCGGCAATCGGCGACTTGTTCATGAACGTATTGACAACGTTGGAAGTAGCCTTGGTCACCATCACGATTTCCAATTGATCCTTGAACTGAACATTCAGCGAATCAAACCTTGGCATGGCAACGATGCATGCCATGCAGTAGGTCTCCCAAAAATCGAGTATCAACCATTTCCCACGATAGTCGCTGAACTTTGCAGAAGTGTCTGAGTGGCTTGTCATCACTTTCATAGGCAAGCCAGCAGGAATCGTATCGCCAATGGACATTTCGGAAAGCTGGATGGTCTTCGGTTGTTCCTGAGCTATAGCATTTCTGTGTACTCCAAAATTTGAGCACAGCAAAATAAATAAGCTGGCCATTTTATATCTTTTTGTCATTTTCTTTTATTTATTCGTCATAAATCACCAATATAGGAACCTCTCGTTCTTCTTCCTTCACATCCATCCCGTATTTGTTTAATTCTCGTTTAAAGGTTTTGAAATCTAGTGGCTGGTTCCGGATTACACCCTTACGAGCATCATATTCTGGGAAATCCGACAGATAAAGGCCAATATCTACCATCATATCTTTATTGAAATTTGTTTCATTAACAATAGGAGGGGTATCCACGAATCCTTGACAGTACGCAAAGAATTTTCGCAATGGTCTGTTTAAAGCACCTAACGAGTCATGGTTAAGGATCATTCTGCTCTCTCCTCCTTTCGTAACCAACTTTTCAATCGTGGACATTTTTGAATGTACCACCCATGCGGTTGTCCTGCGATTTTCAATACGTCCTTTGATAGGAAAATATCTATTTAGATCCTCTAATACCTTTTTAAAGAAAACACTATCTGGCAACCCATTGGGCACTTGGAAATCATAGTCGTAGCGCATGTCATCAGCATACTCCTTCGAGTTTTTCCAATGCAAATACGGATATGCTGTTGGAGACGGATTTACACGATTTTCATCGATCAATATCTTTGCAAAGCGTTCGTAGATAGATGTATCGTGTATATCAAAAACTATCCGCTTTCTATTGACATTGGAAGATATCCAATCTTCCACGGCACCAATGTAGGCCGTGTAGAGCAGATTTATTACTCCAGTACCCTCTACAAAGAATCTTTTAGGTAGTCGCTCGTATTCAACCTCGCCTGTTAGGTTATCTCTCCTCACGTGTTTACTACCACTGTTAATGTCTTTGATTTTGGAAAGCTGAGCTTTATATAGAATGAGATCCTCTGAACCATCTGGAATTGCGGCGTTATCTAAATGATCCTTCTTTTCAGGTAAGGAAGTGATTTGCCCGTTTAACATCCCCTTTATATTCTGACTTGTAACTGTATGGCCATCCGTGATGGCACGCACGACACCTTCTGAATCTATCCACACCTCGTGGGGAATAAATCGGTGAGGAAACAACTGATGCAAGATCGTATCCTGCACTATAAATGGAAAATAAGTTCCTTTCGCTACTGGTGATCTCTCCAACAAACCTTGTACTCTTTCCGGACTTTCATTGGTCACCAGCACTATATTTAGTTCATCCTTAAATTCTTGCTGCAACCGATAGAATTCCGGCATGGCATTGATACAAGCCTGACAATGCGTGGCCCAAAAGTCTAGTATCAACCATTTGCCTCTGAAATCACTGAATTTTGCCGAACTATCCGAATAATTGATCATTGCTTTCATCGGCAGTCCGGCGGGAATCGTATCGCCAATAGACATTTCCGAAAGCTGGATGACTTTCGGTCTTTCCTGAGCTATAGCATTCCATGACATTACTGTAAATACTCCGACCAATAATAAAATGTAACTAATCCTATTTCCAGTATCCATATTCTCTCAGTTTTTTTGAATCAATAACCATCATTCTGTTCCAAAAACGGATTAGCTTCCAATTCAGCGAAAGGTATTGGCCAGAATACATCCGTAGATTGCCAAGTCTCGCCTTTTAAGGCTCCTAATACCGCATCTGCCCGTTGTGTACGTTTTAAATCCAGCCAACGGTGCCCCCATTCCGAAAACAATTCCAACTGGCGTTCCTTTTCGATGGCGGCCAATAACTCAGCTTGTGACGAAATTGAAATTGGTTCTGCATTCGACCGCAAATGAACGGTGTTCAAATCCTCCAAACCGCTGCCTATCCCAGTGATGTTGTTTAAATGCGCCCGTGCTTCAGCACGTATTAGGTATTGCTCGGCCAAACGGAATACAATCAGATATTCGTTTTTCGTAGTCGATAGAAGTCCAAGTTTATATTTATAGGTATAATAGAGATTCTCCCCATTTACCACATTGTAGTTAAACCAAGTGATTTTTCGTTGATCTGTTTGAGAGAATGCGTCTAACAAAAAGTCGCTAACGGTCTTACTAGGACGTGCAGTAGTACTCCATGGAACAAATTGTTGACCGATATTGGTATAATCGTAGAATGACATCAGTTGCCAAATCGTCTCTTGGCTTCCCTTCAGGAAAATGTCATTTGGTTGACCAATTTGATAGGAAGTGTTGTTAATCACTGAATTAGCTTCTTGTTCTGCTTCACCCCATTGTTCTCTATATAGATACACCCTTGCCAAAAAGGCGCTCGCGGCAAAGGTATTTGGACGCACCCGTTCTGTAGTGGGATAATCTGGCTTTAGCAAAGACTTAGCTTCATTTAAGTCTAGAAAAATCTGTTCGTAAATAGTAGTTAGAGAAGCACGTGAGAGCGATTGGTTCACTTGATAATCCGTAGTTAACACCAACGGTACATCCCCCCATAGATTGACTAAGTAAAAGTAACAAAAGGCCCGGATAAATTTTGCCTCGCCCAGTAATTGCTCTTTGACATTCTGCGATAGTCCTGTAGAAGCCTCCAAGCCGGCAATAGCCATGTTGGCATCATAAATATAGTCATACAACGCTCTCCAAAAGGTTTGAAGGTTTCCGTTGTCGACTAAAATGCTGTTATACCAAAATTGATTATTGGCTTCATCATTTTGCATATTATCCAATTCGTCAGCAGCCAACGCCGTGGCTATCTGAACATTTGCACTAAGTGCACCGGTCACCATATTCCCATATATCCCAGCAAAGGCAGCGTTTGCCGCCGCCTCGTCATTGAAAACAGCTGCGGCATCAAGTTGGTTGGGAGGTATGACCACCTGTACAAAATTGGAACATGCACTCAAATACAGTGCAAAGAGAGGAGTTACAAAGTATATACTTTTCATTTCATTAATGCTAAAATGTTAGTTGAGCTCCGAAGGTGAGCGTTCTTAGTGGGGGCAAAGTGCCCATTGTTGTCACTTCTGGGTCGTTTCCTTCATATCCGGTAATCGTAAATAGGTTTTGCCCCTGAAAATAAATTCGTATCAATTTTGCTTGTAAGGCATTGATCCACCGCTGCGGTAATTGATGACTCAACGCTACATTCTTCAGCCGAATAAAGGAGGCGTCAGTAACGGCACCTTCAGACAATCTGTAATTAGATCGAGGTGTCGCTGTTGCAGATGATGCTCCTAATCGCTGGATATCTGCGCCTTGCCCTATCTCAGTCCATCTTTCTAAAACAGCTAGTGGCATATTGGAATTTGTAAAGCCTGGTTGCGCAGAAAGCGAACGATAATAATTCCAATCATCTTTGTTTACAAATTGAAAAAAGACATCCAATTGAAATCCTTTGTAGTTGAATGTATTGTTCAACCCGCCATAGAAATTCGATGTGAAATCCCTGATGACCGTGCGACCGCCATCCAAGTCAACAGCAAACAAACCGGTCTCTGGGGCTACTCCTGTATACCGATACAATTTCTGTATATTCAGGGACTTCCCGATTTCATAGGTGCTGTAATAACTTGATGTCTCCAAGTCGGGAAAATCCAGTAGTTTGTTACGGGCAATAGTTAGGTTGAAGGAAGTATTCCAACTGAAATGTTTGTTTTGGATATTCCTTGAATTAACTTCAAGCTCCCATCCGGAATTTTCCACCAATGCAGGTAAATTGCGGGTAATACCTGGGAAGCCCGTTTGTGAAGGCAGCGTATATTGCAACAACTGATTGCCGCTCCGGTTCCTGAACCATCCGGATGAAAGCAATATCCGATCATGGATAAAACCCAAATCCAACGCAAATTCCAATTTACGGTTGCTTTCCCAACCATAGTTCGGGTTATACAGCCGTTGCGGCTGGATGCCGCTGACGTCTTGATAAGTGTAGGTGGAACTTCCATAGGTATCCATAAATTGGTAATTTCCAATTTTGTCGTTACCTGTCAACCCGTAACTGCCACGTATTTTTCCAAAGCTGATTGCTTTCAAATGCTCTTGAACAAATTTCTCGTCGCTGAAGATCCATGCTGCACCAATAGCCGCGAAATTGGCGAATTGGCGTCCGGGGCCGAAACGCGATGAGCCGTCTCTTCTGCCGGTGAGGTTCAGTAAATATTTGTTTTGATAGTTGTAATTGATACGACCGAACACCGCGTTATACTTATAAAGACTATACAGTTCATTCGTGACCAAACGGGTAGCACCTACAGTAGTACCCAGCAGGGCTTCGCTGCTGTAGTTACTGGCCTCGATTCGCCTTCCTGTCAAAGTTTCCTCTTGCCAACTTGCGCCCAAAATCACATCAATTTTATGCTGGTTTAGCTGCTTTTGGTATTGAAGCTGTGGTTCCAAGATCCAGCTTTTAAAGCGGGTGTTGCCAAATTGTGAATCGCCGCTAATCCGAGCGGCGGTGGGCTGATAGGAAACCAATGGTCTTATTTGGTTCTCATTCAATGCCGTATTCGTATAACCTGCATTCAATGTAGCTGATAAATTTTCAAAAAGTCGATAGCTCGCATTCAAATTGCTGATTAGGTTGTCGGTTACCGAACTCCTTGTTTGCAGCAATCCACCTAGTGGGTTATAGCGAATGGCCGAGCCGTTCTCGCTCCATGCAATACTGCCGTCTTCCTCGTATAACAGGAGATTGGGTGCTGTATAAATATTGCTCATTAAATCATTGACTAGTAGTGTGTTGTTGTCGTTGGAATAATTTAATGTTGCATTGGCTAGGAACCGGTGGTCGTCCGAGCGGTGCAGGATATTCAATTGGCCACTGCCGCGGTTGTTTGCTTCATCACCGGGATATACATTGGTTTCATAGTGATAGCCCCCTGCCAGTCTGAATTGCGTATTTGCTGTTCCGCCCGATAGCGTTACCTGCGCATTGCTCATTTTGGCCGTGTTGCCGATGAGCAGGTCTTTCCAGTCCGTATAACGTTCTTGATCGTAGAGCAACAGATCAGGAGCATTGGTATTCGTCGGGCTAGTACCGTCGTTGGCCAAGGCTTCGCGACGCATGGCAAGGTATTGTTCCGTATTCATGAGGGGCATGGTATGTCCCACTTGGCTAAAACCCGAATAGACGTTCACATCCACCTGAGTCTTCCCTACATGCCCTTTATTCGTAGTGATTAGGATAACGCCATTGGCACCACGACTGCCATAAATGGCCGTTGCATCGGCATCTTTCAACACCTCCATGCTGGAAATATCCGCTGGGTTCAAACTATTGAATGGGCTTTGGGGACTAACGGAACTACCTGTCAACTGCATCAAACTATTGCTCAACCAAGGTACACCATCCACAATATACAATGGCTCATTTCCATTGTCAATAGAACTCCGTCCACGAATCATCACATTGAAATTCGCACCTGTTCTCCCGCTGGTTTGCGTGATTTCCAATCCGGAAATTCTACCCTGCAAAGCAGCGAGGGGGTTCGCAACCGGTTGTTTGTTAATGGTTTCGCCAGAGACTCGTCCGACGGATCCTGTGGACAATCGGCGGCTCTCCGTGTAGTAACCTTTATTATACACCACGTCCACTTCGCTGAGTTCGGAATGTATAATGGTTAGCGTAATCGTACCTGTATCCGCTTTTACGGGCAATTCTTGCGAAACATATCCAATAAAGGTTATTTCCAACCTCGCGTCCTCCGGCACATTCCTTAACACAAACTCCCCGTGGTTGTCCGTGGTAGTTTGTAGCGCGATTCGTCTGCCTTCGGCATTCAACACCCGGATGGAAGCACCGACTAGCGGATTCCCCAACGAATCAACGATTTTTCCGCGAACTTCGGGGAAGGCGAGGATGAGATGTTCAGGAAATGACGACGAGCGAGGGCCCGATTTGCGTGACAGCATGATCGTCTTCTCTTCCACCTTGGCTTCCAGCGGTTGGTCGCGCAGGATCAAGGCCAGGAAATCCTCCACGGACATTTCCTTGGCATGTACCGTGACCGGCGCCGTATGTTGAAGCGCGGCGGCATCGGCAAAGACCTCGAAATCCGTCTGCTGGCGGATGGCCTTGATGACCTCGGCCAGTGACAGCTTGTCGGCATGGAGCGTGATAGTCTGGGCGCGCGAGGCTGCCGAGACATGCATCAAGCCGACAATCATAAAGAGCAAAAGCAGTTTCATCACTCTTAAAAGTAAGTTTTTTTTCATTAAGTTTGTAGCTAGTTTGGATGTTACTCATTGTAAAAGGATTCGTCCAGGCTTTTTGAGGGGAGTGTTGCAAGCGCTTCCCTTGTTTTTTTGACGCAAGCCGGGCGTCGTTGGGGCCGATTGGTTACCGATGACCTCCCGCTTTATTGATGACGGTCAATTGATGCTTTCCATCAGCATTTTTCGTGATTCGGTAGTCGATGCCGCCTGCGCGCAACACGTCAAGCACCAGGGATATCCTTTGGGTGCGGTAGGCACCGCCGAAGTATCGGTTGGTGGGCACCGGGCCTTCGTAGGTGACCTCGAGGTCGTACCAGCGGCCGAGTTCCTTCATGATGTCGGCGAAGGGTTTGTCATCGAAGGAGAAACGGCCGTTCCGCCAGTTGGTGAATTGGGTGACGTCGACTTCGTGGATTTGGATGGCCGCTCCCTGCCCCGGCAGGCGGGCGCGGGTGGTGGCTTGTTGGCCGGGAGTGAGTACTACGCTTGATTTATTGGGCGCATGATTATGCGCCTCTACATCCACCGCACCATCCACACGTACCTTGCCTTCCACCAAAGTGGTTTTGGTTTCGTCGTCGTCGGGGTAGGCGGAGATGTTGAATTGGGTGCCTAGGACGTCGACCGATTGTTTGTCTGTTTTCACCGTAAATGGTAACCTCCCCCTGCCCCCTCCAGCGGGGGACATTGGCGCCGACGAAATTTCAAAAAAGGCTTCGCCGGTGAGCTCGACGATTCGTTCGTATCCCGAGAATCGGGATGGGTACTTCAGCGTCGACGCGGCGTTTAACCAGACCTTGGAGCCGTCGGGCAGGGTGATTTGATAGGTGCCGCCTTTTGGAGTGGTTAATGAGAGCATCACCGAAGCGCCGCCTGGATTGGGCAGAGATTCCTCGGCTGCGCTCGGAATGACGGCCCCGAGGGGGCTACCGTCATCGTAGGTGATGTTTTCCGTTCCAACTATTATACCTGTTTGGGCTTCGTCAAGGTTTATCACGCGGCCGTCGGCCAGGGTGAGCGTGGCGCGGTTCCCGCCTGGAAGGATTTCGGTTGCCGCTATTTCTTTACCGTTCCCTACCCAACGGTCGCCCCATACCAGCCAGCCGACCGTGAGGAGGATGGCAAGCGCGGCGGCGTAGGGGAGGGCATCCCGCCAAGTCGGGACGCGCCAGTTTATTTTTATTCCGCGTTGGGGTAGGGTTTTCAAGGAGGCGTCAGCCGACGGATCGGATTCCAATTGCACGCCTTCGCGGATACGCCGCTCGCGGCCCGGGGCCTCGGCGTCGTTCCAGAGGTCCCAATAGGCTTGCATATCGCCGAGCAGCCGGTCTTCGGTGCCGATGCGGTCGAGCAGTTGCCGGTTTTCGGGTGTTGCCGATGCCCAGGCCTGCAGCTCGGCGGCCTCTTCGGCCGTAAGGGCTTCGTGCAGGTACTTCCTGAGCAGCTCGACGATGTATGGGGTGTTGTCCACTTCTTCCGTTTTTTAGATAGAAACGAAATCGGTGGATGGAATCTGTCCGCGAAACGTGAAAAAAGTTGAGATTTTTTTCCTGGGCCAGGAAGCCTTTACCAAATGCCGAAAGTATGTACTTTCAGTGATTCGATTCACCAAAAGTAAGGCTTTTTGGTGAGTTTGTTCACCAAAAGTTAATTTTTTAGTTGTACGGGTCTTAATTTACCAGCCCGCCATCGCCCAACAGGCTGGATAGCGCGATGCAAAGGTACAGGTCGCGGCCGGCGAAGGCTTTGCGGATGGCGGCGGTGGCTTTTTTCTTGGCCAGGAAGACGGCGTTGGGCGTGATGCCCAGCCGCTCGCAGATCTCGTCGGTGGTGAGCCCGTCGAGGTAGCTCATCCGGAACACGTCGCCCTGCCGCTCGGGCAGCCGCGCGATCTCCTCCACGAGCGACTGGATGAGCTCGGCATGGATGAGGTGGGTGAGCGGGTCGGTGCCGGGGTTCACGAGGCCTTCGTCGAGTTCGTCCTGCTGGCCTTCGCGGCGGCGCTGGGCCGATCGTACATAGTCCAGGCAGGCGTTGCGCGCGGTGATGTAGAGGAAGGCCCTGACGTTGGTCTCGGTCTCGAAGTTGGCCTTGGCCTGCCAGAGCTTGGTGAAGGTCTCCGACGCGATGTCTTCGGCCACTTCCTTGTTCCTGCACAACCGATAGGCGTGGAAGGTCAGCGCCCGGAGGTGCTGCTGCATGATGTGGTTGAAGGCAGGTTCGCGCCCGGCACGGAAATCCTGCATGAGTCGTTCGCTTGGGACCATATTCCGGCGGGAAAGTTAAGTAAAAGTAATACGAAAAGACGGATTTTACCAACTTTTTTTGTTTTCGGGCTGGATTTTGGGGCATTGGGGTCAGTAGCGGGTATGTGATTGCGCCTGAAATTTGTGGCTGTACGAAAATCCAGATACCATGAAAGACAAGTACGAAGATTTTGGGGGCGACCCTTCGCGTCGGCTCCTCGAATTCCTGCAGCGGGTCATCGACTTGCTGTTGGAGATCGCCGCCAACACCAAGCCACCGGCCACCCACGCCGTGGTGGACGGCCGCAAGATCTACAAGGAGGAGGTCTTGGATCTGCTGAACATCAGCAGGCGCAGCTACGACCGCCACAAGGCCAAGGGCCTGCTCAAGCCGCGTGGCGTGGGCCACGATTTCTATTATCCACAGGACCTGGAAGCCGCCATCGAGGAAGGCAAGCGCCGCGGGCGCATCTGATCGGGCCGTTGCGGAGGCCGACGCGGCCGTACCGGAGGCGGGTGCCGTGGGCCAGGTGCGCGCGGCCGCCGCGTAGCGGGGGTGCGCGGCGCGTGCGATGCCCGTCGCTTCCGCCGTGCACGGGTTGTCGGCCGATGCGTTGGCCCCTGCCGCGGTAGGGGGGCGTTGCGCCGCCGTAGGACGGCATGGCCCACCCGTGGGGTGGCGTGCCGTGCCGCGTTGGGGTTGCGGCGTGTCCGCTCCGGCGATCCGTTGCCCGATGGGGGGCGGCCTCCGATCCGCACTGCGCCGTGTTTCAACCGTGGCGGGGCACCATCGTCCGTGGCTGGAAACGGGTGTTGCGATGGCGTTGTGGCCCACCCCCGGTCGGCCCGTCGTCGGTCCTGTTCCGCCGCGTGCCTCGACCGCATCGGGGCGCCCGTTTCCGCCGTGGGCGCGCCCACGTCCCGTATGGGGGAGTGGGTGGGATGTGGCGCTGGTTTGGCGCAAATCCGCGCCAATTCGCGCCAGTTAGCGCCAAAAGTTGCATCTGCCTGCCTCCCCGTAGTAATTTGTCTTTATACCCCGGGATGGTCCCGGCGTATGTGGTTCATTTTTTTACGTGTTAATCTTTTGTTTTTATGAACATTAAGCATCAAGCCCGGGGAGGCTTCAAACACACCCCAGACGACGAGTTGCTGGTACAGGCGGAAACGGTACTGGCAGCCATGGACGGCAACGCCAACTTCGCCACGCCGGTACCCGCACTGGCGGCGGTGACCGCCGCCAAGGAAGACTTCTCGGCCAAGCTGGCCATCGCCCGGAAGCGCAGCGGGCCGGAAGAGACCGAGCTGAAGAACCAGTCGCGCGACGCGCTGGCCGAGCTGTTGAAGCAGCTGGCCTTTTACGTAAGCACCACGGCGGCGGGCAACCTGGCCGTGATCCTGAGCTCGGGTTTCCAGGCCACGGCCTACCCGCGCCGGGGCAGCGTGCCCGACCGGCCATTCGCCGTGCGCCTCTACGACGGCCGGTTGTCCGGCCAATTGGTGTTCACCCTGCCCAAGGTGCCGCGGGCGCTCTTCTACGAGTACCGCTACGGCACGCGCGACGAGGCGTCGGGCGTGCACGAATGGAGCGAACCGATCCTGACCACCAGCTCGCGCGATAACCTGGTCGCAGGGCTGGACGAGGGGGTGCGCCACTACGTGCAGGTGCGGGCGGGCAACGGCTACGGCCGTACGGAGTGGAGCGATCCAGTGTCGTTGCGGGTTCGGTAAGCGCCATGGAAAACGGGACATCACAGAAAGGGTACCTCACGCTCGTCTTGGAGCGTGGGTACCTGCCCGGCGGCACCAACGGGACGTTGTCGCTGTACGGGCAGCCCATCTGCCACACGATCGAATTGCCGTGGCGCGAAAACCGGCGCAACGTGAGTTGCATCCCGGCGGGGCGCTACCGGTTGCTGGCTACCTACTCACGCCGGTATGGCAAACGCCTGCGCGTGCTCGACGTGCCGGGCCGGAGCGGGATCCTGATCCATGCGGCCAACGACGCGGCCAGGGAATTGCAGGGGTGCATCGCCCCGGTGACCAAGCTGACGGGCGAAGGGCGCGGGCTGTACAGCCGCGTGGCGCTGGAACGGCTGGAGGCCATCGTGGAGCCGGTGCTGGAGGCGGGGGAAACGGTTTTTTTGGAGATAAGAGATGAGCTATGAGATACGGAATGAAGGCGATCCGGAAAATAATCAGGGTGCTGGCTGCGGCCAGCGGGGCGATCATGGCATCGCCGGTGAAACTGCCGCCGGGGGTGGTGATGGTCGCCAAATGCGTGGCGGTGGCATTGGGTGTGTTGGAGGCCGTGGAAGGCACGGCGGAACAGGAGGGACCCGATGCGGTGGAACCTGAATAACCTCCAACTGGGCATCGGCACGGGCAGCGGCACGCTGCTCAGTGCCCTTGCCTTCATCAGCACGGCCGATGTGCTGAAAACGGTGGTGCTGGCCGCGATCGGCGCGGTGGTGAGCTTCGCGGTGAGCTGGGCGTTGCAGCGGCTGAGGCGGTAAATCGGTTGGTGTGGGTACGAGGCGACGGAAGGGGAGGAATGCATCCAAGGCGTACAGGCCTAGCGTGTACGCCTTGGATGCATGTTGGGAAGACCATGTCGGCAGTGAGCCGTCAATCCAGCAACGCCGCCAGCCGGTCGTCTATCTGGGCCTTGGTCGCTTCGTGCAGGATCACACGGCCTTCCTTGTCTAACAGCACGTAGGTCGGAAGGTGCGGTATCATGTACAGTTCCGCCACGCGCGCAGGCATGTTCTTGACAGGGAAGTCGTCGGCCACCTGAATCCATGGCAGCTGCTCCACGTCAAGCGCCTTGAACCAGTCGGACCACCGAATGTCATTCGTCACGCCGACGATCTTAAAGCCTTTGTCGTGGTATTTCCCATAAACGTCCTTCCAGTGGGGGATGGCCTCGCGGCAGGGTACGCACCAGCTCGCCCAGAAATCGATGAGTACGTAACTGCCGCGTGTGGAAGACAGGGTGAAGGACGAACTATCGGGCCGAAGCAATGTGAAGTCAGGGGCGATGTTGCCCGGTTGCAGTGCCCGCCTTTTATCCGCGGTCTCCCTTAACCGCATGGCGTATGAGGAGGTATCGGCGGGCGATTTGAATACGGCAAGCCGCGCATCCAGCTCATCCAGTGGCATCGACCGGTTGAAACGGTAATAGTTTTCCAGCAGGTACGCGCCTGCGACGAAAGAAGGGTTGGCTACCGTAAAGCTATCGATCCAATGGATCTGCCACCGGTACTGCTCGTCGGCAATGGCTTTGTATTCGGCACGGACCGCTTCCTTCGCTTCTTTATCCGCCACGGTCTCGAACCGCTTGTTGACCTCGGCAAGGCGTGCGTCAAATTTTTGTTGTTCGGGTGCCTGCTGGAACGCCGTGAGCGCATCCTGGCTGGGCGAGCCGCTAACGGTATACTGCTTCACAGCCGCTCCGGTCTGGCCGCCGTACGAGGTATAGTCGTAGTGCTGGGCACCGATGGTATCCGCGACGACGGTCTGCTCCCCGGGTTCCACAAACAAGGAGAGCGACCAGTTGCCCGGATTGACGGTCAATCGCAGGAACTCGGCTTGGGCAAGGGCCCCGTCCAGCACAAACGACCCGCCTTCAAAGGTGGCGCTGTCAACGGTATCCCAGGTGCGGTCCCGCTCATTCATCCGGCTTAAGGTGACAGTGCCTTCCGGCACGCCTTCCAGGCTACCGGTAAGCCGATATGCAGTAGACTGCTGCATCGATGAGCATCCATAACCCAATAGCAGGGGGAGGGCAAAATTAAGGAATTGCTTATTCATGGTCGTAATTCGCTCGTTATCATTGATTTGCTAATATGTCCGCGAGCGTCTGCTCAAGGGTTTCACCGCGGAGGTTTTTGGCTACGATTTTTCCGTTCGGGTCAACCAGGAAATTGGCAGGGATGCTCCTGACATTGTACTGCCTGCCCACAGCATTATTCCAGCCCTGCAGATCGGATACGTGTTTCCATGGAAGCCCGTCCTTTTCAATGGCTGCCAGCCAGTCCGCCTTTTTACCAGGGTTGTCCAGCGATACGCCGAGCACGGTGAAATTTTTATCTTTGAATTTTTCGAATGCGGCGACCACATGGGGATTTTCCTTGCGGCAGGGAACACACCAGCTGGCCCAGAAGTCGATCAACACATAGCTGCCCCTGAAATCCGCCAGCGAAACCGGACGGCCATCGGGATCGTTTTGGGTAAACGCCGGTGCCTGTTGCCCGATGGCTGTCGCCTTCGTAGCCTCGATACGCTGGGCCATCTCCCTGGCCGAAAGGTTATCCCTGGCTTCCGGTGCCAGCACATGCAGCGCCGCTTCCTGCACAGCCAGCTCGGCCTGCGAAAGTTCGCTGCGGATGACCCAGGCACTGATCGGCAAATCGGGATGGGCGTTGATCCACGCGATGGCTTTCTCCCGGCGCACCGCATTCAGCCGCTCGAATTCCGGCCGCAAAGCGCGTATGGCCGCGGTGTCCTGTTGCGCATACAGTGCATTCGCTTTTTCGTGCAGCGCGGCCATTTCCTCATTTCTCGTGGCGGCGATATAGTCATTGTAGCGGTCCACCCACGGACTGCCGGAGTAGGTGGCACCTTTAAAAAGGGGCCCTGCTCCGGCAATGTCCAGCCGTCCCTGGTCCAGGTAAAGCACCAACATCGAATTCGGATCGTCGTAATTACGCCCGATGCTGATCATATAGGTGTTGCCCTCGCCGGGGCCGATGGGGATGGACAGGGTAAAACCACCTGCCTCCGTCTTGGCCGAATCACGCTTGTCGCTACCTCCCTGCTCCCGGTAATAGACCCACTGGTCTGCAGGAAGCCCCTCAATACGCGCCGTCAGCGTAAGCCCGGCCTGTTGCGCATAGCCAGCTGCAAGCAGGGCGAAGAGCGCAATTGTCATTGCTGTTTTTTTCATGATATTCTGATTATTACATTATTAGTCATTCTGTATCAGATTAGGATTGCTGGTAAGCTCTTCATCGGGTATCTTGATGACGGCATCCGCGCTGGTCGGGGCGATGGTCATGGCATTGGAACCTCCCGATGCATACGTGCGGACCATCGGCCGCCCATTACGGAAATCATCGTAGCTGGCATGCCCTTCGAAAGCAAGTTCCAGCCTGCGCTGTTTAAGGATTTCCTCAAAAAGTGCCGTGCCCACCACGCCGGAGAGCTCAGCCAGGCCCGCCCTGCGCCGGATGGTGTTCACATCGGCGAGCGCGCGGCCGTCGTCGCCAAGCTTGGCCGCTGCTTCGGCGCGGTTCAGGTACAGCTCCGCGAGTCGCAGGTAGCGCCCGGGCGAATTGCTGTACAACGACACGTAGTTGACGAGGTATTTGGCCGTCGCTTTGGTGTCATCCGGAAACCCCGGCGTCACGTTGTCGATGAAAAAGGCATTGCGTAGGTCTTCGGCTTCAAGCAGCCTCAGCAGGTCTGGCGACGGGCGGTAAAGCCCGCCGGTGTAATTGATCTGTGACGGCATGGCATACAGGTTGCTGATGAGTCCTTGGGCATAACGCGTATTGATCGCAAAGATGTCTTCGTCATTGCCGATGTTATCCGTTTGGTAATAGGTCCGATAGTCTTCCGCTTCCAATAACCGGTAACCGCCTTCCCGGATCACGAGGTCGGCATGGTTGTATGCATGGCTGTTGGCCTGTTGGTCCGGCGAAGCAAAGGTTCCGCCCATATACAGGTAGACGCGTGATAGCAATGCGTCAGCCGCGTACCGGCTGGCGTAGCTGTTGGTCTTTTGCTGGGTGAACAGCGGAATGGAGGCCTGCAGGTCGGTAATCACCTGCTGATAGATTTCGGCGACGGTAGCCCGCGGAGGCGCGTATCCGGGCCCGACGTCACCGGTGGTGATCAGCATGACGCCGGGCGACCCGGCGGCGTCTTGGTAATAGGGACGCCCATATAGACGAACCAGGTTGAAATAGACATACGCCCGCAGGAACAGCGCTTCCGCCTTGGCTTGCAGGATGACCGGATCGGCCTCCTCCGCCCGGACATTGGCCAGCAGCTTGTTGATGTGGAGAATGATGGTGTAGCTGCCGCGCCAGTACTCGTAGGTATACGAGAAATCCCGCCCAGCGGAATTGACATAGTTAAACGCATCGGTATACCTGTTCACCTGCGCATCCAGCGACTTGATCGTGTTGCCCCGGGCTTCCGACAGGTAAAACTGGATGTCGTTGTAGTTAAAGGAACTCTCAATGGTGGCGCGTCCAGAGATCAACGCGTAAATGCCCCAGATCGCCTTGGTGAAGCCATCGGGAGTCTCAAACTGCCGCTCTTCAAACGTGACGTTATGCGGACGCAGTTTGTCCAATTGCTGATCACACCCCGAAAGCAGCAGTGCGATTGTCAAGAATATAATCGTTTTTAAATTGTTCATGTCCTTCCAATGTTAAAACGTGGCCTGTAAACCTATTAAAAACCGCCGTGGGTTAGCAAATCCCGTGCCCACGCCGCCATAGGCGGTGGATGTGCCCAGACTGGCCCCTTCCGGATCGGCGCCGACGAAATCCTTATGCTTCAATACCCAAAGGTTATCCCCGCTCAGGTACACACTGGCGTTGGCCAGCCTCCAGCTGCCCAGCAGCGACTGCGGAAGCGCGTACGTGAACCGGACGTTGCGCAGCCGCGCATGGCTCGCATTGCCCCAAAGCCGCGAGGAGCGGAACGTCATGGACTGCCAGGCGTTGGGGCTGGTGCTGAACACGTCAGGGTAGTTGGCATCGGTATCGCCCGGTGCCTGCCATAATCGCTGGTTGTCGGTGAAGACAACGTTATTCCGGCCCAGTCGGGGGGCGGTGGGCGATTGGAAGTTATTGACCAGGCTCATCATCACGTAATTGCCGTATTGGAACCACCATTCGGCGCTGAGCGTATAGTGCCTGTACTGGAACGTGTTGGTGAAGCCTCCGAAATACTTCGGTGTAGCCGACCCAACCACCTGCCAGTTGGCCGCATTGCTGGGGGCGCCGATCCCTTCCACCAGTACGCGCTGGCCGCCTGCGTCCACGTTGTAGTGCTGCATGTTCCCGTTTTCTGGATTGATGCCCGCAAAAGGGATGGCTTTGATGACGTTGATATCCTCGCCGATCTTCCGGTAGTACAGCCGGCCGTAATTGTCAATAAGCGAATCCTGGTATAACTTGGAAATCTTATTCTGGTTAAAACTGATGTTGAAATTGGTGTGCCAATTGAAATCCGCGTGTTTGACATTGTGGGTGTTCAGCATGATTTCCAACCCCTTGTTGATGATCTGGCCCACGTTCTGGTATTGGGTCAACGATCCCTGTGCGGAGGTGAGCGTAACATTCTGCAACAGGCCGTCACTCCGCTTGTGGTAGATGTCGACCATCAGCTCCACCCGGTTGAAAAGTGCCACGTCGACCCCGATGTTGGTGTTGTACATGGTCTCCCACGAGATGGCCGGATTTGCTAATTGCGTAATCCGCGAACCGATCTGCGGTTCCTCCTCGTACCGGATGTCATCGGTATAAAACGTGGTATTCAGGTAGCCATCGCCCAGATCGCGTCCGGACGTCCCATATGCCGCCCGCAGCTTCAGGTTGGTGATGGCACGGATATCCGACAAAAAATGTTCATTGGAAACCAGCCATCCGCCGCTCACCGAGTAAAAGGTGCCGTAACGCCGCTCGCGGCCAAAATTGGTGGTTGCATCGGTACGGATGGACAGCGAAGCTAGGTAACGCTGTGCATAGTTGTAATCGGCCTGGCCAAACACCGAAAACGTGGCGCGCTCCTGGAAATTGCCCGATGGCCGATAGGGCCATTGGTAGGCAACGCTGATTGCGTCGCCCAACCGTTGGGCTGCGCCTACATTACGCTCGCCGGCCAGGAGGGTATTCATCCGGATGCCCATCAGTTCGGTGGTGCGTTTACCCCATTCCTGGCCCACCAGGCTGCTGATGGTGTGCTTCCCGAACCCCTTCCGGAAGGTGAGGGTATTGGAAATCAAATAATCGATATACTTCGTGTCGTCGATGTCGAGTGTGCCGTTAGGGAGCGCCGGGCTGGCGGCGTTGAATAAATACGGATAGCCGCCATATTTGCCCGAAAACGAGCGCGGATCCAGGTAGGAATTTATATTGGTGCCCACGTAATTGAGCGAATTGGCACTCTGCAGGTGCAATCCCGGCAGGATGTCGTAACGCAGCCGCAAGGCACCGATATGGTTCTGGACATTGGTCAGGCGTGTGTTATCGTAAGCGGCCTCACCCAGGAAATTCTGTGTCCACGTGGTGAACGTAGGGCCGTAATTGCTCGACTGCCGCACCGGAAGGCTATCCAGCAAATTGCCGTCGTCGCCATACGGGTGCTGGAATGGCTGGATCATATAGAGTTCCGGGACCCCGTTGCGTCTGGTGGTCCGGTCCACGATGCTGCTTAGGTTCAGGCTTACCTGCAGCTTAGCCGAGACCGCATGGTCCAAATTCATCCGGAAGTTCTTACGGTCGAAGGAATTATCGTATAGCGCACCGTTTTCTTTGTACCAGGCCATGCCGGCATAGATTTTTGTCTTGTCGCTCCCGTGACTGATGCTCGCTTCCGTGTTATGGAAATTACCGTTGCTATAGATGGCGTCCTCCCAATTGAAATTGCGGTTCCGGTCGGCGTCCGTGTATACGCGCCGCTCGGCAATGAAACGATTCACATCAGGATAGGTGGCCTGAATGGACGGTGTCTGCTCCCAATAGCGCACCATCTGCCTGTCCATGAAATCGATCAGCTCACTGGTATTCATGAAACGGATATCCCGTACTGGTTGGATGCCCCCATACTGCACACGGGCGTCAACGGCGGTACGTCCGGCTTGGCCGCGTTTGGTGGTAATCACGATTACGCCCTGTGCCGCCCTGGAGCCGTAGATGGCGGTGGAGGAAGCGTCTTTCAAAATCGTGATATCTTCCACATCAACAGGGTTTACCGCGTCCTGCAACGACGTATAGTTCGTGATCACGCCGTCCACCACGATCAGCGGTCCGAAGTAGCTGTTGGTGGGTGTAGCCAAAGACGACTGGCCACGCTCGATAACCTGCCCCCGCGCACCGGACTCGCCGGAGTTTTCGGTAATGTATAAACCGGTGGTTTTGCCCTTCAGCATCGAAAGCGGATTTGGGGTGACCACGCTGCTGCGCAAATAGTCACCGGAAACCTTTTGTACGGCCCCGGTCAGTTCGCTGGTCGCTTTGGCCGTGTAACCGACCACCACTAGCTCTTCAAGCGCTTCAGGAAGTGCCATCAGCGTAATGATGCCGACATTGGGCGCGGCGTTCACGCGCTGTTCCCGGTATCCCAGAAACGAAATGGCCAATATGGCCCCATCGGGAACATCCCGAAGGATAAAGAAACCGTCGCGGTCGCTGAGGGTCTGCGCCGTCGTGCGCTGACCGGCGACGTTGATGACGCGGATACTGGCCTTTTCGAGCGGTACCCCGAGGCTATCGACCACGCGCCCACGCACCTCGCCGATGGCCAGGACAAGCGCGGTAGGCGTACCGATTGCCTGCGGCTTAGGTCTGGCAGACAGCACGATCGTCCGCACGCCCATGGTATAGGCCACCGGTTGATCGCGGAAAACCTGATCCAGGAATTGTTCGAGTGGCACCTGCCTGGCCTCGATGGTTATGGGCGATGCCGTCCTCAACACCGAACCGGTACCGGAAACCTCGTAGCCCGTTTGACGCTGTATGGCTTCCAAGACCTGTGCCAACGGCATGCCATGGGCCGAAAGCGTGACGTGTTGTGAATAACTGGCGGCCGAGACGTGGATGAAGCCGCATGTGAGCAAGAGAATGACACTGCGCATTACTCGTACGATGTAAAGTAAATTCATTAAATTTGTGTGGTTTTTGGATAGTGATATGTCGAAATTTCCAATCCAAGCTGTTTGAGGGGGGTGTTGCAAGCACTTCCCTTATTTTTTGGACGCCAGCTTCACGTCCGTATCCGTGGAGTTCGGTTATTAGGGTTTGTCCTCCTTTCCTTTGTTTTTGTTTTGGATGATCAGTTGCTTGCCCGATAGCTGATAGTCCACCCGATGGCTCGTCAATAGTTGGAGGATAATCGACAGGTTTTCATTGCGGTACGCCCCCCCGAAAAGGGTTTCGTCAGGGATACCGTCGGTGTAGACGACCTCCAGGTCGTACCACCGGGCGATTTCGCCGATCGCCTGCCCGAACGGCTTGCCCGTGAAGGCAAATTTGCCGTCTTTCCAGGCTGTGTAGGGTTGGGTGTTTATTTCGTGCTTGGATAGCCCGTTTTTGGTTGACACCCCCTGCTCCCCAGGCGCGAGTTGCAAACTCGCGCCATTGGCTTCCAAGCGCACGCGGCCTTCCACGAGGGTGGTCTTGGTTTCGGAGTCGTCGACGTAGGCCGAAATGTTGAACGCCGTTCCCAATACCTCGACCGTCTGCCCCTTCGTCATGACCCTGAACGGCAGACGTGCAGCTTTCGGCTGATCCCCGATACCTGCCTGTCCGGTCGGTAGGGCCGATGGCTGACTTCTGATAGAAAAAAACGCCTCGCCGGAGAGCTCAACCACTCGTTCATGATCCGTGAACCGGCTTGGGTATCGCAACGTGGAGGCGGCATTGAGCCATACACGGCTGCCATCGGGGAGGGTGATCTGGTAGGTGCCGCCTTTTGGGGTGGTGAGCGCCAACGTATGGGTTTGTGAGTTCGTGGAGTCACCAAGCACAACGGTTCCATCGAGGTAGGTAATCCCGTCCTGTACAACAATCCCTTGTTGTTCCGAACTCAGGGCTATCGTCCGGCCATCTGACAATGTCAGTGTCGCGCGGTTGCCGCCGGGCATGATTCCTGTTTGGTTTACCTGCAGGGCGGCAGGAGGGCGATTCCTGGTTCGGTCGCCGAAAAATGCCCAAATTGCCACTGTCGATGCGATGAGGATCGCGGCCGCATAGGGTAGCCACCGGCCGATACGACGAACCGCGGCCCCGGGCCGAGGGACGTACGGCTTGAGCCGTGGGTTGTCCCACGCGTCCTCCACGGGCTTGTAGGCCGATTGGTCGTGTGCCCCGAGCCGGATCGACTCCCA
Source organism: Parapedobacter sp. (assembly GCA_037190485.1). GTDB lineage: Bacteria > Bacteroidota > Bacteroidia > Sphingobacteriales > Sphingobacteriaceae > Parapedobacter. The sequence continues at coordinate 346,051 of JBBCJB010000006.1, forward strand.
ATGAAGGCCGTCCAGCCATTCGCGGTAAGCAGGGGTACTGTCAGCCCACGCCTGCAATTCCTGCTCTTCGGCAACGGTCAGCGTGCCTGATAGGCGCTTGGCGGCAAGTCGCGCGATATATTTTGGTGTCTTCATCGTATCGTTCTAACTGCAAAGACGGGCCAGTCGATTTTTTCTTAAATGAAAAGTGAAAAAAGATTGAAAAAATTTGGAGAGGCCTATCGAAATAGGTCAATTAGCCCTGCCATGGTGAGTAGGTGCTCGTTTTTGAAGACGTTTCGTAGTTTTGCGAGGCCTAACGATCGATTCGCGAATACCGCTGATGGCGAAATGCCCAGATTCTGGCTGATTTCCTCCGTGCTGCAGCCGTCGAGAAAGGAAAGTTCGAGCACTTGGCGTTGTTTCTTGGGAAGTTTGCCGATTTCTTCGCGGATAATGCCTAGCAGCTCGGCATTCACCATGGCCAGAAAGATGTCGGTCTGGTGGGGTATTTCCTCGAGCGCATCCCGATCGAATGGGGTGCGTCGGTGAGTGGATTTCAGGTAATCAAGGCACGCGTTGCGGGTGACCACAAACAGGAAGGCCGTAGCGTTTTCCGGTGATGCGAATTCGTCCAGACGTTTCCATGTTTTGATGAAAGCGTCCGAAACGATTTCTTCAGCTACCTGTCTATCGCGTAGGTAACCCATGGCGTAATGCATGAGCGCGGGTTTCTGCGCCTTATAAAGCCGATTGAATTCCTGGGCATCATTGCTGCTCACGGATGCTAATATAGCAATTTATGCTGGTTCTATGCTTGGCTACCGGTTTTCCGGTATATTTTCGCCGGGATGGCCGGTTTACGGCAAGATTGGTTATTTTTGGTCGGATGACTAGGTTGCGCCGTTTGATACCCGCCGTGATGCTGGGGCTGCCTGCCCTTTTGCAGGCGGCTTTCGCGCAGGTGGCCGATCCGCAAGCGGATAGTTTGCTGCGACGGCTGGAAAGCACGGCCGACTACGCGAAGCGCATCGAATTGCTCGGGCAACTTTCCGATCACCATTCCTACCGGGATTCGGCCAAGGCCATGGATTACGCGCTCGAGGTCGCCCGGTTGGCGGCAGCGCATAACGACCGACGCGGGAAAGGGATCGCGCATTTCCGCATCGGCGGCGTCCATTTCGAACGTTACCAGGTCGATTCGGCCATTGCCCACTACCAACAGGCCCAACGACTGCTGGAATCGGACACCTCGTTCCTGGGCCAGCAGTACCTGGCGCGCGCATGGTACAACCACGGTGCCCAATACCAACGGAAAGGCGATGAGGAGACGTTCCTGGACATGATCCTCAACAAGTCGATCCCGATCTACGAACGCATCGGCGACAGCCTGGGCATGGGCAAGAGTTTCCACAACATCGGCATCATTTTCCAGAACAGCAAGGAATTCGACCGGGCCATCGCCTACTACCGGAAATCGATAGCGGCGTTGTCGCGCTATCCGCAAACCCCCGAACTGGTCGATTCGTACAGCAAATTGGCCGAAGCGACCATGTACGTCACGGCGCGTGCGGATATGGCCGCCGCCGATCGCCGCCAGGTGGAACACGCATTGGCCCAGGCCGATTCGCTCCTGGTACGCTACCCCGACCAGTACTCGCGCGTGATGTACCTCAATGCGCTCGGCATGTACGAGGAACTGTACAACGAACGCCTGGACCGGGCACTCGAGGTGTACCAAGAAGGCGTTGCGCTGGCCGATAGGCACGGGTTGCACATGTTGAGCATCACGTTGCTGAACCGGGCCTATTACATTTACGACAAACGCGGCGAGCACCAGCGGGCGCTGCAGACCGCCAAACGCATTTCGGACGAATACGATGCGTACCTGATGCCCTCGGGTAGGCGCGTGCAACTCCGCAACCTGATCAATAGCTACGAAAAGGTGGGCGACATCGCCGAGGCCCACCGCGCGCAGCAGGCCTACCTCCAATTGACCGACAGCCTGCACGACGCGGAAATGGCCTTCAAGATACACGGCCTCGAACAACGGTTCGAGGCCAAGGAGAAGGAGGCCCAGATCATGCGGCTCAACCAGCGGATGCAGGAGCAGGAAATGCATGCCCAGCGCAATAGGCTGCTGACGCTGTCGCTGGCCGGGGCCGTGGTCCTGGTCATCGGCGTCTCGTTCGCCGGATACAACATTTTCAGGAAACGGCAGCTCATCGCCAGGCAACAGGCCCAGTTGCTGGAGCAGCAGATGGAGAAGTTGGAGCAGGAGCAGCACATCTCGGTCTTCGCGGCCATGCTGGAAGGGCAGGAGCAGGAGCGCAAGCGGCTGGCCATCGACCTGCACGACGGCCTTGGCGGCTCGCTGTCGAGCATCAAGATGAAACTGTCAAAGGCGGTCCAATCCGGCAACGGGGCCGTGGCGAACGGCGAGTTGCCGTTCATCGTGCGGCAATTGGACGCTTCCGTCGATGACCTGCGCCGCATCGCGCGCAACCTGGCGCCGGAGACGCTGCTCCAATACGGGCTGGAAGTGGCGTTGCGTGATTTCTGCAAGGGCCTGGAACAGGAGGGGACATCCATCTCGTTCCAGCCGTACGGGTTGCAGGCCGACATCCCGCGATCCGTCCAGATCATGGTGTACCGCATCATCCAGGAATTGATATCAAACGCGCTCAAGCACGCCAAGGCCACCCACATCCTGGCGCAATGCCTCCAGAACGGCAACGACCTCTCCATCACCGTGGAAGACGACGGGGTGGGGTTCGCCGGGGAGCAGGCCGACCGTTCGGGGATGGGGCTGGCCAACGTGCGCAACCGGGTGGCTTACCTGGGCGGGAAGCTCGACATCCATTCGGAGCCCGGCGTGGGCACGACCGTAACGATTGAACTCACTTATGGACACGAACAACAACCCCATTGACGTCATGGTCATCGACGACCATCCGATGGTCATCGAAGGCCTCAGGTCGCTATTGGCCGACCGGGACGACATCCGCATCGCACATACCTGCACGTTGGGCGAAGAGGCGTTCCGGGTATTGGGTGAGCAGGGCGCCGACGTGGTGCTGCTTGACATCAACCTGCCCGACGTGAACGGGACCGAGCTGTGCGGCCGGATCACGGCGGCGTTCCCCGACGTGCGGGTGCTGGGCATGAGCACATACAGCGAGGCCAGCCTGATCCACCGGATGATCCAGCAGGGGGCGAAAGGCTACCTGCTGAAAAACGCGTCGGCCGACGAATTGGTGCGGGCCATCCAGCTCGTACAAGGCGGACAGGTGTATTTCAGCCCCGAAGTGCAGAAGATACTGGCCGAATTTTCCATCAAGGACAAACCCCAGCTCACGCGGCGCGAGCGCGAGGTGCTGGCGCTCATCGCCGAGGGCGCGACGACCCACCAGATCGCCGACAGGCTGTTCGTGAGCCCGCTCACCATCGAGACGCACCGCCGCAACCTGATGCAGAAATTCGGCGTGAACAACGCACCGGCCATGATCCGGGCGGCGGGCGAACTGGGCCTGTTCTGAAAAAGGGCAAGATCGACCATCGACCTTGCCCGGTGTGTGCGTGAACATTGCAGGTCCAGGAGCATTACGGGTGGCGCTGCGCGTCGCCGCGCCTTTCCGATTGGTATTGTTGGATGGCGCGCTTCAAGGTGCCGTTTTCCTTCATCGTGGTGATCATGTCGCCGATCTCTTCCTTGGTGTACGCGTTCGATTGTTGGTCGAATTCGGTGGGCGTGACCATCCGGGTACTGGCATCGGGCTTGCGCGCGGTGCTGGATTGCAACCGCGATTGACCGAAAATGGCCTGTACGACGCCGTTCTGGATGTATAGTGGCCATCCCGATTCATCGGTAAGGAAGAAATAGTTGTTGGCTTCATCGGCTTCCGCGACCACATCGAAGGCATCGGCGATGCAGACGAGGTAGTAGAAGCCGTTGATGTTGGGCATGGTGTAGCTCCACCGCACGCTCTCGCTGTCAAAGAGTACTTCGGCCACGCCCTGCTGCGGGGCGAGGTTGATGTGGTTCCACCAGTTGCCGGACGTGCCGTGCCCACCGGATGCCAGCTCGCCGTTCTGCCCCAAAGTGCCGTACTGGTCGGTATACTCGTCGTACAGGATGATGCCGAAATCCTGGGCATTGAAGGCGTTGTAGTAGATGTAGCAGATGTTCCAGCGCTGGCTGGCATTCACCGGCCGGCCGCCGACATTGTACACGTTGTAGTTCATCCGGCGGCTGCGCTGGTTGCTCGACTCGGGGTTTTTGATGTCGCTCACGTTCCAGGGCACCAGGTCGTAATCGCCCGTGGGCTCCACGGGCGGATCGACCGGGTCGAAATCATCGCGCTGGCCATTGGTGGCCACGAAGCCCATCATGCCGAATTCCGGATTGACCATGAACCGGTAGTCGATCCAGATGAACCCGGTATCGCCCCAGTTGCGGCCCCACGAGTTGACGACGCGGAACGCCCCGTTGGGGCCCTTGCTGTCGTCGTAGCCCACGGCCACCATGGCGTGGTAGGCGTGCATGCCCACATTGTCAAACGTGGAATGGCTGGTGATGACCTGGTCGCTGCGCCAGGTCATGAAGTTGTCGCTGAGCCGCGCGCCGAACACGACGGGCCGGTTCTGGGACAGGTAGGTCTTGATTTCCTGCACGTCCATGCCGATCTTGCGGAAATTGCTGAGCCGGTTGCCAGCGGCTTCCTGGGTGGCGGCACCGTCTGGCGCCTGGGTGCAATTGCCCAGCCCGGTATACGGTGCGGTGGCCAACGTGGCCACGCCGCGGTCGATGAGCTGCTGGAAGGCGGGCTCGAAGTTGGTGCCGTTGCAATTGTTGCCCCGCTGGTTGGCCGGTATGGCCAGGAAGAGGTCTTTCGGGCTGGCCTGCCGATTGGTGCCGGACAGGTCGGCGGTGGTCCAGTTGTTGTCAAGCGCGTTCAGCATGGTTTTGAGGTTGTACCCCGCCGCCCACGTGACGCAGGTGCCGTATCGGCCTTGATCGCCGATGGGTGGGAGCCGGTCGGCGATCGAATGGCTCGCGGGCAGGTTGGCGTTGCCGAAACCGAGGAAGATGTTGGACGGGATCTCGTCGCCGTTGTCCGTACCGGCCCAACCAAACGCGTATTCGGTGCCATCGGGATCCGGGTCTCCGTCATCCGGGCCGTCGGGGCCATCCTTGGAGCAGGAAAGGAAGGATAGGGCGGCAATGCCGAAGGTTGCCGCCATGTTCAGGCGTACTCGCCAATTGTGTCTTGTTTCCATGGTCTATCTAATTTTCAGTGCGTATCCGTTTCGGGTCTGCCGCCGTCAAAGCGGGCGTCGGTGAGGTCGACGGCGGGCTGGTTCGCGGCCTGGCTGAACACCGGCCGGAACGCGAACCAGGCGTCCCGGAAGTCGGCGCCTTGCTCGAAATCCGCGTTGGTCCATTCCGCGCGGTGCCGGAAGACGGCGCCGCCATAATTCACCTTGCCGCCGTAGTTGCCGTATTCGAAGAAGGCCGACCGGCGGAAATGGGCGATGCCGAAATCGGCGTAGCCCCGCACGGCGAAGCCCGCGAATACGGCGTGCTGCCAGAAATCCGATTGCTGGGCGGAGAATTGGCCCAATACCGATGCTTCCTTGGCCCAGAAGCTGCCCCGGACGACGGCTTCCTGCAGCAACAGGTCGCCGCTGAACTGGGCGTTCTCCATCCGGAGGTCGCCGCCTACCCGTAGCGCCTGCAGGTTCGCCTGCCGGTCGAATAGGCTGGCATTGAGGTACAGGTGGTGATCGAACGTGCCGCCGCGCAGGTCCAGCTCGCCTTCGAACCGGCAGTTCTGGAAGGCCACGGCCGACCCGAACCGCACGGTATGCGCCGTATCGCCGCGATGCGCGAAACCGATCACCTTGCCCTTGAACTGGCAACGCTCGAAATACAGCGGTGCGGCAATCGAGACCACGGAATTGTTCGGGGTGAGTTGGGCCGCCTCCAGTCGCGTGAAGTCGACATCGCCTTCGATGGTAAGGTCTTTATAGGCCAGCGGCTTGCCTTGCGCGATGGCCGACAGCAGCTGCTTGGCCGTCAACGTGGATCCGGCGGGCCTGGGTTTGGAGGATGCGCACGAGGCTACCAGGATGCACCAGCTGAGCAGGTAGGCCACGATGCCGATGGGGGATTCCGTTGCAGCCATGCCTAGTTCGATTGGATGGAAAAGGTCCTGCCCGCCAGGCGGAAATTGCGCTCCGAGCCGCTGAACCAGCAAAAGAAGAAGCGTTTGGACTGCCCGTTGTTGGCCGTGAGTTCGATGCTGTAGTCGCCGTCGACCCGGTACTTGCCCGAAGTGGTATTGGTGTGGTAGGCGGCGTGGCTGCTGCTGTTGCTGCCGCTGATGCGCTCGGTGGTGTACCAGCCATCGGCCGTGAAGGCCATGCGCGAATACGAGAGGATGCCCACGTCCCCGCCCCAGGCGAGGTTGCCGCCCCCGGCTATCGAACTGTATTGGCCATCGATGGGTTCCCCTTTCCGTGCGGCGCTGGCTTTCGCGCCGATGCGCTTCGATTGGGTGTACCCATCCGGGTAGGCGATCGAAATCTCTTTCTGGTCGCTGCCTTTGTAGGTGTAGGTGCCCCAGCGGCTCGCCACGTCGGTGGTGAGCGCCTGAAAGTCGAGCTCGTCCAACGGTATCCGCGGTTCCTTCACGAAGGTGCCGTCCTTGAAGAGCACCCAAGGTTTGTATACATCGTAGTAATAGCCGCCGTAGCCCATCTCCCGGTCGGCGATAAGCACGATGCCGTCCACGTTGTTCGGCAAACCGGTTTCCTCCTGCTTGCAGGACATGGCGAGCGACAGCCAGACCAGCAACGTGGCCATCGACCACCTGGCGGCGAGGCGACGTAAACCTTTGCAATGCATGTTGTGTTCCATCTTGATTCCTGTTAATTTGTGGTATATGTCCGTCCGGAGACGCGGAATACGCGCTTGTCTTCGCCGTAATAGCAGAAGAAAAAGCGCTTGGTATCCCCGTTGTTGAACGCAAGCGTGATCGTATAGCCCGCCAAGGTGTATCGGCCCGCCGTGGTTTGCCGCGAGAACGCGGCATGGTCGCTGCCGGTACCGCCCCCGAGTTTTTCGTTGGTGAACCACCCGTCGGGCGTGAACGTCAGGTTGCTGTAGGCGATGACACCGACCGTGCCGCCGACGGCCAGGTTGCCGCCGCCCGAAATGGAGCTGAACGACCCGCTGAGCGATTCGCGTGCCTTGGCGGGGAACGCCGGTGCGCCGGGCCATTCCTTTTCCCAATCCTCGCTGCGGCGGTCAACGAGCTGTACCTTGCTGCCCGCGCGTTTCCAGGTTCCCCAATTCACCGCGTGGTCGGTGCTCAGCGCGTCGAGCGCAAGCGCATCGACCGGGATTTTGGGCTCCTTGACGTACCGTCCGTCCTTGAAGAATACATACGGGTTGTGGACGGGATAGACGTAGCCGCCGTATCCGGCTTCATAATCGAGCAGGAGCGAGATGCGCTCGACGTTATCGCCCAATTGGCCTTCCATCGATTCCTTTTTGCAGGCGGCGCTAAGCAAGGTCAGCGACGCGGCCATGATGATATACGGAGTTTTCATCGCGTTGAACATTGATTTACGATTCAAAGGTAGTGTCGTGCGGCGCACGGGTCAATCGCGGGATTTATGTATATTTTTCTACCGGAATTCCGGTAGTTGGATTTTTTCGGTTAGTTTAGCGGCCTCATACGTGCACATGCCCGATATCATCGTCTATTCGTTTTCAGTGGCGGGTTGCTTCTTTCTGGGGCTGCTCGCGCTGGGCTACATACCCGATAACAGGCCCGGCAACCGGTGGTTCGGCGTGTTCCTGCTATCGCTTGGGTTCGCGTTGCTGAGCAAGGCGGTGTGGATGGAAAACCTCCACGGCCGTTATCCGCATATCGTGCCGATAGCGGAGTTGTCCAGCTTTGCCATCGCGCCGGGGTTTTACCTCGGCGTATGGTACTATACGCACCCCACGGAACGGAACCGGTCGCTGTGGCTTCATTTCCTGCCCGTCGCGGTGTTCGTGGCGGTGATCTCCCTGCCACATTTCCTGGCATTGCCAAGCCCGCTGGAAGCACTCGGCGAGCCTGTCCGGAAAGTCCTGGGGGGTGTGATGAAGGCCATCATCCCGATCCAGGTGATCGGCTATTGGGTGTTTTCGCTCGCGCTGTTGAAGCGGCACCAAGCCCACGTGGAGTTGTACGCGGCCGAACGCTCGGAACGCGATCTTTCGTGGCTGCGCGGGCTGCTATTCGGCATACTGGCCCTGATCGTGCTGTATATCCTGGACCTGGCGGGCATGACGCTGCTCGACAGGGTCCGCGCGTACCTGTACCTGGCCTTCGTGCTCGTGATCGGCTACAAGCTGCTGACGCAACGGGCGGTGTTCCTCGAAACGGCCCAGGAGAACCGCGAGCTCGGACAATTGGTGATGCAGGCCGACGCGGGCGGCGCCGAGACGACCTCAAGGCTGAACGATGCCGAATTGGGGCGGTACCGGCGCAAGCTCGATGCGCTATTGGCCGAGGAGGAATTGTTCGCCGATCCGCAGATCAACCTGGCCCGGCTGGCCGAACGGGTGGGGCTTTCCCTGAACGACCTCTCTTTTTTGATCAACCGCGAATACGGCATGAATTTCTACGCGTTGATCAACGGCCACCGCATCGAGAAAGTGAAGCGGCTCCTGGCCGATGGGAACCATCGGCACTTGACGATACTGGGTATCGCCTACGAGGCGGGGTTCACGTCGAAATCGACATTCAACGAGGTGTTCAAGAAAGTGACGGGCATGACGCCGACCGCCTACCTGAGACAGCATCCTTGAGCTGGGGCCTGAATAAGTCCGGATGTGCCCATCCGGGCGACCGGACGGAGCCTGGTGCGTTGTTTTGCCCGGAAACAATTGAAACGCATCAGATGGAAACAACGACATTGAAAAACAAGATTTGGTTGGGATTGGCCTTTGGATTGGTGGTGGGTACCGTGTTCCGGCGGCTTTCCTTGAAGTATTTTTCGGTATGGATAGCGCCAACGGCACTCGTTGGCACGGCATGGCTCATCCTAGCGGCTGGCGTGGCGCTCCCTTACGTGTGGCACCGCTTGGAGAAAAAGCAACGCACCTCCGGACTGAAGGCCTGGCTCGAACACGCGATCTGCTATGCCCTGGCGATCGACCTATCGATGTTCGGCTGGCACAAGGTCGAGGGGCTGCAGATGATCGTGCCGCTGGGGTTGCTGGATGAGCCGTTCTCCGAAATTTCGGGCGAAAGCTTGGTCTGGGCATTCTTCGGGTACTCCAAGGGGTTCATGCTGTTTGTCGCCGGGCTGCAGATCGTGGCCGCTTGGATGCTGCTGTTCGCGCGTACGCGGCTATTCGGGCTCCTGATGGCCCTGCCGTTGCTCGCGTTCGTATCGGCGCTCGATTTTTTCTATCCCATGCCGGTGGGCATGCTGGTGCATGGCAGCATCCTGTTGTTCGGCGTGTTTTACCTCCTGGCGCAGGATTCGCGCCGATTGGTCGACTTCGTTTTCCAGCCCATGTGGGGATTGGCCAGGCTGGACATCGCGGAGGCCGGCAAATGGGCATTCCGGTTGTCGATCGCGGCTTGGCCCCTTGTCTTTTCGCTGATCTATGCGCACCCCGACAAGCACCCGCGGTTGACGGGCAAATACCACGTAAGCGGATTGGCCATCGACGGCACGCCCACCGAACCCACCGGCCCGAAGGACAGCGTGCTGACCGCGGTTTACCTCGATCTGGAGGATGAGGCCGTATTCCATTTCAACGATTACCGGCACCGCTACATCGGCCGATACCGACTCGACGACCGCACCGACTCCATCCACATCCGTTGGCGGTATCCGGCCGATACGCTCGCCGGATTCGCCGGGACACTCAGGCAAGTGGCGGATGCCGTGGAGCTGAAAGGGGAGATGGGCGGTGAGGAATTACGGATGACGTTGCGGAAGGTAGCCAAATAGGGGTAGGAACAAAAAAAGCCTGGCAATCGCATGATTGCCAGGCTTTCAGTACCCAGGGCCGGGATCGAACCGGCATGGGTCGCCCCACTGGTGTTTGAGACCAGCGCGTCTACCTATTCCGCCACCTGGGCTTATGTTAATGTACTATTCCCCGTTCGGGGTTGCAAATGTATCCATTAATCCGAATTCCGCAAAATGTTTTTCAAATTTGTGCCGCTCGGGATCGATTTGTCGCGATAGCCCTCCCTCATTGTCGCATCTTGCCTCGTTGGATGCGCCCACGTGCGTTACCTTTGTATGCGGTAACGCAATTAAACGACAAACGAATGAAACTCAATCCGTATTTGAATTTTGCCGGCAATGCCGAGGAGGCATTCCGCTTTTACCAGTCCGTCTTCGGTGGCGAATTGTTCATCCAGCGCATGAGCGAAACGCCCGAGGCCGAAAACCTGCCGGAAAAGGAGCGGGATTATGCCATGCACGTGTCCATTCCCATTGGCGATGGGCAACACCTGATGGCCTCCGATTGCCTGGATTCCGCCGGTCACGTGCTGAACGTGGGCAACAACAACTACATCTCCGTGACGCCGGATAGCCGGGAGGAAGCCGATCGGCTGTTCAACGGGCTTTCTGCCGGCGGCGAGGTGGAGATGCCCATGGCCGATATGTTCTGGGGCGATTACTTCGGTTCGTTCACCGATAGGTTCGGCGTGCGTTGGATGATCAATTTCCCAAGCTCACCGAAATGATTGGCGTCTTAAGCTGGCAACGCCCGGGCTGCTAACCGGTAGCCGGTTGCTGCCGTTGCTGCCGGATCCGCACCGCGCCGAACGTGACGGCGAAACATGCCCCCGTGACGACGGCCATGCAGCCGGCGATGGAGGCGTTGAGCCAGTAGGCCATCCAATACCCGACAAAGGCGATGAGGATGCCCAGGCCCGCCGAAAGCGCGAGCATCCGGCGAAGGTCGTGCGTGATCAGGTAGGCGGTGGCGGGCGGACCGATCAGGAACGCGATGACCAGGATGGCGCCCACCGACTCGAACGAACTGACCGTGGCCAATGAAACGGCGGCCATCAACAGGTAGTGCCATAAGGCCGTTGAAATGCCGAGCGCGGAAGCGAAAGCCGGATCGAACGAGGTGATCTTGAGCGAATTGAAGCCCAGCTTGATGAATAGGGCCACGATGAGCAATACCGTGGCCAGGATGTAGACGGGGCGCGGCCCCATGACCGTGCCGCCATCGGTGATCCAAAGATCGACCGGTACGTAGGCGATTTCCCCGTACAGCACGCAGTCCTGGTCGATGTCGACCCGGCCGGCGAACACGCTGATGAGGATGATGCCCACGGCGAAGAGGAAACTGAAGGTGACGCCGATCGAGGCATCGGTCTGGAGGTTGGCCTTCCGGTGGAAGTACTCGATGAGGAACGTGGCCAGCAACCCGGTGGCACCCGCGCCGAGCAACATGGGCAGTGTTTCGCGGCTGCCGCTGAGCAGGAAGGCGATGACGATGCCCGGCAGTACCGCGTGGCTGATGGCATCGCCCACCATGCTCATCTTCCGCAGGATCAAAAAGCAACCCAACAACCCGCAGGTGACGGCGACCAGTGCGCCAGTGAGTATAATCCAGAACGCGATCATTTTTTACTTCGGAATTTCGGTATTGTGCGGATCCCGGTCCGGGTACCCCAATTGATGTTCCAGTTCACGCTCCAGCTCGGGCGTGAGGATGTGTTCGATGGTCTCCGCGTCATCGTGCACGTGGTCCGCGGCGATGTTCATGTGCTGGGTGAGGTACAGCTCCCACAAGCGGTGCAGGCGGACCACGCGCTTGGCCCTGCGGATACCTTCATCGGTGAGCCGCCAGCGATCCGCTTGGCAGGCCAGCAGGTGTTTGCCCACCAAGCGGCGCAAGGCCGGCCGGAGTTGCGTTTCGTCCATGTCGCGCGCTTGCGTCAGCTCCGGCAGGCTCCGCAAGCCATCGAATCGGTCGTGCTGCTCGCCGAGGTGGTAAAAAAGCTTCAAGGTGTTTTCTTCGGCGATGATCCGTCGGTTCTTGCGCTGGGTGTATCCTTTGGCGACGATGCCCTTCCTGGGCGCGAGGAAGAACGAAGCGAAGGCGATGACCGACGACACGACGACCATCCACGGGCCCGTGGGCATGGACGGGGCGGAGAACGAGATGTAGGCGCCCGCCAAGCCGGCGAAACCGCCGAAGGCAACCGCGATGCCGACCATCCGCCGGATGTTGTCCGTCCAGTACCGGGCCGCGGCCGCGGGTGTGATGAGCATGGCTGCCATGAGCACCACGCCGACGGCCGTGATGCCGGTGACCACCGCCAGCACGGTGAGGCTGGTGAGCAACAGGTCGAGTTTCCGCACCGGATAGCCCAGCGATTCGGCGTACGGCCGGTCGAACGCGACCAACGTGAACGCTTTGAAAAACAACCCGACCACGACGAGCAGCGTGGCGGCCAGCAGGCCGAATACCAGTAGGTCGGTGCCCACGAGCGTAGCCGCCTTGCCGAACAGGAAATGGTCCAAACCGCTTTGGGCGGCATTGCCGGATTGCTGGATGGCCGTCATCATCACCATGCCCGCACCGAAGAACACCGATAGGACCAGGCCGATGGCCGCATCCTTCTTGATCTTGGACCTCGCCGTGATGTAATCGATGGCCGCCAACGCGAGCCAGCCCGTCACGAATGCGCCTGCCAGCATCGCCCCCGTGTTTTTGGAACCCGAAAACAGGAACGCGGCGCAGATGCCCGGCAACACGGCATGCGACACCGCGTCGCCGACCAAGGCCTTTTTCTGGAGGAGGATGAACGAGCCCACCATCGCCGCGCTGGTAGCCAACAGGATGTTGCCGAGCACGACGTACCGGACATTGGGGTCTGATAGGGAGAGGAAATCGAACAGCTGATCCATGGGCCTCCTTTCGCTAACGTTCCCTGCTCGGGAATTCACGTTTCTCAAGCACGTCGCCCACCTTGGACAGCAGGCTGAGCCGGCCACCGTAAGCTTGCTGGATGAGCGCGTTCGTAAAAACCTGTGCCGTGGGGCCCGCCGCCACCAGGTGCATGTTGAGCAGGACGATCCAATCGAAATAGGTTTGGGCCGATTGCAGGTCATGGTGCACCACCACGATGGTTTTTCCGGCAGCGGCCATGTTGCGCAGCAGGGTCACGATGGCCTGCTCCGTGGCGGCATCGACACCGGCGAAAGGCTCGTCCATGAGGTAGACGTCGGCTTCCTGGGCCAATGCCCTGGCCAGGAACACGCGCTGCTGCTGGCCGCCCGATAACTGCGAGATCTGCCGCTTGGCGAATGCCGACATGCCCACGTGATCCAAGCAGTCCATCGCGATGGCGCGGTCCTTGGCCCCGGTATTGCGCAACAAGCCGACTTTGCCATACCGGCCCATGAGCACCACGTCTAGCACCGAAACCGGGAAGTCCCAGTCTACCGACTCGCGCTGCGGCACGTAGCTGACGCGCGGCCGGACTTCCGCCAACGGCCGGTCGAATAGCTTCACGTGCCCGCTGGATGGCGGGATCAAGCCCATGATGGCCTTGAGCAGCGTGGACTTGCCCGCACCGTTCGGACCGATGATGCCGGCGATGCACCCGGCAGGCAAGGTGAAATCGATGCCCCAAAGCACGGGCTTGCGTGCATAGCTGACCGTGAGGTCGTGCACTTCCAATACGGGATCAGGCGTGTGTATGATCATGGTTCGTTGTTTGTTGCGGGTTCGTTGCCTGTTGCCAATGCGTCGACCACGGTGCGCACGTTGTGTTCGATCATCCCGATGTAAGTGCCCTCGGGGGTGCCTGCGGCGCCCATGGCGTCCGAAAACAGGTGGCCGCCGATGACGAGCTGGTGGCCGTGTTGCCGTACGCCGGCGAGCACGGCGTTGAGCGACCGGTCGGACACCGAGCTTTCGACGAACACGGCGGGTATGCGATGCTGCACGATGTAATCGACCAATGCGGATACGTCACGGAGCCCGAATTCGGATAGCGTGGAGATGCCTTGGAGGCCCCTGACCGATACGCCATAGGCACGACCGAAGTAACTGAATGCATCGTGGGCCGTGATGAGTATCCGCTGGGGGGGAGGGATGCGTTCGAGTTGCTGGCGTACCCAACGATCCAAGGTATCCAATTCGGCGAGGTACGCGGCGGCGTTGGCATGGTAATACCTCGCGCTCGCGGTATCCAATGCGGCCAATCGTTGGGTGGTATGGGCGGTAGCCGACCGCCAGAGCGATACGTCGAACCAGATGTGGGGGTCGTAGGTATTGGCATCGACCTGGATGAGCCGTTCAAGGCCGTCGCCTACGGCAATGACCGGTTTGACACGCCGTTGCTTCTCCAGGATGTTGCCGAGCTTGCCCTCCAGGTGCAAGCCGTTGTAAACGATGTAATCCGCGTCAAGGATTTTCCGTAGATCCCCTTGGCTGGCCTTGTAGAGATGCGGGTCGACCCCGGGGTTCATCAAGGCCTCGACGGTAGCCGAGTCGCCTACGATGTGCTGCACCATATCGGCGATCATGCCTGTCGTGGCGAGGATATGGGGTTTCCCATCCGTTTCGCGATGGCCCGCGACTTGGCAGGCCGATGCGACGGCAAGCAAGCCGATCCACGTGAAGAATGTGTAGTGCCTAACCATTTACGGTACAAAAATACAAATTTAGATTAATCTAACAATTTTTGTAAGTTGTTTTTAACTCGTGCGTTTGGGAAGCGATTTAACGGCGAAGCGTCGTTGGGCTTAGTGTATTTGAATGAAATTTCTACCTTTGTCGGTAAATCAATTAGGATGATGATGCATAACGTATATGTTATTTCGGCCGTACGCACACCCATCGGCAGTTTCGGTGGTAGCCTGGCGGCGTTTTCCGCCACGCAATTGGGGGGCATGGCGATCAAGGAAGCGGTGGAACGTGCGGGCATTCCCGCGGATAGTGTACAGGAAGTCTTCTTCGGCAACGTCCTGTCTGCCGGTCTGGGGCAGGCGCCGGCCACCCAGGCCGCCAAGTTTGCCGGATTGCCGGACCTTCCGGCGACCACCGTGAACAAGGTGTGTGCCTCGGGCATGAAAAGCATCATGCTCGCGGCCCAAAGCATCGCATCGGGGGTTAACGACGTGGTGGTGGCCGGCGGCATGGAAAGCATGAGCAACGTACCCTATTACTTGGACAAGGCGCGCACGGGGTATCGATTGGGGCATGGCCAGGTAACGGACGGACTGGTCAAAGACGGGCTCTGGGACGTGTACAACGATTACCACATGGGGTCGGCGGCCGAACTGTGCGCCACCGAATGCGGCATTAGCCGCGAAGACCAGGATGCGTATGCCATCGAATCCTACAAGCGGTCGCAATCGGCGCAGCAGGCGGGTGCATTCCGGGCCGAAATCGTACCGGTCGCGGTGACTGGCCGCAAAGGGGAGGTGACGGTGGTGGCGGACGACGAGGAGGTGAATGCCGTGAACTTCGACAAGATCCCGGCGCTGAAGCCGGTGTTCAAGAAGGATGGCACGGTGACCGCCGCCAATGCCTCCACGCTCAACGACGGCGCCGCCGCCTTGGTGCTGGTGAGCGAACGCAAGCTCCGTGAGTTGGGCATACGGCCGCTGGCTCGCATCGCAGGCTATGCGGACGCGCAGCAGGCGCCCGAATGGTTCACCACCGCGCCGTCCAAGGCGATACCGCGGGCGTTGCAGCACGCTGGAATCGAGGCGGGTGCCGTGGATTATTACGAGATAAACGAGGCGTTTTCGGTCGTATCGCTTGCCAACAACCGCGAACTCGGGTTGCCCGCGGATCGCGTGAACGTCAATGGCGGAGCGGTATCGCTCGGACATCCGCTGGGTGCCTCGGGTGCGCGGATCGTGGTGACGTTGCTTTCGGTCCTGGCGCAGAACAACGGGCGCATCGGTGTCGCCGGCATCTGCAATGGCGGCGGCGGGGCGAGTGCGTTGGTGGTGGACAGGGATTTTTCGATTTGATGATGTGATGATAGGGATGCGGATATGGGGTGTTTTCCTGCTGTGCTGGGTGGCGCTGCCGGCAAACGTGCGTGCGCAGCCTGCCGATTTCCGTGAAATCCGCAGGTTGCAGGACAGCCTCGTCCGGTTGGGCCACGTCATGTACAATGAAC
Source organism: Parapedobacter sp. (assembly GCA_037190485.1). GTDB lineage: Bacteria > Bacteroidota > Bacteroidia > Sphingobacteriales > Sphingobacteriaceae > Parapedobacter. The sequence continues at coordinate 362,226 of JBBCJB010000006.1, forward strand.
CGGCCGAGCCGGAGCGCCTGAAAGCGAATTTCGCGTTCGTGAAAACCTTGGTTTCGGCGCTCAAGACACCGAACTCCTATTCCTTCCCGTTTGATTCGCTCCGGATGGTGTCCATCCTCCGATCGGCCGACGATCGGTTGCGGCTGTTCTCGTGGCACATCCAGCTGAATGATGGATCGTACCTCTATTACGGTACGGTGCAGCTGCATACGCCCGACGGCAGCCTCAGGCTCTATCCCTTATTGGACAAGACGTTCGAAATCGAGAAGCCGGAAGAGGCCGTTACCGATGGCAGCAGTTGGTATGGCGCACAGTATTACCGCCTGATCCCGTTTCACGATGATTACCTCCTGCTCGGCTGGAAAGGGCATACGCCCGGCGAGACCCAGAAGGTGATCGAAGTGCTCCAGCTCACCGCCAACGGCGTGCGACTGGGGAAAGCGGTTTTCGAAGGCGAGGATACGGGCCGGAATGCCCGCATGATCTATCGCTACAATCGGAATGCGCGCATGTACATGGTGTATGACAGCGCGCAAAACCGGATCGTCTTGGATCATCTGGTGCCGATGGCCGCGGATCAGGAAGGGCAGTACGAACACTATGGCCCCGATATGACGCACGATGCCTGGCAACTGGAGGCGGGGCGCCTGGTGTTCTTTCCGGACATCGACGTGGTGAATTTGCCGGATCCGAACGACGAACGGTACCACGACCCGCTGCGGCGACAAACCCACCCGAAAAGCGGTATAGACCAGCCATGACCACCCGGTTTGCAATCTTTTTTGTTAAAAATGAAGTTCCGGACAAGGAAAATGAAGAAAAGTTTATTTATTTGCGGAATGTAATCCTAAATTACAGACTTAAATGCACATAATGAATATTATTCTATGGTATCTAGTAATCAAGACGATCAATTAAGGGATCATTTAATCGAAAAGGGTGTGAACACCCAAACCATCTTCCAGCACCCGGTCGGGCTGTTCGTGTTGTTTTTTACCGAGATGTGGGAACGGTTCAGCTACTACGGCATGCGCGCGTTGCTGACCCTGTTTCTGGTCACGGAAATCGCGAAGGGCGGATGGGAATGGACACGGGAGGAGGCCATGCACCTGTATGGCATTTACACGTTCCTGGTATACCTCACGCCATTGATCGGCGGCTTCCTCGCCGATCGGATCACCGGGTATCGGAAAGCCGTGGTATGGGGCGCGCTGATCATGACGTTGGGCCACGCCTCCATGGCGTTGGAAGGGACTAGTGCCAGTTTCTTTTACGTCGGTTTGGGATTGATGATCTTGGGTAACGGGCTTTTCAAACCGAACATCTCGTCCATTGTCGGCCAGCTGTATCCCGACAACAGCAAGAAGAAGGATTCGGCCTATACGATCTTTTACATGGGAATCAACGCCGGGGCATTCTTGGGGATGCTGCTTTGCGGTTACATCGGCGAGAAGGTGGGCTGGCATTACGGTTTCGGCTTGGCGGGGGTGTTCATGTTTTTTGGCATGGTACAGTTCTATTTCGGCCGCAAGATTTTCGGGGTCATCGGTGAATCGCCCAAGCTGACCAAGGAACGCGAGCAAGCGGAGGCGGCAAAACGTGCGGAAGCACATCGGGTAGACGAGGAGTTGCCGCGCAAGGTGGTTTCCGACCGGTTGATCGTGATCGGGGTGCTCATGTTGTTCAGCATCTTCTTCTGGTTGTGTTTCGAACAGGCCGGTGGTTCCATGAGCATCTTCGCCAAGGATTATACGCAACGGGTGCTCGATGGCGCATCGGCGGTGACCTTTAAATGGGTGGACGCCATCCTGACGATATTCCCGTTGATCATCGTATCGTGGGTGCTACTGCGGCTAGCCAGCAAGATTTTCTCGCAATACCCGCTGACCATCACGTTCACCGGGCTGAGTTTCGTGATCATTTGGTGCCTGGGCATCTGGAAAGTGGCTCGCGAGTTCAATGCGGTCGAAACCGAGGTGGCGGCCTCCTGGTTCCAGATCCTGAATTCGTTTTTCATCATCACGTTCGCATCCCTGTTCAGCAAGATGTGGGAAAAAGTGTTCAACCCAAGCGGGCCGATCAAATTCGCCTTGGGATTGGTGTTGGTCGGCGTCGGATTTGCCGCGCTGGCGTATGGAAGCTGGGATATCCCGCAGGGTGCGGCTACGGCCCAGGTAAGCATGATATGGCTGGTGTTGGCCTTTTTCTTCCACACCATGGGCGAGCTGTGCCTGTCTCCGGTGGGGCTCTCGTACGTGAGCAAGCTTTCGCCGAAGAAATTGGTCGGGCTGATTTTCGGGTTTTGGTTCCTATCCAGCGCGATAGCCAATCTGCTCGCCGGCTTGTCTGGTGCCTTGATCGATAAGATCAGTGCGCAATACTCGATAGCCGGTTTTTTCTTGATTTTCACGATACTGCCGATATTCATGGGGTTGTTGCTCGTGGCGATTTCGCCTAAGTTGCGCAAAATGATGCACGGCATACATTAACAACGCTCCAACGATCGATGGCCGTTTCCGTGCATGGCGCGGAAACGGTTTTTTTGTTCGCCCTTTGGCCGATAATCATTACCTTTACCCTTGAAATCCGAACAGCAGTGTCAGGCAGCATAGTCATCATCCCCACATACAACGAGAAGGAAAACATCGAACGGATTGTTCGGAAGGTGTTTTCGCTTGATGCAGGCTTCCATGTGCTGGTGGTGGACGACGGCTCGCCCGACGGTACGGCAACCATCGTGAAGCGCTTGCAAGCCGAGTTTCCGGAACGGCTGTTCCTGGAAGAACGGGCCGGCAAATCGGGGCTGGGCACGGCCTACATCCATGGCTTCCGTTGGTGCCTTGCGCGCGGTTACGGGTACATCTTCGAAATGGACGCGGATTTTTCACACAATCCCGAGGATTTGCCCCGGCTCCGCGAGGCTTGCTTACAGGGGGCGGACATGGCCATCGGTTCGCGTTACATCAAAGGGGTGAATGTGGTGAATTGGCCCATGAGCAGGGTGTTGATGTCGTATTTCGCTTCTGGCTATGTGCGGCTGATCACGGGGATATCCATACAGGACGCCACGGCAGGCTTCGTATGTTACCGGCGAGAGGTGCTGGAGACCATCCCGCTCGATCGGATCCGGTTCGTGGGGTACGCGTTCCAGATCGAAATGAAATTCACGGCCATCAAATACGGCTTCGACGTGGTGGAGGTACCGATCATTTTCACCGATCGGACGGAGGGCGAATCGAAGATGAGCACGCGGATTTTCCAAGAGGCTTTTTTCGGCGTGATACAGATGAAGGTAAGCAGTTGGTTCAGGAAGTACAGGAGGGCATAACATGAACGAACATTTGGATCCGAACCCCGAACGGTTGTCGAACCCCGAGCGCGAGTTCGAGAAGGTGCTGCGCCCGCAGGCTTTCGAGGATTTCACCGGGCAGCGCAAGATACTGGAAAACCTGAAGGTGTTCGTCGAAGCGGCCAAGCTACGGGGCGAGGCGCTGGATCATGTGCTGCTGCACGGTCCTCCGGGGCTGGGAAAGACCACGCTCTCGCACATCATCGCCAATGAGATGGGGGCGGGCATCAAGATCACTTCAGGGCCGGTTCTGGACAAGCCTGGCGACCTGGCCGGATTGCTGACCAACCTCGAAGAGGGCGACATCCTCTTCATCGATGAAATCCACCGGTTGAGCCCCCTGGTCGAGGAATACCTGTATTCCGCCATGGAGGATTTCCGGATCGACATCATGCTCGAAACCGGGCCGAATGCGCGTTCGGTACAGATCGCGCTCAATCCGTTTACGCTGGTGGGCGCGACCACCCGCTCGGGATTGCTTACGGCACCGCTACGGGCGCGGTTCGGTATCAATGCCAGGTTGGCGTATTACGATGCGAAGCTGCTGACCACCATCGTGCTCCGGTCGGCCAGCATCCTCCGCACCCCGATTACCGACGAAGGGGCATTCGAGATCGCCCGCAGAAGCCGCGGCACGCCGCGCATCGCCAACGCGCTGTTGCGCCGCACGCGCGATTTCGCACAAATCAAAGGCGATGGCAGGATCGATACGCCCATCGCGCAGTACGCGCTGAATGCCTTGAACGTGGACGAGCATGGATTGGATGAGATGGATAACCGCATCTTGTTGACCATCATCGACAAGTTCAAGGGAGGCCCTGTCGGTGTAAAGACCATCGCGACGGCCGTAGGTGAGGATGAAGGGACCATCGAGGAGGTGTATGAGCCTTTCCTGATCCAGGAAGGTTACCTGATGCGCACATCACGCGGTCGGGAATGCACGGAACTGGCCTACCGGCACTTGGGAAAGGCCAACTACCCCAAGGGAAATACACTTTTTTGAGGCGACTGGCGCAAAGTGGTATACGAATTGATAGTTGTTTTAACCGTACATCATAACTTGTCATGATCAAAAGGAACTATTGGTTCGTCGCACTCTGTTTTTTTGCCTTGCCCCATCCCGGTTACACCCAATTCGGAAACGAATCGCCGATACCCTATTTCCGCTATTCGGCCACGGCGGGGCTAGGCCCTACGCAGTTGTTCGGCGATCTGGATAACCGGCTGCTGGGCGGTGGGGTGTACTTGAAGGGCAACTACTTCGTCGCCCACGGCATCAGTGTCGGATTGGAATTGCAGCAAGGCCTGTTACGCGCTTCGGACAACGTCGCCACTGGGGTACCCACGGCCGAAGTCCGCAGGCGAACCAATAACCTCTACCATGCCGTCATTTTCGGCGTTACGTTCCAACCCATCAAGTATCTGCAGGATGACCACCTGAGGCGGATCGAATACCGGGAGTCTTTCGGCAAGCGGATGCTCAACAGCGTGTACGTAGGTGCCGGTATGGGCGCGCTGTACAACCTGCAGTGGGACATGCGACGGGCTTACGGGCCTGTGAATACGACCGATGGCCAGGGCAACCCCATCGTGGTGGAACGTGCGTTGCCCGAGCATGCCGGCAGCAATTACGGTTTCAGCTACATCGTGAGCACGAATATCGGATTCGAGCTACCGTTGCACCGCCTCAGGCCCGACCTCATGGATTCGTATGTGTGGAACCTGATCGTGAACGGGCAGCTTAATTTCTCGCTCGACGACGAGTTGGACGGCTACAGCGGTACGTATGCCGGCAACGAACATAAGGATGCCTACGGCCTGCTCTCCATAGGCATAAACCTACGTTTCTGAGGCGCCTAACCGATGCAGGATTTTGCGGCCCCGGCTTTGGATGGCCGCCGAGCCGTGCCGCATGAGGAACCGGATCTGTGAAACCAGTTCTTCCTCGATCCAATCGGATTCCCGGCTTAGGTAGTACAGGATGTCCATGCAATTGGCTTGTACCGCTACCGGGGTACGCGTATCGATGAGCCAGCCGAAGACCGTTTCCGCCAGCAACTCGCGATCCACCTTTTCGAAGGCCTGCCGATAACCATCCGGTGCCCTTGGTTCGATGATTGCCAGGAGTATCTTGGTGAAATGGCGCCGGCAGCTCGGATTCCGCTGCAGCGGAAAACGCGCGATGAAGCCATCGGATACGGGCGCGAAGCGATGGGGGTGATGCGCAGCGATGTATTCCAGCACCCAAGCGGCACGGAAAGCCAACGCGGCATCGCGTGCGTCATGGCACAGCTCGTGCAGTGCCGCCACCGGTAGCGAAACGTCGTCGCCGAGCGCCACCAGGTCGGGCACATTGATTTTGGAAGCCAAGCGCTTGCCAAGGGTCTGCTCGTCCATCATCGTCATTTAGCCGCAATGATAACAAATGGCGTCCACATTGCGTGGCCAATGTGCCGAAAACAATTTTTCGGCGGCGTTGTTAAACCGAAAACATTCAAATGGATCTTCATTCGGGCTTAGCCTATTGGATTGTCAAGAACAAGCTGTACGATTGGTTCAATCCGCTGCGGTCGGACCTCACGGTCGACGTGGCCGTCATCGGATCGGGCATCACGGGTGCGTTGGTCGCGCACGAGCTGTGTACGGCGGGAATCACGTGCGCGGTATTCGATAAACGGACCATCGCGACCGGGAGTACGGGAGCAAGTACCGCCCAGTTGCAGTACGAGATCGATGTGCCGCTGTGTGAGATGAAGGGCGACGTGGGCGAGGACGCGGCTGTGAGGGCGTACCATGCCAGCCTGCAATCCATCAGCGATGTCGAAAAGGTGTTGCGCGAAACCGGGGTGCGTGCTGATTTCAAGCGGGTATCCAGTGTTTTCCTGGCGAGCGACAGGCGGGGCCTTCGGCTGTTGGAGAAGGAGTATGCCGACCGACGGCGACACGGCCTGCCGGTGGAATTCCTGACTGCCGAAGCGCTGTTCGGTGGGCACCACATCGAGGGGCGCGGTGCGCTGAAAAACGGCGAAGCGGCCCAGATGGATTGTTACCTGGCTGCCACGGGGCTGTTGAAGCATCACATCAAGCAAAGTGGGCTATCGTTGTTCTCGCATACCGAAATCGTGGAGTACCAGGAAAAAAGGGGCGGGTATCGGCTGTTGACGGCAGATGGGATGACCATCAACTGCAAATACGTGGTCATCGCAGCGGGATTTGAGGCGGGCCAATTCCTGCCCAGACAGGTGATGGATCTCAACTCCACCTACGCACTCGTGTCCCAGCCGGTCGAGGAGACGTTGTTGTGGCCCGAACGCAGCCTGATCTGGGAAACGGCGACTCCCTACTTCTACATGCGCACCACGGCCGACAACCGCATGATGATCGGTGGTGAGGACGTGCCCTTCCGGAATCCGGAACGACGCGACAGGCTTTTGCGCTGGAAAATCAAGCGATTGGAAAAGCAATTCAAGGAAATCTATCCCGAAATCCCATTCGTGGTGGACATGGCTTGGTGCGGCACGTTCAGCTCCACCAAAGACGGCTTGCCCTACATCGGCGCCTGGCCCGGCAGGAGGCGCATGTTGTTCGCGCTGGGATATGGCGGCAACGGCATCACCTTCAGCATGATTGCCGCGCAGCTGATCCGCAACAAACTGCAAGGGAAAAAAGACGACCGGGAGCGCATCTTTGGATTCGAGCGGGACGCAAGTCAATAGTCGTGGGTCGATAGTCGTAAGTCGACCCACGACTACTATTGACTCACGACTATCGACTATCGACTTAAATATACCGGTTGACGATATTCTCGAACAATTCCTGCTTGCCGCTGCGTGTCTCCGGTTCGCCGGACGCGGCCGCGATGTCGCGGAGGGCTGCCAGATCGAGCTTGCCCGTTTCGAATTCCTTGCCTTGGCCGGCATCGAACGATGCGTAACGGTCGGTCCGTAGGTTGCGGTAATCCGATTGCTGGAGGATGTTGTCGGCCGCGATGAGCGCGCGCGCGAACGTGTCCGCTCCGCCGATGTGGGCGTAAAAGAGGTCGGCCCGATCCGTGGAGTTGCGGCGCACCTTCGCATCGAAATTGATACCCCCGCCCGCAAAGCCACCGGCTTCCAGGATGATGAGCATGCACTCCGCGAGTTCATTGACGTTGTTCGGGAATTGGTCGGTATCCCATCCGTTCTGGTAGTCGCCCCGATTGGCATCCATGGAACCGAGCAAGCCGGCGTCTGCGGCCACCTGCAGTTCATGCTGGAAGGTATGGCCGGCCAAGGTGGCGTGGTTCACTTCCAGGTTGAGCTTGAAGTCTTCCAACAGGTCGTATTGCCGCAGGAAACCGATGACCGTCGCCGCATCGTAGTCATATTGGTGCTTGGTGGGTTCGCAAGGCTTGGGCTCGATGAAGAACGTGCCCTTGAACCCTTGTGCCCGCGCATAGTCTTTCGCAACATGCAGCATACGGGCCAGGTGCTCCTGCTCGCGCTTCATATCGGTATTGAGCAGCGTCATGTACCCCTCGCGTCCTCCCCAGAACACATAGTTTTCGCCATCGAGGGCAATCGTAGCGTCCAAGGCCGCCTTGATCTGTGCGCCTGCGTGCGCCACCACGGCAAAATCCGGGTTGGTCGCCGCGCCGTTCATGTAGCGCTTGTGCGAAAACAGGTTGGCGGTGCCCCAGAGCAATTTCACGCCGCTGGCCGCTTGCTTTTCCTTGGCGTAGGCAACCAGGGCCTGGAGCCGTCGTTCGTTTTCCGCTACGTCATCGCCATAATCCACCACGTCCACGTCGTGGAAGCAATAGTAAGGCATGCCGATCTTGGTGATGAACTCGAATGCGGCATCCATCTTGTCCTTGGCGCGTTGGATGACATCCGGATTGGCATCCCACGGAAAGAAAAGCGTGGGGCCGCCGAATGGATCGCCGCCGTTGCCGTTGAACGAGTGCCAATAGGCCACCGCAAAACGCAGGTGTTCCTGCATGGTCTTGCCTGCCACCACCCGGTTGGCGTCGTACCAACGGTAGGCCAACGGATTGTCCGATTCGGGGCCTTCGTAGCCGATTTTGCCGATTCCCTTGAAGTATTCCTGCTCGCCGATGATTACCTTACCCATGTTTTTTGTTATTGATGTCCATTGATTTATTTTATTTTCGATTTGTCGATGCGTATCCTAGTGCCCGTCAGGCTCGTTTGCCAATTGCCGCTCGAGCAGTTCCCTCCACGCTTGGTAATGGTCTTCGTAGGCGGTGGATGCGTGCGGTTCGATGGTTTTCAATGATTCCAGCTGCGCGAACGCCTCGGCTTCCGAAGCGAATATCCCCGCGCCGATGCCCGCTCCCAACGCGGCGCCGACGCTGCCGTCGTTTTCGTAGAGCTCCACCGGCACTTGGGTGACGTCGACGAAGATTTCCGCGAACAGGTCGCTGAGGAACAGGTTGGCGCGCCCGGCCCGGATCACGGACGGATCCATGCCATTCTCGCGGATGATGTCCAGTCCGTAACGGAACGCGTAGGCGATGCCCTCTTGCGATGCCCGATACACATGTGAACGGCCGTGGGCATTGAAATCAAGGTCGATGAATTGCGCGCCCAGCACCCGGTTATGGAGGATGCGCTCGGCACCATTGCCGAAGGGCAGGATCTTCAATCCGTTGCTGCCGGGGCTTACCGCCTTGCCCAACGTGTTCATCTGTTGGTAATCGACCCCATGCCCGAAATGATCTTTGACCCAGCGGTTCAATATACCCGTGCCGTTGATGCAGAGCAACACGCCGGTACGCGGATCGCTTGCCGTATGATTCACGTGGGCGAATGTATTCACGCGCGACGCACGGTCGTAGACCAGTTGGTCGCTGACCGCATAGATCACGCCCGAAGTACCCGCCGTGGCAGCCACTTCGCCGGGTTTCAAGACATTGAGGGATAGTGCGTTATTGGGTTGGTCGCCCGCTTTGTACGTGACCGGTATGCCGGGCGTCAACCCGAGCTGCGCGGCCACGTCCTTGCGCAGCGTACCGTGCTCGCCGAATACCGGTCGGATCTCCGGGAAAATCGATTCGCTGAACCCGAAATGGGCGATGACGTCCTCCGAGATGCGATTGGCTTTGAAATCCCAGAAAATCCCTTCCGAAAGGGCCGAAATGCTGGTGGTGGTGGTTCCCGTCAGTTTGAGGGCAATGTAATCGCCTGGCAGCATGATCCGGTGGGCCTTGCCATAGGTCGCTGGCTCATTGGCCTTCACCCACGCCCACTTGGACGCCGTGAAATTGCCGGGTGAGTTGAGCAGGTGGGCAAGGGCACGTTCATGGCCGATGCGATCGAAGGCTTCCTCGCCGATCGAGACCGCTCGGCTATCGCACCAGATGATCGAATTGCGTAACGCATGGCCGTCTTCGTCGACCACGACCAAACCGTGCATCTGGTACGCGATGCCGATGGCGCGGATCTGCTGGGTCTTGAAGGTCGCATCCGCCGTGAGTTTGCGGATGGCCAACGATACCTGTTCCCACCATGCGTCGGGCGATTGCTCCGCCCAACCGGGGATGACGGAAAGGATGTTGTTTTCATGGTCTTCTGGATAACGCGTGGAAGCGATGCACCGCTGCGTAGCGGCGTCTACCACCGAGACCTTGATGGATGATGTACCGATATCGATGCCTAATAATAACATGGCAAATTAACTATAGGTTCCATGGATAATGCTAACGTTGGCATAAAGGTATGACAAAGCTTTTTGATTTCCAAAATCTATCTTTACTTTTGTTGGGGTATGCAGAAAAAAATCACTATTCTAGATATTGCAAAAGAGCTGGGTATCACGTTTTCGACGGTAGCCAGGGCACTCAACGACCACCCCGCCATCAGCGCGACCACGAAGAAATCGGTCAGGGAGATGGCCGATCGGCTGGGCTACCAACCGAATAAGGTGGCTTCTTCGTTGCGGTCTGGCAAGACCAAGATCATCGGGGTGTTGGTGCCGCGGCTCGATGTCAGTTTCTTCAGTTCCGTCGTGCATGGCATCGAAAGCGTGATGAACGAGCAAGGTTACACCATCCTGCTCTACCAGTCAAAGGAGTCGATCAAACAGGAGCAGAAGGGGATCGATACGTTCCTCCGCTCGCGTGTGGATGGCATCATCGCTTCGATTTCGCTCGAGACGGAAGACAATGGTGGTTTTGGCGAGATCAGGGACCGCAACATCCCGTTGGCGTTCTTTGACCGAATCCCGGTCGGGCTCGATGTGCCGTCGGTGACGAACGACGATTACCGTGGCGGTTTCATGGCCACCGAACAGTTGATCAAGGCAGGCTATCGACGCATCGTGCACATCAACCAGTACCGCAACATCAACATCTTCAACGAGCGGCTGCGCGGATACCGCGATGCGCTGAAAGCATACGGGTTGCCGCTTGATGATACGCTCATCATCAAGGGCGACTTTTCATTGGCGTTCGGCCAGCGATGCGTGGCCGATCTCCTGGCCAGGTCGGTCGATTTCGATGCCGTGTTCACGCTCGAGGACTACACCGCCATGGGCGTGGTGCAGGCGCTGAAGGAGGCCGGGAAACGGGTGCCGGACGATGTGGGCGTGGTCGGTTTCGCCAACGAGTCGTTCACCAGCCTGGTGAGCCCCACGATTTCCACCGTGGACCAATGCACGGTGCGGATGGGGGAGGAGGTGGCCCGGTTGTTCCTCAAACTACTCAAGAAAGGCGATTATTATGGGCATAAGCCCGAAAAGGTGGTGCTTGAACCGCGGTTGCTGGTGCGCGAGAGCTCCAGCCGGGCCGGATCACTTGGTGGCCAATAATCCGGCCGTGTATCGGTATGCATACTCGTAGATTGCCGTCAATTCCTTTTTGCCAAACATACTGAACCGCAACATGCCCGGGGGTTCGATGAACAGGTCGCATTTCCGGGCTTCGGCAGCCACCGATTGCCCGATGGCCAGGTGGATGATGCGGTCGAGGGTTTTGGTCGGCGTGAGTTGTTCGGGCGTGATGCGATCCGGCGCATTGACGTGTATGCCCACGCGGTAGTCGCACCGGCCGATAAGCGGCTGGACCGGCAGGTTGTTCAGGATGCCGCCGTCGTGCAAGAGGTTGTGGCTGGTTCGCTGGGGCGAAAAGACGAAGGGTACGCTCGAGGAGGCCAACAGCGCTTCGTGCAATGGTCCGTGCGAGAAATAGACGGTCTGTCCGGAAAGCACGTCGGTTGCCGACACGTGCAGCGGGATTTTCAGCGATTCAAAGCTGTTTCCCGGCAGGTATTTCTCGAACAATTGCGAAAGGAATCGGTTGTCTACCATTCCGGAAACGCGGAGCCGGAAGCTGGAGACCGGGAAGAGGTCGTTGCCGCGCATGATCGCGAGCATGTCATCAACCGAGTAGCCCGCCGCATATAGCGCGCCGACGATGGCGCCGGCGCTGCATCCCGAAATCACGGTCGGTCGGAAACCGTACTCCTCAAGGGCTTTGATGGCGCCCAGGTGGCCCACGCCGCGGAGCCCCCCGCCCGACAAGGCCAGGCCCATGTTATGCGGTCGCCACCATCGCCTTTTCCACGGTAATGCCATGGCGTAATGTTACGCATTTACTTGAGGAAACGCAAACCCACAGAAACATCGATGCGATTCAACCCTTGGCGGCTATCCTCGTCCAATTCGACTTTTTGGCCGTTGATCCTGTAACTCGACAGTGCGCCAGCGGTGTAGGAAAGCTGGAATCCGAGCTGGAAATCCTTGCCGATGCCGATATCGTAGCCGATGTCGAAGGCCGCGCCGACCGTTCCGCCTTTCATCGTGTAGGAATCGACCAGCACGGCGTTGTTCATATAGTTGAGGTAGCCCAACGATACGTTCATGATGAAGGCGTTGCGCCTGTTGGCGCTGACGTAGCGGTTGGCAAACGTGGGCGCGATGAAAAGCATGGTGATGTCGTCGCTCATCCGGCCATCGCGTCGGCCATTGCCGTCGTCGACCCAGACGTTGTCCAATCGGCCCGACTGTTTCAGCATGCTCACCTTCAATCCGGCACCGAGCACATCGTTGAAGTAACGCGCCACATCGGCCCCCACGTGGAAGCCAGACCGCAGCTTGTTGGTGTAGTCCCTGAAATCGGCCGGTACGTTGGGGTCGAGCTTGCCGATCTGGTAACTGTATCCGCCCTGTACGGCAAAACGCCAAGGGCGCTGCACCGCTGGCCTACGCGTGTGCGTTTCCGGGAGTGCGCTGTGCGCGAAGAAGCCGCGCGTATAGGTGTCTATTTCGTTGAGCGGTAGCAGGGTGTTCGTGGCATTTCCATCCTGGTTATAGGTGAAGTATACGAAATCGCCTTTCTCCCGGGTGATTTTGCAGTTGATGGAGTCGCCTTTGGCGGTGACGATCAGGTCTTGTGCGAGCACCGGGCCGATGGCGAGCAGCATGAGTGCGTAAGTAAGTGACGTTTTCATTCGCTTTTTTTGAGGGATATCGATTCAAACTCCTGCTTGCCGATAACATAGTCCACCAATTCCAGTTTAGGACGGCCTACGAAAGCACCCATGCCGATGCCACAACGGAGGTAATACTGCCGGCCGTGTTCGATGGTGATGGGCTGTTCGGCGGTCGTTTCGGTTCTTGCCCGTAATACATGCGTGCCGGAAGCTTCCAGCCGTACGGTAGTCGCTGAATTGCTGCGAACCCGGCAGATGACCGAATCGTCCAACCGCAGGTCATAGTTGACCAACGGTGCGTTGGCAAATCGATACACGTGCAAAAGCGCATGGTCAGCGTTTGGCAGCACCTCCTCCTGGGGAATCAGCGCGGTGACGTCGGCCAGGCGGTACACGCGTGCTTCGACCCGGTGGCAGGTACTCCAAAGGTCGGGCTTTTTGTGTTTGGTGACCTTGACGATGTTGCCGCCCGATTTCCGCGCTTCCAACCGGGCGGCATCGATAACGGTCTCATACGAGCAATCCGTGCTGAAGCCGGAATCGCCGACCTTGAGGTCGCCGACCAGCGTTGCACCTTCGGGTACCCGGTCGGCAAGGCCGAGCACGGCCACGGGCGCGTCATAGGGCAGGGGCTGGCTGGTATTCGTCAACCTACTGGATATTTTTGGACTGCACGCGGCAATCATCGTCAGGAGCGAGATCGATAGGATGGCGGTACGGCTCAGGGTTCCAAAGGGCGTGAGTGGTGTATACATGTTTAGCGATGGCTATGGTCTATCGGGTTGTTGCCCAGCAATACGTTTTTTGCAAATGTGGTACTAAAATGTCGCAAAAACAAATCAAAATTTTCGTTCCTTTGTGAGAAAAAAAGGGATTCCCTAAGAAAAATCATGACAAAAATAGCGCTGTTCAACTATGCGTTGGTGGCTTTGATGGCCGCTAGCTCGTGCCGATCGCCATCCCGGGATGGCGTGCCGGTGGTCGGCTTCGTCGAAGCGTTTGAGGATGCAACCATCGCCGAGGCGCGCGTCGGCTTCCTGGATGCACTGCGCGACAGCGGTTACCGCGAGGACGATGGGACGGTGGCAGTCATCCACCGCAATGCGCAGGGCGATGCCGCCACGCTCAATCAGATCATCAGCTACCTGAACAGCCAGCGGGTGGACCTTATCGGTACCAGCACCACGTTGGCGACCATAGCCGCCGTGCAACGCAGCAAGGACATCCCGGTTTTCCAGACCGTGACGGCCATGCCCGACATCCTCGGCGTCATGGACGCCCAGGGCAATCCACCGGCCAACCTATTCGGGACGGGCGAAGACCTGGACTACATCGATACCTCGTTTGCCCTCATCGCCGAGCTGGTGAAGCCACAAGGCGAACGGCTGGTCGTTGGGATGATCTACAATCAGTCGGAGCCCCAGTCGGTCGAGGCCTACCGGCGGATAGCGGGGCTCGCCCAACAACTGGGCGTCGACGTGGTGGCCTTGCCCCTCAACGTTTCGGCCGAAGCGCAATTGGTGGTCCGTTCGCTCCTGTCAAAGGGCATCGATGCGTTCTTCGCCAATCCGGACAATACCGTGTTCGCCGCGTTTGAAACCATCCTCAAGAATTGCAACGACAAGCGGGTTCCGGTTTTCACCAGCGAATCGGGGCTGGTGGCGCGGGGCGCGGTAGCGGCATTCGGCGCGGATATCTACCAATGGGGGTACCAGACCGGTGCCCAAGCTGCGCGATACCTGCGCGACGGCGTTACCGACGGCTTGCAGGTGGAGATGCTCCGGGTGCGGAAACGGGTATTCGATCCGGAAGCCGCGGCACGCTTCGGGTTTACGTTCCCAGACGGTTTCCAGCCGATCGGCAATCATTGATCGACCGATCGGCGCAAGGCCTTCCGTACTTGCGGGGCGATTTTCGTGCCGTAAAGCTCGATCGACTTCATGATGTCCCGGTGGGTAGGCGCACCGACGTCCATGTGCGCGGCGAAACGGGTGAGGCCAAACATTTCCGCATAATAAAGGATCTTGTCTTCCATCGCATCCGGTTCGCCGACGAACAACGCCCCGTGTTTGGACGTGCCGAATTCGAACTGCGTGCGTTGGTAGGGCGGCCAGCCGCGCGAACGGCCGACACGATCCATCTGCGCGGCGTAAACCGGAAAATAGCCGTGTTTCAGCAAGGCGGCGTCTTCGCCGAATAGCGCATGGGCGTGTATGCCGACACGGAGTTTCGCAGGGTCATGCCCGCTTTCCAGATAGGTCCTGCGGTACAAGTCGAAAAGGGGTTTGAACTGCTCCGGCGCCCCACCGATGATGGCGATCATGAGTGGGAGCCCCAATTTGCCCGCCCGTACCACGGACGACGGCGTGCCGCCGACGGCGATCCAGATCGACAAGCCCTCGTTGTATGCACGCGGCAATACCTGTTGGTCCTGCAACGCCGCGCGGAATTTGCCATTCCAGGTAATACGCTCATTTTTTTCGATGGCGAGCAACAGCTCCAGTTTTTCGCTGAACAGCGCGTCGTAGTGTTGCAGGTCGTAGCCGAATAGCGGGAACGATTCGATGAAGCTGCCCCTTCCGGCCATCAGCTCCACGCGGCCTGCCGAAAGTTGGTCGATGGTGGCGAAGTTTTGGTAGAGCTTTACCGGATCCGATGAGCTGAGCACCGATACCGCGCTGCCCAGCTTGATGCGTTTGGTCACCGTGGCCGCGGCGGCAAGCACGATTTCCGGGCTGGAGACCACGTAGTCCGGCCGGTGATGCTCGCCGATGCCGAAATAGTCAAGCCCCACTTCGTCCATCAGCTTGATCTCTTCGATGAGTTCCGCCAGCCGTTCCCCTGCAGGCCTGAATTTACCGGTGGCCAGGTCCATCCGGTTATCCCCAAACATACTGATTCCTAATTCCATGCCAGCAAAGGTAAGGAACCCATCCCGCTGCCCTATTGAAGTAGGTTAAGAAATCGAGGCTGCGGAATGCTCGCGGCAAGACTTGTATGCCAACGCAATTTTAGCGTAGTTTGCAGGGTGAAGATGACTAAAGCAGGCAAAAGCCGTTCTTTCCTGGACCATTTGGCGGTGGTGTGTTTATTTTGTCAAGGCTGTACCCACAACGCCGATGGCGTTTTGAGCCCGCGCGCTTCCCTGAAGGCCATGGAAGTCGAACCAGGCTTCAAGGTGGAGCTTGTGGCCGCCGAGCCGCTGGTGGTGGCTCCCGTGGCCATGACGTTCGACGACCGGGGCCGCATGTGGGTGGTGGAAATGGTGGGGTATATGCCAGACACCCTTGGCACCGGCGAGGACCAGCCGGTGGGCAAGGTGGTGATCCTGGAGGACACCGATGGCGATGGTGAAATGGATCGCCGCAAGGTCTTCCTCGATTCGTTGGTGATGCCACGTGCCATCTGTCTGATCGCGGGAGGAGCCCTCGTGGCCGAACCGCCGAACCTGTGGTACTATGAGGTTGTCGATGACAAGCCCGGACACCGCTCCGTGGTCGACACGGCGTACGCGGTGGGCGGCAATGTGGAGCATCAACCGAACGGGTTGCTACGCGCATTGGACAATTGGATCTACAGCGCCAAACACGATCAGCGATACCGGCGGCTTCCCGATGGTACTTGGCTCAAGGAGAAAACCCATTTCCGCGGGCAATGGGGGATCAGCCAAGACGATTGGGGACGGTTGTACTACAACGATAATTCGAACAACGTCTACGGCGACTTTTTCGCGCCGGGCCTCGGTGCGGGCAACCCTGGCCAGCGGTCGGTATCCGGATATCGACAAACCATCGTGGGCGACAACCGCGTGTACCCCATCCGCGCCAATACGGGGGTGAACAGGGGGTATAAGGAAGGTTTCCTCGATAGCTTGGGGAGGTTGCGGCATTTCACCGCCGCTTGCGGCCCGTTGATCTATCGCGGCGGATTGCTTGCCGGCACGCACGCTTTCGTGCCGGAGCCCGCGGCCAACCTGATCAAACGCAATGTATTGCATGGCGCGGGATTCCGCACCACGGGGGTGCAAGCGCATGAAGGAAAGGAGTTCCTGGCCAGCACCGATGAGCGTTTCCGGCCAGTCGGCCTGTACGATGGACCCGATGGTGGCATCTACGTGTTGGATATGTATCGCGGCATCATCCAGCACAGCACCTACCTGACACCGTACCTGAAAGGCGAGATCGCGGCACGGAACCTGACCTTGCCCCTAGGCATGGGCAGGATCTACCGTATCGTGCCAAAAGCCGCAGGGAGGCACGGGGTCGTGATGCCCAGCCAGACCGATTCGTTGGTGGCGCTGCTTGGGCATCCGAATGGCTGGGTGCGCGATCAGGCGCAGCGTGCGCTGGTAGACCGACAGGCTACCGAGGCTACCGAAGGCCTGCGCAGGTCGTTGCTCGATGGCGACGCCCCTTTGCGGACAATCCACGCGCTCTGGACGCTGGAAGGGTTGGGCCGATTGACCGAGGCAGACCTGCAGGCGTTAGTGCGGCACCCGCGATGGGAAGTGCGTGCCCAGGCGGCGGCCGCGATACCCTCGTTGGCCGTTTCGGTTCCCGCTTCACGGCTGATGGCGTTGCTCGGGGAAATCCATGGTCACGCCGATACGTTGCTGGCACCTTACGTCATGCTCAGCTTGGCCGCATTGGCCGGCCACGAAGCCGACGCATATGTTCCCGCCATCGCGCAATCGGCCATGCAAAATGCAGGCAATCCGTACATCGTCGATGCGGCGATCGGCGGGTTGTCCGGGCGCGAACGGGGAGTGCTGGACGCGTTGGCCGATGCCGATACGGCCACGGTGTTGTACCGCAGGCTCTCGGCCGTGCTCGACGAGAACCGTAAACAGGCCGCCAACCGGGATGAAGCGTCGCTTGCCGTACGTTACCCCACCGGCATCGCGCTCTTCAAGACGGCATGTGCGCCGTGCCACGGCGAGGACGGCCGGGGTGTACCGCCCATTGCGCCGCCATTGGCAGGCTCGGAGTGGGTGACCGGTCATAAAGATCGGCTGTTGGCGTTGGTACTGTATGGCATGACCGGGCCGGTGGATGTTGCCGGACGCACTTACAAGCAACCCGACGTGAGCGGCGAAATGCCCGGCATCGCACACAACGACGCCATCGATGACGCCGATTTGGCCGCGTTGTTGGGTTACATCCGCAACGCATGGGGAAATGCAACCGGCGACGACGTTGTGCCGGAGGAACTGGGTGGCGTTCGTGCCAGGTTCGGCGATCGCGCGGAGCCATTTACGCAAGACGAACTGTATGCGTTGTTTGGAAAAGATTAGTTAGTTTTGCGCGCATGACCACATTATCGACAATTACCACGAACAAGATCGTTGCGATCGTCCGGGGGTTGCCCCCCGGTAACCTGCTCGATGTCGCCGAAGCGCTCTATGCGGGCGGTATCCGGGTATTGGAAATCACGATGAATTCCGAGCAACCCCTAGCGGGCATACGGCGCGTAAGCGACGTGTTCGGCGACCGGATGGCCATCGGTGCCGGAACGGTACTTGACGCCCGGATGGCGGCCGACGCCGTGGCGGCCGGAGCGACATTCGTCCTTTCACCGATCGTGGCCCCGGATGTGATCGACGAGGCGAAACGGCTGGGCGTGGTATCCATCCCGGGCGCTTACACACCGACCGAAATCCATGCGGCTTACGCGCGGGGCGCGGATATCATCAAGGTTTTCCCGGCCGCTTCGCCTGCATACCTGAAGGATATCGCCGGGCCGTTGCCGCAGATCCCGTTGTTGCCTACCGGGGGGATCACGCCCCAGAATATCCGGGATTTCAAGGCTGCCGGTGCAGTCGGTTTCGGCATCGGTACGGCACTGGTCGATTCCAAACAGCCGATGACAGACCAATACCTGATCAAGATCACCGAAAAGGCCCGGCAATTCGTCGAGGCGATCGCTAACTGAAAAAGCTCATGAAGATAACATCCTACGAACTATTCCAGGTTCCGCCACGTTGGTTATTCCTGAAAATCGAAACAGATCAAGGCATCATCGGCTGGGGAGAGCCGGTAATCGAAGGCAAGGCCGCTACCGTCAAGACCGCGGTCGACGAATTGATGACTTACCTGATCGGCAAGGACCCGATGACCATCGAAGACCATTGGAATGTCATGTACCGGGCAGGTTTCTACCGCGGTGGACCGATTTTGATGAGCGCCATCTCCGGCATCGATCAGGCACTGTGGGACATCAAAGGTAAAAGCTACGGCGCGCCCATCCACCAATTGTTGGGCGGGAAGGCCCGCGATCGGATGAAGGTGTATTCGTGGATCGGCGGCGATCGCCCGGCAGACGTGGGCTTGGCGGCCAAAACGATGGCCGATAGCGGTTTCCTGGCCGTGAAGATGAATGCCACGGAAGAACTGCAGTATGTGGATAGTTTCGACAAAATCGATGCCGCGGTGGCGCGCATTGCCGCCGTTCGGGAGGCCGTAGGGCCGGGCTTCGGGATCGGCATCGACTTCCACGGGCGGGTGCATAAGCCGATGGCGAAACTGTTGGCCAAGGAGTTGGAACCGTTTCGGCCGATGTTCATCGAAGAACCGGTATTGCCCGAAAACAACGAAGCGCTAAGGGATATCGCCAATGCCGTTTCCATACCCATTGCCACTGGCGAGCGGATGTTCTCGAAGTGGCAGTTCAAGGCCTTGCTCCAAGCGGGCTACGCAGACATTATCCAGCCAGACCTGTCGCACGCCGGGGGTATCACCGAATGCAAGAAAATCATTTCCATGGCAGAAGCCTTTGACGTGGCCGCTGCGCCGCATTGCCCATTGGGGCCGATCGCGTTGGCGGCTTGCCTGCAAGTGGATGCCACCTGCCACAACGCCTTCATCCAGGAGCAGAGCTTGGGAATCCATTACAACCAGGGAAGTGACTTGTTGGATTATCTGGTGGAAAAGACCGTATTTGAGTACGAAGGAGGCCATGTCCGTATCCCGGATGGACCAGGGCTGGGTGTAGAAATCGACGAAGCGCATGTGCGGAAGATGGCGGCCGTTGGACATCAATGGCAGAATCCGGTCTGGCGGCATGCAGACGGCAGCGTCGCTGAATGGTAAGGCATGGCTAATTTTCTAAGCTGCGACTGGGGAACCAGCGCATTCCGGCTGCGGTTGATCGATACCGATGGTTTGACTGTACTGGCCGAGCTATCGGCCGGTGAGGGCATCGCCGATACCCACAATCGCTGGGAACAACGGCATAAGGAGGTTGGAGCGCGCAGCGCGTTTTATGCGGCCAGTCTGCAGGTCGGTATCGCGGAACTCCGCAATCGGGCGGGCACGTCGCTCGATGGCCTCCCCGTGGTGCTTTCCGGGATGGCTTCCTCCTCCATCGGCATGGTTGAACTCCCGTATAAACGGATGCCCTTTTCATTGGACGGTTCGGACTTGGTGGTGGAAACGCTGACAGCGGAAAGCGTGCAAAATCCGATCCTCATCGTATCGGGTGCATGTACGGCCGATGATGCGATGCGCGGCGAAGAAACCAAGGTGCTTGGGTGTTCGTCGCTACTGGCCGATGATACGAGCCAACACTTGCTGATCTTTCCCGGAACCCACCCGAAGCACGTTACGGTCGTCGGCGATCAGGCGGTAGGGCTGACGACATACATGACCGGTGAGTTTTTTAAGTTGCTTTCCACGCATAGCGTATTGGCATCGTCCATAAAAAAAGGAGCGGATTTCGAGGATACGGAAAGCCAGCGTTGGTTTGGCGAAGGGGTGCATGCAGGTGTGGAGGTAGGCACCCTTCAGGGTGCATTCCGGGTACGGACCAACCAATTGCTAAAACAGGTGCCTGAAACGTACAACTATTACTATTTGAGCGGCTTGTTGATCGGGACGGAATTGTCAGCCGTCGGTTTGGCTGCGCCGGTGTACCTGGTATCGGGCGTGACCCATGAAGCCCTATACCGTAGCGCGTTACTACAGCTCGGCGTGCCGATCGCAGGGGCGATGGATGCCGATCAGGCACTCATGCGGGGACAATGGAAGATTTTAAGTAGGGTTTTTTCGATTTAGCAAGGTGTATTGTCGGTAATTGATTATATTTGGCTGACATTACCAAGTATAATCGATTATGTGGCGATTCCCTTCTCCAAAGTGGCTTGTCGGCATCGCGATCACGGCGATGGTGCTGGTTGTTTCCATTTATTTTTTTTCCGGGAAGACGGTGGTGGGCGCTGGTGGATCGTTACCCATTCCGGCCGTAGTCGACTACAATTTCCACATCCGGCCGATACTTTCTGACAAATGTTTTGCCTGCCATGGCCCCGATAAGAATACAAGGGAAGCCGATCTGCGGCTGGATACGGAGGAGGGCGCCTACAAGGCGTTGGTGGAGACCGCGGGAATGCATGCCATCGTACCAGGACATCCGGACAGGAGCGAAGCGTACCGCCGTATCATCAGCGACGATGAAACGGTGCGGATGCCGCCGGTTTCTTCAAACCTGACCTTGACCGACCATGAAGTGAGGCTGATCGAGCGGTGGATCAAGCAGGGCGCGGAGTACAAGCCTCATTGGGCTTTCGTGCCGCCTGAAAAGCCGACGGTGCCGAATCCGCGCGGCGATCGCTGGGAGCGCAATGAAATCGACGGCTTTGTGCTGGCCAAAATGTTGCAAGTTGGACTGAAACCGAATGGGGAGGCCGACCGATCCCACCTGCTCCGGCGGGCGAGCCTGGACCTGACGGGCCTGCCGCCGACCGAGGAGATGCTGCAACGTTTCCTGGCAGACAACACCCCCGAGGCTTACGAAAAGGCGGTGGACGGACTGCTGGCTTCGACGGCCTACGGCGAGCGCATGGCGATGCACTGGCTGGATGTGGCCCGCTATGCGGATTCGTATGGCTACCAGGACGACGACATCCGCACGCAATGGCCGTGGCGCGACTGGGTGATCCATGCATTCAATCGGAACATGCCCTACGATCGGTTCGTGACGTGGCAATTGGCCGGTGATTTGTTGCCTGATGCGACCAAGGAGCAGCTGCTGGCCACGGCGTTCAACCGGAACCACAAGATTACGGAAGAGGGCGGGGTCATCGAAGAGGAGTATCGGGTGGCCTATGCGGTGGATAAAACCAATACCTTCAGCAAGGGCATCCTGGGTATCACCATGGAATGCGCGCAATGCCACGACCATAAATACGACCCATTTTCCCAGCAAAACTATTTCCAGCTGTATGCCTTTTTCAACAATTCGGCGGAGAAGGGGTTGGAGGGGCTGGTTGATTCGGGGCCATCGAAGACACCGCGGCTGACCATCACCCGCCAGGACGTGGAAAGCATCCTCCGCTTCATCAACCAGGGAGACGACACTTCGGCGGTGGCGGTATCGGTGATGGGCGAGCGCGATGAAACCAGGCCTACTTACGTGTTGGATAGGGGGCTGTACGATTCCCCTGCGGAGCGGGTATACCCGAATACGCCCGAATCGATACTGGCTTTCGACAGCACACGCTATCGCTCCGACCGGTTGGGCTTGGCCCAATGGGCATTCAGCAAGGAAAATCCACTTACCGCACGTGTTTTCGTGAACCAGTTATGGACGATGGTGTTCGGGCAGGGGTTGGTCGCCACCGTGGCGGATTTCGGTAACCAGGGGGAGCTCCCCAGCCATCCCGAATTGCTCGACTGGCTGGCAGCGGACTTCCGCGACAACGGCTGGGATATAAAACGGCTGATGAAGCAATTCGTGATGAGCAGCACCTACCGGCAGTCGTCGAAAGTGACCGAAAAGCAGCTACGGGCGGATCCGGACAACATTTACCTGTCGCGTGCCACGCGGCTGCGGCTTCCGGCGGAAACCATCCGCGATCTGGCGCTCTCAAGCAGTGGCTTGCTCAATGCTGAAATCGGTGGGCGGAGCGTAAAACCCTACCAGCCCGACGGCATCTGGGAGGTGACCAGCTCGGGCCGGGGTTCCCTGGCCAACTACGTGCAGGATCATGGCCCCTCGCTGTATCGTCGGGGGATGTATGTATTCATTAAACTGACGGTGCCACCGCCGAGCATGCTCATCTTCGACGCCAGCAACCGCGACGTGTGCGAGGTGACCCGCCAACGGACGAATACGCCCTTGCAGGCGCTGTTGATGCTGAACGATCCGGTCATCCTGGAAGCCTCGCGTGTACTATCCGGGAGGTTGTTGAAGGAATCGCCGGAGGCGCTGCCGCGAGACCGGATCGCCAGGGCGTTTCGCCGGATCCTGGGCCGCGAGGGAAGCGCCAAGGAGCTCAGCGCGCTGGAAGCCTACCACGCCAGCGAACTGACGCGCTACCGCGAAGCGCCGGCTATGGCACATGCATCCCTGCAAGTTGGCGAGTACCCGCAGGAAGCCGCCTTGCTCGAGGTGGAACAGGCCGCCCTGATGGCGGTGATACACGCATTGTATAACCTGGAGGAAACGATTACGAGGGGCTGACGGCTTAAAAAAAGCCCACGAACCCACAGGCTCACATATTCACAGGCTCACTGACAAAATGAAGAAAGATAACATGATCGAGAAGGAAGTGGAACAGGCCCGCCTGTTCCAGAACAGGCGACAGTTCCTCTCGCGGCTGAGCGTCGGCATCGGGAGTGCTGCCCTCGGCTCGTTGCTGATACCCGACCTGTTCTCGGGCAAGGTGGATGAAGAAGGCATCGCGGCGGCGCTCCCGCATTTCGCGCCGAAGGCCAAGCGGGTGATTTACCTGTTCCAGAGCGGTGGGGTATCGCAGCTGGAGTCGTTCGACGGGAAGCCGAAGTTGCGCGAAATGATGGGGCAGGACCTGCCCGAGTCGATACGCGGCGGCCAGCGGCTCACCGGCATGACGGCCGGCCAGGCGAGCTTCCCGTTGGTGGGCTCGTATTACGATTTCGCGCAATATGGCAAGAGCGGAGCCTGGGTGAGTTCGGCCTTCCCGCACATGGCGGGCATCGTCGATGACCTGTGCA
The DNA here is from genome assembly GCA_037190485.1 of Parapedobacter sp. Lineage (GTDB taxonomy): Bacteria > Bacteroidota > Bacteroidia > Sphingobacteriales > Sphingobacteriaceae > Parapedobacter. The sequence goes on from JBBCJB010000006.1 coordinate 385,976, forward strand.
TCATCCGCTCGCTGCACACCGACGCCATCAACCACGATCCGGCCATCACCTTTTTCCAGACAGGGGCCCAGCAGGGCAACCGCCCCAGCATGGGTGCCTGGCTCAGCTATGGGCTGGGCAGCGATAACCAGAACCTGCCGGCCTTCTGCGTGCTGGTGTCCAAGGGACGTGGCAACGGGCAAGGGGTATATGCCAAGCTGTGGACCAATGGTTTCCTCGATTCGGTGCACCAAGGCGTGCAGTTCATGGGCGGCCCCGATCCGGTGCTGTACCTGGCCAACCCGCCCGGTACGGACAAAGTAAGCCGCCGGGCGCTGTTCGATAAGCTGTCGGAACTCAATATGATGCAGTTCGATGCCTTCGGCGACCCGGAGATCAACGCCAAGGTGCAGCAGTACGAGATGGCCTACCGGATGCAGACTTCCGTGCCGGAGGTGACCGACCTGTCCAAGGAACCCGATCACATCGTCAAGCTCTACGGCCCGGATTGCCTGGTGCCCGGCACGTACGCCGCCAACTGCCTGCTGGCGCGCAAACTGGCGGAAAACGGCGTGCGTTTCGTGCAGCTCTACCACCAGGGGTGGGATCAGCACGACAACCTGCCCGGCCAGATGGCCATGCAGGCCAAGGACGTGGACCAGGCCTCTGCGGCGCTGGTGACCGACCTGAAACAGCGCGGCCTGCTGGATGAGACGCTGGTGATCTGGGGAGGCGAGTTCGGCCGGACAAACTATTGCCAAGGGCGCCTGGAATACGACAACTACGGGCGGGACCACCACCCGCGCTGCTTCAGCGTGTGGATGGCCGGCGGGGGCATCAAGCCCGGGGTGGTCCATGGCGAGACCGACGAATTCGGCTACAACATCGTCCGGGATCCGGTGCATGTACACGATTTTCACGCCACCATCCTGCACCAGCTGGGGCTGGATCACGAAAAACTGGTTTACCGCCACCTGGGCAGGCGCTACCGTCTCACGGACGTGTTCGGCACGGTGGTCAAGGATATCCTGGCCTGACCGCGATGGCGAAGATCATCCAGAACCTGTTGCTGCACGCACTGATCGGCATCAATGCCTTCATCCTTTTCTTCCTGGTTTTCGAGGATCGGATCGCGGTGCCCATCGCCCTGCAGGTGGTGGGCAGGACCCATCCGTTGCTGCTGCACTTCCCGATCGTGTTGCTCGTGCTGGCGTGGGCGGCGGCCTTCTTCGGTCGGCGGTTGGACATCCCACACGCCAGCGTAAGGCGCATCGTCGATGTGCTGTTGCTGCTCGGCGCGTGGAGCGCGGCGATCGCGGCGGTAGCCGGGCTGCTGCTTTCCAGGGAGGGGGGGTATGAAGGGGCGGGTTTCCTATGGCACAAGTGGACCGGTGTGGCCCTCTGCTTCCTGTCGGCAGGTTTGCTGTGGTACCACCGCTCGACCAAGGGCGGGGCAGGTTATCCGCGGACGTTCACGGCGGGCATGACCGTTACCTTGGCCGTGCTGCTCGTGGCGGGACATTTCGGCGCGGGCTTGACGCATGGACCGGATTACCTGTTCGAACCGTTGCGCCGTGACAAGCGGCAGGTACTTGACATGGAAACGGCCGTGGTGTACCGTGACCTGATCCACCCCATCCTGGAGGCCAAATGCCTGAGCTGCCACAACGCAGGCAAATCAAAGGGTGGGCTCGTGCTGGCCGATACGGCATCGTTGCTCAAGGGCGGCGAGAGCGGACCGGCGCTGGTCAGGGACGCGTCGGCCGAAAGCCTGCTCATCGAGCGGTTGCTGCTCGATATCGACCACGAGCACCGCATGCCGCCGAAAGGCAAACCCCAGCTGACACCCGACGAACTGGCGCTGGTGCAGGCTTGGGTGGCCTCGGGTGCGGATTTCACCGTCCCATTGGCCGCGTTGCCCACCGACGATACGCTTCGGCAGCTGGCCGTGGCCGTCTATGGCCCGCCAGCGGAAGCAACTTTCGACTTCCCACCTGCCGACGCGGCGACCGTCGAGCGGCTGAACACCCCGTACCGGGTCGTAAAGCCCATGGCGGCGGAATCACCGGCGTTGGCCGTGGGTTTTTACGGCAAGGCTGCCTATGACGCGCGTTCGCTGCCGGAACTGGCCCCCGTTGCGGCGCAAGTGGTGTCACTGACATTGAGCGGCATGCCGCTTGGCGATGCCGATCGCGAAGCGCTGAAGACCTTTAGTAACCTGCGGGAACTGAACCTGAACGATACACCGGTAGACGATGGGTGGGCCGACGCATTGGCAGCGCTTCCAAAGATGAGGAAGATCGGCCTAAGCGGCACGGGTGTCACCGAGGCCGGGCTTGCCCGGCTGTTGGCGTCGCCTTCGCTGCGGCAAGTCTATGTCTGGAACACGCGCGTGGACGATCGTGCATTGGATCGACTGCAAGGCGAGCATCGCGCGATCACGTTGGAGCGCGGCTATGTGGATGACGGCAGCGTACCGTTGCCGCTCAACGATCCGGTGATTGCCCCATCGGGTCATTTTTTCCGCGATCGGGCGATGGTGGAATTACGTCATCCGGTACCCGGTGTGGAACTCCGTTATACGGTTGACGGAAGTGAACCGGATAGTGTCCGTGCATTGGTGTACACGGGACCTTTCGAGGTAACCGATGCGGTTTCTGTCCGCGTGAAAGGGTATAAGGAGGGTTGGTTGTCGAGTCGGGAGCTGATCCACGCGCTCAGTCCAGCTGGCCACGCACCGGATCGCGCCTTCCTGCTCCATCGGCCTAATCCCAGGTACAAGGGGCGCGGTGCGCTGTCGTTGCACGACCTGGCGAGCGGCGGCGGTAACCATGCCGACGGGAAGTGGCTGGGTTTCCATGGCGAGCGCCTGGTCGTTTCACTGCATTTCGATAGCCCCGTCGCTGCCGATACCCTGTCGCTCAGTGTCAAGCAGGATTACCGCAGCCACATCTATCCACCCGGGCAACTGACGGTCTGGGGAGGGATGGATTCGACGGCCGCGCAGGTGCTTTACAGCGGTGAACCCGGCTTGCATAAACCCGGAGAAGCCTCGCCAAGACGGATGGTGCAGGCACCATTGGGCGGCAACCCCATCCGTTACCTGCGTGTGGAGGCAAGCCCATACGTGCCCATACCCGACGGCTATCCGGCTTCGGGACACCCGGCTTGGCTGTTCGTGGACGAGGTATTGGTCCGTTGATGGCCAAAAATCAAGTACACCGTTTGAATGTATCGGAAACGCCCATTTTCAGGGGCTTTCCGATTCCTTCCCGACGTGTTTTTCGGGTATTGGATCATCGGGAATAGGGCTTTATTTACCTTTGCTTGTGTGAGTCGAATACCTGCAATTGGCAGGGGAGCTTGACGAGTTGGGGAACGTAATCGGCGTGTGGGCGATTGACCAGGTCTAGCAACAGCATGCCGGATTTTTTTCCGATTTCATAAGGTTGTTCTTTGATAGAGGCGAGCGGTGGGCGTTCCAGGTACTGGATCATCGGATTGGCGCCATAGCCGATGAGTTCCACGGAGGTTGCCGCACCGGCGAATTCCTGTCGCAGGCAGGCCAATGCGTCGAGCATGACTTGGTCTTTGAATGCCAGCACGGCCGTAGGGGGGGTGTCGAGCTGCATCAGGCGGCGCATGGCCTGGAAGTTGCTTTCCTGGGTGAAGTCGCTTTCCTGGACAAGCGATTTGTCAAAAGGGATGCGGTGTTGGATAAGTCCATCACGATAGCCAAGGAACCGGTCGCGACTGGTGGTCCAATAGGACGAGGCGTTGATGAATCCGATGCGCCTGTGCCCCAGCGAAACGAAGTAGGCGATGGCATCGATGGCGCCGGTGTAGACATCACTGCATACGCAATGGTAATCCTCGTTGATGGGCTTGCGCATGAAATACACGATGGGCGTGCCCTGCTGCACGAACTCGGTGATATGCGCCGTATCCACGGTTTCGCGCGAGATGGCGATGATGAGCCCATCCACCCGGTTGCTTTGCATGGTCAGCAGCAGTTCCTGCTCCCGTTGCAAACTTTCGTGGCTCTGGCCGATCAACACGTTGTAGCCATTGTCATAGGCGAATTTCTCGAAGCCTTCTACGGCGGCGACGTAGAAATGATCCAGCATGCTGGGGATCAGGATGCCTAAGGTGAACGATTTTTGCTGCTTGAAACGGATGGCGGTCTGGTTGGGGACGAAATGGAGTTGTTGGGCTAGTTTTTTGACACGTTCTTTCGTCACCACCCCGATATTCGGATGGTTCCGCAGCGCCTTTGATACGGTGGACGGTGAAAGTTTCAAGGCTGACGCGATATCCTTGATCGTGGGCCGCTTGTGATCCATTCGGCTAAGGTAGGGTTTTTAGTTGGGAGTCGGAAGTCAGAAGACCGGAGACTGATTGCGGGCGGAGGTGCCCGAAGGTAAATGCAGATTATAGACAAATAAATAAATGAGTTCGCGTAGAAAGTTTATCGAAAGGAGTGTGTTGGGCTTGTCGGCAACGGCATTGCTCGGAAGTACGGGCGCCTTGGCGGCCTCGAAAAAGGAGAAAGTTGGATTCCAGCTCGGCATCGCCGGCTACAGTTTCGTGCATTTCAACCTGGACGAGTCGTTGGCGATGATGAAACGGATGGGGGTACAATACCTGTGCATCAAGGATTTCCATTTGCCGTTTGCAAGCACCGCTGCAGAGCTGGCCGCGTTCCACCAGAAATTGGCCGGGTCGGGCGTAACGGGTTACGCGGTCGGCCCGATTTACATGACCAAATCCAAATCAGAGATCGACCAGGCATTTGAATATGCAAAGCGAGTCGGGGTGAAGCTCATCGTCGGGATACCGAATAAGGAAGATCTGGCCTATATCTCCGATAAGACCGCGGCTTACGATATCCGTTATGCCATCCATAACCATGGTCCCGAAGACAAGTTGTACCCCAATGCATCCAGCATCCATGAACTGGTGAAGGGCTTGGATGCGCGCATGGGGTTATGCTTTGACATGGGGCACAACATGCGCGACGGACAGGATCCGATCCGGGATCTGGAGCGTTACAAGGACCGGATATTCGATATCCATCTCAAAAATGTTACTGCGGCGACAGCCGATGGGAAAACGTGTGAGTTGGGCCGTGGCGTAATCGATATACCGAAATTCGTCAAGACACTCCGCAAGGTGAATTACACGGGGAAATGCAGCCTCGAATTCGAAAAGGACATGAAAGACCCGTTGGCGGGGTTGGCCGAATGCGTCGGCTATTTCAGGGGGGTGTTGGACGCGACCATTTAAATGGGTATATTAGGCAGCTGATCGCAATAAAATAACGTATATAAATCAGTTATAAATGAACAGTAACGAGTATTCAAGAAGGAATTTCCTCAAGCAGGCGATGCTGGCGTCGGCAGCGGCGGCCGTGGCGCCAAGCATGTTGATGGCCAAACCCAGAATGGCCAGTGCCAATGAGCGGGTGAACCTGGCCTGCATCGGTATCGGTAATCGTGGTGCACAGATAATCGACGATCTTTACGCCACCGGCCTGTGCAATATCGTGGCGCTCTGCGACGTGGATATGGGCGCACCCCAAACCACCGACATCATCAAGAAGTTCCCCAACGTGCCGCGTTTCCAGGATTTCCGGCAGCTCTTCGACAAGATGGGCAAGGAGATCGATGCGGTTTCCATCGGGACGCCGGATTTTTCCCATTTCCCGATCACGATGCATGCGATGAGCTTGGGTATCCACGTGTATGTCGAGAAACCGTTGGGACGCACGTTCCACGAGAACGAATTGCTCATCAAGGCAGCTCGGAAATATGACAAGGTGGTCACGCAGATGGGCAACCAAGGGCATTCCGAGGCGAATTATTTCCAGTTCAAGGCTTGGGTGGATGCCGGTATCATCAAGGATGTGACGGCCATCACGGCCCACATGAATTCCCCGCGGCGTTGGCACGGCTGGGATCCGAACATCGCCGCATTCCCACGGGCCGAACGCGTACCGCGTACCTTGGATTGGGAGCTGTGGCAGATGGCCGTGGCAGAGGAACACGGCTACAACAAGGACTTCGTCAACGGCCAATGGCGTTGTTGGTACGACTACGGTATGGGCGCGCTCGGCGATTGGGGGGCACACATCATCGATACGGCGCACGAGTTCCTCGATTTGGGGTTGCCGTACGAGGTGGATTGCACGAAAGCCACGGGGCACAACCCCTTTTTCTTCCCGATGTCGTCGACCATCGTGTTCCGGTTTCCGAAACGCAGGCGCATGCCGGCGCTCGATATCACCTGGTACGACGGTGTGGATAACTTGCCTCCCATACCCGAAGGATACGGTGTTTCGGGATTGGATCCGAACATCCCACCGCCGAGTACCGGCAAGATCGAGCCCGTGAAACTGAATCCCGGCAAGATCATCTACGGTAAGGACCTGACGTTCAAAGGCGGATCGCACGGCACTACGCTCTCCATCATCCCGGAGGAGAAGGCCAAGGCCATGGCCGCCAAGCTGCCCGAGGTACCTACCAGTCCGTCCAATCATTTCGCCAATTTCCTGAAAGCCTGCAAAGGGCAGGAGAAAACGCGTTCGCCTTTCGAGGTTTCGGCACCGCTGAGCCAGGTGTTCTGCCTTGGGGTGCTATCGCAGCAACTCAACACGAAGTTGGCGTTCGATCGCGAAACCAAACAGATCACGAATAATCCCTTGGCGAATAAGCTGCTGGTGGGAACACCGCCCCGTAAAGGCTGGGAACAGTACTATCAGGTCTGAGGCGGGAGACCGGAGACCGAAGTTTGAAGACTTGACTTCGGCCTCCGGTCTTTTTCACATTTCATTTCCGATTGCCGATTTTTTAGGGTAGATTCACCGCCATGGTTGGAAGGTGTATCATACTCCTCCTGATCTCCTATGAAAGCATGGCCCAAACCTACGTCAGCCCGAGCTACCAAGCCATGGGCTGTACGGGTACTGCCTTACAGGGGATTCACGGCCTGACAGCCAATCCGGCGGGTCTCGTGGGCGTGGAACGTCCCACCGTCAGCCTCGGTTACCAACAACATTTCCTGACTTCCGAAATCGCCACGCAGGCCGTGTTGCTGGGTGTGCCGAGTCGCTTGGGTACGTTCGGGGCGATGGGCCAACGCTACGGCCTGAGCGGGGCATACGACGAGATGAAGGCCGGTTTGGCCTATGCCAAGCGTTTCGGGCCGGCACTCGCTATCGGCATGATGGCGAGCTATCACCAGCTTTTCATCCCGCGCTATCTGGTGGTCTATTCGTTCTCGCTGGATGTCGGCGTGCAGTATCGGGTCGCGGACGATGCGGTCATCGGGCTTCAGTACACCAATGTCGGCAACGCCGACTACGGGGAGGATGTTTACGGTGTCCTTCCGGCGCACATCCGGTTAGGCGGACACTACCGCTTGGGACAGGTGATCCTGGCGTTAGACGGCGTTTATCGCCTCGAGCGGGAGTTGGGGGCGCACGTCGGCCTGGAATACCGTATCGTCGGGCCGCTATCCCTGCGCGGCGGCCTGTCCATCAATCCGATGGCGCAGCATGCCGGATTCGGTATCCATTGGCAGCGTTTCGCGTTCGATGCGGCGGCTACGTTCCACCCCCGTCTGGGCGCTTCACCTCAAATCGGGATTTCCTATGCATTTTAGCCGACGGGGTTTACTGGTTATCGGTCTCGTCTGTGCCTGCGGCAATACATACGCACAGACCGAGCACGAGGTGCTGGTGGAGCGCCTGACCGAATTGCTGGCGGAAGATATGACCGAAGATTTCGACTATTCGGAATGGGTGGAGCGGTTGGACTTTTACCAGCGGCATCCGATCGATCTCAACAAGACCGACGGTCGGGAGTTGCGGGAACTCCAGTTCGTGCCACAGCTCTTCATCAACAACCTGTTGGATCACCGCCACCGCACGGGCAGATTCGTCGCCATCCAGGAAATCCAGGCCATCGTCGGGATGGATGTCGAATCGATGCGGCTGCTCCTGCCCTACATCACCGTAAACGCACCTTCGTCGTTGTCGGCGGTGCGTTTACGGAAACTTGCCCATGATGGCGACCATGACTTGATGCTGCGGTATGGGCGTACGTTGCAGCAACGCCGGGGATATGCCATCGCCGATACGACGCGCTCGCGCTACCTGGGGAGTCCAGACCAATTATTCGCCCGCTATCGCTATCATTTCGCGAAGGATCTGCAGTTATCCATCAACATGAAGAAAGATGCCGGCGAATCGTTTTTCGCCGGGGCGCAGCGATACGGATTCGATTTTTATTCCGGTAGCCTGTATCTGCGCAACCAAGGCGTAGTCAAGGACGTCGTCGTGGGTGATTACGCCCTGCAGTTCGGGCAGGGGCTCGCCCTGTGGAACGGTCTTGGTTTTGGCAAGGGGTCGATGGTGCAGGGCATCGCCAAGCAAGCCACTGGCCTGCGTCCGTACACGTCGGCCAATGAGGTGCTCTTCCTGCGCGGCGCCGCGGCGACGGTGGCCATGGGCCGTTTTTCCATCACCCCGTTCGCATCGTGGCGGCGACTTGATGGCGGCGTGACCATGACCGCCGACGATACCGAGGTGGTGGCATCGATCGGGCAGACGGGACTGCACCGCACGCCCGGCGAGGTGGCTAACCGAGGCGCCGTGCAACAAGCCGTGTATGGTATCAATACCCAGTACCGATTTGGCAGGCTCCGGGTGGGCACGTTGGCCTACCATACGCGGTTCGATGCGACGGTGAGCCCACAGCCCCTGCTGCGCAATCGATACGCGTTCCGGGGCAACGCGCTTTGGAATACCAGCGTGCACTATGACTACAGTTTCAAGGGAATCTATGTGTTTGGCGAGGGTGCACACCAGGTTGGCGGCGGCTACGCATTCCTGAACGGCGCGTTGGCCAGCCTGCATCCGCACCTTTCGCTTTCGCTCCTGCATCGCGACTATCGGCGCGACTACCATTCGTTTTTCAGCCAGGGTCTGGCCGAGGGAAGCGGGGTGGCCAACGAACGCGGTTTTTATTCGGGCTTGGTCTATCACCCCAGCCGGGCCGTGGAATGGATGGCTTACGCCGACGTGTTCCGCTTTCCCTGGTTGCGTTACCGGGTGGATGCGCCATCCCGGGGCATGGATATGCTCAGTCAGTTCAGCTACACCTGGTACAAGCGTGGGCAGGTGTCCATTCGCTACCGCTATCGGCACCGGGAGGAAAATGCCGCAATGGAGGGCCCACATCACCTCGTGGCCGGCGTATCCAGGCAGCAGGTGCGGCTGGGCGGCGAATATCGTTTGGATGGAACATGGCGCGTACGCGGCCGCATCGAATTGATGCATTACCAAAAGGAAGCCGGTGCCACGGAGTTGGGCTGGATGGTGTACCAGGACGTGTTTTGGAAGCCCGCGGGAAGTCGGTTGAGCGGAAACGGTCGTCTTGCGGTATTCGGTACGCCAGGATACGATTCGCGCATCTACGCGTTCGAGAATGACGTGCTGTACGCGTACTCGTTTCCGGTATACCACGGCAAAGGGATCCGCGCTTACGCCAATGCACGGTGTCGCATCGGCCGGACGATGGACATTTGGGTACGTTACGCAACCTTCGTGTATCGCGGCATCGATGAATTGGGTAGCGGCTTGGACCTGATCGAAGGCAACAGGCGGTCTGATGTCAGGGTGCAGTTTCGGGCACAATTCTGAAGATGATCGATGGCAAGCTTGGCTCCCAACCCGTATCGACACACCTTGCACCGGGGCCATGTACCATTCGTGTTCCTGCTGCTGGCGTTGTTGCTCGGGGTGGTGATGGCGCACGTGTTGGAGCCACGGCTCACGCTTTACGTCGCTGTTTGGACGGTGCTCGGTATCGCGCTGGTGGCCTTCGTTGCCGTCGCGTGGACAACGCGCCTGAAGCGGCACCGATATTACGGGGTATTGAGCGCGCTTGTCTTTCTGGTGCTCGCGGCCGTAGGCTTCATCCGTGCTTGGCAACCGCATCCCAGAATCGATCCCAACCATTTCAGTCACGTGGACGCTGTCGCGCTGCGGGGGTACGTAGCCGATGAACCCGTTGTCCGGGGCGCGCAGCTGCGTTTTCCGGTGACCGTGACCCATGCGGTCGATACTGCGCGGCAACCGGTCAAGGTAACCGGTCGGCTGATGCTCACCGTAAGGCTTGCCGATACGCCCGCGGCCGTATCGTCGTTACGCTTCGGCGACATGTTGCTGTTTCCCGCCGATTTCCAACCGGTGCCGCCGCCTTATAACCCCGGCGAGCTGGACTACCGGAGATACTTGGCCAATAAGGGGCTTTGGCACCAGGCTTACCTGCACGGCGATCGCGTGCAACGCCTCGGGAGCGACCATGGGAATAGGCTCACGGCGTATGCGCTCCGGCTCCGCCAGCGAATGGTCGACAAATTCGCGCGATACATCGACGACCGCGATGCCTTGTCGGTGGCATCCACCCTGATTTTGGGCTATCGTGCGGACTTGCGGGCCGACCTGCTACAAGCCTATGCCAATACCGGTACCATCCACGTGCTGAGCGTCTCGGGCATGCACGTGGTCATCGTATTCTGGTTGCTCTCCAAAGCATGCTGGTGGATGGATCGGCGCAAGGGGCTCCGGGCCTTGAAGTTCGTCATCTTGCTGTCGGCCGTTTGGGCATATGCGCTCGTGACCGGCTTTTCGCCGTCGGTGCTGCGGGCGTCGATCATGATCGGTTTCGTCATGGCGGCAGCCACTTTCGGGCAACGGAACAGGGTGTACAACAGCATTGCCGCATCGGCATTTTTCCTGTTGCTGTACAACCCGCTATTCATCGGCGACATCGGCTTCCAGTTGTCTTACCTGGCCGTGTTGGGCATCGTAGCGTTGATGCCACTGTTCGCCCAGGTGTGGTCGACGAGAAACCGGATGGGCAAGCCGGTCGTCGACTATGTCCATATGTCGGTCGCCGCGCAGGCCGGTGCCGGACCATTGGCAGCCTACCATTTCCACCAGTTTCCGCTCTATTTCCTGCCCGCCAACCTGTTCATCGTTATTCCTGCCAGCGGTATCATGTACCTCGGTTTTGCCTTATTGCTGCTCCCATCCGGAACGCTGGCGTGGTGGGTAGGCAAGGCGTTGGAAGGACTCATCGCGTGCATGAACGAGGTGTTGCACGGTCTGGAACAACTTCCCTTGGCCAGCATAACCGGACTTTGGGTAACCGGGTGGGAAACGGCGGTGATATACCTCTTGATGATATCCATGGCGCTAGCGTGGCTACGTCGTAGCCGGTTGTGGGCCTATGGCGCGGTCGGCTGCGTGGCCTTGTTGGTGCTTGCATCGTTTTCCAGATCCATCGCGCGGGTTACCGAATCGCAAATCGTCCTATTCAACGTAAGAAGGGAAGTGGCTATCGGTTTCATCCATCGCGGGCAGGCTTGGGTCTACAGCGGTCTGGCATCCCAGGAAGATCGGACGTTCCGCTATTCGGTGACGCCTTGGCTCGAGCGGTACGCGTCCGAAGATCGGATCCATTTCATTCCGCAAGCCGGCCGGCATGCCGACGGCTTTGTCTATGTTCGCGACCCGATCATCCAGTTCGGTCGGCACCGGGTCATGGTATACGATGGCACGAAAGCGTATGCGGGGCAGCTGGACGTGTCCATCCTGCTGCTGCGGGACGATCCGCGGATTTCGCTGGCGCAAATCATGCGAAACATCCATTGCGATCGCGTGGTGCTGGATGGTTCCAATCAAGACCCGACCATCGAACGCATCGTGGCCGAAGCGCAGGCCATGGGAAAGCCGGTATACGTGCTCAAGGACAATCCGGCGCTGTGCATCACTTTGGCTGAATGAACGTGTAGCCTACGGTCCACTCGACGAAATCAGCGACAGCCTTGTGGGCCTTGATCGAAACACCCATGTACGCGTCATCGAGCACGCGATAGCGTACGCCCATGCGGAGGAAGACGGGGTCGGATTCGCCGTTGAACCGGTTCCGGTGTACATAGCATCCCACATTGCCATTCAGGTACAGCTTACTGGTGAGGAAGTGGTCGATGTTGAAGGCCGGCCCACCGGAAAAAAGGGCACCGAAAGTCGACGCTTTTTCGTTTGCCTGCAGCGGGTCGGCGCCCGACTGCGAATAGAAAACATTGGCGCCAAACCCCAGGCGCCATTTGTGGCTCACCGGGCGGTTCCAGAACACGCCCAATGTGGTTTTGGCGTATCGGTCGCCGCGGTAACTGAATTGCTTGACACCGGCCGCGATGTGTACGTCGAGGTGGTTGCGCTCTTCGAGGTGGGGTATGGAGTCTTTGCCGAAGTCGAACCGCTTGGGCAGGGGCCGGTAGGTGAGCGCCACGGTGAGCGGCACCAGGTTGATGCCGGTATTGGGTTTCCGGATGGCTCCATTCGAGAAATGGTGGAAAGCGAAGCCGGCTCCCAGTTGCAAGCGCTCTGTCAATCGGTAATTGCCCTGCAGGCCCAAGTCGATGAAGACGTTCCGGTGCGTACCCAGCAAGGTGTTGAACGGGTTGTTTTCCTCGTCGTAGGGTTCGAAATTGCTGGCCAGGCCCAACGAAATCCGGTAGTTGAAGTCCCAACGCCGAAACCGGCCCGGTTTGATGGGGATAGCGACGAAGCCGTACAGCGCATTGGGCGTGCCGATAGCCGCTTTCCTAAAGGTGCTTGAATACAGGCCAATGCCGTATATCGGGTAGTTGAACACTTGGTGATGGATGTCGTTTGACCGTTCGGTCTGCCAGCCTACCCTGAGGTTAAGGCCATTGTAATAGACCTCACCCAGGTCATCCTTCACCTGTTGGTTTTTGTACAGCATGCCGCCATTCTCCATTTCCAGTTGGATGACCACATTCGAAAGGCGAGCGGTTTTTGGCTCGGTCGTTACCTTGCCGTACGCCACATGCCTGGGCACCACTTGACCGAGGCCGAATCCAGGCAATATCGCCAGGCTGCCGAGTAAGGCCGCTCCGACCAGTTTGCGTAAATCGATAAAAGGCGGGCAACGGCGGTCGCTGCCGAAAAATACATGGATTGGAGACATACGTGTGCAGACGTATCCGTTGTTTCAGCGGCGAAAATAGCCGATCTTTGGCGAAGATTTGTCTGCCTACTGTATTTTCTCGGTTTTGCGTATGTTTGGCAAGTCATTGGAACGGTATCATGGACAGCGTAGCGATTCTTCGGAAGTATTGGCAGCATGAGTCATTCCGTCCGTTGCAGGAGGAGGTGATCGATGCGGTATTGGCTGGGCGTGACACGCTGGCCCTGATGCCTACGGGCGGGGGCAAGTCGATCTGTTTCCAGGTACCCGCCATGGCGATGGAAGGCCTATGCGTGGTGGTGACACCGCTCATCGCGTTGATGAAAGACCAGGTGGAAAACCTCCGGGCCAAAGGCATCGAGGCCTTGGCGATCTTTTCCGGGATGAAGAAGCGGGAGGTGGACATCGCCTTGGATAACTGCATCTACGGCCCCATCAAGTTCCTTTACCTTTCGCCGGAACGGCTGGCCAGCGAATTGGTCCGGGAGCGGATCCGCCACATGAAGGTGAACCTCTACGCCATCGACGAGGCACATTGCATTTCGCAATGGGGGTATGATTTCCGTCCGGCCTACCTGGATGTCGTGGCGTTGCGGACCTTGCACCCCAAGGTTCCCTTCCTGGCACTGACGGCCACGGCCACGGCGCGGGTCGTGGAAGACATCCAGGCCAAGTTGGCGTTTGCCGCACCCAATGTACTCAAGAAAAGCCATTTCCGGGAAAACCTGGCTTACATGGCCTTTGAGGAGGAAGACAAGATGGGGCGGGTGTTGCGGATGATCCGGAAGCTTGGCGGCAGCGGCATCATTTATGTGCGTAACCGGCGTGAAACGCAGGAAGTGGCCCGCATACTGCTCAACGAGGGCGTCCCGGCCGATTTTTACCACGCCGGCTTGGCCGCACCGGATCGGAGCCGGAAGCAGGAAGCGTGGAAAGGTAACCAAACGCGTGTCATCGTGGCCACCAATGCATTCGGTATGGGCATCGACAAACCCGACGTGCGGTTTGTCATCCACCTGGATCCGCCGGAATCGCTGGAAGCCTATTACCAGGAAGCCGGGCGTGCCGGGCGCGACGGCAAGAAGGCATACGCGGTTTTGTTCCATCACCGGAGCGATCGCGACCGATTGCAGCGGAATTTCGAACTCGGTTTTCCGCCGATTACCTTTATCAAGCAGGTGTACCAGCATTTGGGCAACTATTTCCAATTGGCCTATGGTGCGGGCGAGGGATTGGCTTTTGATTTCGATGTCGCGGACTTCTGTGACCGCTACAAGCTGGAGGTGCGCAGCGCGCTCAGTGCGCTGAAATTCCTGGAACGGGATGGTTGGGTCGCCGTCAGCGAGGCCGTTTACCTGCCTTCACGGATCAAATTCGAGGCCAGCCAACAGGACCTGTATCGATTTCAGGTCGAACAGGTGGCATACGATGGATTCATCAAGACCATCCTTCGCAGTTACGGCGGTTCGTTCGATCATTTTGTCCCCATCCGGGAATATGACTTGGCCAAGCGGACGGGAAACAGCGTAGCGACGGTCGTCGGGCTGTTGGAATACCTCCAGCAGGTCGGGATCCTGAGCTACCTGCCGCAGACCGATAGCCCGCAGCTCCAATTTCTGCGGGCCAGGGTCGATACGCAGCGACTGCACTTGGACAGCCAGCACATCCGGGAACGGAAAGCCGTGGTCCGCGAGCAGCTGGACGCCGTTTTGCGGTACCTCGACGATCGAGCCTGTAGGAGCCAATTCCTGCTGGCGTATTTTGGCGAGCAGCGACCCCAGAAATGCGGGATATGCGACCGTTGCGTCAAGCAGCGAGACGGCGCGGACCTGGAAGATCGGTTGCTGGCTGAGCTCGCCGAGGTGCTGGCAGACGGTCCGCTTACGATCGATGGATTGATTCCGGCGCTCCGATCGGGTGACGAGGATGCACGTTTGGCCTTCATCCGCAGGCGGCTCGACGAAGGCACGTTGAAAGTAAACGGGGATCGGTATTACCTGTCGTGAGCCCACGTCGGGCCGCCACGCTCAGGGAATATTCAGGTATTTATGCGTTTGCAGCGAGATTTCCCAGCGCGGGTTTTGCATCACATACTCCACGATGAGCGGGGTCATCTCGTCGGCCTTTGACCACTCGGGCTGCAGGTATAACCGGCAGGAGGGAGGCACCAATGCGGCATGTTTCTCCGCCCAAGCGAAGTCGCTCTTGTTGAAGACGATGACTTTCAGCTCGCCTGCCGCGGCGATCACGTCGGGTAGCGGCGATTTGAATTTCTTCGGAGACAGGCAGATCCAATCCCAGGATCCGCTGAGCGGATAGGCACCCGATGTCTCGATGAAGGTCTTGATGCCTGCGGCTTGGAGTCCCTTGGTCAGGTAGTCGAGGTTGTAGATGAGCGGCTCCCCTCCGGTCACCACCACCGCCTTGGCGGGATGCCTTGACGCGTGCTCGATGATGGTGTCGGATGCCGTAAGCGGATGGAGTTCGGCATCCCAGCTCTCCTTGACATCGCACCAATGGCACCCCACGTCGCATCCGCCCAACCGGATGAAGTAGGCCGCCTTCCCGGTATGGTAGCCCTCGCCCTGGATGGTGTAGAATTCTTCCATCAGCGGGAGCAAGGTGCCGTCTTCGGGGACTTGATGTGCCATTTTTTTGTTTCGAGGTGCAAAGATACGGAATTCTTCGATACCTGCCGTCGATTGGCATGAAGTGGCCGAGGCCTTCATCGGATGGCACGGATGATCTTGACCGCGATCGGCACCGTCACCAGCAGGATGAGCGAAACGACAACGTAATCTAGGTACGGCTTGAGGAAAGGCATGCTGCCGATGAGGTATCCGGCAAAGGCGATCGAAAGGATCCACCCCGTGGAACCGATAAAGACAAAAGTTGCAAAATGGCCAAAGGGTAGTTTGATGATACCGGCGAGGATAGGTCCGAATGTACGGATCAATGGCAAAAATGCACCTATCGATAAGGCCGAGGCCCCATATTTCTTATAAAAGCCTTCTGCGGCCAACAGATGCTGCCTGTTAAAGAAGCGGGTATCCGGCCTATGGTAGAGGTATGTGCCGGTCTTCATGCCGACCAGATAGCCGGTCAGGTTTCCCAACGACGATGCGACAATGCTCAGGCTGCACAGCGTGAACAGGTTGTAATCCAACACCCCATTGGCAATGAAGACGCCACCGGTAAAGAGGAATGCGCCGCTGGGGATGAAAAAGCAGAAGACCAGCCCCGTTTGTCCATAGATCGCCAGTAGGATCATGGCTAGGCCGCCATACTGGATCAGCGCCTCGATATCGAACATGTAGTACCCTTAACCTATACGATCCAATTAGCCATTCAACTTTTCCCAGCCAAATATGCGAAAAAAAGGTCAGAAAAGTATTGCCTGAATTTTTTCGGGCAGGTCGTGTCTGGAATGTCAAAAGGTCTCCATTCCACGTGAATGAAGACCTTAAACGTACGATCATACGTTGCAAAATGTGACCTCGATGACCGAATTACATCAGTAGCCTGGATTCTGCCGTAAGTCGGGTTCCACCCGCAGCACCGTCTGGTGGAACGGCCAAAGGTAGTTGAACGTTACGAACGATCTGTCTTCGATTTTCAACGAGACTTTTTGTCCGTTTACCAAGCGTGTGTGGCCCATTGCGGGCTCGTTGAGCACCTCTTCGGCAATCCGCCAGCGGATGATGTCTTCGTAGCGAAGTCCTTCGCCCGCAAATTCGATGCGTCGTTCGTTGCGGAGCAGACCTATCCATTGCTGTTGGGTGTAGCTGGCGTAGGCAGGCAGCGTGATGTCGGCTACCGCCATGTCCAAACCAGCGCGTCGGCGAATCTGGTTGATGCAGTCCTTGGCGAGTGCATCGAAATCATTGAGCATGAGCTTGGCTTCGGCATAGGTAAGCAGTACCTCTGCATAGCGGATGAGCCCGTACGTAAGCGTGCCGCTCCGGAATGCGTCTGCGTCGGAAACAAATTTACGGAACCAGAAGCCCGATTTGCTGGCCCGCTGGTTTTCGTAATACATGGGGCTGTTCCGGTTGTAGATATCGATGGTTTCGCCATAGAAATCATCCCCGTGGCCCATGATGCTCGCTTCGTAACGCGGATCGCGATTAAGGTTCGGGTCGAGTTCGTACTCCTCCCGGCTATGCAACGGACAATCGTCGATAGGCCTGCCCTGGAGCGTCCAATACGTATCCACAAGCGATTTCGTGGGGACGAGTTGAGACTCACCACCGCCCGTACGGAAATGCGGGCCCAGGTCACGGAACGAGGTGGTATTGTTGTTCCCCACGCTCTCGCGCTCCATGTGGATGATGAATTCGTTGTTCCGCGTGTCGCCCTCATACTGGAACAAATCCCGGTAACTGTGGTAAAGCGAATACTGCTCGCTATCCATGATCTCTTCCGCCAATTGGGCAGCCAATTCGTAGCGTTCGTTAAGCAGCGCGTAGCGCATGACCAACGCTTTGAACGAATTGCGGTTGAACATGTACTTATCGGTGGTGTATTCGCCCTCGGGCAAGCGCGGGATCACCTCGGCGGCCATGCCGAAAAGGTTGTCGAGCATCTCCGCTTTGGGAATGGGTTCGGCCTTGGCCTCTTCGATGGTGGCCGGCTCAAGCACCAGCGGGATGTTCTCCCAACGCATCACCGCCTCGAAATAATGCCAGATGCGCAGCCCTTCAAGGATGGATTTATAGCGCTGCCGCACGGCCTCGTCTTCCACATACGGAACATCGATGTTGTCGATATAGGTGTTCAGCCGTCCGATATGCTTCATATGGATGGTCCAGTAAAACTCGAATGCGCGTGTATTGCTGTTCATGGTGCCATTGGCGATGCGCTGGTGGTGATCGCCCTCTGAGCGTGAATACCCGTTGTCGGTACGGCCGTCTTTCATATAGAAAAGTAGCCGGCGATCCTCGCGGTTGGTGAACACGTCCAAATAGGTGCTGTAAACAACCCTGCGCAGGTCGTCTTCGTCTACGAAGAACTCTTGGAACGTGGTGGCGGTGGGGTCCGTCTTGTCCAGGAAGCTTTCGCAACCGGAGCAGATGGTTATGATGAGGAATGGGATAACGTACTTTTTCATCGTCTTCATTTTTTGATTCCTACAATATGGTCGCTTTGATGCCTACGCTGTACATGGCCATACGCGGATAGGAGCCGTCCCCGCCGTCGCGTTCCGGTTCCAGCCCTTCCCAATTCGTGAAGGTGAAGGCATCCTGTGCGTTTACATAGATGCGGAGGTTTTCGATGCCCCTTACCACGCGGGGTATGGTATAACCCAACTGGATGGTTTTGACCCGGAAGAAGGATGCATTGCTGAGCCACACATCGCTCAACACAGCGTTTGCGCTGGCGCCCGTCCAGACCCGTGGGAACCGGCTATTGGGGGTTTCGGGTGTCCAGCGGTTGTCCATGTAGTATTGCCTGGGGGTGCCGAAGCTGTTGTTGTTGCCATCCATCAATACCGGATATCCTTCCAATCCCTGAACCCATCCCGTGCGCTTTCCGACGCCCTGCCCAAGCAGGCTAAAATCCCAACGTCTGTAACTCAGGTCTATCGTTACCGCATAGTTGAGGTGCGGGAACGGGTCGCCAAGATCGACGCGGTCTGCTTCATTGATTACGCCATCCCCATTTTGGTCAACGTATCGGATATCGCCCGGTCGTGTATTGGGGAGCTTGGCCGTGGTTGCATCGACTTCGGCCTGTGTCTGGAAATAGCCGTTGGATTGGAACCCGTAGTAATTGTCGAGCGCGATGCCGGGATACCAGATCTTATTTTCGTTGTCTTTGAAAATCAAGGTGTCGTTGGCGCCGTAGCCGGCTTTGAGCACGTTGTTGCGATTATCGAACAGCATGCCCCCAACACTGTAAGCCAAGTCGCCAACCTGGTCAGACCAGCGGGCGTTCAGCTCCCAACCGTTATTTTCGACTTCACCGATGTTAACCGCCGATTCCAGGCCGCTGGAACCCGTGAGTGGCGGTACCGGGAACCGGTCATAGATCAAATCGTACGAATACTTGCTATAGGTCTCTGCGGTGATGTTCAGCCGGTTGTCGAATGCGGTAAGATCTACCCCCACGTTCCATTGCCGCTGCTTTTCCCAGCTGAATTCCGGATTCGGTACGCGTTCGGTCCATCCCCAATCGTTGACATCTTCCTGCCACAGGTAGGGCCTGACGTTTTCGTTGCCGATGAGCCCATAAGAGAAACGGAACTTCAGGTTGGTGATCGCGCCAGATTCACGGAGCGCATCGAAGAAGCGTTCGCTATGCGCGTTCCACGCAATGGCCGCAGAAGGGAAGGCTCCCCAACGGTGGCCGGGGGCAAACTTGCTGCTCCCGTCTGCACGGGCGGTGATTTCCAGTAGGTAACGGTTGTCCCAGGCATAGTTGGCCTTCGCGAAGAAGGATGCCTTGCTTACCTCCCGGTAGTCGGTATAGTTGAAACTCATGATTTCCGAGCCAGCTATGAAATAGAGCTTGTCTTTCTTGCTCCGTAGATCCTGCTCGTAATTCACGTTCGCCCGGGCAGTCAATTGGCTCACGCTGACGCCCTGTTTCGCCCCGACGGCATTGTTCCACGTCATGGCTGGCTTGCCGTCGCCGTCGTAGAACATAAAGGTCTGCTGTTTCAGCTTGCTGGCTGATTTGTCTATGGTGTATGACACGTTCCCTTCAACGGAAAGGTTGGGCTTGATAAAGTAACGCGGGCGCAGGTTGATCGTACTCACGTCATACATGTTATTGCGCCGACCCCCATGGCTGATGGACGCCAGCGGATTGAGGTTGTTGTACAATACGTAATGGTTTGCCCGATCTGATGGGTAGAAGACGTCTTGCGTTGGATTCATCTTCCAGGCATCGCGGTACAGCCAGAAATCATCGGGATCGTCGTTGATGTTGCCGCCCAATTGGAGGCGATCCACTTGCAACCGATGGGCATAGAAGTCTGCCAGGAGCACGAACTTGTCTGCTACGTTGATGTTGGTGTTGAACCGTGCGCTGAATTTTTCCGTACCCTCGGCGGCGTTAAGCCCCAATTCGTTGATGTACCCAAGCATCAGGTTGAAGGTACCTACGCCGCCTCCTCCGGAGATGCTGGCCGTGGTATTATGTGCCTGCGCGCGACGTTGCATGAGCCGGTCGATCCAATTCGTCTGTGCATACTGGCCCCGGTCGGCCAAACCGATCTGCTCGTCGGTAAACAACGGGTCTTGTTGCTGGTTGATGCGAGCCTCGTTGTTCAGGCGCATATAGTCAGCAGAATTGACCAGTTGCGGAAGGTCTATCGGGTCGTTGAATGCCGACCAGGCATGCAGGTCTACCTTGAACTGGCCGGTAGCGCCTCGCTTGGTTTCGATGACAACCACGCCATTGGCTCCCCTGGAACCATAGAGTGAAGCAGAGGCCGCATCTTTCAATACGCTTATGCTCTTTATCTGGTTCGGATCCAGGTCGGTCAGGCTTTGCTCCATGCCGTCTACGATAACCAACGGATCCGCGTTCTGCAACGTGCCGATACCCCGGATCGCGATCGTACCGGGTACCCGCCCAGGCATGTTGCTGCCCTGTGTCAGCGTAACGCCGGGCAAGGTGCCGCTGAATGCTTCCTGCAGCTTGAAGATGGGTCTGTTCGTCGCGCGCTCCATATTGAGCTCCACAACCGACGACGCCACGTGGCGTCGTTCGATGGTACTGTATCCCGTGACGACAACTTCGTCGATCTGTTGGTTTTCCTCTTTTAACACCACGTCCACTTTCGTGCGGTCGGCAATGTTGATTTCGGTTTGCAGAAAGCCCACCGTGCTGTAAATGAGGGTGACACTGCCCGTGACCCGTATCGAGTAATTGCCATCGTTGTCGGTATGTGCGCCGATGTTGGTTCCTTTGACCAAGACGGTTACCCCGGCCAGGGGCACTCCTTTATCGTCGCGAACCACACCTTCGACGGTACGCTGTTGCCTTACCCCGATGGGCTTGACGGTAACCTGCCTCCCGGAAATCGTAAAATCCAGTTGCTGTTCATTGAGTACCTGCCGCAAAAGCTGGTGCAGTTCGGTGTCTTTGGCCGTAATATTCACCGTCTTGCCCTTGACCAGTCCGTCGTTATAGAAAAACACGTAATCGGTTTGCATTTGCAGGTCGTCAAATAGATCCGCCAATGGCCGATTCGTCAATGCGACGGAAACGGTTTGGGAATACGTAGTGGCATGGGCCGTCATTAACCCGGTGAGAAAAAGAATTGCTACTGTCCTCGTCATCCGCCAAATTGTTTTGAACTTATGCTCCGGAAGGTACATAAACCTCCCATACCATATATTTTTTCGTATCATTGCATATAGGTTATTTAATTTTTTGATAGCGTTAAATGATCTCGGCGGGCAGGTGCTGGAACACTTGTCCGCATTTTGTTTATCGTTTGGTTACTTGCTTTCGACGGTTATCCTCCTTCCTTTTTGTTTGATCGTTGATGACTCTGCGTGCAAAATATCACGTAGTACCGCTTGGACAGGACGTTGTAGGTCTAGCGTGCCTGAAAACCGTTCGTCTTCAACACCGTTTGTTTTTAGCTCGATTTCCAAGTTATAGTGCCGTTCCAACTTGCGAATGATGTTGGACAACGGTACACTGCGGACATCCAACCGCTTCTGTGTCCAGGAAATATGGCTTTCGATTCCATGTGTAGTAAGGGCAAGCCGACCATGACGCCGATCAAAGGTGGCTAGGTTGCCTTTTTCAAGGATTTGTGGCTCGAAACGTGCCTTTCCCATCGGGGTCAGTTCCACCCGCCCTTCGACAAGGTAGGTGCCCGATTCGTCGTCATCCGGGTAGGCGCTCAAATTGAAGGAAGTACCCAATACCTTGATCCGGACATTTTCCGTGTATACATAAAAAGGGCGCTCTTTGCCGTGCGCTACCTTGAAAAAACCCTCGCCGCGCAAGGAAACTTCGCGCTTATCTGCCGCAAAGGCCGAAGGGAAAATCAACACCGATCCGGCGTTTAACGTCACCTGTGTACCGTCAGGTAGCTCTACGCTCGTGCGCTGCCCATAAGGCACCTGTACGGACGTGTGTTCGCCGCTACGTGTTGTGGCATGTTGTATTTTGGCGCCATGCTCGTCGGTGATTTCCAATGTGCCGTCGTGAAAGCGAACCGAAGACAGGTTCGATAGCAAAATTGCCGTGTCAGCCCCAATGGCCAGTGATGGGGGGCCTCCCTGGGTAAGCTTCGTTGTCGGGACGCGGCTTGCCAGGGCCATCAGTTCGGTGTCGTTACTGTCGTATCGATAATAAAATAGGCCTGCGGCGGCGATCACGGAGGCTGCGGCACTCCAAAGGCCTATCTTGCGCCGGATGGTACGTTGCCTGGCCTTACGCCACGAACGTTCCTGGATACGATTCCAGAGTTCAATCGATTCAGGCCTGCCCAACTGGCGGGATTTGACCGAGCTTACCAACTCCACGATAGCTCGCGCTATCCGCTCTTGCTTATCGGTGGGCGTATTTTTCTTGTCGTCGTTTCCAGACGGTCCGTCTAGGTAATCTTCTGCGCGCTTATCCATGGATCATAACTGGTCTTTGTAGGTATAAGAGCGCCAGTTGATGGATATATAGACAAGAAAAAAAATATTTTTTCCGGAATGTGTCAGTAACGCGTGGCGGTTCGGCTGGTGAGCAGCCATAACAGGGGGGTAAAGGTCACGTTGGCCACGTCAAGCTGGGTGCGTAGTTGCTTTACGGTTCGATAGATGAGTGTGCGGCAGGATGCGACCGATATGCCCAATACGGTCGCGGCTTCTTCATAGCCAAGGCCAGCATGGAAACGCAGGTACAGCGCTTCACGTTGCCGGCTGGGCAACGCCGCCAGCTCAGCCCTAAGCTTTGCGTATAGGAGCTGTTCCTCCTCGTTGCGGATACAGGTGGATTCGGCATCCCACTCGAAAGCGAAAGATTCCACGGCCAATTGTTCGCGGGCCTTTGCCTGCCCCTGAAGCTGCTTGATGGTTTGCAGCAACTTTCGCCGGAATGAGCTGAAAATGTAGGAACGCACATTCACGTCGGGATTGAGGTTGGATCGATAGCGCAGTAGGTCGACGAACAGGTCCTGAATGGTATCTTTGACTAGATTGTCGTCTGCTACAATGTGATAGCCAAACGAGTAAAGTTGTTTTACAATGCCTTCATAGACAGTGCTTAGCGCGAGGTCGTCGCCGCTGATAAAAGATTGCCAGTGTGGTAAGTATGTGTCCTCCTTCTTGAGCATCCGCGTTACCTGTATGCTGAATACGTCGGTTCTAATGTCGACAAACAATTTGGATTTAGCAAATATCTGCCAAATTGTCCGGTGTCGTCTTTGTCGCCGGGATATGCATTTAAAGGCTAAAGTCAATTTGGAACGCCTCATTTAACAAAATATCCTGTACATTTACGTCCCATGCAAAAAGCGATAGTCATCGTAGGCTGTTTTGATACCAAGGGGGAAGATTTCGCGTTTCTGCGGTCATGCATTGTTGGGCAAGATGAACGGGTGATTGCCGTAAACACGGGCGTGTACGCGACCGAGCCGGATTTTCCCATCGATTTTGCGGCCGATCAAGTGGCGGCGGTGGCGGGCCATGTGCTGCAGACGCTCCAGCAAACGGCCGATCGAGGCCATGCCGTTGCCGTAATGGGAAGGGGGGCAGCGCAAATCCTCACGCAGCTGCATCAGGCCGGTCGGGTGAAAGCGGTGATCGGAATGGGCGGTGGCGGTGGTACGTATATGGCCCTCGCTGCGATGCAGGCGATTCCATTGGGCGTCCCCAAGCTTTGCGTGAGCACCGTGGCTACCAAAGACCTGTCCCGGCAGGTTGGGAGCAAGGACATTACGCTGATGCCGTCTGTGGTGGACGTGGCCGGATTGAATAGCATCAGCAGGCCACTGATCCGGCAAGCCGCCGCAGCCATCGTTGCCATGGCCAATATCCAGGATAGCGCTGCCGATGATCCGGCCGTTGCCGGTGCCGGCCGCATTGCGATTTCCATGTTTGGCAATACGACGGCTTGTGTAACGGTTTGTTCCGATTTGCTGAAAGGCCGAGGCTACGAGGTGTTTGTTTTCCACGCCAACGGCGCGGGCGGACAAACCATGGAGTCGCTTATTCACGAGGGATGCTTCGATGGCGTGCTCGACCTCACCACCACCGAGCTGGCCGATGAACTGTGTGGCGGGATCTGTAGCGCCGGTCCGAATCGGCTGGAAGCGGCGGTGGTGTGCGGTATCCCACTGGTGGTGGCCCCGGGCTGCCTCGACATGGTCAATTTCGCGCATTCCGATACCGTCCCCGAGCGTTATCGCCAACGGACGTTGTATCCATGGGCGCCCGATGTGACGCTCATGCGTACCGACGAAGCGGAAAGCGCGGAATTGGGGCGATTGCTTGCGGGCAAGCTCAATGCTGCCAAGTCGCCCACGGCCATCTTGCTGCCCCTCCATGGGTTGTCGCAGCTTGATTCGGCAGGCAGCGCCTTCCATCATGCGGAAGCCAATCGCGCGTTGTTCGACGCCATCCGGGACACCGCCTATCCGGGGCTCACGGTCGTGGAAGTGGATGCGCACATCAACGACAGGCGGTTTGCCGAGGTAGCCGTGGCTACGTTGCTGCAGTTGATGGAACGCGTATAGGGAAACCGGATTTGCGAATGTTACCAAACTTGCCGACCTTCGCCACGAACAAACGATAACGCATTATGCCAAATCCATGGACCGGGGTGGGCAACCCGTACACCAAACAAGAAGTAAGGGCGCGCCTGCAGCACACGCTGGACGCGAACAACGCGATCATTGCCGCCGGCGCAGGTACCGGCATCAGCGCCAAGTTCATCGAACGCGGTGGGGCCGACCTGATCATCATCTACAACTCGGGGCGCTTCCGCATGGCGGGGCACGGCTCAACCGCGGGCTTGATGGCCTACGGCGACGCCAATGCCGAAGCCTTGGAAATCGGCGAATTCGAAGTGCTGCCGGTGGTCAACGAGATACCGGTCATCTGCGGCGTGCACGGCTCCGATCCGCGTAGGCGGATGTGGCACCACCTGCTCAAGGTCAAAGACATGGGCTTTTCCGGAGTCAATAATTTTCCTACCCATTCCATCGTGGATGGGCATTTTCGGCAGGTGCTGGAAGAGACCGGTATGGGGTTTGCCAAGGAGGTGGAGATGATCCGGCTGGCCACCAAGATGGACCTGTTTTCGATTGTCTACGTGGCTACGGCCGAAGAGGCCAGACAGATGGCCGAGGCAGGCGCGGATGCCATCATCTCGCACGTGGGCACCACGGTCGGTGGATCCATCGGGGTGGTCAATGCCACCCGGAGCATGGATTTCGCCGTGGAGCGCACGCAGGAAATCATCGAGGCTGGGCGGGCTGTCAACCCCGATATTTTCTTCCTTGCGCACGGCGGCCCGGTCAATACGCCCGAAGACGTACGCGTGATACTGGATCGCACCGATGCGCAGGGCTTCGTGGGGGCGTCGTCGTTGGAGCGGATGGGCGTGGAGGAATCGCTGACCGAATTGACGCGGTCATTCAAAGCATTGACCTTGAGATAAAAAAACGGGGCCCGAAACGGGCCCCGGTGTTATTCGCCGTACGACCGCCCGGCTGCCTGTTATCAATCTTCGCGGCTGCCGTCGTCAGCCATCCGCACCAAGCGGGGCGTGAACGTGGCCAGTACATCCACCAGGTCCGTTTGGGCGGCCATGACCGTATGGATGTCTTTGTACGCCATCGGCGCTTCGTCGAGCCCGGCCCCCACCAGCGTAACGCCGTGCCGATTCAGGATGGCCTTCATTTCCGCGCGGCTGATGGACTTGATGGCCTGCGTGCGGCTCATCTGCCGTCCGGCACCGTGCGAGGCCGAATTGATCGAAGCGCTGTCGCCCTTGCCGCGCACCAGGAAGCCCGGTGCGGTCATCGATCCGGGGATGATGCCGAGCACGCCCGTACCGGCGGGGGTGGCACCCTTGCGGTGCACGATCACTTCCCGGCCGTTCCACGTTTCCTTCCAGGCGAAGTTGTGGTGGTTTTCGACGTGGGCCAGTACTTCCGCGCCCAGGGCCGCCGCCATCTTCCGGTGGATGATGTCGTGGTTGGCCGAGGCGTAGTCGCCTGCCAGGTTCATCGCTTGCCAGTATTCCTGCCCCGCCTCGGTATCCAAACCTAGGTAGGCCAGGTTCTGGGCTTCGTGCGGCAGGCGGCACAGGTCTTTGGCCAGCTTGGTGTAATGGCCCGCGATCGTGGCGCCAAACCCGCGTGAACCGGAGTGGGAGAGGAGCGCCAGGTACCGTCCGGCGGGGATGCCCAGTGCGTCGTCCGCCCGGTCGAATTCGATGATGCCGAATTCCACGAAGTGGTTGCCACCGCCCGAGCTACCCAGTTGCGACCAGGCCTTGTCTTTCAGGCTCGCCACCAGCGGCGTCATGCCGAAGGCCGTATCGGCCAGCACCGCATGATCGGCACGTTCGTGGGGCTTGAAGCCATGGCCCGCGCCGAAGCGCGTCTGCGCGATCAGCTCGCGTTTGAACCGTGCGTGGTTTTCCACGAAAAACGATTCGGGGATGTCATAGATCGATAGCGCCATGCGGCACCCGATATCCACGCCCACCCCATACGGGATAACGGCATTGTCGACGGCAAGCACCCCCCCGATGGGCAACCCGTATCCTTGGTGGGCGTCGGGCATCAACGCGCCGGCAACCGTCACGGGCAGCTGCATGGCCACATCCATCTGCCCGCGCGCACCCACCTCGATGTGTTCCGCGCCGTAGATGGCATACCCGTCGGTATCCTCGCGCAGCGGAATGGTTTCCTCCGCCGATTTGGCCGCCTCCTCGATCAGCGTCTTGGCCAGTTTGCCGAAGGCGCCGTCGGCGGTATGTTCCGTGGGCGATGCCAGTACGTCGGTGAATCGGGCAAGCAGGGCTTCCTTGCCCAGGTGCCGGTGTTTGTTGGCCGTACGCAGCGCTACGCCGAAGGCGCGTCCCGGTGCGTAGCCAAGGGCCATCAGGTCTTCGCTGTTGATGGCGTATGTCGTTGGGTTATCCATATTGTCTATTTCTCTTTAAAGGACCTTGCCGGGGTTCGTGCCACCGGCAAGGTACGGTTTTTCCATTATTTCGTGAACAGGCCCTTCAGCTGCCCAACGATGTCACCACCGCCAGAGAGCGTGATCTCGCCGATTTTTTCGGCGATTTTCTCCACGTGTTCCATCTCCTTCATTTTCCAGAGCATGGCGTTGTCTTCCATCAGCTTGGCCGTGTTCAGCAAGCTGCGCATGGCCGCCGTTTCTTCCCTTCGCGTGATGCCGTTCGCCTGCGCGCGTTTCTCGGCCACCAGCACCTGGTTCATGATTTCCTTCACGTCGCCCGGCAGGATGATGTCCTTGACCCCGCAGTCGATGAGCCTTACGCCCAAAGCCTCGGCTTTGGCGGCACACGCGGTTTTAACCGCGTCGGCGATGCCCATCTTGCCTTCCATGAGCTCGTCGAACCCCTTGTTGGAGATGAATTCACGCAGGGCCAGCTGAACCAACACGTAGAGTTGTTTTTCGAACTCCTTGTTGTGTACCACCGCTTTTACCAGGTCTACCACCTGGTAGCTCAGCGTGAAATTGATGCGGAGCTGTGCCTTGTCTTTGGTCAGGATTTCCTGCCCAAGGATTTCCATGCCCACTTGGCGCATGTCGGCCTTCGTCACCGCTGTAGCGGTGTTGTTTTTCCAGAACACGTAGTTGCCCGGTTCCAGTAGCCGGTCAAACTTGCCGTCCACGAACAGCAGCCCCTTTTCGAACGATTCGACCGTGTAGGCCCTCACGTACTGGTAGAGCGGCTGCCTTCCCAGCAGGTTCCGGTCTATTTCCGGGCCGATCTCCAGTTGGCCCGTGGCCGCCCGCACGAAACGGTAATCGCCCACGCCCTTCCAGAACGCATACTTGCCCGCGGTGAGCACCGTGGCGAACCGCTGGTCTTGGTACACCAGCACCAATTCGTTGTCGGCCACGTCCACCACGTCCAGTAGCGATGCCAGCGTATCGCTTGCCAGCAGGGTACGCAGTTCCTGCTCCGGGGCAAACGCCTTGGTCATGTCGAAGCATAGCATGCGTTCGCCCCAGAAGAGCCAGTGTGCACCTTTGCGCAGTACGCGCGTCAATTCGCCGTTCCGGAATGCCAGACCCACCATGTTGGTCGTGATGTTTACTCGTTTCATCGTCTTATCGTTTTAAAATCAATCCATTTTCGTCTAAAAAGTTGGGCATGCCGGGATTCCCCATCGCTGCGGCGGAGCCGGACGCGGCGCGGGCGTATCCCCATCTCCGGGGCCGTTCGCCCGTTCGCCTGCGCCATCCCGCCCGGAGGTGGGTTGGCCGGCGTGACGGGGTGGCGTTCACCTGGATCGGAGCCTTTTCCGTTGCGTTGTCCGGCTGCAGGCCCAACGGCGGTTGCGGTGCCCGAAAACACCGCGGAGGCCGTGCCTGCCCAACTTACTTGTTTTTTGCGTTATCCATTTCGCCTTTCCAAACCTGAATTGGAAGCAGGATTCGAACCTGCATGTTGGCTGTGCTCTACCCGCTGAGCTACACCGGCCTCGGCCGACGGTGGGATTCGAACCCACGACACCAGCATTAGAACAACCGTCGACTTCCTCGGCCAGTATACGGCCCGCCAAAGGCGGCCACACTGCCACGTCGTCAGAAACGTGTGCCCCAGGGCCTCGCGTCGTCTTGGGTTGCTACCCGCCTCGCGGCGGATTCCTTGTATGTAAGCTGATCTGCTGATCAAAGAACGTTGTCGTTTGCTTGACGGTACAAAGATGCGGCGGGTGGTGCGCAATGGTTTTGCGTAGTTGGAACCTTTCAATGAATTTTGTTTTAAGTCGTTGTTTTGCAGTGTGAATGATTTGTTTTGGTTAGGTTCTTGGCGGTTGATTGCCTCAAACTGCGCAGTTCCATTGCGCAGTTGTGCGCAAGAGTTTTATCTTTGGGGTCGCAGCATCAAGCATCACACGTTATGGCCACCAATAAATTGGCGCTCATCCGCTACAAAACCATCGACGGTTGCCTAGGCAACCGCTACCGGAAATGGACCCTGGAAAGCCTGATCGAGAAGGTTTCCGAAGCATTGTATGAATACGAAGGCATCCGCGACGGGGTGAGTAGGCGTACCATCCAGGCCGACATCCAATTGATGCGAAGCGACAAGCTGGGCTACAACGCGCCCATCGTGGTACGTGAGCGCAAGTACTATGCCTATTCCGACCCAGATTACAGCATCTCCAACTCGCCCATCCAAGACGCCGATTTGGACAAGATGCGCGAGGTGGTGTCCGTTTTACGGCAGCTCAACGGGTTCCAGTATTTCGAAGACATGAGCGATCTGGTGGCGCGATTGGAGAATACCCTGCAACAACGCACGGCCGGTGGTCGAAGCCATATCCAGTTCGAAGGCAATGGCCAGCTCAAGGGGCTGCATTTCGTTACGCCGCTGCATCGGGCCATCGTGCGCAAGATCCCGCTGCTCATCGAGTACCAGTCGTTCAAGGCCTCGGTACCCGGGCAAGCCGTCTATTATCCCTATCTGCTGAAAGAGTACCGCAACCGCTGGTTCCTCATCGCCAAGCCGCGCAAGGGCAAAACCATCGTTACGCTCGCGCTCGATCGCATGGTGGAGGTGCAGGAGATGGCCGCCGATGGATTCGTGGAGTACGATGGCGTCGATTTCGACCGGTACTACGATGACACCATCGGCGTGACCAAATCGGCGCGGGACCGGGGCCGCAAGGTCGTGCTCTGGGTGCATCCGCGGCATGCGCCGTATGTACTCACCAAACCCTTGCACGGCTCGCAGGAGCTGTTGAAACAGGACGATGGAGGCGCCATCATCTGCATCTGCGTGGTGCTCAATTTCGAGCTTGAGCGCGAATTGCTCGGCTTTGGCGAGTTCGTCAAGGTGCTGTCCCCGCGCAATCTCAAAAATCGGATCGCCGAGCGGATCGAGCGAGCGAAGGAACTGTACCGGGATTTGCCGCAACGGCAGCCGTAGGGCCTGTCGTGTTCCGCAGGGCCATCCAGCCCCTTTCAGGAAATCCAATAATAATGATAACTTTGCCACAATAAGCATTTTGAAGGCAGTTTTTAGCTGGTTATAAACCGATAATGGCGTTGGTGATTGGGCAAAATTTGATCGAGCGATTGAATCAGGACGACGAATCCGCTTTTCGGGCCCTTTACGATTCGTTGTACGCCAAGGTTTACCGCTTCGCTTACTCACTCACCAAAAGCCGGGACCAAGCCGATGACGTGGTGCAGGAAACCTTCATCCGTTTGTGGACGAACAGGCGGGATATCGATGCCGCCCAATCCATCGATGCCTATTTATTCACGATAGCCCGACGCTTGGTTATCGATATGATGCGCAGTGCCGGCAGTGACGCTGCGTTGCGCGAGCGGCTGTGGTTGCGCCTGGAACTTGAGGACAACACGACGGAAGAAACCATCCTGGAGCGGAATCTGGCCGAACACGTGGCCAAGGTGGTTGCCGAATTGCCTCCCCAGCAGCGCCGTGTCTACCAGTTGAGCCGCGAGCAGGGGCTTACCCATGAGGAAATCGCCGAACAACTTCAGATTTCGAAAAATACGGTCAAGAATCATATTATCAGTGCGTTGAGGCAGATTCGGACGGCCTTGGATGGCCGCGGTTTGGTTTCTTTCTTGATTTTTTCATTTTTTTTCTTCGGTTGACTAGTCCTTTGCCCGCTTCGCATCCGTAATCCATAACAGTAGCAGGACCATTTCCTGTTGAGGGATTAAATCAATTATTTCGATGGAGGGGCGAGACCAACGTTTTCGTGATTTGCTAGCAAGCTATGCCTCGGGCAGGATAAGCAGGGATGCGTTCGATGAGCTCTTCGACCGGCTGTGTGCCGAGGAACAGGTATCGGCGGCGGATTTCGCGGCCATTTGGGATCAGGCGCAATCGTTTGACGTACCGCTTGGCGACAAGGAAATGCTGTTCGATCGGATCCGAACCGATGTAAGGTACAAGGGGGCTGCCGTGAGCAGGCCTGTGGTGCGTATGTACCGGCGTATGGCCGGGGTGGCGGTGATACTGCTTGCCCTTGCTACCGTTGCCGTGTTGGTCTTCGATGCGGATCCGAACCGGCGAGCCGGCCTTGATCCGGTCGAAACCGCCGTACAGCATCCATTGGCGCCCGGCAGCAACAAAGCGGTGTTGGAATGGTCGGGTGGCCGCCAGCTCGAACTTGCGGATACGGAACAGGGCATCGCCATGGCCAACGGTACGATCGCGTACCGCGACGGCACCGCACTCGACGAATCGGTGGTAGGCAATATCACGAAAAGTACGGAATTGGTATTGCGGATTCCGCGTGGTGGACAGTACCGTGTGGCCATGGATGACGGAACGGTGGTGTGGTTGAACGCGGGGTCTACGCTACGTTATCCAGCCGAATTCACGCAGGCAAATAGGGAGGTCATTTTGGAAGGCGAAGCGTTCTTCGAGATCGCGAAGGATGCGGAACGGCCGTTCCGCGTCCGAGCAGGCGAGACGCTGATCGAGGTGCTTGGCACCCGGTTCAACGTGAGTGCCTATCAAGACGACAATGAATGGGTGGCCACCGTTGCAGAAGGGACTGTACGTGTGTCGCGGGAAGGAAGCCAGGTGGTGTTGGCTAAAGACCAGGCGGCCGTAATGGACGTCAGCGCGCCGGGGCGGCTTTCGGTGCGTCAGGTCAGCGGCGAGCGGGCGATGGCTTGGACCACCGGCCTGTTTTCGTTCGACCGGGATAATATCCCAGAGGTGATGAAACGCATCGGTAGGTGGTATGACGCGGAAATCGTGCTACAGGGCGACTTTTCGGGTAAGACACTTGGCGGATCCGTATCGCGCTACGAATCCGTGGAAGAGTTGCTTGGCGTGATGGCACAGACTGGCCAGTTTACCTACAAAATCGAAGGAAGGAGGATTCTGGTCATGGATTGATAGCCTATTGCACCAACAAGATAGCGTAGGCAAAAAAAACTAACGGGGGTGTTGGAAGCGCCCCCGAAAGTCTAGCCGAAGCTATTGGCGACTACTAAAATTGAACGTGAGCATCCAATTTTAAAACCAATAACCAAATGTATAAAAAATATAGGATAGTACTGATAGGTATGAAGATTACCTGTTTCATTTTGCTGGTTACCGCACTTCATGTTCATGCGGTTTCTCATGCGCAGATAACGATCAAGCAGCGATCGGTCAAATTGGATCGCATCTTTGACGAGATCCGGAAACAAAGCGGATACAACATCCTCTTTGTCCCTGAATTGCTGGATCAGACCACGTTGGTGTCGGTCGACCTCGATGATGTGCCGTTACGCGAAGCGTTGGACCGCTGTCTGGAAGGGCAGGGGCTCGGGTACCGGATCGTTGACAACAATGTAGTCATCACCAAGCGGGAGCGTAAGGCGTTTCAACAGGTCCAGGTGGCGGGAAAGGTCTCGGATGCCGAAGGCAGGCCGTTGGAAGGGGCAACCGTACGGCTCAAAGGTGTCGCCAGTGCCGTGTCGCAAACAGACCGCGGCGGGCAATACCGCATGCTGGTGCGCGAACCGAATGGCACACTGGTCGTGAGCATGGTTGGCTTCACCACGCGCGAGGTGCCGATTGGCGATCGCACGGAAGTGGACGTGGTCCTTACCGCCGGCAATACCGGTCTGGATGAGATCGTGGTGGTGGGTTACGGCGTGCAGCGCAAAAGCGATGTGAACGCAGCGATCGTATCGGTCAAGCCCGATCAGCTGGTCAAGACCGGCAACCCGTCCGTGGCGCAGATGCTGGAGGGAAGGGCCGCGGGCCTAACCGTGATGGAAAACAGCGCACAGCCGGGAGGAGGCGCTACGCTGCTCATCAGGGGGGCTGCATCCGTGGGGGCGGGCAACGATCCGTTGATCGTTATTGACGGTTTTCCGGTGTCCAATAACAGTACCGAACCCCGTAGCGGCAACCGCTACAGCATGGGCTCGCGCAACATCCTCAATACCATTAACCCGAATGACATCGCGTCTGTGGAAATCCTGAAAGACGTATCCGCGACGGCCATCTACGGTGCCCGGGCTGCGAACGGCGTCATCCTGATCACCACGAAGCGCGGCGCAGCCAATACCGTGCGTTTTGAATACGCCGGCGATTTCACGGTGCAGCAGATCGCTGAAAGGCCCGAATTATTGAGTGCCCGCGACCTGAAGACCGAAACCAATCGCTACTTGCGCGAAGAATACCTGATGGTAAACAAGATACACCCCTATGGCAATACCGACCCGTCTGTGGTGAGCCCGTTTATCCCGCGCTATTCAGATCAGGATATCGCCGATACGCGGAGTGGGACGGATTGGTACGGTGCGATCATGCAGCAAGGGCTGGTCAACCAGCATAACGCCTCGCTGACGGCCGGTTCGGACAACATCAAGCTGATGCTGTCGGGCAACTATTTCGACCAGCAGGGGGTGGTACGTTCTTCCGGCTTGCGTCGGTATTCAGCCAGGCTGAACCTGGATCATCAGGTAAACCGCTGGCTCGATTATGGCGTCTCGCTCTTGGGAAGCCAGATACACAACAAGAACGCCGCGTTGGGCGGCGGCATGAACGAGAATTCAGGCCTTATCCAGTCGGCGATGATTTATAACCCTGGCGTTGGATCGGTCCGGCAGGCCAATGGCGAGTATCCCATCAATCCTTCGCAGGCCTTGATCCCGCACCCGCTTTCATTCTTGGACATCATCGACTTTTCTGACAATACCCGCTGGTTGCTGAATTCGTTTGCCAACGCCCGTATCAACCCCTATGCCGGGTTCAAGGTGTCGGTAGGCTTCGACAACGATCGTGGCATACGCAAAAACTACCTGCCGAAAACGTTCATGTACGGCAAGGGACAGAACGGCGTAGCCAACATCAACGAAATCGAAAAGACCGATTACCTTTTCGAAGCCACGTTCAATTACAACCGCCGGTTTAACAACGATCGGAACAGCCTGAGCGGCGTGGCCGGTTATTCCTACCAGCACTTCAACAACGAAGGGTTGATCCTGTATGCCTACGATTTTTTCACCGATGCATTCCTGTTCAACAAACTATCGGTAGGCGAGGGGCTGGCCGGTATCGATTCCTACCGGGGAACATCCGTGCTGGCCTCCTATTTCGGGCGTTTGCAGTACGCGATCAATGACCGCTACCTATTTACGGCGACGGCCCGGTTGGACGGAAGCGATAAGTTCGGGGAGAATAACAAGTATGGCTTTTTCCCATCGGCAGCCTTCGCTTGGCGCATGTCCGAGGAATCGTTTTTGCACGATGTGGATTGGGTTTCGGACCTGAAGCTGCGCGTGAGCGCCGGGCAGACGGGCAATAGCAATATCGGCAACAATGCGTATGAATATTACGACGCCTCGGGAAGGAACTACATTTTTTCGGGCATTGAAAACACAGGGGTGAACCTGTCGCAGCTCGCCAATCCCAACCTGAAGTGGGAAACCACCACCGAGTATAATCTAGGGGTGGATTACGGATTTTTCAGGAACAGGCTGCAAGGCAGCGTCGAGGTGTTTTACAAGGAAATCCACGACTTGTTGGGCTCGCGTAGGCTCATGTCGAATTCGATTGTCGGCTCGGTGCCCGCCAACTTGGGACGTACCCAGAGCAAAGGGCTGGAGTTGGCGGTGAGCAGCGTCAACCTGGGCGGACCGTTGTCGTGGAACACCACGTTCAACCTGACTTCCTTCCGCGATAAGTGGTTGGAGCGGAGCCCGGATGTGATCCTGGCGCCCTATCAGTCGGCAACGGATCCCATCCGCGCCATCTTCGAATTCATCCCGGAAGGAATCATCCAGCCGGGCGAAGTGGTGCCGCACATGCCGCAGGCGGTGCCCGGCATGATGAAAGTCCGCGACGTCGATGGCGATGGCCGGATCAATGTCAATGACATGGTACTGATCGGATCTAACGATCCGAAATTCACGATGGGCCTCGGCAATCAGTTTGCTTACCAAGGTTTCGATTTCCAGTTTTTCTTCTATGCGGCGCTAGGTGCCAAGCGCTGGTCGCACCTCAATTTCTGGTATGGTGCACAAAACGAGGTGCTGAAGATCAAGGACGGCAACAATTTCCTGACAACGATCCGGGATCGGTGGGCGCATGACAACACCGGCGCCACCGTGCCAAGCGGTTTCCGAAACCCGTATCTGCTAGACGGCAACTACGGACATGAGGACGGCTCGTACGTGCGATTGCGCAATGTAACGCTGGGCTACGACCTGAAGCGGCATTTCGGACACGTCAAAGGGATCGGCCAGTGCCGGGTCTATGTGACCGGGCAGAACCTGTTCACGTTAACGGGCTTTTCGGGCCTCGATCCGCAGGTGGAGGACAATAGCGCGCCCTACCCACTGCAACGCGCATTTTCGCTGGGGTTGAATCTAACACTTTAAACGACATGAAGAGATTACTGAATTATATATTGGTTTTTGGGGTCGTGTTTTCCTCCTGCGAGAAGCAGCTGGAACCCATTATTTACGATCGGATAGCGCCGAACAACTTCTTCCAGAACGAGAGCGATCTGCGAGCGGCGACCACCAGTATCTATTGGGAGCTCAAGACCAACGGCTGGGGGCCCTATCGCGTATCGGATGGCTCCGCCTTCGTCATGAACGAGGTTGCCACGGGCGAATGGATGACCAAATGGAGTTGGGATGCGTTCCAGACCTTGAACTGGATCATCGGCGAAAAGATGGTGTACGGTTTTTACGAAAGCGTTATGCCAGCGGTAACCCGTGCCACGTACATGATCGAAAAGATCAAGGAGTCGCCGGTGGATGATGCGGTCAAGAACAAATACATCGGCGAGCTGAAATGCCTGCGCGGTTTCTTCGCTGCCGACCTGTATCACTTTTACGGCCCATTGCCAATTATTGTTGACCGCGATCGCGCGTATAACCCATCGCCCGATTATCGGCCCGAGCGCCCAACGAAAGAATGGATGACCGATTTCATCGCGCGCGAACTGCGCGAAGCCGCAGACCTGCTGCCCGTGTCGCAACAGGACTACGGACGGTGCACGAAGGGAGCGGCGCTCATGAAGCTCATGAAGTTTTACATGAACGAAAAGCAATGGCAGCAGGCACTCGAGGTAAGTACGGAGCTTACGGGCTTAGGGTATGCCTTGCAGCCCAACTACCAGCAGGTGTTTTCCGTGGCCAATGAAGGGAACAGCGAACTGATCTTTGTCGTAACCAGCGAACCCCGCGAAGGCTTCGGCTTGTTGCTCTTTTCCAATATGCTTCCTCCTGACTTCCGGTCGTCGGTGGGCGTGGATTACGCTGCTTGGAATGGCTGGCGGGTGCCCTGGTCATTTTACGACAGCTTCGAGCCTGGCGACAAGCGGCGCGACGCCATCCTGGCGAAATACCCATCCAAAGCGGGCGGTGAAGTGGATATGCGTGCGGCCGGCGAACCGGGCGGTTTATCGTTCAAATACCCCGAAGACCCGAATAATCCCGGGCAATGGGCAGGCAACGACCAAGTCGTGTTCCGTTACGCGGATGCGTTGCTGGCGCGAGCCGAAATCCTCAATGAGCTGAACGGGCCCAACCAGGAAAGCATCGACTTGATCAATACCGTACGTACGCGGGCCTTTGGTGGCGAATTGCCAACGCCCGAGGTGACGTTGTTGCACGAGCGGTTCGAGGGCGCGTTTGAAGGGAATGTCGTTGGTGGGATCAGCGTGAATAACTACCAGGCCGACCAAGCGGAACTGAGCTATCGCACCGCGGCCAATGCAGAGGTATCGGCAAGCAATTCGCTGCACCTGGCCATAGCCAGGTCAGGTACGGAGTGGTGGGCCATCCAGGTGCGTGCAGACAACATCGCGGTGGAGCAAGGAAAGACCTACACCGTCAGTTTTACGGCAATGGCCGACAGACAGGTGGATTTCAGTATCCGTGCCGAGGGATCTGTTGCCCACACCGAAAACATATCTTTGTCGGCGGGGGCGGCGCATCAGGTCAGCTTCGACCTGAATGCGGCGCATACCACCGGGGGCAGCGTGCTCTTTTTCGCGTTGGGCAATACGGGTGGTGATTATGGCATTTGGATCGACGACTTGGTCATCAAGCAAAAGCAGACGGATGGCGGAACGCAGGATTTCCGGTTGCAACTGGCCGACTATGCAAACAAAGGGCTTTTGCGCGACAGGATACTGCAAGAGCGGAGCTGGGAATTGTGGTGGGAAGGCGTCCGGCGGGAAGACCTGATCCGTCATGGATCGTACCTGGATGCGGCACGCCAGCATGGCGGCAGCCATGCGTCCAACAAAAACCTGCTTTTCCCGGTACCCAATTGGGCATTGATCGAAAACCCAAACCTTGTACAGAACGATGGATATAACTAAAGCAGATAATACGATGATGAAAATGAATGGAATTGTCAAGCAGGTAGTGCTGGGGATAGGGTTGCTGTGTTTCATGACAGCGTGTTCGTGTTCCAAGTCGGGCGACCCGGAAGGGGGCCAGCCTCCCGAGGATGAGGGATATGATATCCCGTACGGAAGTTTCCAAGGACGCGATCCGTTCATCGTGCAGGACCCGGTTACCGAGCTGTACTACGTGCACCTGAACAACAAACCGGCATTCAAGGTCTACGAAAGCAAGGACCTGAAACGCTGGAAGGACAAGGGCAATGCCTTCGTTGCAGGCGCCGACTTTTGGGGCAAGGAAGATTTCTGGGCACCCGATGCCTACTTTTACAAGGGCAAGTATTACCTGTTCGCCACGTTCAGTGCGCCCGGCAAAAAGCGGGGCACGTCGATCCTCGTGTCTGACAAACCCGACAGTGGGTTCGTACCCTTGGTGAACGGCCCGGTCACGCCTGCCGATTGGATGTGTCTGGACGGGTCGCTGCACGTGGATGATGCCGGTACACCCTGGCTGCTTTTCTGCCGCGAATGGCTCGAAGTCGGCAACGGCGAGATTTACCTGCAGCAGCTTTCGGCCGATCTGAAAAGCGCTGTCGGGGAACCGATCCTGCTGTTTAATGCCGGGTCGGCTGCCTGGACAGGCACGATCACGGCCCATGGCACCACGGGATACGTCACGGATGCCCCCTTCGTTTATAAAGCGATGAACGGGCACCTGCTGATGCTGTGGTCTAGCTTCACGAAAGCCGGCAAGTACGCCATCGGCGTGGCGCGGTCGGTGAGCGGGGAGTTGGCCGGTCCGTGGACGCTGGATGACACCCCCATCAACGATGACCACGGCGGGCACGC
Source organism: Parapedobacter sp. (assembly GCA_037190485.1). Classification (GTDB taxonomy): domain Bacteria; phylum Bacteroidota; class Bacteroidia; order Sphingobacteriales; family Sphingobacteriaceae; genus Parapedobacter. The sequence continues at coordinate 424,400 of JBBCJB010000006.1, forward strand.
CATGCTGTTCAAGGCGTCGGGACGCCTGATGATTTCTTACCATGCACCCAATGACGCGCCGTCTTATCCGGTGTTGTATGAGGTGGTTGAAAATAACGGCAACCTCACGATCATGAAATAGCCGCCCGCGTGGCGGCACTTGTCAGATCGTATAAATCATGAAACGGGCCTATGGCAAAACGCCACAGGCCCGTATCGTTTATCTTGCCGTTGTTACTGCTGCTCACCCACCACGATTGACGGGCGGACCTTTTCCGAAAGTTCCTTAATCGGTGTCAGCATCAATTTCCGGAATTCCACTTCGGCACCTTCGGCTTGCAGGGCGATGCGGCCTTCGTTCGCCGTGGCATCATAACCGTCATTGACCAGGTCGCCGTTCACCCACACCCGTACGCGCCGGTCCAGGACCTCGATCTGCATGCGGTTCCATTCGCCCAGTGGGGCCTCCGACCCGTCGGTGAGGTTCTTGATGCGGCGTTCCTTGCCTTCTGAGGTACCCCAGTTTGCCTTCGCCCCACGCCTGCGCTCCATGTCGGGCACGGTGATGTCTTCGCGGATGCACCAGAAGTCGCCGGCGTTTTCGTGCATCATCTGCACTTCGATGGATTGCGGGAACATGTCGTACAGGATGCGCGGGGTGGAGGCGTGAACCAGTACCCCGCAATTACCCGGATTGCCGGGAAAGCGGTATTCAACTTCCAAGCGATAGTTGCTGAAAGAGCGGTCGGTGATGAGGTGCCCGTTCGGGTTACCCAGGCTTACCAACAGCCCATTGCGTACGATGAATGGGCTGGCGACGTTCGGGTCGCCGTCCATGGCCGGAACGTCTACGTGCCAGCCGTCAAGGTCCTTGCCATTGAACAGGCTCTCCGATTGCGAGAAGCACGGCAATGCATGCGTCGCGGCAAGGGTAAAAGCGATGAAGGCGAAAAACGGATTCATACGATGGAAATTTAGCAATTAGCCCGCAATATAATACTTTTTTGGACTTCTTCGCCTTTCGGCCGTTGCGGCTTGCCTAACCTTCCACCAGCTTGAAGCCGTCAAGGCCCTTGCCCTCGAGGTGCTTTTGCCACCGATCCAGCAAAGGCCTTTCCAATTCGGGTTCGCGGTACTCATCGGGATTCATGATGGGGATCCCCTTGACGATGGGGTAGAGCCGGCGGCATTCCTGGCATACCAGGAAACCGTCGGTGACGTTGCCGTCTGTCCGCTCGCCGACGATCGTCAGCGCCAGGTCCGCTTTGTCGAAGGGGCAGCACAGCTTGTTGATGGTTTCAATTCTCATGGTCTCTAGTTATATTTTCGTAATACGCATCAAGGGCCTTTTTCGGGTCTTGCGCGTGCATGATCCCCGATACGACGGCGATGCCGTCATGGCCCAGGCCGGTCAGTTGGGCCACATTTCCGGGACGTATTCCCCCGGCCAGGAAAATCCGTTCGCCGAACAACCGTCTGGCCTCACGGACGGTATCGAGTCCGACCAGTTCGCAGCTGGTGGCGGTGGTTGAAGGGAACATCGAGCAGAAGGAGATGTAATCCATCCCGTTCGCCGCTGCCCAACGCACCGCCGCCAGGTCATTGTTGCAAGTAAGGCCGGCCCCGAACGGTCTGCCCACCGCTCGTTTGATGGCCGCGAAGTCGGGCGGGATCTCATCGAAGTGGACGCCATCCACCGGCGTGCGCCGCAGGCATTCCCACCGGTTGTTGATGAAGACTGGGATGCCAACCGGCGAACAACGCCCGCAGACATGTCGGATGAGGGGTTCGATGATACGCCCAGCCGGAAAATTGTCCCAAAGCTGCACGGCTGCGATGCGAGGGTCCAAGAGTGCGTCCAGTTTTTCCAACAGGACGCGTTCTTCCATCGAAGGATCGATGACGAGGTATATGCCCTTGCCTATTTCCATCCCAGTTGGATCGCTTTGAAAAAGGCTGCCCAATAGGGGTCCTCTTCCTGGTAAATGAATTCGGTCAGGACGTTGTCTCGCAGCACGTGTAGGCCGCTTGCGTAAGGTTTGACGCGGCCCACTGCCGTGCAGGCGATCCCATGGCCTGCCAAGCGGCTGATGACCTCGCCCGTGGCGGTGGGCTTGCACGTGATGATCATCGATCCGGCACCGATGCAACGCGTAGGATCCAAAGCGAACACGTCGCAAACCGCCGCCTGGGCATCGCCGATGGGAAGCCGGTGGTAATCGACGACGGCTCCCTTGCGTGAGGCCGTGGCGAGTTCATGGATGGCGCCCAGTACGCCGCCTTCGGTCACGTCGTGCATGGCCGTGATGTCGTCGTGTTCGCGGTGTTCCCCCACGGCCGCGAGGGCGTCCGGTAGGGAGGAGGTCTCGTAGAACGAGGCGCATGCATGCAGGTAATGTGCTGTGCCCGCGCGCATTTTGACGGTCTGCGGGAAACTCTTTGCCAAAATGGCGGCGGCAGACAGCGCACAGGTCTTCGTCACGAGGATGGTGTCGCCGGCCTGGGCCAGTGAAGCGGTCAATATGGATGCGCGGGGAGCAACCGTGATCAAGGTGCCCCCACCCGCTATCGTGGAGTTCTGTCCCTCGATAAAGCCGGTGTGGCCACCGGTGATCGCCAAGCCGATGGCTGCGCTGAACCGATGGATGAATGCCCAATATCGCTCGAACTCGGCTTTCGGGAAGCCTGCTGGCATGTTCAACACGAATTGCCCGTATTGGGGCGCAAAGCCCGTCGTGGCCATGTCATTGGCCATCAGGTGGACCGATAGCCAAGCCGACTCTTCCAGCCCCAGCGATGGAATCAGCGAAAGCGGGTCGCTGGTGAGCGCCATGGCCTGTCCGCCGGGCAAATCGACCACGGCGACATCGACCCCGAACGCCGGTCCGGATGCCACTTCCGGCCGGTGATGCCCGCTATTTTCGCGTATGAACCGCTCCACCAGTTGGTGGCCTATTTTCCCTGCCCGCCTATCCATCTAATCCACATCGTTGAATCGTACGTACAGGCCGAAGAAATCGCCGACCGGTATGCTCCATTGCTGTACGGGAAACCACTTGGGCAGGCCCGTGCACGTCCACTCGATGGTGTAGCGTCTGCCCTCCAGTGCCCGATGGATGATGTCGGTGAGCATCTTCGGGGTGTAAAACGTGGCCGTGACGTAAAATGGATTTTTGCCGAATAGCTGTTGCACGCGCCGCCGCAGCACCTTGGGTGAATTACGGTTCATCATGCCCATGGCAATGCCGTATTTGCCCACGCGGGCAGCTTCCCGGATCACCTGCACCGGGTCTTTGTAATACTCGAAGGTGGTGATGAAGGCCAGGGATCCGAAGGTGTGGTCCTTGAACGGCATATGATGCGAATCGGCCATCACCAGGTCGCCATCAAACAGGTGGATGGCCTGCGACAGCATCAAGGGTGAAATGTCGCCGCCAGTCGCCTCGATGCCGATCTCTTTCCACCAACGGGTGAATCGCGTGGTGCCGCAGCCGAATTCCAAAAGCGTCTTTACGCGGCGGTCTTTGGAGACCAGCTGTTCCATGATTTTTTTCTGCCAGATTTCGGCCCGTTTGTAACGTCCTTCATACCATTGTTCGTAGGTGTCGGTATGTTCGCGGTTGAAAAACCATTCCGGCCGTCCCTGCCAATTTTGCTGCTGTTGGGGAATGAGCACCCCAGTTGCTTGTTTGATTTCCATGTTCGCTCCTTATCGGTGATGCAAACTGATGGATAATGGATAGGGAAAATGTAGCGGCAGAACAGCGTGGCGTGCGGCGTGCATCCCTACGTTGGCATTATCCAAATCAGGTATCGGGTATCATCTCAGCTCCATGATCCGTGGAGCACCCCGTGCATTCTGAAGCAAAGGTACCAACTATTTGCCGGGAAAACAAAAAGGCCACCTGGGTTTCGTCCCAGATGGCCCGTTTGCCTTCGCCAAGCGATGCTTAGAAGTAGAATTGGATGCCGATGCTCGGAGCCAACGAGTTTGCGTTCAGACCGAAAGAGCTCGTGGTGGCCTTCGGTCCGCCATCGGGTTTCGTGCTGTTGCTTTGGTAGTACAGGCCTCTTACCGAAAATTCAACGCCAATCTTGCTGGTCGGGAAATATGCGAAACCAGGCGACAACGCTACGCCGTAGCTTTCTGTAGTGCCCAATTTGGTGTCATTTTCTTTGGCCGTACCCCAAGCCATGGGCACGGACAATTGGCCGAAAAACTTGAAGTCACCATCGCCCTTGTACAAACGTGCAAATGGCGCGGCCTGGAAAGCACCGATTTTGTCTTTGTCGGTACCGTCATCCACTTGAGCGAACGTATAACCGAAGCCTAAACCTACCGCGATGTTATCGGCCACGAAGACGCCCACGTTAGGCACGATTGAAAAGGATTGTGTGCTTCCATCCACGTCTTTGACTTTGGTGTAGTCGTATCCTACTTGGCCACCCAGGATGGTCTTGCCTTTTTCGGTTTGTGCGTTAGCCGCGAAAGTGACTGCGATAGCAGCCGTAAGGGTCAATAATACTTTTTTCATGATGTTAAAAAATTTTAGTTAAACTCCAGCCCTGTTGTCTGTTTTTAATTTTAAACTATTTGACTGTTGTGGTCAGTTATGCAAGAGCAGTGCCAAAGTTGGTCATGGAATCGTCGGCTTTGTCATCGCGATGTCGCTTTTGCGATTTAGCCGAAAGCGAGCTAGATATTCTTTTTATTCGCGGTTTTTCGCTATGCAAAAGGAGGAAGGTCGTTCGGAAGGATTGTCAGTAAAATGCGAAACGGCAGCGAGGCCGCAAGGGCCGACTGCCGTTTTGACTTTTTGACATCATATGTCAATTATTGCAAATGTGATTATTCGAAGTACTCCTTGATCCGTTCAAAAAACGTCTTTTCGTTCCTTCCCGGCTGCGGTTTGAAGTTGGGCGACTGGCGCAGGCGCTCCAGGAGTTCCTTTTCTTCGGACGACACGGCCTTGGGTGTCCAGACATTCACGTATACGAGTTGGTCTCCCTTGTGATAGGAGTTGACCTCCGGTATGCCCTTTCCCTTGAGCCGCAAAATCTTTCCGCCCTGCGTGCCGGATTCGATCTTGATCTTCGCTTTGCCGTCGATGGTCGGGATTTCGGCACTCGTGCCCAACGCCGCATCCACGAAATTGATGTAGAGGTCATACACCACATTCACGCCGTCCCGTTTCAGGGTTTCGTGCGGCACTTCCTCGATCAGGATGATGAGGTCGCCCGGTACGCCACCGCGCGGGGCCGCATTGCCCTTTCCGCTCATGGACAGCTGCATGCCTTCGCTTACGCCGGCCGGGATGTTGATCGTGATGGTTTCCTCGCCGCGTATCAATCCGTCACCGTGGCAAGACGTGCATTTCGCCGAAATCTCCACGCCCTCGCCATTGCAGGTGGGGCAGGTGCTGGTGGTCTGCATCTGGCCGAGGATGGTGTTCGTGACCCGGCGTACCGCGCCGGTACCTCCGCAGGTACGGCAGTTGTGGAAAGACGACTTGTCCTTTGCGCCGCTTCCGTCGCAGGTGGTACAGATCACCTGCTTGTTTACCTTGATTTTCTTCTCGGCGCCCTTGGCGATTTCCTGGAGCGTGAGCTTCACCTTGATGCGTAGGTTGGATCCCTTGGCCACGCGACGGCCACCGCGTTGCCCGCCGCCGAAGAAGCTCTCGAACGGACTGCCGCCGCCACCGAAGATGTCGCCGAATTGGCTGAAGATGTCTTCCATGTTCATGCCGCCGCCGCCAAAGCCGCCGTTTCCGCCACCGGCGTGACCGAAACGGTCGTAGCGCTGCCGCTTCTCGGCGTTGCTGAGCACTTCGTAGGCCTCCGCGGCCTCCTTGAATTTTTCCTCGGCTTCCTGGTTGTCCGGGTTTTTGTCGGGGTGGTATTTGATGGCCAGTTTGCGGTAGGCCGACTTTATTTCCGCTTGGTCCGCACTGCGCGAAACGCCCAATACGTCATAGTAGTCTCGTTTTGACATGCTTGTTTATCCGTTAGCCGCCCACAACCACCTTGGCATGGCGCAGTACCTTGTCGTGCAGGAAGTATCCTTTTTCGATTTCGTCGATGACCTTGCCCTTCAGGTCGTCGTTGGGGGCGGGGATGCTCGTGATGGCTTCCTGCAATTCGGCGTCGAACGGTTTGCCGATCGATTCCATTTCCTTCAGCCCTTGCTGGGTGAGGATGTTCTTCAGTTTATGGCCTACCAACGAGACGCCTTCTTTCAACGGCGCGATTTCGGAGGCGGTCTCGAATGCCTTCAGCGCCCGATCGAAGTCATCGATGACCGGCAGCAGGTTGGCAATGATGTCCTTGCCGGCGGTTTGCATGAGTTCGATGCGCTCTTTGGCAACTCGGCGTTTATAGTTGTCGAATTCGGCATATAGACGCAGGTATTTGTCGTTGGCAACGGCCAGGTCAGCGTTCAGTTGCTGTTCAAGGGTAGGCTCCTCACCGTTGGATGCGGTATCTGCCACGATGTCTTCTTCTTCCTCGCTTTTTTTCTTGTTCTTCGCCATAAATTGTCACTGTCTTGTCAGCCGTTTGGTTGTTCAATTTCGTTGCCAATGATGAAACACCGACACCCTGTCAGTTTTTCAGGGGGTCATATTGACACATTGTCCAGCAACGCGCCATCGCTCGTACGGATGATGCGAGACGGCATATTGCGGATGATCTGGTAGTCGTGCGTGGCCATCAGCACGGCCGTGCCAGACCGACTGATGTCTTTCAGCAGCAATACGATTTCTTCCGACGTTTCCGGATCGAGGTTTCCGGTCGGCTCATCGGCCAGGATGATTTCCGGGTTGTTCAGCAAGGCGCGGGCGATGACCACGCGTTGCTGCTCGCCGCCCGACAATTCATGGGGCATCTTCTTCAGTTTGGAGCGCAGCCCCACTTTCTCCAACACGTCAAGCATCCGGTTGTTGATCAGCGCCCTGTCCTTCCAGCCCGTGGCCCGCAACGCGAACTCCAGGTTCCTTTCGACGGTGCGGTCGGTGAGCAGGTGGAAGTCTTGGAAGACGATGCCCAATTTGCGACGCAGGAACGGCACATCGCGCGCGCCCAGTTTCTTCAGGTCGAACCCGGCGACCATCCCTTCGCCGCTAGCGATGTGCAGGTCGCCGTAGATGATCTTCAACAGGCTGCTTTTGCCGCTTCCGGTTTGGCCGATGAGGAAGACGAATTCGCCCTTGTCTATCTTCAGGTTCACATTTGCGAGCACCAAGTGCTTGGGTTGGTAGATGTCTACGTTCTTGAGTGTGATTACCGTATCGCCTATCATCGTTACAATTCTAATCGTTTAATCTGCCCGAAGGGCATCGCCTTGACAATTTCCATGATCTGCGCCGCTTTATCGCCCAATCCCAGTTTTTCGAGGGACTTGTCTGGGCGGTCTACCCGGAAATAGGCCAGCAACGTAAACGCGTCATCGCGCAACTGGACATAATCGGGTATCTTGGCCACGCCCTTGACTTTGATGACATACATGGTGTGGCAAAGTTAGCATTAATTGGGTGAAAGATAAAGGATTCATCGGTGTTCGGCCAAAAAATCCAGCGTGTTCACGCCATCCGCATAGTCATCCAGCGCGGGTTCCTGGCTTTGTCCGAATCCGACTATAGGCGTGCGGATGGCCAATGGGAGCGTACTGACCACGCATTGCAACTGCGGTGCCAGCGCTTCCAATCGGGTGGCCAGCGAATCCGGGTCGTCGTAGGTTTCCGCGTGGAGGACCGCCAGCGGCGATGCCGTCCGTTGGTCGGGTTTCACCAGCAGGAAGCCGTTGTCGTGGTGCAGGTCGCCGTTGATGAGGTAGATGGATTTATTGTAATCGTAGTTGTTGCTGTATTTGTAGTGATGCGAAACAGGATGGAAGGCTTCGATGCCTGCGAAAAACGTGGGCATGTCGTACCCTTCGGGCACGAACAGCTTGGATACGCTGCGGCACCCGAGGCCGAAGTAGTCGAAGATGTCATGGCCGAGCAGCCGGAGTTCCTCGGCCGATTCCCTGCCATCGATCACGGCGACGCTGTTGCGGTTTTTGCGGATGATGTGCGGTTTGCTGCCGAAATAATAGTTGAAATAGCGTGCCGAATTGTCGCTTCCGGTGGCGATGACCAGGTCGAAATCACTGAGCTTGTCTACGATGGCCAGCTTGTGGGAGAAATGCGGGGCCAAGGCGCACAACCGCTCCAGTACATGCGCGGTAAGCCCGGAATCATCCGCGGCGGGCTTCACGTTCACGTGGAATCCGGCGCAGAGCGCACAGAGGATGTCGTGGAAGCCGACCAACGGAATGTTGCCCGCCAGGATCGTCCCAACGGTTTTCTCCGTTTCGCCGTCAAAAGGGTAGGGGGCCAGCCACCGGCCGAGGCCGTCGGCGGTCAGGTTTTTCCCGATGGCGCGCACGGCCTTCCGGGTATGCGAGGGCGTAAACCAGGCATTGCGGTTTTGGGCCGACTCGATGGTTTGCTGGAGCGATGGGTCGTCTGAAAGCAGGTATTCGCCCAATAGGACGAAGGCCTCGATGCGTTGTTTCTTTGTCAAAATGTTAATCCGAATCGCGTGTTACGCGAGATTATTGTATATTTGTGCGAAATTTAATCGGTCGTCAAAAAAGACTACTTTTTCTGTAGTGATTTGCGGTCCGAATGAGGTGACAAAAATAGTGTTTTAAAAGATGGCAATCAAGATAACAGATGAATGCATCAATTGCGGAGCTTGCGAACCCGAATGCCCTAACAACGCCATTTATGACGCTGGCGTGAGTTGGCGGTTTTCAGAGGGGACTGAGCTGAAGGGCGTGATTGATTTCGGTGACGGGAATACCCTCGACGCGGATGAGGAGCAGGGGGCGTTGTCGGATGAGGTCTATTACATCGTTTCGGATAAATGTACGGAATGCAAAGGTTTCCACGACGAACCGCAATGCGCTGCGGTTTGCCCGGTAGACTGCTGCGTGGATGACGAGGACATCCGTGAAACGGAAGAAGAATTGCTGGCTAAAAAGGCTTGGTTGCACAACGAATAAGCGGGCAGCTAACGATATCCATTTCTTGGAAACCCTAAGAAGGCCCCTCGGAGATGCATCATCGGGGGGCCTTTCGATTTCCCGGAGGCATGTGTCAGCATTTGCCCGGCACCACCAGCACCGGGCAATTGGCCTTGCGGGTCACCCCCTCCGATACGCTGCCCGAAATGAAATGATCGAAGCCCGTTCGCCCGTGCGTGCCCATGATGATCAGGTCGGCCCCCCATTCGCTGGCTACGGCCAGTATCTCTTGTTTCGGGTTGCCGATGCGACTGAAGGTAAAAACAGCCCCGATATCCTGGAATCCTTTGCTGATCTCTTCCAACATCGTCCTCGAGCTTTCTTCCTGGATCTCGGTGGTCTCGGGGATGATGATGGGTTGCTGGCCCATCAGCGGGTCGGCACCGTAGTTGGTCGGTGAGGTGGGTTCGATCACGTGGATCAGTGCCACCGAAGACTCCATGATCCCGGCCAGGTCACGGCCGTGCTGTAACGCTTTTTTTGAACACTCGCTGTCATCCGTAGCGATGAGTATGCGGCGGTATGCGCCTGTCTTAGTTTCCATAATGACGGAGAATTGGTGTATACTCCCGTAAAGTTAACAAAAAAAACAAACGCTTGTTCTCGCGTTATGCCAATTGTTGCATTAAATTGTCAAAATCGGCACGGAGCGTAGCGAGTTCGGCCTCCACTTTGGCCAGCCGGGCGACCAGTTCGGCCGACGGACCGCCATCGGCGTAATCCAGGTCGCTGTCGTCGACGATGTCTTCGCCACCCAGCAGGTGCGCATAACGGGCCTCCTTCTGGCCAGGCCGCTTGGCGAGTTGCTTCACGTACGGCGATTCGCCACCGGCCAGGTTGTCCAGGTAGGATTGCACCTCTTCCAGCGACTCGAATTCGAACAGCCTGCCGGAGTTGGTGTTCAGCTCGCCGGGTGTCTGCGGCCCGCGAAGCAGGAGCAAGCAGATGATCGTCACCTCGGCGGGGACGATGGGATACACCACGGCGAAATTGTGCTTGTACTTCGTGACGCGGCTGGATCCCCCGGTCACGGTCGACACCAACCCCTTCTTTCGGAGGGAATCCAACGTGCCGATGACCGTGCTGTCGTCGTAGTTCACCACGGGCTTGCGCGAGGTCTTCTGGTTGCAGGCTGCAACCAGGGCATTCAGGGTCAGGGGGTAGTACTCGGGGGTGGCCCGTGCCTTTTCCATCAAAACGCCCAAGACGCGCTGCTCCTCGCTCGATAGGAGGGGAAGTGTAGTTTTAGTATCCATAGTTTCCAAAAATGAAATTTTTATCCCAAATACGCAACTTTCTGTGCAATTGCTGGCACAATGATTATCTTCGTCGCTTTGGTTACCAACTCCGCACGAAGACATGTTTTTCCATTCAGATTCCAACATCGAGCAACTGGCCATCCACCGGGTGGGCAACAAGCTGCGCGACGAGTTTTACGTACTGAGCGAGCAGCCGGTCGCGCTTGAAGACGAATTGCTGTCGCAATTGCTCAAGCAGTATTTCCTGGGGCCTTTTGAGCGGGTCAACGAGGTATATCGGCTTTTCCATAGCAGCGGCACGCTGGCCTTGAACGAATTGTACCATTTCGCCACGGCATTCTTCGCAGGCGAGACCGATTTCCATGCCTTCGGGCAGCAGGTGGGCAAACACCTGTTCGAGTCGTCCAACCATCCCAACATCAAGGCCGGCGAACTCTACGTGGTGCACCTGCGCGACGTGCAGCTCGAGGGCGAATTGCACGAGGCCATCGGCCTGTTCAAGTCCGAGAACAAGGAAACCTACCTCACGGTATCGCCCGTACAGGGCGCTTTCGACCTGGGGTACGAGCAGGAGGCCATCAACATCAATAAATTGGACAAGGGGTGCCTGATCGTCAACACCGAACGCGAAGAGGGATACAAGGTATTGGTGGTCGACCAGACCAACAAGCAGGAGGCCGCGTATTGGAAGGATGACTTCCTGGGTGTGCGCGTGCGCAATGACGCATACAACCAGACCGGCAATTTCCTTAAGGTGTACAAGAAGTTCGTGAACGAGGAATTGGACACGAAGTTCGAGCTGGAGCGCACCGACAAGATCGATTTGCTCAATCGGTCGATGGATTATTTCAAGGAGAACGAGACGTTCAAGCAAGCCGAATTCGAGGAAGTGGTGTTGGGCAATCCGCAGGCAGCCAGCCTGTTCAATGATTATAGGCAACAATTCGAAAGCGAATTCGATGCGCCGATGGGCGATGGGTTCGGCATTTCAAGCCAAGCGGTCAAGAAAGCCAACACCGCCTACAAGAGCGTGCTGAAACTCGACAAGAACTTCCATATCTACGTACACGGCAAACGCGAATACATCGAGAAAGGGTTTGACGACGAGAAAGGCATGCACTATTACAAGGTCTATTTCAACGAAGAGCATTGACCCCGGCGCGCGCCGTGCCGTCGGATCAGCCTAACTGGAGCGGCTGTCGGTCGCCGGTGGCGCAGGCGCGGTAGATCGCATCGAGGATCTTCAGGTCCTTGAGCCCTTCCTGGCCGTCTACCGGCACGATCGGCTGCTTGCCGTCCAGGATGATGGCGGCCATTTCGTCTAGTTGCACGGTCTGGTGCGTCGCATGCGGCTGCGTCAGCTCGCCCTCATGCGTGCGTCCCTTGATGGGGCCATAGCCCGTGGACGGCTGCATTTCGGCGAATCCCTTTTCGCCCGTCAGGAAAAAGCGATCCAGGAAGCGAATGTTGTAAGACGATAGGCATGAGGCCACGGCGCCGCTCGGGAAGCCCAGCTGGAACGTGATGGTCTCATCCACGCCTTCCTTGAATTTCGCGGCATCCGTTTTGGTCTCTTGGGCCGTTACCCAATTCGGTTCTTCGCCTACCATGTAGCGGGCGCCATTGACGGCATATACACCGATATCCATCAGCGCGCCGCCGCCGGCCAGCGCCCTGTCGAGCCGCCATTGGTTAGGGTCTCCGATTCGGAAGCCGCATTGCCCTTGGAAAAACAGGATCTTGCCGAATTCGCCCGCCTGCCGCATCCGTACCACTTCGAGGGTTTTGGCTTCGAAGTGCATGCGATAACCCACCAACAGGTGCACGCCGGCCGCCTTGCAGGTCGCCACCATTTCCTCGCCTTCGGCCGCGTTTAGGGCCATCGGCTTTTCGCAGATCACGTGTTTGCCGGCCGCGGCCACCCGCAGCGCCTGCCCGTGGTGCAGGGAATTGGGCGTGATGATGTACACCGCGTCTATTTCGGGGTTGTCTTTGATGGCGTCGAAGCTTTCGTAGTTGTAGCGGCTGTTTTCAGGCACGTCGTATTTTGCGCCCCACTCCTTGAGTTTTGCCGGCGTGCCGCTGATCAGGCCGGTTATCTTGGCCCGCTTGCACGCTTGCATCGATTCGGCCACCCGGGAGGCATAGCCGCCCAATCCCATCAGCGCCACCCGCAATACCGGGCCTTGGCGGTCGGGAACCGGATTCACCTGGGGATGCGCCGATGCGCCATAGGTGGTCAAGAATGGTGCGGCCATGGCCGAAACCGCCAATTTTTGCAAGAAATCGCGTCGTGAATTTGTCATAACAATAGGTTAAACAACTATAGAACGCGATAGTTTCGGGAAATCGTATGGCCGATCGATTAAAAAAGCGTCTTCCTGCACGTTTGCCGCCGCCTGCTTAGCGAACCGCTCGGCGGTGTTTTCTTTCAAAATCTTGTTTACGGTCGCTTTTCGGGAGGGTCTATGCCGGGTTTGACGCTTTTAACGATAGGCATCCAAAGGCTTGTAAGGTGCTGTGGGTTTTTCATCCCCGAAAAAATACCGGTACATGTAATCATAGTTAAAGCGGTTTAGGATAGCATCCATGTAATGGATGTCGCCCGCAAGATCTTTGCTCGGCGGCGGAGGCCACCGGATCACGATCCATTGCGGATCGCCGGAAGCGCAGGCTTCCTGCACACCTTTTTTAAGTTTCAGCAAGGGGAAAAAAGTAGGATAGCCATCCCGATTTTCATAGGCTCCGGATGCCGTCTGGAACCAGGGGAACGTGGAATTTTCTTCCGCATTGACAAAATCAAAAAGACCGGGCTGGCTGTTTTCCGACAGATACACCTTTTCGTTGGCCTTTACAGCGAACCGGTTTTTGAAAACCTGAAACCCGCTGTTTGCCCTGGCTTTCAGATCAATGTCTTTGCTGCCCCCATTGATGGCTATCTGGTACATCTGTGGAAGCTGCTTTTCCACTTGCCTGATAAATTCACCGACCGTAACCTGCTCAAACGGCAAGGGTTGGCGGTTTTTCGTCATAATGACCGTATAAAAATCATCTCTCCCATCGGTAACCTGGCCGCTCGGGATGTAATAGTGGTCGTAGTTTTTCAGATTCGGGTGGTTGGTAAAATTCCGGAATTCCGCCGCCTCGGCATACCAGGTTTTGTCGAGCGACCCTTTCAATCCGACCTCATAGCGCGGCATTAAAAAATAATATTCATTGGGCGTAGACAGCGAAACTATTTGCTTCGAGATGGTTTCCACTCCGTTCGCCTCGATCAACCACCTGATTTGATGGCCGGTTTCCGGCATCCATTTTCCGTTGGCATCTTTTTTCAGGAAGAGCGATAATTTGGCATAAGCTCCGTAATAATTCGGCCAGGCATTCCGGTTATTTTTTTCCGCTTCGTTGTAGTCATAGTCCATGCTCGTTACCGGTTCGGATTTGTCTGGCTCAAAGATGTGCAATCTCAGTTCGCCGAACATTCCTTTCGGTGTATAGGTCTGCTGTATCCAGGTGAGCATGGCCTGGGCGTACCCGATCTGTTTTGCCGTATAGCTTCGGGTATCGATGGTTATCGGTTTGGGCGGCGTGTTAAATTCGATTTTCTTCATCCAGCCGATGTCGAGATCGGCGTAAGCCTCCCGCGCAGATTGTGCCTGGCTATTGCTGCCCACCACGAACAGCAGTACCGCAAAAAGTGATTGTACCGTTTTCATTGCTGTTTGAATCCTTTTAGTCATCAAATCATTGAATCATTTTGCTAACGTCCGCCGTAGAATACCACTATTGATTTCATGGTTGTTTACGTGCTTTACCTTATTGATTATTGGAACTTATTCACAGGCATGACAAACTCGCCTGATATCTCCACCGATTCATTTTTGCAAGCCATTACATCGCCCGTATTCCAAAGGGTACCGCTGAAACTTCCGGATACGATGGCTCCTTTTTCATTTTTATATTCCGTCAATGTGAGCGATCCGGTGGAGGGTCTCCCGCGTTTGCAGCCATTGCCATCTTTTAGCAACTCATCGCTGGCACCGGCGTACCCATCGGTGCTTTGCGCTTTCTGATAAATGATGGCAACGTTACCTGTTGGAGTGGCGGTTGTTAAAAAGGGTAAGTTGCCGACTTGCGGACGCTCGACAGCTATTGTTATCGTATTTTGGTCACCGGCATGCGTAAACGTAATCCCAAGCTCCCCGTCACCGCTCACAAATAATACGGCCATATTGCCGGTGGGCTGAAAACCTCCGTCGAGCCTGACAATATCCCGCTCTGAAAAAACGGACTCAACGCCATTGATGGCAAATTTGGCGTAATATTTATCCACGATGGTTATATTGCTCAACAGGATGAGCTTCGTGGTCTTGTTGGCGTGTGTAGCGTCTATATCCACGGATACGGACACCGTGCTGGGTGTGGGAACCTGATCTGGTGCCGTATAGGTGGCTTTGGAGCCGGAAGGCTGTAGTTTGCCCGCTGCCGGCGACAGCCGCCATGCTTTAAAATCCAGCCTGTAACCCTTCAATTGCTCCAACCTGGTGCTCAGGTCGGTTATTTTCGGCAAGGGCGCCAAACGCTCATCATCGACATCTTTTGGGTATATCGGGGTAAGCGGTGCCAAATCATCCAGTTCTTCCTGCGCCGTACCCTTGGTTTTGGCAAAACCGTTTACGTACAGTTGCACCTGTCCTTTTGTTTTAACGATGGCCTTTTGGGGCGCCAGCCGGAAGTCTATCAGCTTGCCTGTAACCCAATCGCTGAAATGGTTGGTTTGTACGGATAGTGTTTTGGCCGTTTCATCCGTTATGGTATTGCGGTAGCCCAGCCAGGTTCCGTCGCTCTTTTGTGTGGCTATCCAGCAAAGGCCGGGCTGTAGGTCTGCCCCGTATTTCATGGTGATGGTAACGGGCTTGGCAAAATTCACGTCTTCGGGCGTCAGGCGGTAGCCATTGCCTGCACCCAATGGCGCTTCGTTGGCGATGGGCTGAATGCCTATGGATGCATTGGCGCTGAGTGCACCAGCGGGAATATCAATGGTAATCTGCCCATCGGGCGACTGCACGCGGCCACCGTTTGCACCTATTTGTTGGGTATAAACGCTGCCTATGGGTGTGCCTTTCGAGGTGACGGCAGGCTTGAGCGTTGAGAAATCAAGTTCTTTTCCATCAGGGTCCGGGTTGTCTTTTTCGCAAGACAAGAGCCCTACGAACAATCCCATTGCTAAGCATAAAAGGTGTTTTTTCATGATCATAAAATTTTGGAATATTTTGGGTATGAGGTGCCCCAGGTGCTATTTCCCCAGCCTATAGTTCAGTAAACGATTGACCATAAAACCCGACTGGTCTGCAAAAGGGTCAAAGTCATTGATGTTATTGAATTCCAGGTGTAATTCGGTGCCTTTATCCACGACGGTGAGCATCCATTTTCCGGGCTTCCAGATAAAGTTTTTCATAATGAGGTATTCAAAATTTAAAACAGTTATTTTTATGCTGTAAAGTTGGGCCATTTTACAGCCTGCCACAATCCCCTGAAAAGTGGTTTTTTTGGCATTGGAAAAATCCCCCGAACAAGGGATTGATTATATGCGCTGATGAGTCGTAATTTGCAGTATGAGAGCCTGGTTTCTGATTTTTAGCTTTTGTTGTTTGCTTCCCACTATTGGTCTTGGCCAGCGCACGTATGTGGATGAGCTGAACGCAATCATTCAACAGCATAGACAGGATAGCGCGAGCGCATCGGCCCATAATTGGTTGGCCTTCATGGGCGAAGACTATGGTATTTCCCAAAAGGATGCGATGATTGAAAAAGCGATGCAAATAGGCCAGCGTATCAACAATAAAACCCAAATTTCATTTGCGTTGTTAAACAAGGCCTTGGCGATGGCGGGAAGCGGGAAGTATGACACCGCTTTATACACCGCCAATCGTGCAAAGGATCTCTTGCACCAAACGGATACGGTAAAAAACACGGAGATACTGTCTGTTTATTACTTTACCCGGGGAATGATACTGCTTCCACAGGGGTCGTTTAAGGAAGAGACCTTGGCCAGTTTTTTAAAGGCTCTGGTCTTATCAAAAAAAGCCAACCTGACCTACCTGACGGCAGTTTGTTACGGTGGCGTAGGTAAAGCCTATGATTACCTCCGGCAATTTGAACATGAAATCAGCATCGATAAAGAATTCCTGGCTTTTGCCAGCACGCCGCCTGTTGACACGTTGATTCTTGCAAAAGCCTATAATAATTTGGGTGCTGCTTACCTGAATGCGGGCGACAAAGCTACCGCTGCCAACTACTTCAAAGACTTCGAACGATTGCTGCCCCGACTGCAAAGCCCCTACCTGTTGTGGTTATCTTACAGCAATAAAGCACATCGCCTGATGGAAGACAGGCAATACCGTGAAGCGATAAAACACGCTTCGTTGGCTGTCGACATTGCGAAAGCGAACAGCCTATCGCCTTTTGATAAGCTGGCCACTTACTATCTTTTAGCATATATTCATTTCATAGCTGACGATCTCGCAAAAAGCAGATCGTACATGGATACTACCTATACCGTGGCGGAAGAAGTGGGCTCAAAAGAGTATGTCATGTATGCGGTAAGCGGCATGGCCGAAATTGAAGCCAGGCGTGAAAATTATAAATCGGCAGCGGAATACCTGACACGACAGATGCAACTGGCCGACAGTATCTCAAACGAGAAATCAAAAATCAATGCCAATTTCCTGAACATTGAATATCGATCCGCGCAGAAAGAAGCACAAATAAAGCTGCAACAGGCAGATATCCAACGAAAAAACACACTCAACGCTGTTTTGATCGGCGGTGCCGCCGCCCTTTTTATCATGTTAATACTGGGGTACCGCAACTATACACACCGCCAAAAGCTGCAACAGCGACGTATCGCAGAACTGGAAACCGAAAAACAACTATTGGCCACCCAATCGCTATTGAAAGGGCAGGAGGATGAGCGCAGCCGCATGGCCAAAGACCTGCATGATGGGTTGGGCGGCATGCTGAGTGGCGTAAAATTACAACTGGGAGCTATGAAAGGAAATTTGATATTAACAGATGAAAACGGTGTGCTGTTCAATAACGCATTGAATAAATTAGATGAATCCATTTCCGAAATGCGCCGGGTGGCACACAACATGATGCCCGAAGCCTTGATAAAATTGGGGTTGCAGCAAGCGTTGCAAGACTATTGCGATGGCATCAATGCATCGCGAGCCCTTACCATAAACACCGAATTCCACGGCCTGGAGCAACGAATGGAGGCCGCCACGGAGGTGACCATTTACCGCATCGTGCAGGAATTGGTCAATAACGCCGTGAAACATGCCGAAGCATCGCGTATATTGGTTCAGGTAATGCGCCGAGACCAATCGCTGAACATTACGGTAGAAGACGATGGCAAGGGCTTTGATGCAACCGCATGGCAGCAAACGGATACCGCCGGTTTGCAGAACATACGCTCCAGGGTGGATTACCTGCAAGGTCGTATCGACGTCAAATCAGCACCAGGCAAGGGCACCTCGGTATATGTGGAATGCAAGACAGCAGACAATGGATAGCGTAAAGGTGCTGGTGGTAGACGATCATCCCATGGTGTTGGAAGGGATGCAGGCCATGCTTTCGCAGATTGATTCCGTGTGGCTAGTAGGCCTTGCGTCCAACGCATATCACGCCATGGAATTGGTGAAGGCCGATACGCCGCACGTGGTGATTACCGATATCAGTATGCCCGAGGTAAGCGGTATCGAACTCGCCGCAAAAATCAAGGCAGCATACCCGACCATAAAGATCATCGCCATGAGCACGTTCAACGAACGGAGCCTGATCTCACAAATGGTGCAACAGGGTGCATCGGGCTATCTGCTCAAAAGCGCTTCCCAGGAGGAGATTGAAGAGGCTATCCTTTCGGTAAATGCCAACAAATTGTACATGAGCTTAGACCTTGCATTGAACAAAAAAGAACAGGACGACATGGGCAAGGCGCCGATGCTGACAAGCCGCGAGAAAGAAGTGCTGACCCTGATAGCCGAAGGCTTCACCAACCCGCAAATTGCCAACAAATTATTTGTCAGCCCTTACACCGTCGACAGCCACCGCAAAAACCTACTCACCAAGTTTAACGTGAACAATACCGCCGGTTTGATAAAATTGGCAGCAAGGCTCGGGCTGGTTTGAATGAAGAAAGCCCAACCTTCCGATTGGGCTTTGCCTGTGACCCCGCAGAGATTCGAACTCTGGACCCAGTGATTAAGAGTCACTTGCTCTACCAGCTGAGCTACGGAGTCCTTAAGCGGCTGCAAATATATGAAAAATGAATGAAAGTTGCACTATTTTT
Organism: Parapedobacter sp.; assembly: GCA_037190485.1. Classification (GTDB taxonomy): domain Bacteria; phylum Bacteroidota; class Bacteroidia; order Sphingobacteriales; family Sphingobacteriaceae; genus Parapedobacter. The sequence goes on from JBBCJB010000006.1 coordinate 443,061, forward strand.
TCCATTCCGCTTGGAGGCGGTTCCGGTGTTGCTGTCCCCACGCGCCCAATGCGTCGATGACCGGCTGCAGCGTTTTCCCGTAGTCGGTGAGCGTGTACTCCACCACCACGGGATACGATTCATGGATGATCCGTTTCACCAACCCGTTGATTTCGAGGTCGCGCAATTCCTTGGAAAGCATCCGATCCGTGATGCCGGTCACCTCCTTGGAGATTTCGGAGAAGCGCTTGTCGCCCAGCCAGAGCGACACGATGATGGGGAGTTTCCACTTCCCGCTCAACAATTCCAATGCGTCCCGCACCGGCCGGATTCGGCCCTGGCATGCGGAGTGATCCAATTTCAACGGCTCTTCCATCGTTCGCAAAGATAGGCGTTTTTGGCTTACTGGAAAAATGTTGCTATACACGGGTATAGTAATATATTTTGTATAGTATATAGCCCGTATTTTTGCCGACGATTCAAATAATTGGAAAAATGAAACAGAAAGTGATCTATTGGATAGCAACCGGGTTGGTATCGTTGATGATGTTGTTCAGTGTTTATGCCTATTTCACCGATGCCACGGTGAGCGCCGGATTTGCGCACCTCGGGTTCCCGGACTATTTCCGGATCCAGCTCGGGGTGGCCAAATTCATCGGGGCCGTGTTGCTGCTGGCGCCGTTCGTGCCGCTGTGGCTCAAGGAATGGACCTATGCGGGGTTCGGCATCACGTTCGTCTCGGCCGCGATCGCGCATGTGGTGAGCGGCGATCCGGCGCCGGTGGTGGTCGGGCCCGTCGTGGCCCTGGCCCTGCTTACGGTTTCTTACGTGTTCCTGCGGAAACTGAAGTCGAGCCATCACGGCGCGGTCCACGCCACCGCGTGAGTTTTCCGCAAGATAGACCGCCTGGATGCTACATGTGATTTTTTTCATTAGCTTTGGCATTCATTACATGGGCCATGCACAAATCGTGTTGTATCATTCTGGCGGTCTGTATTTTCCAGCTATCGGCCCATCGCCAGGATAGTCGGTTGGATTGGTTGCGTATCGTTCGTGCGATTCGCTTGCTGCGCCCTGTTTCCATACGCTCACGGCGCTTCGGGCGGTTCCTCGCGCTGTCGATTTTTTCGTTGGGGGGATTGATGCCTTCGCTCGGCCAAACGAATACGGTGGCCCCCGATCCAAGCCGGATGCCTGCCCATGACGACGAAACCAAAGCATACATCACCGCGGCCGTCAATGGTTATCGCGCAGACCCCGTAAAGGCGAAGGCCTTCCTATACCAAGCCATCAAGCAAGCCAGGCATACCCGCAACCATACCAATCAATGCAGTGCGCATGCCTTATTGCTGTCGCTTTACCAGAACGAGGGCAATATCGATAGCGCCATCATTTGTATACGTACGCTCCAAGAGATAGCCGCCCGCGCCCCGGATGATGACAAGGTGCAAGCGAACTACAACCAAGCGCTGGGCCTTTACCACCGAAAGAACGGTAACTACAAGGCCTCCCTTCCGTTTACCCTTGCCGCCGCCGAATTGGCCGAAAGGTACGACGACAAAGCCCATACGGCGGGCCTTTGGCTCAATGTGGGGAATAGTCACGAGCGTGTCGGCGATTTCGACAACGCCGTAAACGCGATTTTCAAGTCGTTGGGCTTGTTCGAGCAAGCAGGCAATGAATTGGGCGTGTCATTTGGCTACAACAGTATCGCCAGTATCTATCGACAGCTCAAACAATACGACAAGGCCCTGGAATATGCCAGGAAATCGCTTGCATTAAAGGAGAAACTGAAAGACCGGAAGGGCATTTGCACTTCCCTACAGGTCATTGCACTCGCCTACGAAGACGCCGGGAACCACGGCGAGGCCCTGGCAAACTATAGATCGGCACTTCGCATCGCGGAGGCCGAGAAATTGGTGCTGGATGAGGCTGAGCTGTTGTTTCACATTGCCCGGATCCATGTTGTCCAGCAAAAAGACAGCATCGCTATCGTCCATTTCGAAAAAAGCAAGGCCATTGCGCGGGCATTGCAAAACAACCTGCTGGTTACCAAGGTAGAAGCCGAGTTGACTACCCTCAACAAACATGCCGACAGCGTGAAGCGCGTGGAAAGCAGCTTAATCGGCAACTTGCAGGCTTTTCGGGATGCAGGCAGCATCCAAGAGGAAAGCAGGCAGTATCAGCGGCTGTATGAATTTTATACCTCCCGTAAACAATACGATAAGGCGTTGGAGTACGCGCATAGGTACTACCTCGCGAAAGACAGTATCGAGGGCAATGATATCCGGTTGAAACTGCAACGCTTGGAAGATCGATACGAATCCGTGAAGCGGGAAAAGGAAATCGAGTTGCTCAAGAAAGACGGCCAATTGCAGCAAGCCAAACTCAAGCAACAGCAGCAATTCCAATACGGCAGCATCGCTTTGCTGCTCGTCCTAACCGTTACGGGCGGATTGGCCATCAACCGTTACCGCCTGCGCCAGCGCATGAAGGAGCTGGAGCTGCGCAACCGCATCGCGGCCGACCTGCACGACGAGATTGGCAGCTCGCTCAGCAGCATCAGCATGCTCAGCCAGGTGGCTGTCAGGCAATCCATCCCGGACGACGGTCATCAGCGCGACATCCTCAGCCGGGTAAGTGCCAATGCCCGCGAAACGATGGAAAAGATGAGCGACATCGTTTGGATGATCAAGCCCGGCGAGAACGACGAGCAAGGCCTGTTGGAACGGATGGAACGCTATGCCTATGAGCTATGTGCCATGCAGCAGGTCGCGTACACGATTTCGGGCAAGGAGCAGCTGCAAGCGGCAAACCTGACCATGCAACAGCGCCGCAATGTGTACCTCATCTTCAAGGAGGCCCTCAACAATGCGGTCAAGTATTCCGGTACGCCAACGGTAGCCATCGGCATCGAGATCCGCCACCGCCGGCTGGCGCTGTCGGTGCAAGACCATGGGCGGGGTTTCGATGCGACTTCCGCCGACTTCCGTGGCGGCAATGGGCTCAAGAACATGCGCAGGAGGGCCGAAGAGATCGGCGGTGTGCTCACGGTAGCAAGCGCGCCCGGCAGGGGTACGAGGGTGTCATTGGAGGTGGACAGCTAATGCGAGGCACATGAAGGACGTTTTTTGCACGATTTCGATCCTGATGGCCGGTTGGCTGCTTGGCTACGGCCAGCGGCACGCCGTCGATTCGTTGGAGCACCTGATACGGACCGCTCCGGACGATACCAGTAAAGTGAACGCCTACTGGGAAGCGGGATCGGCCGTGGTTTTCCAGAACGCGTCGCAAGCCATGCATTATTACAGGCAGGGCATCGACCTCGCCAAAAGACTAGGGTATGATCGCGGGCTTGAGCGCTGCCACTCCGGTGCCTCACTTGCATATACCTGCAGCGGGAAATATGATTCGGCCCTGGTGCATGGCGATACCGCGATCCATTACGCGCGCATCGTAGGCGGTGCGAGCCGGCTGGCATTGGTGTACCTCAACAGGGCAGACACCTACGTGGGCCTGCAACGTTTCAGTGCAGCCCTCAAAGACTGCGATACGGCTATGCACCATGCAGAGCGGGGCGGGGATATCGAAAAGATGGCGCGTATCTATAGCATCATGAACGATGTCTATACGGCCCAGAAGCAATATGGCCTGGCACTGGCCAGCTTGGATAAGTCGCAGGCGCTTTTTGAACAGGTAGGGGAGGTGCAGATGGTCGGGATGTCCCATTTTAACCGGGCCTTGCTGTTCCAGCAAACCGGTGAACCGGACAAAGCGATCCCGGCTGTCAAGAAAGCGATAGCCATCGCCGACAGCCAGGACGATATCCAGAACCTCTCGGCCTTTACCATTTTGTTGGGGCAGCTGTACCACGAAAAGGGGAAATGGGCGGCGGCCGATTCCATCACCCGGATTTCCCTCGATTATGCGATACGATCGGGCAACCGCATACAGGAGGCGGTGGCCCATGACATGTTCCATCACCTGCACATGAGCAGGAAGAACTATCAGGAAGCCATTGAGGAGGAGTTAAAAGCCTATGCGATCCTCCGCGAAGAAAACGACCTTATGCGGCAAAAGGATATCACGGCTAGCCTTGCGGAAGCATACCTTCAAGCCGGCGATACCGACCAGGCGTTTAGGTATTTACAGGTCAGCAAGCAGCTCAACGATAGTTTGGTGAAGCAGCATTTCAATGCCGAGATCGCCCAGCTGCAAACCACTTTCCAGGTAGCGCAGAAAGACAAGGAGATACAACTGCTCAGCAAGGACAAGCAATTGCAGCAGCAAAAACTCAATCAGCAGTGGTTACTCATCGTTGCCTCCTTCGTCGTAGCCGGATTCGTTTTGTTAGGAATCGCCCTGTTGGTCAACCGCTACCGCCTGCGCCAGCGCATGAAGGAGCTTGAACTGCGCAACCGCATCGCGGCCGACCTGCACGACGAGATCGGCAGTTCACTCAGCAGCATCAACATGCTCAGCCAGGTGGCGGCGCGGCAATCCACGGGCGGCGATGCGCAACACCAGGACATCCTGTCGCGGGTGAGCGCCAATGCGCGCGAGACCATGGAGCGGATGAGCGACATCGTCTGGATGATCAAGCCCGGCGAGCGGGAGGACCAAGGCCTGCTGGAACGCATGGAACGCTATGCCTACGAGGTTTGCACCACGCAGCACATCGCCTATTCGCTCACGGGCAAGGAACACGTGCAGGCATTGGGCCTATCCATGCAGCAACGGCGCAACGTATACCTGATCTTCAAGGAGGCGCTCAACAACGCGGTGAAGTACTCGCGCACATCGGTGGTCGACATCGGGTTCCGGTTTGCGCACAGGAAGTGGTCGCTGTCGGTCGTGGATCACGGCCGGGGGTTTGACGAGGCAGCGCCCGATTTCAGGGGCGGCCACGGATTGAAGAACATGTGTCGCCGTGCCGAAGAGATCGGCGGGAAGTTGACCATCGAAAGCTTGCCGGGAGCGGGCACCAAGGTAACGCTGGTGCTCGACGCGTGAAGGGCCATCCCCCGAATTCGCTATACCCCGGCAAGGCAAAATTTCGTCCATTTGTAAGGATCATGCAAAGTAACGTACGCGTATCGGTATTCGAAGACAGCAAGCACCTGCGGGAAAGCCTCCAGATCGTGTTGGACGGCTCGCCCGGCTTTGCCTGCGCCGGTGCGTACGACGATTGCAGCAACCTGCTGCAGCGCATCGAGCGCGATCGGCCAGACATCGTGCTCATGGACATCGAGATGCCCGGCATGAACGGCATCGAGGCCACGGCGCTGATCAAGGCCAACTTCGCCCAGGTGCATGTGCTCATCCAGACCGTATTCTTCGAAGACGACTACATCTTCCGGGCCGTCTGCGCGGGCGCTTCCGGTTACATCCTGAAAACCACCTCGCTCACCGGCTACCTCGACGCGCTCCATGACGTCCGCTCGGGCGGGTCGCCCATGACGCCCGGCATCGCCCGCCGCGTACTGGAGCTGTTCAAGCTCCACGCACCGCCCCTGACCAACGGAACCGATTACGCCCTCACGCCCAAGGAGAAGGAAGTGCTCCAGCACCTCGTGGCCGGCAAAAGCTACAAGATGATCGCCGGCGACCTGGCCGTATCGCTCGAAACCGTCAAGTCGCACATCGGCCACATCTACCAGAAACTGCAGGTCAACTCCAACACCGAAGCCGTGGCCATCGCGCTCCGCAACAAACTGATCTGATCGCCCGCCCGTCGACCATCCGGGTCTCCCCCTAATTCGCGATTGCGCGGCTTGTTTTCTTGCGGCAACTTTGACACCGTGAAAAGTTGATACCATGAAGACCCGCAAGACGAAAAAAACACCGCTGTTGATCGGCATCCTACTGGCCTTCGCCGGGCAGGGCCACGCCCAGGATATCGGGCGGCTCGATTTCCGCAACCCGATCCGCATCAGCGGCAGCGTGAACCTGCAGCTCGAGCACTATTCGGCGAGTGGCATCGAACTGCGGCGCAAGCCCTTTTCGTGGATGCTCAGCGGTTCGCCCACCGTGACGGTATTGGACGTACCCATCCCCTTGACCGTGCTGTTCAGCAATTTCGAGAACCGTTTCTACCAGCCCTTCAACCAGTACGGTGTCAGCCCGCGTTTCAAGTGGGTCACGCTGCACGCGGGTTACCGCAATGTGCAGTTCTCGCCGTTCACGCTGGCGGGCCACCGCATGCTGGGCGGTGGTTTCGAGGCCAACCCCGGCAAGCTGCGCGCCGGATTCATGTACGGGAGGCTGGCCAAATCGACCGAGCTGGACTCGGCGCAGTTCGCCAACCCGCTGGCCTTCCGGCCGGTGCCGACCTACACGCGCATGGCCTATGCCGGCAAGGTGGGGTTCGGTTCGGAACGCAATTACGTCGACGTCAGTTTCCTGAAGGGCTGGGATCGGGCCGGGTCGCTGGGCATGCACCTCCGCGACTCGGTGGCCCCGGCCGAGAATGTCGCCATCGGCCTCTCGTGGCGGATGACGGTCTTCAAGGACATCAGTTGGCAGGCCGACCTGGGCATCAGCCACTACACGGACAACAGCTTCGCCGATAAACTGATGCTGGACTCGACCTACCCGTCGGTGGTGCGGCGGCTTACCGATGCCTTCTCCACCAATATCTCGTCGAGGCTGCTCGCCGCGGGCGAAACCCGGCTGTCGTACCAGGGCCGGATCGTAGGCATGAGCGTGCAGTACCGGCGCATCGACCCCGAATACCAATCGATGGGGGCATACTTCTTCCAGAGCGATGTCGAGCAATACAGCGTGGCCCCTTCGTTGCGGCTGCTCAACGGCCGGCTGCTGTTCAACGGCAATGCGGGTTTCCAGCGCGACAACCTCTACCGGCAGAAGCTGGCCACCTCGGAACGCTTCATCGGGATGGTCAACATCAATTACATGCCCACGCAGGCGATGGGGGTCAACTTCAGCTACACCAATTTCGGCGTCACCCAGAACCCGCTGCGCACCTCGCCAGGCGATGATATCTTCAAGCAGGTGTCCCGGCTGGTGATGCTCACGCCGTACCTCAACCTCGCCGATGAGCACGCGGTGCGCAGCCTCCAGCTCATCGCGAGCTACCAATCGCTCAACAGCCCGGTCAAGACCATCAACACCGCGCCCGATCAGCATACGCTGTTCGGCACGGCGGTATACAGCCATACGTGGCTGCGCAGGCAGCTCTCGGTGAATGCCTCGGCCAACTTCAACCGGACCGACCTTGCCGCCGGTGCGGTCGGCTCGTTCGGTGGGGGCGTCGGGGCCACGGCCCCGCTGTGGAAACGGCAGCTCACGCTGACCACCGGTGCCACCTACAACAGCAATACGTTCAATGGCGTGGCCAACGGCTATACGCTCAACGGCAATGCCGGTGTCAGCGCCCGCTTCTGGAAGCGCAATACCGTGCAGCTATCGGTCAATTACCTGAAGAATGAATCCAACGATCAGTCGGCGATCCAATCCTTCGATGAAACGGTCATCCGGATGGGATACGGCATTTCATTTTAACTTATTACGGATGAAAACACCTCGCATCTCCCGGTTGTACGCGCTCCTTTCCCTAACGGTCTTGCTGGCTGCCGCGTGGCGGCCGGCCGCAGCCCAGGTTACCGTCAGCTTCACGCTCCGGCCGCCGTATTCGTCGGCCGTGGCCGATTACTACCACCTCGAAAACAAAGCGGTCATCGTGCTCACCAACGGCTCGTCCACGGCGCTCGACGTCAAGCTGGGCGGCAGTATCACCAACGAGCAGCGTGGCGTCTACGTGCGCAGCAATCCCGACTGGCAACCCGCCGCGCCCATCACGTTGGCGCCTTTCGGCACGGTGACGCTGGTGGCCAATGCCGAGGCCATGCGGTTCTTCGACCAGGCCAACGCCACCACCAACGCCAACGACGCCATGCTGGCCAACATCGTCCGCACCGGGCAACTGCCCGAGGGCACGTATACCATCTGCGTGGATGCCTACGATTACCGTTCGGGGCGGTTGCTGTCCAGCCGGGGCACCAATTGTTTCAGTTTCCAACTGTCGGCGCTCGATCCGCCGATCATCACGTTCCCGCAGCCCGACCATACCTATCCGGCCGAGCAGGCCGCCAAGAATTTCAGTTGGACGCCGCCGCTGGGCAACCTGGCCGGGGCGCTGGTGGAGTACGACCAGATCGTGGTGCAGGTGCAGCCCGGCCAGAACCCGAACGACGCCATCGCCGCCGCGCGCGATTTCAATGCGGGCAATCCCGTGTTGAACAAGCGCGGGTTGCTCGCGCAGACCTACGTGACCCAGCCCTACGACCTGCCGTTCGAGGATGGCGGGTTGTATGCCATGCAGGTGGTGGCGCGAGACCGCAACGGGAAGCTGCTGCTTGAAAATGGCGGGCGCAGCGAGGTCATCACCTTCCGGATCGGCAACACCGGGCAGCCCGGTCCGCGCACGGATCTGGTGGTGGCAGATGACCGCGACATCCCCGAATTCTACAGGAGCGCCACGCTCAGCGGCACCTTGAAAGCCTATTGGCCCATTACCGCGCAGGGGAACGCCGGTGGGGCACAGTTTTCGGATAGCAGTCCCGCCGGAAAAATAAACAGCAACGCAAAAAATATCCGGGTACGGTTGGTGCTGGCCTGGCAAATCGAAAACGAAGAAAACAACCAGGGCGGCGGTTTTCTTTTGCCTGGAGGTCTAATACCGCCCACCAGCACCATCGAACACTACGAAGGCAACCATGCACAATACGCTAACGATTATACAATGAAAACCCTGGCCACGGCAACTACCAATGCCGATGGCGGTTTTTTCTTTAATGTGGTGAACACGGCGGGCATTGATTTCAGTGCCAGGTATGGCACGTTGAGTATAACCGAGATCGGTGGATTTGTCGTTCCCGCTACCCAATCCGCTGTGCCGGTTGCCGGTCGGGTGAGTGGTATGTTGAGGCGCGTACTGGCGGTCGTGGTAGATGATGTGTACCATGCCCATCCGGTTCAATTCAAAACCGAATTTCCGCAAAACGGGCATCTGGGGACATTCTATAGCCGTATAAAAAATATGAATATCAAGATAAGGGTACAGGATGAGGTGGACAGGTCGGCTAGGTCCGGTATTGAGGTCTTGCTGCTCCGAAAGGTAGGCCACCGCCCGGCCACTGTTCCGCAGGATGAGCTCAGTCCTGGCAACTTTGCTGCGAACCCCGTACGTGTCATCGGCGGGCAATCGTATGAGGTGCTAGCCAAAAGAAGCGCCAATTCACAGGGTGAAGCTACTTTCCAAAACTTGGTGTTCTTCAATTATTATAGCCCACACGACAATAGCAGCAACCCCTATGATCGTTACTACGCTTACGCTGATCCTGAAGAAAGCAATTTTAGTTTGAAGGAGGTGGTGCCTGTGCCGGTATTCTTTGATTTTGACGGATTGGTGAATCCGCTGTATGGCACATTTGATTACTCGGATGCGGAAATAGCAGCATTCAATAAAACCAGGTCAATCCAAAATTATAGTGTGGAAGGGATTTTGGCCACGCTGGACTATACGAACCACTACGTGGTACCACCAACGCTGTACACCGTTGTCAACACCCAAAAAACCAAGCCACGTCTGGTAACTACCGTGCGCAACGAAGCGGCGGCGGTGAGCAGCACCGCGCTCAACCGCGCGGAACCCGGGGTGAGCTTTTCGGTGTACAAGATCAACCGCAGCGGCATGGAGCAGGCCAAACACGGGCTAGGCGACAATTGGGGCGGCTACATCGAGCAGCACGGCGAGTTTGCCCTGGGCTTCCTGCAGTCGGTGCTCCGCGACCAGATGACGCTGGAACGCAGCGGCACCACGGGCGACGACGGCAAGATCGATGTCCGCGGCCTCTCCAGCCAGTGGGCGTTGGGTGGCTCGCAGCAGATCGGTTTCTACCGGTTGCTGATGGTGAAGAAAGCCGGGTTCGGCACCAAGGTGTTGCGTGCCAAGCCGGCCGGGGGGCAGTACAGCATCGCCGGCGATATGCAGTACATCGCCCACGGCGAAACCTACCAAATGAACGATGTCGAGATCCGGCCGCTGGGCAGCCTGTTCGTCAGGTTGGTCAACGAGCGTGGCGAACCCGTCGCCGGGTATGCCTATTACCACGACCCGGCCTCCGGCCAGGACGGCAAGGCCAAGAGCGGGATGATGACGCAGGGGGACGACGGCTCGCCAAGCTACATCATCCCCGATATGCATGTACCCACGGGCCGGGTCGCCATCGTGGTCAAACCCACCAGCACCAGCCTGTATGCGCGCGATACATTCATGGTCGACGTGCCGGCGGGCCAGCAGCCCCTCATTACCCTGCAGGTGAAATACAGGTTGCACCGCATCTATTTCAATGTGTGGAGCCAAGCCACCGGTTTTGCCAGGCCGGTGAAAGGCGCCAAGGTGTCGCTGATGGAGATGACGGGCAACTCGGCCATCCTGTACAACGACCTGCATAGCCCGTATATCGACGAAGGCACCAACCTTGGCGGCCCATTGACCCTGCAGCCCCGGGTCGCCAGTGGGGTGCAGGCTAGCCAGCCCGATGCCGGGCAGCCCCAGGTGCAATCGGGGAGCGGTCCATCGATGGCCGTACTGGGGCCATACGACAAGCTCACCAACACGGGCGGCGGGGTCGACTTCGCCTTCCGCAACGCGGGCACCGATTTCAAGTTCCGCATCACCAGCCCCACGGGCGAGATCAGCTACGTCACCGTGGAGCGCAACGTGAACAGTTCGGCCGGCAAGCAGTGGAAACGGGAAGACGTGGAGGTCAAGGCCGGCAGGAAGGTCACCGGCACGGTCAAACTCGGCCAGGTGCCCGTGGCGGGCGCGACCGTGCGGGTGCTCGACGTGGAACCCCGGATCGAAGCCACCACCGATGCGGATGGCCGCTATGAGCTGAACGGTGTGCCCATCGGGGTCAAACTCCGCTTTTCGGCATCCAAGATGGGGTCGGGTTATGTGGGCATGGAGTACGATGAAGCCCGGCCAGCCGTCGACCTGGGGTATGGCATCGCCGAACATTCGCTCGGTACGCAACTGATACCCGTACAGGGAGGCACGGATTACGTACAGCCGGTCACGTACATCCACTTCAAGTTGCGGATATACAAGGACCTCGACCTCACCAAGCTGTTGGGGTTCCCGCTGGAAGTGACGGCCCTGAAGGAAACCGCTGTTGCCGGCCAGCTCGTGCCCAGGGGTGGCGGTACGGCCGATGTAGGCCGGGGTACCGGTTCGGTCGCTGTCGAAATATCGGGATTCGTCCGCCTTTCGGATTCGCTCAATACGGTTTTCAAGCTGAATGAAACCAATACGAACGCCGAACCGATCACCACCATCCGGTTCGAACGCAAGCTGGTGGTGGCCGACGATGTGCGTAACGAGGCGCAGTTGCCGTATTGCCGGCCGCAGACCCTGCCCTTGCGTACGGTCACGACCGTGCAGAACCTCTCGGTGTTCGATTTCTACAACGCCAAGATGCGCGATCACGCCGGGATCGGGCTCAATAAACTGGGTACGGGCCAACAGTCGCAGGGTGCGGCCGAAGGCAAGGTGACCATCGAACTCACCTCCTTCGTGGACAACAACATCGGGCTGCCGGATGGACAGCTGTTTTACCTGGCGCACCGTAACGGCAACCAAACGGCTACCACGTTCCCGGTATTCACCTCATCCGGCACAGCGGTGGTGACGGCGCAGCAGGGTATCGGGCTCAGCGATGCCAATGGGGGTGCCATCCACTATTGGTTGCACGGCCTGGATGCCCGGGCCGCGGCCCACACCTCTAAGCTGCACCGCGACTCCATGGTGCTGGATACCCGGCTGCAAACCGCGCTGCAATACGTGGACAATCCCAACCTGGACCTTCCGATCGGCAGCGTGACGATCGGCGGCGACCGCGAGCTGGAAGACGTGGACCGGGCGATCGATGCCACCACCACGATGGGGTCGTTCAGCATCGGTTGGAATCACATCAGGCTAAGCAGCTCGCAGGGCGGGGCCATGCTCAACGGCACCATCAACGCCGCAGGGATGAACCTGCCGTTCCGCAATGCCGCCTTGTCGCGCACGCAGTTCCAGGTGCCCGACGGGTCGCTGGATGCAGACAACATCAGGCTGCTGGACCACATCGAGGTGCAGGTCCAGGCCCCGGCATCGTTCGGCTACGAAGCCGCCCGGAATGCCTGGGTGGTGGCCATCTACGAAGCCGGAAGGAGCTTTTCCAATCCCTCGGCCGCGTTCGGCACGGCGCAGCTGCAGGGCTTCCCGGCCAACCGCACCATCCCGATCTCGTCGATCTACCTCTATAGCGACGACACGCGCGACATCAACCTGTACAACAGCGGCAACTACCTGTACCGGCTGCATGACATCGTCGATTTCCACATCGACAACATCCTGCCCGCCCAGGACATCCTCAAGATGCCGGGTACGCTCAACCTGGGCATCCCGAACTTCCCGTCCTATTCGTCGGCGGTGCAGTACGATAAAGTGGCCGGAGGGGTGTCCGGGCTTTCGTTCCAGCATTTCGACATGCACCCTGTTTCGGTAAACGGCGTGGTCATGGGCTTCGACCCGGGCAGCAACACGTCGCCGGGCAACCCGTCGTCCATCACGTTTGCTCACGGCAGGCTCACGGTCAAGGGCACGGTGAGCGACGAGAACCCCGAGGTGTTCCGTGGCATCCGCACCACGCTCACGAAGACGAACCAGCTCACCGAGCTGGTCATCGACGAGCCCACCGGTGCGCGGCAACTGCTGCCGTTGGGCGGGGCCAATACCAGCAGCCGCATGATCCTGCGCGAGATCGCGGGCAAGATGTCGGTGGTCGGCGGGCGCTGGAACCACCTCTACATCGACGGCGACATGCCCGAAGACATGGGCTTCACGGCTGACGGCAAGCGCATGCGCTTCCAGGTACTGGGCGCGCTTAAGGTGGATGGCCAGCAGGTGAAACTGAAGGACATCTCCACCCCGTTCGGTAACATCAACCTGGCCTATGACCTGGCCAACCACCGGTTGTCGGGCGGGTTGCAGGTTGGCGGCAACGCCGGTGGCGCTTCGTTCAGCGGGGCCATCAACATGGTCATCGACCGCAGCGGCTATTACTTCATGTCGGGGCTGAGCGTGTCGCTGCCGAGCCCGAAGATGGAGGGCATGGGCTTCCTGCTCATCGGCGACTATGGTGGCCGAACAGTGGAGATGGACGCCCTGCTCACGAGCTATAGCCAGTATATCCAGCGGAAGCTGAAGATCGTAGACCCGGCCCGGGCCGCTACCGCGCTGAGCCTGCTCAGCCAAAACCCGCAAGCGGGCATCGACCTGGTGCGCGGGGTGCTTGGCGGCAACTACCTGCCCGTGGCCTATACAAGGCTGTTCCGGGGTGGGCCGTTCAACGGGTTCTATTTCAATGCCGGGGCATCCATCCCCATCCCGCTCATTCCTAGCTTTGAGCTGGACCTGAGCCCCATCGCCGAATTCGGCATGAGCGTCAATATGGGAGCCGACGTGCGGTTCGGTGCCAACTTCGGGGCGCAGGATACCTACGGCGTGGGCTTCAGCGTATTCCTTGATGCCTACTTCGGCGGTGGGGCCAATGCGGGTTTGCTCTGCGTGTACGGGCGTATCGGGGCCATGATCGGCGTGAACATGGACGGCGTGTTCAGCACGGGGGGCAATTACACGATCACGGGCAGTGGCGACCTAGCCCTGTCGGGCTTCCTCCGTGTGGGCGGTGGCGCCTGCGGCAGCCCGCAGTGCGACGACATCACCTGCCCGAGCGCCGAGATCGGCGGCACCGTACAATGCGGCGTGCGCGGCACGTTCACCAACAGTAGTACCGATTTCGACATCTACCTCGTCACGGATGCTGGTCTGGGCGAAAAATCCGTGCACGAACCGCCACCGGCGGGTAATCAGTAATAGTAGGCAACTCAAATCAGCAAATAATGACAATCATGAAAAGAATCATTTCGGCATTCACGTTCGCTACGGGCATCCTCGGCCTGGCGCAGGCGCAACCGCGATTCGTGGCGGGCAGCTACGACCAGCGGGCCAACCGCCTCGAACTGGTGTGGCTATGCCCAGCGGAAGGGCGCGTAGACAGCATCGTGGTGTACCGCGCCGAAAAGGACGATAAGAAGTATGCCGCCGTACCGGTGCACCTGTTGCAGGACAACCGGTCGGACACCATCCTGTATACCGTCATCGACAGTACCGTGCGGCGCTACGGGGCCTACCACTACTTCCTGATGGCCCGGCCGGCCGGTGGGGAAGTGCTTTCGCCGACCGACACGGCATTCGTGGCGGCACTCGACTACCTGGAGATGCCCATGCCCGAACACATCACCGCGTTGCCAGGTGAAGGGGGACGGGGTATCCACATCCAGTGGCAACTGCGCAATGCCCCCCTGGTGAAGGAACTGGTGCTGTACCGCAGCGCCAATTCGGTGGATGGCTTCGAGCCGGTGGCCACGCTGCCGCTGGACCGGCAGGCCTACACCGACATGAACGTGTTGCCAGCCACGGCCTACTTCTATCATTTTACCGTCGTGTACAAAACGCAGGATGCCGCCAAGCGCGGCCCGGCGTTCGCGGCCAGTTTCATGGACACCATCCCGCCGCCTGCGGTGACCCGCCTCGAGGCGGAAGGTACCGCTGACGGCGTGGCCCTCCGCTGGGACCACGCGGGCGAACACACCACCGGCTTCTGGCTGTACCGCGGCACGGGCGATACCCCGCTGCAATTGGTTTCGGGGCTCATCCCGGCCGTCGATACGGTGCGCAGCTACGGGTTCGTGGATACCGACACGCTGTTGAATGGCGCCAGGGAATACCATTATGCCGTCAAGCCGTATTCCACCAGCCACGTGGAAGGCGCATTTTCGGATACGGTATCCGCCAGGCCCCTGAAGAATATCCCGGTGCCCAAGGCACCCCTGCACGTCACGGTGCTTCCCGACGAGGCCGACCTCTTCGTGTCGTGGGAAGACGTGGCCGCGGTGGATGAATGGGTTTCGGGCTACACGCTGCTGCGCAGCAGGGTGACGGATTCGGCGAATGGGGAACCCGCCCCGCCGGATACCCTGTTCGTGCCGCTCAATTTCTACGTGGATAGCCTCGTCCAGCCGGGCGTAGCCTATCGGTACGAAGTGTCGACCCGATCGGCGCTGGGCACCACCAGTGCGCCCTCCCGGTCCGTCTCGGCCGCGTTGGGGGTAGCCGGCATCGCTGCGCCCGGCACGCTGCTGGCCACGGTGGGCGACGGGGGCGTGTCGCTCCGGTGGGCGGCGCCGCAAGGTGGCGAAGGCCTCCGGTACGCCATCTACCGGTTCGTGGCGGGGGCCGACGCGATGCGGATCGCCACCACGGCCGCGGGGCAGGACACCTACACCGACGGCTCGGCGAAGCAGGGCACGGAATATTACTATTTCCTGCGTTCGGTAAACGATGCGGGTACGGAAAGCGGGGACAGCAATGTGTCGCGGGTGGTTTTCTAAGAATCAAGGGTTAATTCATATATCAGGAGATGAGAACGATAAATAGACTGATTTCAATCGCCCTGCTCGCGGCAACCGTCTTCACGGCCTGCGATGGGGAAGGGCCCATGGGGCCGCCGGGCGAGCCGGGGCCGGATGGGACGAATGGTGGGGGCGGTTCCGGTGGCGGCGCCATGACCTACATCACGCCTGCCGGTTCGGAAATCCGGTGGGAGGGATTGGATGGCTGGGAGGGTTACGGCGTCGGTATGCTCAATGTCAATGGCCATGGCTGGGTGAACTGGGGAGCGGATAACGGCCTGCCGTTGGCCGAAGAGGCGGTAGCGGCCTTCAACCAAGGGGGGCTGCTCCTGGTCTACGCCGATTTCGGTGCGGGTTGGCGTTCGCTGCCCATCCTGGATCGGCCACTGGAAAACAGTTTGTTCGCGATATACCTGAATTATGAGCTGGAAGACGGTCGCCTGCTCATCTGGAACCGGGTACGTGACGAAGAATATGCGGATTTCGAGCAAACCTATGCCGTACAGCGGCTCAAGGTGGTGGTGGCCCCGGCCACGGAAAACGGAACATTGGAATTACCCGGTTTTTAACGCGTTACACTTATGATTTTGACTATGCGCATACAGCACATCATCGGCCTGGCCGGCCTCCTGTGGGTGGGCTATGGCTGCACGAAAGAAGGCCCACCGGGGCCACAGGGTCCGCAGGGCCCACCGGGCGAAAACGGTACGGGTGGCGGCGGGGGCAGCCTGCAGGTCATGACCTTCACCTTGCCCGCCACGGAAGATTACCGGTGGAGCGGCGGGCTCTTCGAAGGGACGTACTACTACACGCTCGTGCGGGCTGCCGATGAGAACTATAGGGTCGCACTCACGCTGCCCGAATCACTGACCGATTACATCGAAAACGGCACCTTGCTGGTGTACATGAAAGACGGGCAGCGCTGGCAGCAGTGGCCCTATTCGCCGATTGATTTTTCGGGTATCCGCAACTACGGGTACCGCCTTTTTCTCGGCTATGACGGTTATCACATCGATTTCTACGCCACCGGCCCGCAGAGCGTCGATGCCTTCCGCACCGAAATCCGGCTGGTGGTCGTCCCGAAAACGGTGGATGGAGCCTTGGAACCTTGATTCGAACACGTTATGGATAACTGCATGTTACATCGATGGGTTGGCATCGCGCTTTTGGCGATGCTTTTCGCAGGATGCGAAAAAACCGGCCCGCAGGGGCCGGAAGGGCCGGAGGGGCCTCCGGGCAACAACGGCACGGGCGGGGGAGGCGGTTCGGCCGTGGTTTCCTACGGCACCGAAGGTTCGGGGATCGGTGCGTTCCGCTGGGAGGAGGCCGGGTCGGCTAACCCGGGGTATACGGGTTACCGGCTGGTCGCCGAGCGGGGCGGCAACCGCTACGACCGCCTTACGTTCACGGACACCACCGGTACCGCGGATGATGGCGTGATGCTCGTGTATGTGAGATTGTTCGATAACGATGGCGAGGACACCTGGGTCGGGTTGCCCTACGAAGTGTTGGGTGGCACGTTGGGTACCCGTTATCACGTCGATGCGCTGGAGATCGTACCGGTACAATCCGGCGGAAGAACAGTTCACGATGTGTCGGTCGGCATCGGCGCCACGCAATTCAACGACCCGCGCTGGCCGCCGGAGCCACCGCATTACCGCGTTCGCGAGGTGCGTGTCTTGGTGATTCCGGCGGGCTCGGTGGGTAACATCGGGGCCATGCTCCGCAGCTTGCCGATGGAGGAGGTGGTCGCCAGGCTTGGCGGGGTCAGGAACTGATCGCTGCCGGGCAGTCGCGCGCTAGCCTACTTCGGCGCAACCCATTGCCCTATCCCCATCAGCGACCCTAAGCCGCTGCGCTCGACGGGTCGCTGTTTCACGGCGGCTTCGCGTGGTATCCGTTATCGGGTATAGGGCTGCTGGTTGCGGCCTGCGTAGCCACATGCGCGCGAACCCGCCCGGCAGCGCTAGGTGATGGAATATGAAAGGGGGAAAGCCGAAATGGTCAGAAACTGATCGCCACGCCGGCGTGCAGCGTCCGGTGGGGCATGCGTGCGCCGGTGGGATGCGGCAGGAGCCGATCCGCGTACGCGATGGGGCGGATGGAAGCGGCCTTGCGCTTGTGGTAGCCCGAGCCGATGAAGAACCCCACGCCGGTGAGGCCGAACGTCACGGCGCTACCGTAGCCCAGCACGGCGATGTTGCCGTTGCCCAGCGTCTCGCCGATGCCCTCGCCGTCCTTGTTATCGTAGATGATGCCCGTCACCAAGCCCGCTGCCGCCGCCGCACCCGCGATCAGGCCGATCGTGCGGTCGCGCTTGGCCCGCTTGAGGTGGAATTCGGGCGTCCTGGCCTTTTTTTCCTGGGCGTATCCTTCGCTGAGCAGCAAGCCACCGAGGATGAGCGCCGTGATCGATACGCGCAATGCCATAACCTTGTTTTTCAGGATAGTGGCAACAAGCGTACCAGTTTTTCCGCATGTGCCGACGATATCCGGTCTTCCGTCCCGCGTATCCCGTCAGTCTGACGGCCGACCGGGAGAACCGCCCCGACGGAGTGGTACGCCATTCGGACCGTCGGGTACACCTACCGGGATCTGCCGAACCCCTTGCGCGCCAGCCGGAACGCCACGAACAACAGCGTGGCTGTCGCCAAGAGCGCCCCGATCCGCGCGATGGGGTTGGCGGCCTTCCATTAGGAGGCGGCGGCGTCGATTTCGGCGACGATGGTGTGCGTGCCGGACGGGTCGGTGAACCTTCCCGGGCGTCGGGATTTGCCGTCTGGCCGCAGGGCTGACCTGCCTTTCAGGAAGGGAATCCGGGCGGTCAGCACGGCGTTCCTTCGCGTAGGTTCGGCCTTCGTGCCGGGCGGGGAGGTGTACCGTCCCGACCGGAGGGAGTCGGTGGTGCGCCGCAAGTAACGCGCGGTTAGCGGCAAGGAAGACCCGGTCCAGCCGCGCGATGCCGCGCAGGCGTTGTGCGGATGCCCTCGGGGGCAAAAAACCGAATGCCTGCGTTCCCGTCTGGAAACGCAGGCAATGGCCATCAGCAAAAGCAACGTGATGGCGATCCCGCTCATCGCGCCATCCGCGAGAAGGGGTCGCACCAATCGCTGTTGCCCTTGCCGTTGTGGGCGCGCACGCGCACGTAATAGGTCACCCCGGGCGTGAGGCCCGTGAGCGGGTTACCGTATGACTGGGTGGCCTTCTGCACCTCGCCCCACAGGATGGTACCCGCTTCATCCATCCGCGTACCCAGGCAGTATTCGTATTCCCAGGCATCGGGCACCGTATCCACGGCCCATTTCAGCGTGCCGCTGTTGTCGCCGTCAAATAGGCGCCCGCGTTGCGGGATGCCCGGGATACCGATGATGCGGTCCAGGCTACCGATGCGGAAGCCGGAGCTTTCCAGCGCGGATCCCAGACCTTTGGATACGAGGTTCACGTGGGTGGCCAGGTCGCTCATCAGGTCGAGCAACACGATGCGGGCCTCTTTTTTTTGGCGGAAATCCAGCCGGCTTCCACCGTTGTTGGCCTTTTCCAGCTTGGTCTTGTAGTCGGTGTAGGCCGCCTCGAAGTCGACGAGGGTCGGCACGGGGTTGGGGAAGTTGGCGTTGCCGGTCATGAACTGCAGCGCCTTGCCCGCCTGCGTGGCGAGCTCGTGCTCACGCAGGTCGGCGTAGTAGGTCCTTACTTTCAGTGGTTTCATGTAATTTTATGATTTTAATTATTTGTGTTTTGTAGAGACGCATTGCAATGCGTCTTTACTGATTTTTTCGCCTCCGCAACAACCATTGCAACGCCAACGACACCAGGAAGCTGACCGTCGCGCCGATGGCGGCCAATACCGCCGTGCGCAGCGCGTCGTGCAGGCCCAGTTGGCCAAACACGCTCACCAGCGTGCCGCCGCCCGTGGCGATGTGCAGGTGGGCGTTATTCATTCTCATCGCCGCCCCCCTTTCCCTTGGCTGCGCCTTCCACGGCTTCGAGCACGCCGAGCGCCAGCGATACGTACTTGGCCACCAGCACCACCTTGGGCGGCAGCTTGATGGGTGCGGCGATGATCGCCTGGCTGGCCGCGGCCAGCGCCTGCTTGATCTGTTTGAGGATGGGTTTCTTTTTCATGGCACGATCGCTAATACACCACGGTGAAACACAGGTAATCGCCGCCGTCCCGTTCGGCCGGGGATTCCGGCATCAATTGGTTGGATGCCGCGCGGCTCGCCGCCACGATGAACTTGGTGTTCCGCAGCCCGGCTCCGCCGCCCCGTTCGGGCTTGTCGAGCGCGATCGGCGTGCCCAGGCGGATGGCGTAGGCGATCTGCGTGGCCCAGAGCTGCAGCAGCGCCGCGTCCATGCTGTCCAGTTGCGCCACCTGCTGGGCATCCATCCGGAAGCGGGCGGGCAGGAAGCCGGGCAGGCCCAGCAGGACCAATGCCGCTTCCTGTTCCCGCTGCACGGGGGTAGACCCCTCCAGCCACAATTGCCACCGCAACACCCCGTCGCTGTTGAACGCGAACTTCACATACTTTTTCTTCATGTTACTTCTGTCTGTGCGGTCACGCTCGTGGCGTGACCGCGGGTTTTACCATACGACCGGGCACCGCGCCCGGCCAACGGCGACAAAAGTAGGGGTGGGTTATGGGGTGGCTAAAGCACTATTCATTCATCCCGAGGATGGGTGCCGGGGGATGGATGGGCGTACCACGCTAGGAAGGCCTCCCTCTTCCCGTCGGCCACGCGCACCACTTCGCCCCTGCGGGGCTTGTCTAGGGTCACGAACAGGCCCCTGGCCGTGGCCTCCACCTTCGCGATGGCCGCGCGGTTCAGGATCAGGTTGCGGCGCACCATGAAGTAGTGCTCGCCCTCCACGTCGGCGTAGATGTCCAGCAGCGTGCGCGGCTGGCGGTCGGGCTTGCCGTCGAACCCGATGGCCAGCGAGAAGTTCTCGCCGCTCACCGGCTCGTACAGCGCGATCAGGCCCTTCACCTTCTCTCCGTAGGGGATGCGCTCCACGCCGGGGGCTAGGGTGCCCGCCGCATCCGGGTCGTCGGGCCGATCGCGCCGCCATTTCAGGATTTTTTCCAGGATTTCGTCCACGCGCAGCAGGAAGTAGCACCACAGCAGCCCGTTGAAGCCGGCCAGCATGAGCAGCACGAACGGGAAGTCCTCGATCACGTAGCGCGGGATCAGGTCCATGCGGCCCCAGCACGTGAAGTAGAGCACGAAGATGCCCAGGATGGCCAGCGCGGGCAGCGCCAGCCCGAGGGCCAGCTGCAGCAGCAACCGCCGGAACGGCCGCGGCCACCAGCCGTGTAGCCAGGTGTACCGGGTATCCAGCCACCCGGTGATCTTGGTGACGCACCACAGCGCCACCCACGCCGTGCCGACGCTCGGCGCGGCGGCCACGTAGAATTCCCACATGCCCAGGAAGTAGCCGAAGGGCTTGTGGTGGCCGTAGACGACCATGAAGATGCCCACGAAGAAGGCCAGCGGCGGCAGCATGTACCGCTCGTGGTAGTTGATCCGGTAGGGCACGTACTTGCGCAATGGCTTGCGGGTGAACGGGCGGGTGATGGTGTTGAAGAGTTTCTTGATCGATTTCATTGGTGTCAGTGATTGGGTGGCTGTCGGGGCAAAGGTCCCGATTATTTCGGGACAGGCAGTGGCCCGACAATGGTACATCGCCATGGCGCGGCCCGTAGAGAAGCGAATTATCGCCTGCCTACCGCAGGCAGGCGTCTCTACAAGACATTTTCCCTTACAGCCGGATTAAAAAATCGGTTTTATTTGGTGTTGTTCAATTTCGCCAGCAGGTCTTTGATCTGTTGATCCTTTTCGATGATGAGGGTTTCCAGCTTGTCAATCCTGGCTTGGAGCGCCGCGATGTCAGCGTCCTTGCCCTTCAACAATTCCTTGAAGAATTCGATTTGCTCCTTATAGACAGCCTTGAGTTCCTCGAATTGCTTTAATAATTCTTCCATCGGGTTGACGAAATTGTTGTTGACGTACCCGCCCTGGCCATGATTCTGGTAGTTATTGATCGTGAAGCTCCTGGGGTTGCCTTGCCAGCGCTCAAAGAAGTCCCGGGTCACTTCCAGCGACTCGAGCACGTCCTGGAATTCTTCTTCGGTGAATTCCTTCTTTTGTTCCAAACGGGAGACGGTTTGCTGGCTTTTGCCCATGCGGCTGCCGAATTCTTCTTGGCTCAAGCCGATGGAATCGCGGATTTCGGCGGCAATTTGCCCCATCGGGCGTTTCTTGGAATTGCTCATGTTCACGTTTTTTATCTTCCTCATGATGGTTCACAAATATAGGGTTAAAAATGGATTGGTGGATAATCGTTTCATGCACCGGCGGTGACACTTATGGGTACCCACGCAATTTTGATTCAAAAAAAAGCGCTGCTAAAGCGAGGCGTTCAATTGTAAACATCCGGTATGTTCACATCCGGATTGTCCTGCACTTGCTTGGTGAAGACGTCCATTAGCTTTTTCAATTCCGGTGCAGGCATGTAGCCGTACACTTTGATGACGCGCCCGTCGTGCAGCGTCAACGACGCGAATAGGGGTTGGTCTTTTTTGTTTTGTTCATTCATGGGTGTTAAGATTAATGGTGAAATTTATAAATGTGTGTTTGTGAATTCAGATGCCCAGCTGCTCGCACAATTCTAGCACCCGGGTCACCTCGCTGCCGTGCAGGTCGAGCAAGTTGGTGCTGATTTCATCACGTATGAGGATTTTGGCGATGCGGTTTCCTTTGGTGATGAACAGGTACGCCGTGTCCAGCCTAGGCCTTTCTCCGGCAGCTTCCTGGACCAGCCGTTCCAGGCCGGGCATGCCAAGTCGACCGCTCACCGGGGTTTTGTACCGGGTGAGGTACCGCTCGTCGATGTAGGCGTGCAGCGGGTCGTCGGCGGATAGGAAAGCGACGCTGACTAATGGGTTTTCATGCATGTGTTATCGTTTTGTTGTTTGCTTATTCGGATTCCCCGCGCAACGCATTGCGCGACCGGTCTCCAAGCTAATTTTCAAATCTTTATACGGCGCAGCCCTCGTTGACGCCATTGAAAACAAGTAAAACATCAAGAATCCAAATAAGCAGCCCTCATCCCAATTTGAAACAAGGGACTGCTTTGCAAACACTATCTTCGATTTTGATTCTTTTATCAATCGCTTCGGCGATGGGTTACTGAGCTGCCGTATGGCCGTCTCCAGGTTGCGGATCGCGGATCACCACCACCTGCATTTTCCGAGTGCCTTTGACCAAATCCAGCCCATTCCGCTGTAATTCTTTCCGAACCGCTTCGCGGTTGGTCATATCGCAGTCCATTTTTAAATCGATGTTGTAGGGTATACCGGTCTCATTGAAGTAAGGTGGTTGACCAGTGCCAATATAGTTCATCACCTGTTCTAGAAATTGGTCAACGGTACAATTGCCTCCGCTGAAACCGGCCGCGCCACCGGATGAATCCGTGGAATCCCAGAATTCAACACCTTTGGTCTTTAGCTTTTGCACAATCCGTGAATCGGCTACCACCAAGTTCCATACCGGAACTTCACGTGTTTCCAGTGAAGCTTTGAAACCGAAGGCAGTCTCCAAATCCTGCTGCATCCTCGTCATTACGTATTCAGCGGTAGCTTTTGAAGAAGGGATTTTGAGACCGTAGTTATAGGTTCCTTTCCCAACGTCGTGGTTATAATCGAATTCGAATGGTCGCTTATCAGTCACTTCAATCACCGGATAGGGATACACTTTCCCATAAAGTGAATCGTTTGGAAGATCCCACATACACACACCGGTGAAAGCATAGTTATAAATCCACTCTAGTGGTGCCATGGAGATTTTTAAGCCATCCTTCTTTATATACCTCATCCAGTAAGAAATCTTCTGTGGCGTACGTTGATCCTCACCACCCCATTTCGAAAGTATTGATTGATAAATAAGCGCACTACTGTCCGTCCCTGAATTGTTGGGGTCAAATTGAGGACGTTCAGGCCGAGCGTGTTGATGTACAACAAATGAAACCTCTTTTCCGTCAATCAAATCCCGCACCTTTTCTCTGGTCATATCCCTGCCATCGGTGATGTACCTGATGATGCCCTCGGGGTCAACAATAAGGATGTACGGCATCGCAGTAATCTCCCAACGTTTAACGATGATTGAATCATAAGCGCTCGGCATTGTCAATCCCTGTTTTTCCCTTAGTCTTTCGTACAATTTATCGATACCGTTATTGTATTGCTTATCATTTTCCCCGACCATTAGAAATACGGCATCCCCTTTAAACTCCTTTTGAAATTCATTCACTTTGGGAAAGCTCTTGATACAAGCTGCACAACCGGTAAACCAAAAATCCATGAACAGCCATTTACCCTTAAAGTCGCCAGTTGATGCTGTCCTTTTTTTGTAGTGCGTGATATCATCCAGTGTAAAATCCGGTAACGGTTTTCCGACCACGGGTTTGCCATAATTCCCCGCAGCCGGGTTCGCATTCAAATCTTGGGCATTCGCTTGGTGAAACAGGGATGCCAATATCATGAAAACTAAAATCGTTTTTGAAACCATATCTTTTTTTGTAATGTTAGTTAATAATTCTATTCACTGTCTATCGTGCATCGAAACCAATGGCGAATGTTATTCATAGCCGGGGTTCTGTGCGTTGGTCATGGCTGGATTATTCAACAATTGATTTTCCGGTATGGGGAATAGCGCTTTAAAAGGTTCCCATAACGGCTTTAATGGGCCCACTACGGCATCAAGACGCCCCGTGCGTTTGAGATTTATCCAGCGGTCGCCCCACTCCGTGAACAGTTCATGGTGTCGTTCCTGTTCTATTG
Source organism: Parapedobacter sp. (assembly GCA_037190485.1). Lineage (GTDB taxonomy): Bacteria > Bacteroidota > Bacteroidia > Sphingobacteriales > Sphingobacteriaceae > Parapedobacter. The sequence goes on from JBBCJB010000006.1 coordinate 467,423, forward strand.
CGAATAGCAATGAAGACAGGTCGTCCGCACTACTATTGCCCAATCCCGCACGTCGGCGAATCATGTCGATATCCTCCCGCGCGCCAACGAAGTCACTTTGACGGGCCCGCGCTTCCGCCCGGATGAGGTATTGTTCAGCAAGGCGAAAAACAATGGAATGCTTTGTCACACCCACATAGCTGGTAAGGTATTTTACGGGATAGTAATAATCCTCTCCGAAGTCAATGGTTGCCATCCACGTGGAAGCTCTTTGATCTCCAGTCTCGAACGATTTGCCGAATTCGGTAGTAAGCGCGCAGTTAAAGGAATACGGCATATCGAACAAAAAGCCCTCCGAGGCGTCGCTGGTATTTTTACCTAGTTGCCAAATTGCTTCCTTGCTTTGCTTTAGAAAAACATTGCCGAGGGGTTCGAGTGTGTACAGCAAACCATTTTGAATCAATAGCGATGCTTGCTGTTCGGCCTTTTGCCATTCGCCGGTATACAGGTAAGCTCGCGCCAATAAGGCGTCTGCCGTCCCTTGGTTGGGTCTCACGCGTTCGCTTACTGAAGTGCTGTAGTCTGTCGGTAATAACTCTTTTGCTGTAATCAGATCGGCGATGAGTTGCTCGTAGACCGTAGCCACAGGCGTTCTGCCGATGGAAGTATTCGTCTCGTAGTCCGTAGTCAGTACCAAGGGTACATCGCCAAACAGGTTTACGAGATAGAAATAGCAAAACGCCCGCACAAACAATGCTTCTCCGCTTAATTGATTTTGGAGCGCCTCTGATACGGAAGCGGAAGTTGAAAGCCCTTCGATCAGCGCATTGGCGCGATAGATGATTTTGTAGGGCTCATCCCATAACTGAGCCAGTTTGGAATTGGTTGGTAGAATGGCGCATTCATTGAATCGAACGTATTCTTCGTCCCATGAAATAAAGTTTATTAGTTCATCGCCCGATAATGCACCCAAATAAGTATAGCTGAATGTGTATCCTCCGCCAAATCCGCCAAGCATCATCTGGCCGTACATGTTATCGGCTGCTGCTAACGCTGTGGCATCATTTTCAAAAACTGTCGATCGTATTAAATCTGTCCGGGGTGGTTCGATATCGATAAATTTGGTACACGCTGTTTCAAGGAGCATTGAAAATGACAAAATTGAAAATAGCAAAAATTTTGTCCTTGACTTTACCAATCCGTTGTAATTCGTTTTCATATCCATTTACATTAGCTTACGGAGAATTTACAATGTAATGCTGACACCCGCCGTGATTGTTCGCAAAGGGGGAAGCGATCCGTTAGCGGCCTCCGGATCCATTCCAATGAAATTTGTAAAGGTTAGTAGGTTCTGCCCTTGAATAAATAACTTTGCATGCTGAAATCGAAGTCCTTCGTTGATGCGGTTGCCGAGTGCATATGACAATGAGAGGTTTTTAAGCCGGATAAATGATTTGTCTGCGATGATTCCATCACTCATAAAGAAGTTTGAGTGGGCCGTGCCGGCTTGAGGAGAACTTCCGGAACGTTGCACATCCGTCTCATCACCTGGCTGGCGCCAACGACGTAAAACCGAACCGTGCTGTTGGGTCATTCCGCCTATCGTCGCACTTCCCCTGAAATTCGTGCCTTGTTGCTTAACGAATTGTAGGAATAGGCTCAAATCAAATCGTTTAAATTGGATGTTATTCTGCATGCCTCCGAAATAGTCCCGCCCGACAAACCGGATGACGTATCGATCGGTTTGATTGAGTACCCCGTCTTCATTGGTATCTTCAAACTGATATAAGCCATTTTCGGGACTGACACCTGTGTAGTGGTATAATTTGAGAATGTCCATAGGTTCACCCACCACTAAACGGTTCGCGTAAATGGTCGATCCTTCCAGATTCGGAAAAGCGACCAGTTTGTTTCTTGGAAGGCTTAAGTTCAAAGCCGTTTTCCAAGAAAAGTGCGCACGCTCCGTGATGATGGATGAAAGTTGGATTTCGACACCTGAATTCTGAACCGTAGCTGGCAGGTTTGCCCGGACATCGAAAAACCCCGTGGTGGGCGGTAGCGAATAACCGATGAGTTGATTGGACGACCGATTGCGGTAATAACTGACTTCGGCAAATAGCCGGTCATTCCAGAAGCCCAGTTCCATGCCAGTTTCAAATTTCCTGTTGATTTCCCAAGCAAATGTTGGATTACTTAGCCGTACGGGTGCCAATCCCGTATTGCCCATATATCCTGCAGCCACGACTGATGTATAGGAATCCATGTATTCATAGTCACCCAACTGGTCGTTACCGGTCGTACCATAGCTGACCCTCAGCTTTCCATGCGATAGAAACGTCGCCAAGTTCTCGATAAATGCTTCATTCGAAAAAATCCAGGCACCACCAAGAGCCGCGAAGTTGGCAAATTGCTTGCCCGGCCCAAAGCGTGAGGAGCCGTCACGACGACCCGTAACGTCAATGACATACCGATTGTCGTATACATAGTTGACACGACCCAATACAGAGCCATACCGATACTGACTATAGGTATTCGAGCCCTGAATAACATTGGCCGCGCCTAGGTTTTTCATCAGCGCTTCGCTCGAAAAGCCAATCCCTGTCATGGTAGATCCAGAGCGGAACTGTTCAAAAAGAGAGGCACCAACAAGCAGTTCCAACTGGCCTCTTCCCACGATCCTAGAATAAGTTAGTTGAGGCTCAACGATCCAATTCTTGAAATCTGTACTGGCAAAATATGTACGGTGATCTATTGTGGGGGCCATTGCCGGATTAACGAAATCTTTTGGCTGCGTCCGAATCGCATCCATCTTGGTGTTTGTAACGCCGATATTGGCTTTGATTTGCAACCCGTCTAGGATTTGGTACGAGACAACGACATTGCCGATCAGGTTGGTGGTGTTTGCACCATACTGTGCGATCAAGTAGCGTAATGGGTTTTCCCACGTGTTGTTCTGCCAGTTTAACTTTCCGTCTTCAGTATATAACGGTGGTGCCACGGGAACCAAATCGAATGCCGCTCCGGTCAAGTCCTTGGTAATAAAATTGCTTTTCCCTGCGGAGTAGTTGATGGAAGCGGTGGTACTCAGCTTATCATCGGACGATTTATTGGTTAACGAAAAATGGCCTGAAAATCGTTGGTCGGCATTATTGCCGGGAAATACCGTCGTTTCGCGATGATAACCTCCTCCGAGGTTGAATTGCGTCAGCGTGTTGCCACCGGAGAATGTAAGTTGTGCATTCGTTGCATTGGCTGTGCCGCCCAAGAGTTCTTTCTGCCAGTCGGTGTACCGGGTCGTATCCCAAGCCCCATTGAGATCGTAATCCGAAGTAAGGATAGCCGCGTTGTCATTTCGCTTTCCTTCATGCCGCATCATCAGGTATTGCTCTGTATTCAGGAGGTCTGCAAAATTGGCAACCCTGGATGCGCCGGAGTAAAGGTTGAAACTCAGCTTCGTTTGCCCAACGTGCCCCCGTTTGGTCGTAATCAACACGACGCCGTTTGAGCCACGTGAACCATAGATCGCCGTCGCACTGGCGTCTTTCAATACCTCGATACTGGCAATATCCGCTGGGTTCAGGTAATTCAGGGGGCTCACCCCTCCAAGGCTTCCTGTACCGTCTTGCGGCAAGATTTCACCCGAAGTCAATTCTGACGACAATGGTGTAGAAGTGAATGGCACACCGTCGATGATGTACAGCGGGTCATTACCGTTACCGATACTGTTTTGTCCGCGTACACGCACCGTAAAGCTGCCACCAGGAACTCCGTTTTGCTGCACGATATCCAAACCAGCGACCCTGCCCATCATGGCTGCTAGCGGGTTGGAGACGGGCTGTGTCTCGATTTCCTCTGCCGTGACCCGGCCCACCGACCCCGTGGACAGCGCCCGTTTCTCGGTATAGTAGCCTTTGTTGACGAGTATTTCGGAAAGGCTCGAAGTGGAAGGCGTAAGAACGATAGCGTTTAAGTTTTCTCTGACTCTCACTTCCTTGGTTTCGTAACCTATGAAAGAGATCGTGAGTACGGTAACAGTCCCTGTTGGGGTATCGTAAAAGGTGAAATGGCCGTCTGTATTCGTAATTTCAGCACGGTTAATTTCTTTGGCCGTTACCGTAGCCCCGACCAGCGGTTCGCCATCTTCGGAAAGCACCCGGCCGGTGATGGTGTGTTGCGTCGCTCCCCCCGCATTGTCTTCGATGATTCGTACGGGGTTCCCTTCGCGAGGAATACGGGGTGCCTTCGTCACCGCCACCACGTTGTTCGCCCGCTTGAAACCCAGGTTGGCTTGCTTGCCGAGGATGGCCAACGCGTCGTCCAGCGACTTATTCTTGATGTCGAGCGTCAACAACCCGACATCGGCGATGGCGCTTTCGGTATAGTAGAAACTGATGCCGGCTTGTTTCTCGATCTGCTTGAAGACGTCTTGCACCGTGGCGCGTTGCGTGCTGATGTTGATGGCCTGTGCGCGACCTTCATGGGCGTGGAGTACGCCCAGTGCCAGCAGCTTGAGGCCAAAAAGGAGGGTTGAAATGCGCATAATATGCACCCATAAGATTGTACTTCGGTAATTATTTACCATTTTTGCAAGGTTTGATTAGTAAATTGAACATCGCCTGCTGCGAAAGGGTCTCAAGCTTACCGCAGTGGGCTTTTTTAGTTGCGGGCGGCCGTTCCTGGAACGGCGGGCCGTGGAGGTCAGTGGATTACGATCGTGCTGTCATCGGCGAATTCGTAACGGAGTAAATCATTCAGGCTTAGTATTTCCAGTACCGTCTCCAGCGGCACGTTGTCCAGCCGGAGGGTGATCTTTTCGTTGTACAGCTTTTCGTTGCGGATATCGAACCGCACGCCGTAGCGCCGCTGGAGCGCCTCGACGACGTTGGCGAAATCCTCGGCGGCGAACACGATGCGCCGCGACCGCCACGCGGCGATGTCGTCGGGGTCGATGTCGGCCGTGGCGATGGCGCCGCCTTCGGTCTGCACCGTGGCCCGCTGGTTGGCGGCAAGCGGCGTGGCGACGGTTTTCCTGGTGTCGGCCGCCGCGAAGACGTTCACCCGGCCGCTGTGCACGGTCACGCTGGCCTCGGGCTTGCCGGCAAAGGCGGTGACCTCGAAGCTGGTGCCCAGCACCTCGACATCCAGCGCGCTGGACCGTACCGTGAAGGGTTGGTCGGCATCGGCCGCCACGGCAAAGAACGCCTGACCGTCGCCGAGCGACACCGTGCGCCGCTTGCCCCGGAAGACCTCGGGGTAGGAGAGGCTGGCCCCGCCGTTGAGCCATACGCGGCTGCCATCCGGCAACTGCACCTCGGTGACCTGGTCGGTGGCCGAAGCGATGGTGATGGTCTGCACCTGCTGGAGCTTCCAGAGGTAGGTGACCGCGCCGAAGAGGGCCAGCACCGCGGCGGCCGCGCCCAGCCAGCGCCACAAGGGGTTGGCCGGGGGGCGGATGGCGTGGTTGAGCCGCGTCTTCACGTCGAGCGCCATGGCGTCGATGAGCCGCTGGTCGGTATCGGTGTCTTCGTCCAGTTGCCGAAGGATGAGTTCCTCCAGTTGCCCGTCGTGCGCCGGTAGCTGGAAATACGCGAGGATTTCGTCCAGCTCCGCATCGGAGTGCTCCCGTGCGAGGTACTTCTTGAACAGTTCGTTGATGCGTTCGCTTCTTTCCACGTTGCGGTTTTTTTGGGGCTATATACAACCGTGCCGGAAATTCCAGTGGTTCGGTTCGTGAGATTTTTTGTAAGTGGTTGGTTTTTAGGGTGATTATTTTTGGATTTTTGTTGGGTTGTTGTAAGGTTTACGGATGCAATGTTGCATCTGTACGCCGGTGTTTCCCTATTCGCCTTCAGGAGACCTTGCAATGACGTAAAATCACCATATTTGTAGCATGATGATAACCTGATGGAAATCGATGTACGGAAAACCCCTTTAGCGGATATCCTCGGCTTTCGCGACCTGTTCCTCGCGGAAAGCGCCTTCCAGTTTGTCTATCACAAGTGCCACGGCTTCGGCTGGGCGGACACCTACCTGTTCAGCCTGGATGGAACGCCCGTGGGCTACGGATCGGTATGGGGCAAGGATAGCCGGGAGGATCGCGACAGCATCTTCGAGTTTTACCTGTCGGCACCGTTCCGCGACCGGGCCAACCGGGTGTTTGCGGAATTCCGGCGCGTTTCGGGTGCCGGGTTCATCAATTGCCAGACCAATGACCCGTCGCTGGCCGGCCTGTTGTTCGAGCATGCCACCGGCATCCGCGCGGAAGCGATCCTGTTTGAAGACCGTTTTCAAACCGACTTCGAAATACCGGCCACCCATTTCCGTAGAAATGACCGGCAAGATGGCGACGCGCCGCAATATGTGTTGGAGCAGCACGGAAATACCGTAGCTACCGGCGGATTCGTTTGGAACTATAATTTCCCCTACATCGACTTGTACTACGAAGTGGTGCAAGGCCATCGGCAGCAGGGCTTGGGTTGCCTGATCGCGCAGGAGCTGAAAAGGGAGGCTTACCGGTTGGGCCGCGTGCCCTCGGCACGCTGCAATGTAAACAACAAAGCCTCGCGGGCCACCTTGCTGAAAGCCGGTATGCGCATTTGCGGATACATGTTGACAGGTCAACTCCAAGCCGATGGACGATGCTGAACGACACGTCATCAATGGGAGCGGGTCAGCGGCGCAGGGATGCACTCCCTAAAGCAGCAACACGCCCAGTGCGAGCGCCAGCAGCGGGTCGAAGTGGAGCTTGCGGAAATGGGCGTTGGCCTTCTTGATGTGGTCGTTTACCGTCACTTCCGAGATGCCCAGCTCGGCGCTGACTTCCTTGTAGGTCTTGCCGTCCAGCTTGCACAGCACGTACACCCGCCGCCGCTGCGGGGGCAACTGGTCGAGCAGGCGGTAAAGGAGCGCCGTGTTCTCTTCCCGGACCAGGTCTTCCTCCACATGGGTGTAGGTCTCGCCCGCCGAGGCCACCAGCGCCGCGCGCATGCGCCGGTCGTGGTAGGCACGCTTCATCGCGTTGCGCGCCAGGTTGGCCGCGATGCGGAAGAGGTAGGCCTTGATGGGCCGGTCCGGGTCGATGTGCTCCCGGTTGTTCCAGACGTTCATGAACAGGTCCTGCACGAGTTCCTCGACCGTATCGCGATCGCGGAGCATCTGGTAGAGGTTGCCGAACAGCTTATCCTTGAAGGCGTCGTAGAGCCGGTTGAACGCGCGGTGATCCCCTTGCCGCAGCCGGAGCAGCAATTCCCGTTCGTCGGTGAGGGGCCGTGGGGTGTTCACGTTCGGTATGATTAGTCCTTACTAGTGATTCAAAATTAAGGCTTTGCATCGGGATTTGGAAATTTATTGGAAAATAGCGACGCATCCGCGGGCCGTTTGCCGGAATTTCGCCGGTGTGCTCAGCGGGTTGCACGTGCTTCCTTTCGTTTCTGCAGGCCCACGACCGCGGCGACAGCCGCGACCAGCACGGCAAAGCCCGCCAGGTAGCCGAACCCGATGGAAAGCTGTGCGGCCGCGGTGTGCTGGGCCGGGTCCAGGACGGTGTACGAAGGGATCAGCCAGGGCGTGAGGTAGGCCTGCACGAACACCAGGGCGCAGATGAAGGCGAGCATGATGAAGCTGTGTTTCACGGCGAAGCGGAACAGGTCTGATTCGCGCCCGGCAAGGCCCCCGGCCCCGGCGGCCACGGCGATGGACTGCGGCGAGATCATCTTGCCCACCACGCCGCCCGAGGCGTTGGCCCCCACCGTGACCACGGGGTCGATGCCGAGCGATGCCGCCGTGGCGGCCTGCAGCTTGCCGAACAGCGCATTGGTGGAGGTGTCCGACCCGGTGATGAACACGCCCAGCCAGCCCAGGATGGGCGAGAACAGCGGGAACAGCCAGCCCGTGGCCGCCAACGCGCCGGCGATGCTCAGGGTCATGCCCGAATCGTTGACGACATACGCGAAGGCAAGCACGGCACCGATCGTGACGATCGGGTATTTCAGCTGGCCGAGCGTTGCCGCGAAGATGGCCACCCCCTGCGCGAGGCGTATGCCGATCAGCGGCATGGACACCAGGGCCGCGATGAATATCGCCGTACCGGCCGCCGACAGGAAGTTGAGCTTGAACACGTGCGGTATGCCATTGCCGGCGGCATCCCGGATGGCCAGGTGCAGCCCCGGGATCTCGAAGCTGGCCGCCCCCAGGTGGTCGAGCGCCGACTTGACCGGCGGCATGCCCCAGGCGATCACCAGGATGGTGAGGATGATGAACGGCGACCAGGCCCGGAATACCTGCGCGGCGGTATGGCGGTGGCCCGTGGCCGCGACGGCCGCGGGCTCGTCCCCGAACCGCCAGGTGCGGGGCGGCTTCCAGTACCTGAGGAACGCGACCAGGCACACGATAGACCCGATGCCGGACAGGATATCCGGGAGGGCAGGGCCCAGGAAATTGGCCGAGAACCATTGCAATCCCGCGAACGACAGGCCCGAGACCGCGATGGCCGGCAGCACCTCCACGGCGTTGCGGAAGCCCGCCATCAGCACGACCAGGTAAAAGGGCACGAACAGCGACAGGATCGGCAGGGTGCGGCCCACCATCTGCGAGATGGCCATGTCGGGGATGCCCGACACCTGCGAGGCCACCAGGATCGGCGTGCCGATGGCGCCGAAGGCCACCGGGGCCGTGTTGGCGATGAGGCACAGGCCGGCCGCGTACAGCGGATTGAAGCCCAGGCCCACGAGCATGGCGGCGGTGATGGCCACGGGCGCGCCGAAGCCGGCGGTGCCTTCCAGGAACGAGCCGAACGAGAAGGCGATGATCAGGGCCTGCAGCCGCCGGTCGGCGGTGATGGAGGCCATGAACTGCCGGATGACCCCGAACTGCCCGCTTTCCACGGTCAGGTTGAACAGGAAGACGGCGGCGATGACGATCCAGCAGATGGGGAACAGCCCGTAGAGCAGCCCATGCCCCGCGGACAGCAGGGCCAGCTGCGGCGGCATGCCGTAGATGCCGATGGCGATGGCCGATGCGATGCCCGTGGCCAGCAGGCTGGCCCGGTAGCCTTTCATCTTCCTGACGATGAGCGCCCAGAACAGGAACGCGATGGGCAATGCGGCGAGGAGCGCCGAGGCGGTGATGTTGCCGAGCGGGTCGGTCACTTGGGTCCAATTCATAAGGGTAAGATAAAGGTGAGGTGCAGCCTGACCTTGCCGCCCACGACCTTCCTGGCATCGAAGAAGGTGGGGGCGCCTTGCGGGCCGTGCTGCCGTGCGGTCGAAAACTTCGTGCCCGGGCCGTTGATGGCGTTCAGGAACGAGATGTCCCCGGCGGGGTAGGCCACCGCCGTATGCCGCGGGTCGGCCGGCAGGGCCGGGGTCAGCATGCGCAGGAAGATGTCGTCGGTGTGCACGTGCACTTCGAAGCCGGGCGATCGGCGGCCCCGTACCGATGCCCAATACACGTTTGCATGGTAACCGGCGAATTCCGGGTAGCGGTAGCCCGAGTCGCCGGTGACGGTGGCATCCGGCTCCTTCTCCCACCGGCCGAACCTGACGCCGCGCATGCGGTTCTTGTAGACCCGGTACGGGCCGTCGCCCACCCAGGCCATGCCGGCCACGTCGTCCGCGGGGTAGGCAAAGGTGATGCCGGCCACCGATGCCCCGTCTTCCGGGGCGTAGGCCACCTCCAGCCCGAGCCGTCCATCGCCGGTGATTTTCCACGAGAAGGAGCTGCCGCCGTCCAACCGCGCCAGCACCGCGACCGTGTCGCCGAGCCTGTGCCAGGATACGCCCCGCACGGCGTCGGCGCTGCCCACCAGGATCGGCCCGTCCGGCAGCGGCACCGCGGCGCCGCCGCGGGCGAAGCGCCGCAGGGTGCCGTCCGATCGGCGGAAGGCGAGGTCATGCGTGCCGTAGCGGACGTGGATGGCGGTGTCCGATTCCTCCACGGCGATCGCTTCCGCGGCGCCCGTGGCGGCCAGCGCCGCCGCGGCGAAGTCACGGGCGCGCTTGACCGGCCAATGCCAGTCGGCGATGGTCCGCCCGGAGGCATCGACGGCCCGCAGCCTGAGCACGTCGTGGCGCTGCCACCCTTCGGGCAACGGGATGCGGAGCTCGCCGCGCTGGCCGGGCGGCAACGCCAGGCGCACGCTGTCGGCGACGCGCGTGGTTTCGCCTTCGCCATCCAGCGCGGTCCACTCGATCCGGAAGAGCACCTGGTCCAGGTCCGTGTAATGGTACCGGTTCTCGATGCGCAGCACGCCGTTGAACGCGGGGGTGACATACCGCTTTTCGATATGGACCGGAGACCAGATGTCCTTGATGGCGTAGTAGCTCGCCTCCTTTTCACCGTACGGCCCCAGTATGCCGTCCGGCGCGTGGCTGCCGTCGGTATCCAGCGCGCCGCCCCGGTCCGTGCGCGCCACGGCCTCGTCCTGGAAAACCCAGAGGAAGCCGCCCGCGGCCAGGGGGTGCTCCCACATGCGGAGCCAATAATCCTCCAGGCCGGCGCCGTGCCCCCCGTCGTACAGCCCGTGCAGGAACTCGGTCGGGAAGAACACCTTGCGGCGGCCGTAGCCGTCCAGGGCGAGGTAGTCGTAATCGATGTAATGCGCGGTGTTGACCGGCCCGAAGTCGGCCCATGGGTAGAGCACTTCGCGCCGCTGGATGTCCAGCCGCCTGAAATGGGCCGTCAGGTTCGGGTTTTCGCCGCCCTCGTTGCCATTGCACCAGAAGATGACGGACGGATGGTTCACGTCGCGCCGGATCATCTCCGTGAGCAGCCGCAGCCCCACGGTGTCGTCGTAGGATGGCTTCTGCCAGGCGGTCAGCTCATCGAGCACGAACAGCCCCAGCGAGTCGCACGCGGCCAGGAAATGCCTGTCGGGCGGGTAGTGCGACATCCGGACGGCATTCATGTTCATGTCCTTGATGGCTTCCACGGCCTCGATGCTGAGCCGTTTGGACGATGTCCGGCCGTGATCGGGATGGAAGGTGTGCCGGTTCACGCCCTTGAGCTTGACCCGCGTGCCGTTGACGTAGATGCCGTCGCTCTCCCTGACCTCCACCGTGCGGAAACCGAAGCGCTCCACGTGCGCGTGGCAGACGGTTCCCGAAGGGGTGAGCAACGCGAACACCGCTTCGTAGAGCGATGGCTGCTCGGGGTTCCACGGCCGGTGGCCATCGACCGCGTGGGCGATGGGGGTGGACGGGCCGGTCAGCGCGACGGCCTTCGGCGTGCCGAGGGCCAGGCCGTCGAGCGTGCGGAACGCCACCTGCACCCGGTATCCGGCAGCGGCAGCGGCCGAGGTGTGCACGGCCGCCCGGAACGAGCCGTCGGCTTTCGCGTCGATGGCCACCCGCTGGATGTTGGCCCGTGGTTTGGCCGAGAGGTACACCGGCCGGAATATGCCGCCGAACACCCAGAAGTCCGCCTTCCGTTCGGCCAGGCTGACCGAGGCGTTGTCCGAGTGCTTTTTCACCAGCACCTCCAGCACGTTTTCCCCGCCGATGCGCAGCAGGCCCGAGACGTCGTAACCGAATTCATAGAACGCCCCTTGGTGCACGGGGCCGGCCGATATGCCGTTGACCGTGACCAGGGCATCGGTCATCACCCCTTCGAACACCAGGCGTATCTCCCGGTCGCGCCAGGCCTCCGGCACGGTGAAGCGGTGGCGGTACCTGCCCTGCTCGTTCAACCGGGTGCCGAAGTCGTCGTGCCCGTAGTTGTAGCTGCCGAAGCCCTCCTGTTCCCAACACGACGGTACGGGTATGGTGGTCCACCGCCCGCTGTTCCGCCCCTTGTCGCAATGGAACTCCCATTCCACGCGGTGGTCGGCACCGGTCCCCGACAGGTACCTGACCTCGGTTTCCTGGCCGTAAACCGATACGGACAGGAAGATCACTAAAATGCGTAATGCCTTAATCACGATTGCCGATTTTATCTTCAGGTCCATCCAACGGGAACACGACCGTGGTCAGCGAACGGGGGGCAACCAGCAGGCTGCGATCGTGCGTTTGGTGGATGGCCAGGTTCCCCAGGTCCATCTTGCCGTCGGTGCGGTAGGCCGACACCCCGCCAACGCGATCGGCGAGGTCGGCGGGAAGCCCGAATCTCACCGGTATGGCTTCGAACGACGAATTCACCAAGACGGCCACGATACGGCCGCCATCGGGCGCAAGGTAGGCCGAAGCCACCAGCCCATCCAGGTCGTCCGCCCCGGTGGCCGCTATCCGCCGGTAGCCCGGCCGGATGAAATGGCTGTAATTGCCCAAGGCCCAGAGCAGTTTGTTCGGCCTTGCCAGTCCGCCGTTGTGCAGGTCGCCGCCATTGGGGAAAAGCGAAACCAGCGCGTGGTTGCCATGCACCTCCATCCCTTTCCAATAGCCCCAAGCGGTTGCCCCGGCGTGCACGAAGTCGCTGTAGACCAGCCGACCCAGCAGCAGCCCCACCTGGATGTCCGCATGGTTGTCGGGCGCCCAGTCGGCGCTGAACCCGTCCATGGGGAGGGGCTGGTTGGGCAGCATGCACCATTCGGTCTGGTGGAATTGGATGCCGCGTGCCTCGGTGGCCGTCCGTACGGCGACACGGGTTTCTTCCAGGAGCCCGTTGGTCTTATGGCTGCCGTAGTCGTGCCCGGCGACGATGGGTGCGATGTGCCTGAGGTCGCCCACGTAGTGGGGGCTGCCGGGATCGAAAAAGGCGGCTGCCTGACGCTGCGGGGCGTCCGGGCCGAACCGGGTTTCAAGCGCCCCGTCATCCGCGCCGTACAGCCGCGAAAGGCGGTCGCTCTCGGGGATGATGATCCGGGTCGATGCCAGTCCGGCATCGCCCATCGCCCGATCCAGCTCCCTGACCAAGCGGGCGATCTCGCCGTTGCGCCAGGGCGATCCTTCCTGCCTGGGCGTGATCCAGTCCAGCTGCGGTTCGTTGACCGGGCTGATGAACCTGATGTTCCAGCCCTTCGCATTCACGTAATGGTCTGCCACCTTCGCCATGTATTCGGCAAAAAGCCGGTACCCCGCTGCCGTCAGGTTGGCCGTTCCGTCTTCCGGGGCCCAGCCCCGTCCGTTTTTCGTGTATTGCACGGGGGGCGAATTGGAGAACAGCAGGAAGCCTTCGCACCCGTGCCCGACGGCCTGTTCCATGAAATAACGCTGCCCGGCGCATTTGCCCCAGTCAAAGGCCTTCCCATCTTTCGTCAGGAAGGATTCCGCCCGCCGTTGGAAGGGCACGATATCCGCGCTGTCCTGCTCCAGCGTGCCCGCCCCGAGGTTCACCCGCCACAGCGATAGCCCGATCCCCTCGGGCGAACCGGTTTCATCCAGCCCGTTGCCGAACAGCCACCGGGCAATCTGCTCCTTTTGCGGCGATGCCCAATGCTGCCCCACGAAGTTGCCGCTCCAGGCATCCGATGCGGCGAAATGATCGATCCGCTGGAAGGCCTGCATCGGATCCAGCGCGATGGTAATCGAATCCGTTGCCGGCGTAGGCTGTCGCTCCTGGCGTGCCGTTGCTTCCGCCGGACAGCCCTGGAGGCAAAGGAGCAGGGCCAGGAAATCACCGAATCGCATACGTCTCTGTTTTTCCACCCTGCAGGATGGCGCATGTGCCGCCGTTGAAGGTGATGATGTCCGTGCCGATGGTGAGGCGACCGGTTCCATGGCCGATGGCGGGGGCTTTTTCCCCGTTCCGCGTGGGATACAGGACCGTGTAGAACGTCTGCGCACCGCTTTCGCGTTCGTTGCTCACTTCCAATGCGATGGAACTGCCCAACTTGCCTTCATGGATGCCGCCCGGGCTATAGTCGCGGGAAGCCCCGTGCATATAGCCCTTGCCCGTGCCCGATACCGTCGGGCCGTCAGAAAAGACATGGATGTCCAGCCCGGCAAGTGGCCTGGCAAAGCGCCAATGCGGCCCCGTTGCGAGCGGGCTCAACCGGCCCTGGCCATCCCGGTTGTTGAGGTGCAGCCGCCAGCGGTACCGGTGGCTGCCGGCCTTGGCCTCCATGCGGTCCACCACGACGAAATAGCCCGGATCCTTGATGAACAGCACCGTCCTTTCCATCCGGCCCATCGGCACGTGGTAGGCCCCGGCCAGGTCGTTGACCAGCACGTCGGCCAGCTGCCCGGATTCGCACAGCACGATGGCGGCCTTGGGTTCGCCGTCCTGCCAGTAGGCCGGGATGCCGGTGGTGTTCCAGCCCGAGCGGACGCTGCGCTCCGGAAAGAGCTGGTTCTGCCCATCGATCGCGATCGTGTTGGCCGATTCGGTGGCCAAATCCCACCGGTAGCGTATGGGGCTGCGGTAGGATGCCGAGCCGGGCGATACGACCAGGTATTCGCCGTAGGCGCCCAGCGAGATCGAACCGAGTTCCGGTCGTTGGTGGCTGTACCTGACCAGCGATCCGTCGCCCGAACGCATCAGCAGGACGATGCCGTCCTCGCCCCACGACGACCGGATGTAGCTGTCCCCGTTGTCGAACGCCTTCACGAGCGGCAGGCCGTTGTCCGCGGGCGAGCTCACCCGGCCGGGTACCGTGGGCATGGCGTTCAGGAAAAGCAGTTCGCGCAGATCGGGCGCGTGCTCGAAACGCCCCATCAGCCAGCGGGCCGTCGGATTGTCCAGCAGGTGGCCCAGTATCAGGCCCACCTTCGGATCCATGTGCCCGCTGTAGCTGTTGTCCCCGCTGTGGAGGGCGGTGTTCCGATGGGTGCTGTCCGATGAAAAGAGGTAGGGATACACCATCCACGTGGCCGAGTACCGCAACCCGGATGCCGCGAAGACGGCCTGGCGTTGCTGGGCATCCATGACCAGCAGCGCCGGGAACAGCGCGCCGATCGGGTAGTCGAAATAGCCCTTGCCTTCCCCGTAGCTGCCGTCGGCCTCGATCGATCCGGTCACGTAGTTGACCATGCCGTTGCGTGCCTTGGCCATGCCGGCCCCGTCCTCCAGGTACCGTGCGGCGGTATACGCGCCGGAGGCCACGACGGCCAGCCAGTTGTTCTTCCGGTCGCCCTCCAGCCAGGTGAGGCAGGGGAGGAGGCCCTTTTCCCGCAGCGCGGCCTGGATCCGGCCATGCTCGGCGGCCGAGAACAGGTCAGGGGCCGCCGAGGCGACCAGCGAGACCGTGGTGCACAGCGCCGAGGTCTCCAGCCCGCCGGTGGGCCGATCCGGTTTGTAGCCCCTTAGCTCGGCATGCAGCCAGAACTCGAAGGGCAATCCGGCGATCTGCAGGATGTGGCCCCGGATGAACCGGCCGAGCGTCGGGTGCCCCGTGAACAGGTACACCAGCGACAGCTCCTGCAGCTGATGGGCCTGGTAGACGTACCGATCGAAGCCTTTCCGGTCGAAGTCCCAGCGGTTCAGCGCGCCTGCGGCGGCCCGGGCCCGTTCGGCCCATGCCGTTCGGCCCTCCGGATCTTCCAGCAGGTAACGGGCCAGTTTTCCAAGCACGTGCCGGTCGCCGCCGATGAAGCCATCGGGATACAGCGCCAGCCTGCTTCCATCGACCTGGAAATCGGCCGCGCGGAACGTGGGCAGGCCGTCCGGCCTTTCGATGGCGAGATCCCGGTAGATCGGGAAATCCTGCGATCGCGCGCAGACGGCGGCCAACAGGCCGACCGCCAATAGGAGTGATTTGCGTATGTCCATGGCCAGCGGGTTAGAAATTGCGTTCCTCGAGGTACCGGTCCAGCGCCTGGCGGGTCATGGGCAGCTTACCCCCGTACGTGGCGATCCACTGCCGGAAGTCCTTCTTGATCGCTTCCGACCATACGCTGTCGATCTCGCCGGCGGTATACTTCTTCTCGGTGATGCGCTGCCGCCCGAAGGTGTCGAACAGGCGGGTGACCTCCCCCTTGAGCACGATGTCTTCCACCAGGTGCGCCGGGATGAAGATGACCCCGTCACGCTTGGCCAGCACGGCGTCGCCGGGCAGCACGATGGCCTGGCCGATGCGCACCGGCGTGTTGATGTTGGTCAGCAGCGTCTTGCGCATGTAGGAGGGGTCGGAGCCCTTTATCCAGCCATTGAACCCTTCCACCTGCCGCAGGTACTCCATGTCGCGCACGTGGCCATACACGATCGGGCCCCGCTTGGAGCGCTCGAACACGCCATTGCCGAGGTTGGAACCGATGACCGTGCCGTACGACGGCTTGCCGTACCCGTCGGCCACGTATACGTCGCCCTCCACCAGGGTGTTGATGGCCCACGAGACGGTGCGCCGCTGCTCCCACATCCGGCCCTCGGCCTTGCCCTGTTCGATGACCGCGTCTTCCAGGTCCGGCCGGGCCGGCATGAACTGGGCCGTGACCGCGCGCCCGGTCATCGTGGTCCCCGCCTCCGCATTGATCAGTTGCCAGTCCCCCTCGAACTGGTGGTGGTACCCCAGGTCGATCAGTTCCGCCCAGGCCTCTTCCAGCGTGACGCTTTTGAGGCGCTCCAGGATGTCGTCCGGGATCTTCGGACGGCCGTCGGCGAAGCGTTCGCCTTCCCATTGGGCGGTCATGGCCTTGATGTGGGCCGGTGATGCCGCTATTTCCTGTGCGCTGGCCGCCGTGCCGATGCCGATGGCCAACAGGCACGGTGCGATATGTCTGATGTTCATGATGCGATGCATTTGGTTAGAATTCAACTTTTGCCGATTCGGCCTTCACGTAGCGCTCCCAGTCCTTCCGTTCCGGGAAGTGCGCGCTTTTCTCCCAGCCGGCCCCGGCGTAATAGGTGAACGGGACGTTGGCCTTCACCCTGACCAGGATGAATTCGTCGCCCCCGTGCGTGGCGAAGCCCGCGAAGTGCCGCGGGTCGGCCAGCACGGCCGTGCCGAGCGAGCCGTTGGCCGCGTCCATCCGCTCCCAGGCCGACAGCGAGGCGGAGGCCCGGTCCTTGACGGTTTCCGCCCCGCCGAACGTCGTGATGCCGATGGCCACGGTGAGCTCGATGTCCCGGTCGGCTTCCAGCGTGCTGGTCACCTTGTAGAGGTTGGTGCCCATCCCCAGCTCGATGAGCCTTTTTTCCGTCACGGCCAGCCCGGGCACGTCCCACGTCCGGTAATGCAGCTCGAAGGCGATCCCGTCGTCCTGGTTCTTCACTTCCTTGAAGCTGTCGAAGGTCTGGGCGGGGTAGGGCACCCCGTCCACCCAGATGGCGGGGGCGCCGCAACCGCGCAACCGGCCCATGTCGTAGAAATCCGCCCCCTCGCCGCGGTCGGTATGGTAGTCCTTCCCCTCCGCGTTGAGCCGGTACCACTTGTCGAGCACGGGATGGTCCACCTTCTTGGCCCACACGTCCACGCCGCTGCCGATCTTGTCGCGCACCGAGGGGCCGAAGACCCGGAAGGCGATGCGGTCGTTCTCCCAGGCGATGTCGCTGCCCCGCGCGTGCACCATATAGGCCCGGGGCGCCTGCGGCGAATCGGCGATGGTGTAAAGTCCGGGGCGCCGGTTCGGGGCGACCTCCGATATGCCCATCCTGGCGGCCTGGGCGAAGGCCAGCACCACCGGGCCGAACGCGTGGTGGTCGTTGTAGATCCACGCCCGGTCCTTGTAGTCTTGCTTGGTGCCGCGCCCGGGGTTCAGGCAGCCCGAGCAGGTGTGGCTCACCGAGCCGTCGCTGCCGATGTAGGGGAGCAGGCCCTGCAGGCCGAGCACGAAGCGGTCGCGGTACTTGTCGTCCAGCAACCCTTTCTCGAGCATGATCCCGATGCCGTACAGGAGCAGGCCGCTGCCCGAGGTCTCCACGTACGACGTCGGGTCGGTCATCTCCTGGTGCCACAGCCCGTCGGCGTTCTGCAGCGCCAGGGCCGCCGTGAAGAACCGCTGGGCCAATGCCACGATCTCCGGCCGCCTGGGGTGCGATTCGGGCAGGTCGCGCACCAACGGCGCCAGCGCGAAGGCGCCCCAGCCGTTGCCGCGGCTCCAATTGTCCTCCGAAAGGATGCCGGGGCCCGTGAAACTGCGGGCCTGGTGCAGCAACCCGGTCTGCCGGTCTTCCAGGATCCGGAAGATCTCCAGCACCTCGAACACGGCGAAATCGACGTATTCCGGGTTGCCTTCCTTCAACCCGGAATAGAGCAGGAACGGGGATACGGCGAAGGCCACGTCGATGAAGATCTGGTCGGTGCCGTCCTTGGCGTGCTTGGAGGTCATCAGCCCCTCGGGCGTCCGTTTCTGGTGCGCGAGGAATCGCGAGGCGCAATCCTTGACCTGCCGGTCCAGGCTGGGCGCCGCGCCCAGCCACGAGAGGTAGGCGGCCCCCGACCCGCCCGATTCGTAGGAGATGAAGTTGCCCTTGGGCGCGATCCCGCCCGTGCCGAACCGCTCGAAGGTGCCGATGGTCTCCTGCAGCAGCCCAGGGTCGTTTTCCTGCGCGGCGAACTCGCTGATGCCGTGCAGCATCAATATGCCGGGGTATTTGTCCAGGTCGGCTTTCTCGAGGCCTTTCCGGTAGACGGTCCTGACGATGTTCCGGGTGGACGGCTTTTCGCCGTTCGCTGCCACGGGTAGGTGGGGGGCGCCCATTCCCGGCAAGCTGCCTGCCATGAACAGGGCAATGGCGAGGGATGCGCGACTTTTCGTGCTCAACATGATTTTATGCATTTTGGTGTTATTTCGTACTTATTCCGTTGTCTGGGTTTCGGCGTGCGGATGGGGTTGCCGATAGTCATCGAATCCGCCGAGTTCGCCGTTCTTCGGGATCATGCCCTCTTCGCGGAGCCTGGTCTGGAGCGTCGCGACATCGATGGCCGATACGTCCGCGCCGTGCCGCAAGGCGAGCGCCGCCGCGGTCCCGGCCACGTGTCCCATCTGCATCCAGGTCGATTCCAATCGGTACGCGCAGAACGCGACATGCGAGATGGACGCGCAGACGGGCACCAGCAGGTTGCGCATCTCGGACGCCTTGGGCAGCAACATGCGGTAGGGCAATTCGAAGGGTTGCGTCACCACGTGCCATACCCGCCCTTCGTTCGTGAAGGTCGAGTCGCTCAGCGCGATGCGCTGCACGTGGTGCGAATCGATCCAATGCGACCCCAGGGCCACCGCGTCCGGCTTCTCGCGGGTTTCCAGCACGTCGTGCTGCGTCATGACGTAATCGCCCACCAGGCGGCGCGCCTCGCGCACGTAGAGGTAATACGGGAAGTTGCCGTTGTCCGTGAATTCGTCCTTGGCGAACCCGAACGACCGCATCTCGGCCCGCAGCGCCTCGGGCACCCGCTCGTCATGGCCGAGGAAGTACAGGTACCCGAGCGTATAGGCCTTGTGGTCGTCATGGATTTCCTGTCTGCGGGC
This sequence comes from Parapedobacter sp., assembly GCA_037190485.1. Taxonomy (GTDB): domain Bacteria; phylum Bacteroidota; class Bacteroidia; order Sphingobacteriales; family Sphingobacteriaceae; genus Parapedobacter. The sequence continues at coordinate 486,676 of JBBCJB010000006.1, forward strand.
ATAGCTCGCGTCGGGATAATCCACGTTGCCGCCGAACAGGCCGAGCGATATGCTGGAATGCTGCTGGTTGTTGAATTCGTACTTCCCGTTGCCGCGGTCATAGATGCCGATCAGCTCGTCGAGCCTGGTGTCCGGGTATTCCGCCAGGAAATCGGCCAGCAAGGCATACCGGGCCGCGTCATAGGACGCCGGTTCGGTCACCGGGCGCTTGTTGCGGGGGTCTTTGGTCATGGTGGGCCTGAAATTGTAGGTCATGACGCGGTTGTCGCCCGCGCCGGGCCGCAGCCCGGTGTTCTCGGAGAAAAACGGGAGCCGCTTGCCGTGGGCGTCGACGGTGCCCGACCGGAGCGTGTCGTCCACGAACCGGATGCCGGCATACGGCTCACCGTACGCGTCGCGGCTCTCCCGGCCGTAGGTGTACGATACGCCCGACCGGGCCATCAGGTCGCCTTCGTACGAACAGTCGATGAAGGTGCGCCCGGTTACCCGCTGGCCGCCCACCAGCGTGATGGAGGCGATCCGCCGGTCCCGCACGTCGGCCGAGGCGATGTGCCGGTTGTACAGCACCTGGATGCCCTGTTCGTCCAGCAGGGCCAGGAACTCCCGCTCGGCCACCCCCGACTCGAAGAAGAAGGCGGGATCCCCGGTCTTGAACCGCAGCGACCGTCCGTTTTCGAACGTCTGGAAATACGCTTCCGGAAAGCGGGAACCCATGCGCACATAGAACTCGCGGGCCAGCCCGGTGATCGAGTTGTCGATCATGTGCTCGCTCTCCGCCGTGTTCAGGCCGCTGGTGCTCATGCCCCCCACGTGGCCGGTCTGCTCGATGAGCAATACGCTGGCGCCGTTCCGGCTGGCCGATACGGCGGCGATGACGCCCGCCGGGGTGCCGCCATACACCACCACGTCGTAGGCTTGGCCCGTGCGCTGGCATCCTTGCGCGACCAATAGCATGGCAAGTACGCCAACGTACAGCATGCGGGCCTTGATGCCCGATACGTTACCTTTGTTTCCCATGGCTAGATCGCTTGATTGGATGTGGTCGAAACCGTCAGTTCCCCCCGTTTCATTTCGCCGTTGAATATGCCCAAGGCATGGGCCGTGCCGGGTTGCAGGCCTTCGATGGCTTTCTCCCCGGCGAGGACGTCGGCCGCCGACAGGTCGACGGTAAACACGGCCTGCCCGCTGGGCGAAACCACGATGTGGGTCACCGCCTTGCTCTTGTCCCACCTCACCACGATCCGGTTCGACTGGATGTGTTCCGGTGCGGGTTGGTAGAATATGTTTTCGGTTCCGGTCAGGAACGTGATTTCCTTGAATCCGGAGTCCCCGATGCCGCCACTTCGGCTCACGGCTTTCACCCTGGCCGAATACCGGGATTGACTCCACAGGTTGTCGACCGTGAATTCCGGTTTTTCCACCGTGAACGTTTGGAGTGCATGGGTGTACTGGAAACTGTCCCTGCTGATTTCCAGTTCGTAGCGGGCATTGGCAATGGGCGTCCAGCTGAACGCAACCGTGTTGCCATTGATTTCGGTCGAAAAGCTGGCCGGCCTGAACAAGCGGCTGAAGGCCGTATCGGTTTGGCCCGCATCTTTGCATGCCTGCAACACGAGGATCGCCACGAAGACGGACGATAGGCGAAGAATATGGATGTTCATCATTGAATTTTTTTGTCTTGGATTAACTGGCCAACCGGGTTCACGGCAGCTGATTGTTGTTCAAACTGCCCCTGCTGGCGGAGATGACGCTTGCATGTATCGGGTACAGGTGGTTGTTCTTCGATTCGTCGTACCCCGACAGGATCCGTGCATAAACCGAATTGAGCAACGTGTTTTTGTTTGCTTCGGTCATCAGCGGAAGCCATGCGGCGCGGGTGTATCCCTCGATGGCGGTACCCGGCAACCGGTAATCGGGATTGAGCACGTCGAGGTATTCCGGGTCGGCCGCCCGTTTCCAGAAAACGTAATTGGGCACGAGGTGCTGGTATTCGGGGTCATCGTAGACGATTTTCCTGGCCTCTTCCTTCATCTCCCTGACTTTCGGGCCAAGCAGGTTCCACCGTACGAGGTCTGCCTTGCGGATGCTCTCCGCACTGAGTTCCCACGCCCGCTCATTGACCAACGCGGCGAAGAAGCTGGCCTCGTCCGACGCGACCGAGTCGATGTAGGCATCGACCTTCAGTGGCCATTCCCCAGCGGGGAATGCTCGGCGGCGAACCGTGGCCAGCGCTTCCTTGGCCGATGCCGTGGGCCCGTTGAGCTGGTTTTCGGCTTCGGCGTACATCAGCAGCACGTCCGAATAACGCATCACCGCCTTGTTGACGCCGGTGCCGTTTGTCGCTTCCGCCCCCATGAGCGGCACGATCCATGATTTCCGGTATTTGCAGAGGTCCCATTGGGTATAGCCGTTGTTGGTGTTGATGACCTGCATGCCCAGGTTGGCCCCTGACGATCCGTAGTTGTACACTTCGATGCTCACGTCCCTTCTGGCATCGGCCGGATCGAACGAATAATAATAGACAAACGACGATTTGATCGTGGAGCTGGCCCGGCCGTATTTGGGGTCGTTCGTGTTGTGGCTCATCCCGTAATAATTCGTGCCCATGTAGCCCACGTCAAACTTGCCGAAGGCAAACTCGAAGAATACCTCCTTGTAGCTCAGGTCCATGCCATAGGCACAGATCGTCTTCCAGATGTTTTCGAAGCTGGGGTTCAGCCGGTGTTGCCCGCTTTCGATGATTTCTTGGCATTCCTGCCTCGCGATCTCGTAATAGGCCTGCCAGTTCCTTCCCCGGCGTGTTTCAAACGTGCCGTTCCGCAGCGAAAAGCCTGCGTAATGCAGCGCCAGCCGCGCGCGCAACCCTTTGACAAACCCTTTGTTGATGCGCTCGGTCGTTTGCGTGCTGATGGTGGACCCCATCCAAGGCACATAATCCGTAACCTCTTCGAGGTCCTTGATGATGGATTCATAGATCGAATCGCGGTCGACCTTTGGCGGGTAGAAGTCAGAATTGCCCTGGGTGGATACGGTTACGAATGGCACGTCGCCCCAATGGCGGATAAGCAGGTGGTAGCAGTAGGCCCGCAACGCAACGGCTTCGCCGTAGAGGTACCTGGCTTCGGCCGCGGACGACCGGTCTGTCCATATCTCGCTCACGGGCAGGTTGTCTATGCAGATGTTGGCTTTCTCTATCGTGCCATAAAGGGTGGTCCAGATGGCATCGAGGTATTGCGTCACGTCGGTTGCGTCGTGGTGGCTGATGGCATGCAAGGCGCTCGTCGATTCCGCCGTCTTGAATTCGATGTCGCTGTCGGCGTCCATGTCGTTGAGGAAACGCCCGTATGCATTCTGGCTGGAAATGTCATTGTACACCGCAAGGACGGCTTGCTTCGCGAAATCGAGGTTGGAAAATGCCCTGCGCTCGGTGAAAATCGAGGGGGATTCCTGTGTCAGGTAGTCTTCGCAAGATAGATGCGACGCGGTGATAAGGACGCAGCAGATTTTTAGAAAAGTTTTCATATCCTGGTAATTAAAACTCAATGTTCATCCCGAAATTAAATGACCTGTTCCTGGGGTATGCCTGCCAGTCCATGCCGGGCGTCAACGGGTTGGCACGGGTACTGACCTCGGGGTCGTAGCCCGAATAATTGGTCCAGGTCCATAGATTGTAACCCGTGGCGTAAATGCGCAATTGATTGACCCTGATTTTGTTCATCACCGCTTTCGGGAAGGTATAGCCGATCGTCAAGGTGTTGAGCCGCAGGAACGACCCGTCCTCAACGATCGACGTATTCAACCGGGGCGTCGTGTAATACGGCGACCATGCCGTCGCATCCCTGTTCAGCTCGGCCAACGCGGCCGGATCGGTGACGTTGTTGCCCGTTGCCGGGTCTATCGTCAGAAACCTGTTGGCCGAATTCATCGTGCTCAGGAGGTTCCTGTACCGATAGCCGCCGTTCAGGCTCGTGAACCAGACGTTGTTGGCGTTGTAGATGTCATTCCCGTACACCCAATTGAACGCCGAGGAGAAGTCCACGCCCTTGTATTTGGCATTGATGACGAAGCCGCCGGTGTGTTTGGGGTTGGACCTCCCGATGACCACTTTATCGTGCTCGTCGACGATGTTATCGCCCGTGAAGTCCTTCAGTTTCATAGTGCCGGGGCCGAACCAAAGTGCGCCAATAAGCGCCCGGTTATCGGCGATTCCCTCCTTCAGCGTATACGTCGTGGTTGCCTCGTCATACGTGAAGTCATCGAAGGTATACATGCCGTCCGTCACGAAGCCGTACATCTGGCCCACTTCGCCGCCCTCAGCGATGAAATAGTCGTCGACGAATGCGATGCCGCCCGCCCCGGGCGTGAGCACCGAACTCGATTCGAGCCAACTTTTGGCTTCGCCCAGCCGTTCGATCCTGTTCCGGTTGAAACCGATGTTGAACGAAGCGGATAACGTGAAATCCCGGGTGTTGACGATGTTGGCGTCCAGCGACAGTTCGATGCCCCTGTTGGATGTTTCGCCGATGTTCTGCCACTGGTACTGGTATCCCGACGAGGTGGGCAAGATCGCCCGGATCAACAGGTCCCTGGTCGAATTCTTGTAGATGTCGATGTTCCCGGAAACCTTTGCCTTGAACAGCTGGAAATCCAGCCCCAGGTTCCGGCTGATGGTGGTCTCCCAGGTCAGGTCCTCGTTCGAGAGGATGTTCGACGCGCGCAGGAACGGGGTCTTGATGGTTTGGTCCCCGCCCATATAGATCGATCCCGTTTGCACGGAGAAGCTTTTCTGCCAGGCGTTATCCGTGATCCGGTTGTTGCCGGCTGCGCCGACGCTGACCCGCATCTTCAGGTACGACAGCCATTGGGGGGTGGCGAAAAAGGGCTCTTCCGAGATGTTCCAGCCGAAGCCCATCGAGGGGAAATACCCCCATTGGTTCCCGGGCGCGAACTTGCTCGACCCATCGGCCCTGACGGTACCCGTCAGGTTGTACCGGCTGAGCAGGTCGTAGCTTACCCGGCCGAAAAACGACGATACACGCACCGGCGTGTTGATCAGCGCGGAGCTGTTCTGGATTTCCGCCAGCTGGATCATGCCGAGTGCGCTGACCGGGTCGATGTCTCTCGGGAAGAGGTCAAGGGTGTTGGTCAACGTCTTCAATTGGAGGCTGTTCAGTTCCTGCCCGGCCATGAATGAAAATCGGTCCTTGGCGATCAAATCGCTCCTGGAATAGGTAACGGTATTGGCAACCCGGTAGCTGGTCATGTCCACCGCCGAAACGGAGGCGGCCGGCCGACCGGTCCGATAGGTGTTGTAGGTGTTCAGCCCGTAAAACCGGTCATTCGCCCGTTTCTCATATTGCGAACCGTAAGAAAAATTATAAGACAGGTTCTTCGATAGTTTGACGTTTGCCGCCCCGCTGAAATTATAGAGCTGGTTGCGCGAACGCCGGTAGTCGTCATTGATCATGTCTACCGGATTGAACGCGTACTCGCTGCTGGGATCCAGTTCATCCAGGTTTTCGATCTCCGACTGATCGACGATGTCCACCAATCCGTTGACGGGCCGGTACTGGACGATGCTCGTCAAACGGAACTGCCCGCCGTTGGTGCCCGCGCCTTTGAAATGGGTATCGGCCAGCCGGGGCTTGACATCGATGGTGAGCCAATCGTTTATTTTCTGCGAAATGTTTATCGCGACGTTGGTCCTGGAGAAGCCGGAACCGACCATCACTTCATTTTGGTCGTTTCGCGTCACGCTGATGTTGAATTTCGTGGCGTTCGTTCCGCCCGAGAAGGACAGGTTATGAGACATGTTCGATCCGGTCCTCCCGAGCACCTCTTCCTGCCAATCCCTGCCGGCTGTCTCCCGATACAGGTCGAAATCCCGGAAATCGCCGTACTTGCCCTGCGGCGTGCCTTTGCTCACGTGCGATTCATAGGCCCACAGGACGAATTCGTAGGGGTCAAGCAGGTCGAACTTTTTGGTCACGTTCTTGAACCCGAGGTAGTTGGTGTAGCCGATTTTCCCCTTCCCTTCGGCCCCGGACTTGGTGGTCACCAAAATAACGCCGTTCGCGCCCCGTGCGCCATAGATCGCGGTCGATGACGCGTCTTTCAGGATGTCGATTTTCTGTATGTCCATCGGCGAAATGTCGTCGATGTTGTCTACCGGGAATCCATCGACAAGGAATAGCGGCGAATTGTCTTGTGTCACCGAGCCTCCGCCCCGCACGCGGATGTTGATCGTCGCGTCAGGGGCGCCCTCGGCCTTGGTGACCTGCATGCCCGCGATCCGGCCCGTAAGCGCTTCAGCGATGGACGTGACCGGCATGTCTTTCAGTTTCTCGGCATTGATGGATGACACCGCACCCGTCAGGTCCCGCCTGTAGGCCGTACCATAACCAATGACGACCACCTCGTCCAGGTCGCTCACCGTTGTCTTCATGGAGACGTCAATGGTGGGGGAGGGGCCGATCGCCCGTTCGATAGACTCGAATCCGAGCGCCGTAAACAGTAATTGGCCACCGTCGTCGGGTACCGAAATCCGGTAATTGCCGGCCCGATCGCTCATCGCCGCTGCCGCGGTTCCCTTCACGGCCACCGTGACGCCCTCGAGCGGATTGCCCTGTTCGTCCGTAATGCGTCCGGCAATGGTGCGCTGCTGTGTGCGAGGCAGTTTGGCAACCGGCGCATTCCGGTTTTCCCGTTGGGGTGCCGTGATCACGATGGTGTTCTCCGTGATGTGATAGGTCAATGCCAACGGATCGAGCAATGCCTCGAGCGTCTTGGTCAACGGCGCTCGCTGCACCGAAATGGAAACCCGTGTCTCCGGATTCACGAAAAGTTCGTTGTAAACGACCACGAGGTCCGTTTGGTCTTTGATCTGTTGGAAAACGTCGCTCAACGGACGGTTTCTAACGGTCAAGGAAAGTGTTTGCGACCGCGTGGCCGCACTCAGGTGCATGGCAGCGATGACAAGTATGCATGAAGTGATCTTCATAATTCGATAACATTGGCGGATACCGGCAATCGGTATCTTTTTCCTTCCCAATAGGGAAAAATCATAATTTATCATTACGTTTGTACGTTTGGATAATCTAGAAACTGGTTTTACATTCGGTTTTAACTGATCTGAACATGGAGGGAGGTGTTCGCTGCACTTCCCTTGTTCGTTTGGCGATCAAGGTATCAATTCATTGCCATAGTCTTTTCCCTTCTTTAAGTCATCAATTGGTTACTAGCATACGTATTAGTGCACCGCCAGCACGCTTCCCTCAAGCGTGACGTCGATGTTGGATACTTGCAAGATCTCGATCAGGCCCTGTAACGTGACATCACGCTTGATCTGCCCGCCGAAGATATCGGATGGGACGCCGTTGCGGTACTCGACTTCCACGTCGTACCACCGGCTCACCTGGCGCAATACGTCCTGGAGCGGGGTTTTCTTGAAAAAGAAATAGCCGTCTTTCCAGGCGGTGTATTGGTTTGCATCGACTTCGTTGATCTCGATGGCCGCATTGCGGGTGGTGGCTTGTTGCCCCGGCTTCAGGATGAAACCGGCGTGCGTACCCCCTGTCATCGCCACTTTTACCGTACCCTCCACCAGGGTGGTTTTGGTGGCAGGGTCATCGGGGTAGTTTGCGATATTGAATTCGGTGCCCAGGACCTCGATGGTTTGATCCCCACCCACTACCCGGAATGGTACTTTCTGCGGCCCGGATCCGGCGCGCGCGGCGCTGCGCACCTGTTCGCTGATGTCGAAGTACGCTTCGCCTTCCAGAAAGACCACACGCTCGTGGCCATCGAACCGCGAAGGGTATCTCAGCGTGCTGTTGGCATTGAGCCAGACCTTCGAGCCGTCGGGCAACGTGACTTGATAGGTTCCGCCCTTTGGCGTGGTGATTGACACATCGCTCGCCCGATCATTCTCCATCCCTAAATCGTCATTCTCCATTACCTGACTACCGTCAAGGTAGGTGATCCCTTCCGCCACGACGATCCCCGCATGTTCGGAACTCAGATCGATCGTGCGGCCATCCGCAAGGGTCAGTACGGCGCGGTTGCCGCCGGGTGGGATATCTGCCACGACCGGGCTTTCGACCGGCTGTTGGCTAACGACCATGAAATAGCCGGCGACGGCTGAAATCAGCAGCACGGCTGCCGCGTAGGGGAGGAGCCGGTATATCCCCCGGCGCAGCCGAGGTGCCGTCGGATCGTCGCCCGTGAAGAACTGGGTTTGGAGTTTTTCGAGGATGGCCTCTTGATCGTATTCCAAACCGGCTGGATCCAAACGTGCATTTGGCCTTTGTCGCGTCGCCGCTGCGTACCAGCGGTCGATCAACGCCCGTTCTTCGGGCGTACACGTTCCCATACGGTACTTTTCAAACAGGATCCTAGCTTCTTCTTTCGTCATATCATGCATTGGTCAATAGATAATACACCGACGGTGGGTAATCGTATTAGCCGCGCATGGAAAAAAAAAGGCCGAAAATCGAATTTTTATCCTAGTGATATGATTATCAGTGCGATAAAAAACATGGTGAGTTTTTTGCGGAGGCGTTGGATGGCCGTATTCAGTTGGCTTTTCACCGTGTTTTTGGATACGCCGAGCCGTTGCGCGATCTCGTCCAGGCTCATGTCTTGCTCCTTCCGGAACTGGTAGACCTCACGGACGCGATCGGGCAGTGCCTGGATTTCCGATTCGATGAGGGCTTCCAGTTGTTTTGCGAGCAACGCCTGGTCTGCCGGCGCGGCAACCGTGGCCATAAACGCCGTGAAATCGTCAAGGTTGCGCTCGAAGTTCATCGCCTTGCGACGGTCATTGAGTACGGCGTGCTTGACGGAGGTATACAGGTAATATTTCAGGGCGCTAGGCGAGGAGCCCGTCAATTCGCGGCGTTTGATCCAGATATTGGCAAATACATCCTGCACCAGGTCGGCGGCGCCGTCGTCCCCATGGGTCATCTTTTTCGCATGGACGTACAGCGCATCGAAGTATCGGCGATAGACTTCCGTGAATGCGGCTTGGCTGTCCTGATTGAGCAAAGCGATCAGTTCAACATCTGTCGAGGCCTTTAGCGATTCCATGGTTTCTCCGCATCAATTTAGGTAAAGGTAAACAGAAATTATTTACGTTGGACGCTTTTCGGATAAAAAAAGGCCCGCGGCATCGCCGCGGGCCTTGCTTGCCTGTATCGGGAATCCGGCCTTAGCGCTTGCCGACCAGCTCGACCAGGTCGACCAATTTGTTGGAGTAGCCCCACTCGTTGTCGTACCACGATACGACCTTGACGAAATTGTCGTTGAGCGCGATGCCGGCCTTGGCGTCGAAGATCGACGTGCGGGCGTCTCCCTTGAAGTCTTCCGAAACGACTTCGTCTTCGGTATAGCCCAGGATGCCTTTCAGCTCGCCTTCGGCCGCTTCTTTGTACGCCTGCTTGATCTCTTCATACGTGGCCGATTTCTCGAGGCGCACGGTCAGATCCACCACCGATACGTCCGGCACGGGTACACGGAACGACATGCCCGTCAGTTTGCCTTTCAATTCGGGCAGTACCAAACCGACCGCCTTGGCGGCACCGGTAGACGAGGGGATGATGTTCTGGTAGGCGCCGCGTCCGCCGCGCCAATCTTTTGCAGACGGACCGTCCACGGTCTTTTGCGTGGCCGTGACGGCATGGATCGTGCTCATCAAGCCCTCGATGATGCCGAATTTGTCGTGGAGCACCTTGGCGAGCGGCGCCAGGCAGTTGGTGGTGCACGAGGCGTTCGACACGATGGTCTGCTCGGCCTTCAGCTCCTTGTGGTTCACGCCGATGACGAACGTAGGGGTGTCGTCCTTGGCCGGGGCCGACAGGACCACTTTCTTCGCGCCTGCGTCGATGTGTTTCTGCGCGGTTTCCTGCGTAAGGAACAGGCCCGTGGATTCGATGATCACTTCGGCGCCCACCTCGTCCCATTTCAGGTTGGCGGGGTCTTTCTCGGCCGTGACGCGGATGGTCTTGCCATTGACCACGAGGTTGCCGTCCTTGGCTTCCACGGTGCCGTCAAAACGTCCGTGGGTAGAGTCATATTTCAGCATATAAGCCATGTAATCGGGGTCGACCAAGTCGTTGATACCAACGATTTCAATACCGGGGCGGTTTACCGCTGCCCTGAATGCCAAACGGCCGATGCGGCCGAATCCATTGATTCCAATTTTCATTTCTGTATTAATTTTTATTTAAATAGTATTTCAGTAAATTGTGGATGGGCTCCTTGATGACCGTGCCGATGGCGATGCCATGCCGATCGGCGGCCTCGCGCAGCCACGCTTCGTAACCGGCCGCCACGCTGCCCGTGAAATTGACGACGGTATCGGGGTACTGTTTCCGCAACGGCAACAGGTAGGTCTCGACATACAGCTTCAGGCCGTGCTGGATGATCTGCTTGATGAACCGATGCTGGTGGTTTTCAAGCACGAAGTCGGCAAACGACGTGAGGAACAGCGTCGGGTTCGCTTGGTTGTACACCTTGTCGAGGATGACCTTGCGGTCGAGCGGATAACGCGCGGTGAATTTCTCGCGTAATTCCTCGGGCAGGGTCTCGTTGAGGAAACTCTTGAGCAGCATCCGGCCGATCCAGTTGGCCGATCCCTCGTCGGCCAGGATGTACCCGATGCCATAATTGTTGTCCACCGTGCGTTTGCCATTGAAGTAGGCGGCGTTCGAGCCGCTGCCCAATATCCCGATGAGCCCTTTCCCGTCGCCGAAGGTGGCGATGGCCGATGCCTTGACATCGTGGTCTACCACGACCTTGGCGTTGATGAAGAACTGCTGGAAGACGCTGGCGATCTTTTCCTTGCGTTCGGGCGAGGAAGACCCCGCGCCGAAGAAATAGATGCGCTTGATCTGCTCGGCGTAATTGATGAGGTTGGTGTTCTTGTTGAGCAATTGCAGGATGAAGCGGTCGTCGTGCAGGTAGGGGTTGATGCCCATCATCCGGAAACCGGTGACGATCTTCTTCTTCTCGGCCAGCCGCCAATCCGAAAACCTCGATCCGCTGAACACCACCGCTATCATATCGACAAGACTTCCATCATTTCGAGCATGTCTGCATTGAGCTTGAACACCTTCTTATTCAAGGCCTCTTCAAGCGGGGTGGTCTTGATCTCGTTGCCGCGCAGGCCCACCATGACCCGTGTCTCTCCGGCAAGCAGGTGTTTCACGGCGGCAAAGCCGAGCCGGCTGGCCAACACCCGGTCAAAGGCGCTGGGCGATCCGCCACGTTGCAAATGGCCCAATATCGTCACCTTGGTGTCGTAGAAATCAAAACGTGCCTTGACTTCCTTGGCCACGTTGTAGGCGCCGCCGTTTTCCTCGCCTTCGGCGACGATGACGATGGTCGACGACTTCTTGCTGTTTGCCGCGGCTTCCAGCTGGGTGCAAAGCGCCTCGATACCCGTTGATTTCTCAGGGAGCAAGATCGCTTCGGCACCACCCGCGATACCGGCATTGAGCGCGATGCAGCCCGAATCGCGCCCCATCACTTCCACGAAAAAGAGCCGGTCATGCGATGCGGCCGTATCGCGTATCTTGTCGATGGCCTCGATGACCGTGTTGGTGGCCGTGTCGTAACCGAGCGTGAAATCCGAACCATAGAGGTCGTTGTCAATCGTCCCCGGGATGCAGACCACGGGGATGTCATGCTCCCGCGAGAAAACCTCGGCGCCCGTGAACGTGCCGTCGCCACCGATGGCGATGAGGCCGTCGATGCCGGCGGCCTTGACGTTCTGGTAGGCCTGTTGCCTACCTTCGACCGTACGGAAGGCTTCGCAACGCGCGGTCTTGAGGATGGTGCCGCCCAGTTGGATGATGTTGCTCACCGAGCGGCTGTTCATGGCTTCGAAATTGGCGTCGATCATGCCTTGGTAGCCGTGGTAGACGGCCACCACCGACTTGCCAGCGTGCAGCGCCGTACGCACCGTGGCCCGTATGCATGCGTTCATGCCCGGCGCATCGCCACCTGAGGTCAGTATCCCTATTTTCGTTATGCTTTGCACTTTTCTAATATCTTTGTAATTTAGCAGCACGAATATAGTGTGTATTTGTTACACTATCGAATTTTTCAAGAATTTTTTTTTATACTTGAAGGGTTTAAGTGTGCAAACTTAGTAATTAAAATCAATTATAGTAAATAAATATAGACGCTTTGCAATCGAATTTACCACACCTGCAATCCACATTCACGACCGACTGCGTCATCTTTGGTTTCCAGGAAGGGGAGCTGAAGGTGCTCCTCATCGAACGGAACGAATATCCATTCAAGGGCTGGTGGGCGTTGCCGGGCTTTTTCGTGGAGCAGAACGAGACCATCGACGACGCGGTGAAGCGTATCCTGCATGAGCATACGGGGCTCCGTGGCATCTATATGGAGCAGCTGTATACCTTCGGCGACCTGAAGCGCCACCCGCAGGGACGCATCATCACGGTGGCCTACTACGCGCTCTTGCGGCTCGACGACCTGAAAAGCCACCTCGAACCGCAGACCGATTACGCCAAGCAGGCGGTATGGCACCCGCTCAACGACCTGCCCGAATTGGCGTTCGACCACCGCCACATCATCGACAAGAGCATCTTGAAGGTAAGGCGCAAGATAAGCTACAGCCCCATCGCCTTCGAACTCCTGCCGGAGAAGTTCACGCTCACGCAACTGCAGCAGCTCTATGAAGCGATCTGGGGCAGGAAGCTCGATAAGCGCAACTTCCGGAAAAAAATGCTGAACTACGATATCCTCAAGGAATTGCCGGAATTCCAGCGCGGGGTATCCTACCGCGCCGCGCGATTGTACAAGCTTGACAAGCGCAAGTACGCCAAGGTATTCCAGAACGAATTGACGTTCGCGCGGTAGACCGTAGACCGCCTGCCTGCCGATAGGCATGGGACACCGAAGACCGCCCGCCTGCCGGTAGGCATGGGACACCGAAGCCAGACCGATGGCGGGATGTCTCCTGCCATTGGGTTGTCAGTAACGTGCTTTTTCTTTGCCGTCGAAACGCATTGTAACGCTTGTGTCATAAGTTTCGGCAACGCCGCATGTCGGTACGATTTTTATTCATGAAGTGCCAATGATGTTGTACTTTTGACCAAAATTTAAAAATAGTCAAAGAGTAAAAAGATAAGGTTGGTATGGTGGATGAAAAAAAGGATCAGATCATCAAGGCTTCGTTGCGGCGATTCTCCCATTTCGGGATAGCCAAGACGTCGATGAGCGAGATCGCCGAGGATCTGAAGCTTTCGAAGGCGAATTTATACTATTATTTCCCCGATAAGTTCTCGCTGATCGAGGCGATAGCCGAGCAATTGGTGGCCGAGAGCGACGTGGTGGTGGAGCGGCTGTTCGCGTCGGTTCCGGAGACGTTGCCGATGCTCTTGCGCATGTTGGAAGTGAAGAAGGACTACCTGGATCGGTATTACATGTTGTTCATCGACCTGCATGAGCTGAACATCAGCGACGAGCGGTGGATGGCGTTGGCCAACCGGATGTTCCAGCGCGAAATCGAGACGATCATGCAGATTTTCCAGCGCGGATTGGACCAGGGCGAACTTGTAACATTTGACGTGAAATCAACGTCTGAACTGTACGTTTCGATGATGCGTGGGTTGGCTATGTTTTGTGGCCATGCCGCCCCGACTACCTTGATGAGCCGCGAAGACGTGGCCATCGTCGTCGAAAAGCAAAAACAAGCCGCCGCGATCTTTATCAATGGCGTCAAAAAAACAATAGCAGAAATCAAGTGATATGAACACAAAAAAGAGGAATATACGATTATTTATAGCGGTTTTGTCCATCGGCTTTTTCGGTGTCCAGGAAGTGGCAGCACAGGAATCATTGACGCTCACCGACGCGCTGAATTATGCGTTGAAGAATGCGAATGCGGTGCGTAAGGCGCGACTCGAGATCGAGGGTGGCCAGCATAAGGTAGCCGAAGTACGTGCCTCGGCGTTGCCGCAGATCGATGCGACGAGTACCTTGACCAATAACCTGTTGGTGCAGCAGTTTGTCCTGCCGGCCGAATTTTTCGGGGGGGCTCCAGGGGAATTCAGGGCGGTGGCAGCCGGGCAGACTTGGAACGCGATGTCTCAGGTGCAGTTGAACCAACAGATCTTCAACCAGCAGGTGTTCACGGGCTTGAAAGCGGCAAGGGGCTCGGAAGAGTTCTACCGCTTGTCTGCCGAATTGGCCGAGGAGAACCTGATCCAGCAAGTAGCTACGAATTACTACCAAGTGCTCATCACGCGTCAGCAGCTGCGTGTCGTGGATGCAAACATCGACCGCGTGGCCCAGTTGGAGAAGACCGTAGGGAGCCAGTATGAAGCGGGTCTGGCCAAAAAAATCGACCTGGATAGGATCAAGGTAAACCGGGGTAACCTTAAAGCCCAACGTGAGCAATTGGAATTGGCCGTCTCGCAACAGGAGAACCTATTGAAGTATTATATAGGCAAACCCGTAGCCGAGCAAATCGTATTGCCCGCAACCGCCATGGATGGATTGGAGCGCGAGGCGGTAGCCACGCTAGACAATGGCCAATTGGATGTGCAACGGTTACTGGGGTATCAGGTGCTGGGCAAGCAAGAAGAATTGCTGCAATTGCAAAAGAAGGCCTATTTGGCCGAATACTATCCCAACCTCTCGATCAGCGGAAACTACATGTTGAACTCGCAGAGCAATAGGCTCAACGTGTACAGTTCGCGGGCGCTCAATTTCGACATGTCAAGCGTTACGCTGAACCTCAAGATTCCGATTTTTGACGGGCATGCACGTAGGTCAAAGGTTCGGCAAGCCGATGTGGAGATCAGGAAGGTACATGAAGACCTCCGGAATACCTCGAACGCCTTGACGATGGCCTACGAGAACGCGAAGATCCAAATCAAGAATAGCTTGAGTACCATCGAGACCCAGAAGGCCAACAAGGATTTTGCCGAGGAGGTGTTCAATAGCACGAAGAATAACTATCAGAACGGATTGGCCACGTTGACCGATCTGATGACGTCGGAAACCGAGCTGGTATCGGCGCAAAACAGCTACAACGAGGCGCTCCTTAATTACAAGGTGGCGCAGATCGAGCTGGTCAAGTCCAACGGACAGATCAAATCGCTAGTAAACGAATAAATCATCATCACATAGCATATAATATGAAACGCGTAATCATTACCATCATCGTTGTCGCAGGCTTGCTGGCCCTTATCGGATGGGTACTCAGTAACAATAAAAAGGAAAACGAGGCGAAGACCGCCGTGGTGGCCCAGACCGGTGGCGCCATCGTGGTCAAGGCCGAACAGGTGAGCCGCGAGCCCATCGTGCTCGATTTCTCGGCGAACGGCAACTTCGCCGCCAACCAAGACCTGACCTTGCTTTCTGAAGTGAGCGGCCGGGTGACCCGCCTGCTCGTGAAGGAAGGAGCGCGCGTGGGCAAGGGGCAAGTGCTGGCGCTTGTGGATTCGGAAATCACGAACCTCGACAAACAGACGGCCGAAGATGCCTTGCAAAAGGCGAAGACCGACTATGAGCGCCATAAAAGTTCGTTCGAGACGGGCGGCGTGACGCGGGCGAACCTCGACGATATGGAATTGCAGCTGCGCAATGCCGAAGTGCGGTTGCAGCAGGCCAATAGAAGGGTGGCCGACGCCAATATCAAATCGCCGATATCGGGTATCGTAAACCGGCGTAGCATCGAGGTAGGGGCCTACCTGTCGCCGGGTACCGAGCTTTTCGAGATCGTCGACCTGTCGCAATTGAAGTTGAAGGTCACCGCCAATGAAGTGCAGGTGGTAAACCTCAAGGTGGGCGATAAGGTGCGCATCAGCAGCACCGTGTTCCCCGATCGGGAGTTCAATGGTGCCGTGACGTTCATCGCCGCCAAGGCCGACAACACGTTGAATTACCCGGTCGAAATCACGGTAGACAACACCTCCGGTTCGCAATTGAAGGCGGGCATGTACGGCACGGCCCATTTCAGCTTCCCGCAGCAGGAGCCGACGATCCTGATCCCGCGTGGCTCGTTCGTGGGTGGCGTGAACAGCAACCAGGTGTACGTACTCGGCGCGGACAGCGCAGCGGCCATCCGCAAGGTGGTGGCGGGCCGGATCTTCGGCGAGCAGGTCGAAATATTGAAAGGGCTGGAGGAAGGCGAGACGGTCATCACCAGTGGACAGATCAACCTGGTGGATGGGGCCAAGGTACAGGCACAGGTCGATTCGGCAACGGATCGCTAGCCGCTAGGGTCTCAAATCTCACGTCTATTATCTCATATCTCATAACATGAAGATTGCAGAAATATCGATAAAACGCCCATCCATCGTCATCGTGGTGTTCACCGCGCTGACCCTGCTGGGCATCATGAGCTATTTCTCGTTGAACTACGAGTTGCTCCCCAAATTTTCGCCGAGCGTGGTCTCGATCACCACGATCTATCCCGGGGCTTCGCCCAGCGAGGTCGAAAACACGGTTACCAAGAAAATCGAGGACGCCGTGGCGTCGCTCGAAAACATCAAGAAGCTCGACGCCACGTCGTTCGAGAGCCTTTCGATGGTCATCATCGAATTGAACGCCGGCACGGACGTCGATTACTCGCTCAACGACGCCCAGCGCAAGGTCAACGCGATCCTGTCGGAGCTGCCCGACGATGCCGAGGCACCGTCGTTGGCGAAGTTCTCCTTAGACGATTTGCCGATCGTTTCGTTGTCGGCCACCGGAAACCTGGATGATGCGGCCTTCTACGACCTCGTGGACAAACGCATCCAACCGGTATTGTCCCGGGTGCCGGGCGTTGCCCAGGTAAACCTGATCGGTGGGCAGGAGCGCGAGATCCAGGTGAGCATCGACGCGTCCAAGCTCCAGGGGTATGGCTTGTCCATCATGCAGGTGCAACAGGCCATCCTGACGTCCAACCTGGATTTCCCGACGGGAAGCGTGAAGACGCAGAACCAAGACATCCTGGTGCGGTTGGCCGGCAAGTACAAATCGGTTGAAGAACTCCGCAACCTGGTGGTTTCGACGTCGCCCAGCGGTGCCCAGGTGCGCGTGCGCGACATCGCGGACGTACAGGATACGCAGAAAGACGTCGAGAAAATCGCCCGCGTGGATCACCGGAGCGCGTTGCTGGTGCAGGTGCTGAAACAGTCAGACGCCAACGCCGTGGAGGTGAGCCGGGGAACGCAGGTGGCCATCGCCGGATTGATGAAAACCTACGAGAAGGAAGGGTTGAAGATCGATATGGCGAACGACAGCTCGACGTACACCCTCGAGTCTGCCAACGCGGTGATATTCGACCTCTTCCTGGCGATCGTATTGGTAGCCGTGGTGATGCTCTTCTTCTTGCACAGCCTGCGGAATGCGGTGATCGTCATGGTGGCCATCCCGGCCTCGCTCATCGCGACCTTCATCGGCATAAGCCTCTTTGGCTACACGCTCAACCTGATGTCGCTCTTGGGGCTGTCGCTGGTGGTCGGTATCCTTGTCGACGACGCCATCGTGGTGATCGAGAACATCTACCGGCACATGGAGATGGGCAAGAACAAGGTGCGGGCGTCATTCGATGCGGCCAAGGAAATCGGGTTCACGGTTATCTCCATCACCCTGGTTATCGTGGTGGTGTTCCTGCCCATCGCGATCAGTACGGGCATGGTATCCGATATCTTGCGCGAATTCTGTGTGGTCGTCGTGATCGCCACGTTGCTGAGCTTGATTGCGTCGTTTACGATCGTGCCTTTGTTGACGTCGCGGTTCGGTAAGCTCGAACGCGTATCCGACAAGAACATCTTCGGCCGCTTCATCCTGTGGTTCGAAAACCAGTTGCACCGGTTCACGCGTTGGATGACGGGGTTGTTGAAGTGGTCGCTTAACCATAAATTCATCACCCTATCCTTGGTGGCTGTACTCTTTTTCGGGTCGTTCGTGCTGCCGGGTGGCGGTTACATCGGTTTCGAGTTTTTTGCTTCGGGCGACCGTGGCGAATTCCTGGTGCAGATCGAGATGCCGAAGGATGCCTCCATCGAGCAGACCAACCAGATGACGCAGCGGGCCGAGAAGTTCATCTCGACCAAACCGGAGGTCGTTTCCCTGATCACGACGGTCGGCCAGTCCAGCGATGGGCTGGGGGGCACGCAGGCCACGGCCTATAAATCGGAAATCACGGTCAAGCTGGTGCCGGGAACGGAGCGCGAAGATCCGGGCAACATCTATGCGGCGAAGCTGAAGCGCGAATTGGAGAAGGAGCTCGTTGGTGCCAAGGTAAAGACGGTGCCCATCAGCATCGTCGGGTTCGCCGAGCAAGCGCCGTTCGAACTCGTGGTAATCGGCTCTGACCTGGACAGCGTCTTGACCTATGCGGAGGGCATACTGGACCGGGTGCGCAAGATACCCGGTACGTCCGAGGCCAAGCTTTCCGTCGAGGGCGGTACGCCAGAGATCACGGTAGAGGTGGACCGCGACAAGATGGCCGCCTTGGGCATGAACCTGCAAACGGTGGGGGGTACCATGCAGACGGCCTTCAACGGCAATACGGACGGCAAGTTCCGCGCCGGCGAGTATGAATACGACATCAACATCCGCTTCGACGATTACGATCGCAAGAACGTGGACGACGTGAGCAACCTGCAATTCACCAACGCTGAAGGGCAACTGGTCCGCCTCTCGCAGTTCGCCACGATCCGTGAGGGTTCTGGGCCAAGCCAGCTGGAGCGGCGCGACAAGAGCACGTCGGTGAAGGTGCAATCGCAGGTGGTGGGCAGGCCGGTAAGTGCCATCGCCGCCGACCTGGAGGCGCAGCTCGGCGAGATCCACGTGCCGAGTGGCGTAAGCTTCGTATGGAGCGGCGACATGGAACAGCAGTCCGAAGGTTTCGGTACGCTGGGGATCGCGTTGCTGTCATCGATCCTGCTGGTGTACTTCATCATGGTGGCGCTGTACGATAGTTTCGTGTACCCCTTCGTGGTGATGTTCTCCATTCCGTTGGCGCTCATCGGGGCTTTCCTGGCCCTGGCGCTCACGAACAATACGCTGAATATCTTCACCATCCTCGGGTTGATCATGCTGATCGGGCTGGTGGCCAAGAACGCCATCATCCTCGTCGATTTCACCAACCACCTGAAGGCGGAGGGCAAGTCCACGCGCGAGGCGCTGATCCTGGCCAACCAAGCGCGGCTGCGCCCCATCCTGATGACCACCATCGCGATGGTATTCGGGATGCTGCCGATCGCCATCGCTACCGGTCCGAGCGCCGAATGGAAGAACGGCCTCGCGTGGGTCATCATCGGTGGGTTGATCAGCTCGCTTTTCCTTACCCTGATCGTGGTGCCCGTGATGTACCAGGTCATGGACAGCATCCTGCACCGCCTGGGGCTGGATAAGAAAGGTCGGCCGATTGAAGAGCTGATGGTAGAAGACTACGAGCACAAGGATGTGAAGGAATACGAAGACGAGCCGGTGTAAAGGCGGCCTCGCTCCCCGAAGATATCGTGCCATGAACAGTCCCGGATTTCATCGTCCGGGACTTTTTAATTGGTGCGTCTGTGAAATCTGCTTATCTTTACTCGCGTAAAAGGAAAGATGATACCATGAAGCAATACCTCGATCTGATGCGCCACGTATACGAGAACGGCACGGACAAGCACGACCGCACGGGCACGGGTACGCGCAGCGTTTTCGGCTACCAGATGCGATTCGACCTAACGGAAGGCTTTCCGTTGGTGACCACGAAGAAGGTGCATCTGCGGTCCATCATCCATGAATTGATCTGGTTCCTGCGCGGCGAGACGAACATCCGCTACCTCAAGGCGAACGGGGTGAGCATCTGGGATGAATGGGCCGACGAACAGGGCAACCTGGGGCCGGTCTACGGTTCGCAGTGGCGGTCATGGCCCACGCCCCAAGGCGGGCACATCGATCAGATCGGCAAGGTCATCGACCAATTGAAGCGCAATCCGGATTCACGGCGAATCATCGTATCGGCCTGGAACGTGGCCGAAATCGAAAACATGGCGTTGCCGCCATGCCACGCCTTTTTCCAGTTTTACGTCACGCCAGCCGACCCGGCGAACGGACGGGCCAAGCCACGGCTTTCCTGCCAGTTGTACCAACGCAGCGCCGACATTTTCCTGGGCGTGCCGTTCAACATCGCTTCCTATGCGCTGTTGACGATGATGGTGGCGCAGGTATGCGACATGGAGGCCGCCGATTTCGTCCACACCTTCGGCGATGCGCACCTGTACAGCAATCATTTCGACCAAGTGGAGCTGCAACTGGCCAGGGAACCGAGACCCTTGCCAACCATGACGCTAAACCCGGCCGTGGACGATCTCTTCGCGTTTACGTTTGACGATTTCGAACTTACGGAGTACGAACCCCATCCGCACATCAAAGCGCCCGTGGCGGTATAGGGGCTGGCTGAACATGAACGCTCGAGTTGTATCCATCGTCGTGGCAGCCGCCGAAAACAATGCCATCGGCGGCGATAACCGCTTGCTGTGGCACCTGCCGAACGATTTGCGCTTTTTCAAGCGGATCACGTCGGGGCACCCCATCGTGATGGGGCGAAAGACCTATGAATCGGTGGGCAAGCCGCTGCCCAATCGCCGCAACATCATCATCACGCGCCAGGCTGGCTACAGCGTGGAAGGTGCCGACGTGGTGGGTTCGCTGGCCGATGCGCTGGCCTTGTGCGAATCGGAGCCAACGGTGTTCATCGTGGGCGGCGGAGAGATCTACCGGCAGGCCATGCCCGTCGTCGATCGCGTTTACCTCACCCGCGTGCATGCCAGCGTGGCGGGCGATGCGTTCTTTCCAGACCTGGAGCCCCAGGAATGGGAGCTGGTATCGGCCGAGGCCCACGCTTCGGATGAGCGGCATGCTTTTGCCTATACGTTTGAGGTTTACGATCGGAAGTTACCGCAGGAGGAATGACACAGGACTACATCGCCAAACGGCGCGCTTTGCGGCGCTGGCTTTTTTTCGTGGTGAAGGTGGCGCTTTGGCTCGGTTTGTCCTATACGCTCACGGTTTCGTCCGCCGTCTACCAGGACTACCCCTTGTTGAGGCAAGTGGCGTATGGCGTCAATACCTTCCTGACAGGCAGCGTGTTCATCTCGATCGCCAGGTTCATGCTTGTTTCGCTCTACCGGGGGCGGAACAAGAAGACCGATCGGGTGCGCGGCAATTACGAGTTGGGCATCAACCAGATCGCCACGTTGGTGAACGTGGTCTTCGCCGTGTTGGGGCTGATGCTGGTCTTCGGCATCGATCCCGCGAAATTCCTGACCAGCATCACCATCGTGGCCATGGCCATCGCGTTGCTGTTCCGGGATTACATCACCAACATGATCAGCGGGTTGCTCATCATGTTCTCCGACCAATTCACGATCGGCGACACCGTCAAGATCGGCGAGCACCAAGGCAAGATCATGGACATCACCTTGGCCAACATCATGGTGAAGAACGACGATGATGACGTGGTGCTGATTCCGAATAACATGGCCTTCAATACCAACATCATCAACCAATCCCTCCAGAATTCGAAGAAATTGACGATCGAGTTCGAGCTTCCGTTGGCCAGCTCGCATAACCAGCCGGCTTTGGAACAACGACTGAATGCCTTGTTGCAGCGGTACGGCGATGCGGTGGTGCAGGGGAGTTACCAACTCAAGGTCGTGGGGGTCGGCAAGGACGCCGTACACTACAAACTGCAATTCGCCACGCTGAAGAAGGACATCGGCCTGCGCAGGAAGCTGCGCAATGACGTGTACCTGGCCGTGATCGCTTATGATGCCGAACAGGCTAGACTTTCCTGATCTTCACGCTTTTCACGAAGTGATGGCTGTCCTTTTCCAGGATCAGGTCCGCCCGGAAGCGCGTGGGTAGGATGTTCTTGATCAGGTTGGGCTTGTTTATCTCGTTCCAGATGCTGGTTGCCGTCGCCAGGCTCGCCTCGGCAGAGAGCGAGGCGTACCGGTGGAAGTAGGAGTCGGGGTTCTGGAATGCGGTTTCCCGCAACCTTTCGAACCGTTGGGTGTACCAGCTCACCAGGTGTTCAGGCTCGGCGTCGACGTAGATGGCGTAATCGAAGAAGTCGGATACGAATACGCGGGGGCCGCGGGATTTGCCTTTCACGTTTACCTGGAGCACGTTGATGCCCTCCACGATGAGGATGTCTGGTTGCGCGATCCACTGCAGCTCGATCGGCAGGACGTCATAGGCTAGGTGCGAATACACTGGCGCCGACACCAGCTCCTTGCCCGATTTGATGTCGGATAGGAACCCCAACAGCCGCCTGGTGTCGTAGCTCTCCGGAAAGCCCTTGCGATTCAGTATTCCCTTGGCCTCGAGGAAGCTGTTCGGGTGCAAAAAGCCGTCCGTCGTGACGAGGTCTACCTTCGGGTTGCCCGGCGTGAGCGACAGGACTTTCTGCAGCACCCTGGCCGTGGTGCTCTTGCCGGCGGCCACGCTGCCTGCGATGCCGATGATGAAGGGCAATCGGTTGGACTTTTTGTTCAGGAATGCGTTGGCATTGCGGTGCAGTCGGCGGTAGCTCTCGATGTGGATCTGCAAAAGGTGGCTGAGCGGAAAGTAGATGTCCTCGATTTCCTGCATCGTCAGCGGCTCGTTCAGCGCGTTGAGCTGATGGAGGTCGGTATCTGCGATGACGTAGGACGGATGCCCGTTGAGTTCCCTCCACGCTTCGCGTGGGATGTGGCGAAATGGCGAATAAAGCGTGCCCTCAGCTGTTCCGATCATGCCAATTGGGTTGGTGGAGACTGCAAACATAGGCAAATATTTCCGAAAATCGCGACTCGGTTAGAGCAAGCCCTTGAGGATGAGTTCGCCGGTGGCGGGATTGGTGGCCAGCGGGACGTCATACACGTCGCATACCCGCATGAGCATCTGGATGTCCGGCTCGTGGGCGTGCTTGCCGAGGGGGTCTCGGAAAAAGATGATGGCATCGATCTTGCCTTCGGCGGCCAACGCGGCGATCTGGGCATCGCCCCCTTTCGGGCCGCTGAGTTTCAATTCCACGTCCAGTCCGGTTTGCCGAACGTACGATCCGGTCGTGCCCGTGGCGACCAGTTTGGCGTCGCGCAGCAAGGCCACGTGGTCCTTGACGAATCCCACCATTTCGGGTTTCTTGCCGTCGTGGGCGATGAGTGCGATGGTTTTTTGTTTTTCCATATCTATTTATTAGTTTATCGTTTGCTTAACATCCGCCACGGCCCCTTGCTTTGTGCGTCTTCGTGTTCCTTGATCAGTCGGCTTACCAGTTGGTTGATCAAGTCGTTGTTTTCGCTGACCATGCGGTCGCCAAGCGCGATCAGCTTTTGGATGTTGCCCGGGCTGGCGGCGTCGAGCTCCTCCCGGATGCTATTCAGGTTGCTCGGTTCGATACGTATATAGTGTGCTGACTTGCCTGCCGACCGGTAGAGCTGCTGAAGGAAGAAATCGCTGCTCTCGGCAGCCCCGCTCATCATGATGTCGATCAATGCCGGGCCGATGGATACGGCCCGGCTTTTCTTGAAATGTTCGTAATCGTAAGCCTTGCGCGACCGCCCCGTACCCAGCGAGAGGATGGAGATGTCGTTGATCTTAGTCTCGTTGAAGGCCTTGGTGACTTCGACCAACGCGCTCATCGACGGGTTGGGCGCAAATACGCCACCGTCCAGCAGCGGATAACGGGTGCCGCTCATCGAATGGATTTCGGCCACGCTGAAATAGGTCGGCGCGGCGGACGTGGCCCGGCAGACATCGCGCAGGAAGAAGTCGCGCGGATCGCCCCGCACGATCGCCGTCTGTTGCCGGAAGAAATGCGTTTTCCGCAATTCGATGTTATAGGCGGTGATGATGCAGGGTTTCAGCAGTTGGCTGAGCTTGCACTCGCCGAAGTAGGCGTCAAGCACCTGTTCCAGTGCGGTGCTTGGGTACCGTTCGCTGAGCAGGCCGAACCGGGCCACCAATCGCCTGAAGAAACCGGCCCTGAAGATCTCGCTGCCATGGGTCACATAGATGTCCAGTGCTTCCTGGGCGGAAAATTTCGGCCGTGTCGGGTTTTGTTCATCCGGGCAGAGCAGCAAGCAGATGAGGATGCCGCCGGTACTGGTGCCCGCGAAAAAGTCGAAGTAATCCACGATGGCGGCATCCGGATCCCCGCTCTCCCGTTTCAGCCGACGCTCCAACGCGGCAAGCATCATGCCTGGGATGATTCCCCGGATTCCGCCGCCGTCGATCGAAAGGATTTTCTTCATCGTTTGTGGTTTGGCGGTAAAAATAGGCTTTTTCCGGTTGCAATCCTACACGGCACCGTCATCCAGGACTGAATGGTTTTGGATGGATTTCCTATGGGAGTTGCCTGATTGTGGGTTTTTTTATTTGAATTTTATGTATTTTATCGAAACTTATCAGGTGAATTTTGGATTATGTGCTGATTATTGTGGCTGATTTTGATAAAAAACGCGTAATTGTATGTGTTTTTACTATTAAAAAATATAAATATTCCAAATTGTAGTTAATTTTTTAAAAAATATCAATGTAAAAATTGTTTTGATGAAATATTTGTACATATTTGCATTGTAATTTATTTAAATTTTAATTTTTAACCGTATTCAAGACCAAAAAAATCAGTGTATGGAAACAAAAAAATCTATTTTACCGTTTTTGCTGCTCGTATTCGTTACGTTGTTGGCATTTTTCTTTCCCGGATTGCCTTCCGGAGAAGAAACCGAGATCGATGGCGCCGATGTGGCGTGGATGTTGACGTCCGCGGCACTGGTATTGATCATGACCCCGGGTCTGGCGTTCTTTTACGGAGGCATGGTCAAGAAGAAGAACGTGATCTCGACCATGTTCCAGAGTTTCATCTGCATGGCGGTCATGGCCGTGGTCTGGGTGGTATTCGGATTCAGCTTGGTGTTCGGTGAGTCGCTTGGGGGTATCATCGGCAATCCGGCGACATTCTTCATGTTCGAGGGCGTGGTCGGCGGGCCGAATTGGCCGGGGGCTCCGACCATCCCGTTTGCGCTGTTCGCCATGTACCAGCTTAAGTTTGCCATCATCACACCGGCACTGATCACCGGCGCATTTGCCGAACGGATACGGTTCAAATCGTACATCCTGTTCCTGATCCTGTTTTTCGTCTTTATATACGCGCCATTGGCACATGCTACCTGGCATCCGGACGGCATCTTGGCCGGAATGGGCGTCCTGGACTTCGCAGGTGGTACCGTCGTACACATGTCTGCGGGCGTAACGGCACTGGCATGCGCGCTCTACCTCAAAAAAGGCAGTGATTCCGGCGAGACCAATCCGGCACGCGTTACCTATGTGATTCTGGGTACGGGTTTGCTTTGGTTCGGTTGGTTCGGCTTTAATGCAGGCTCGGCATTCGGTGCGAATGGATTGGCTGCCTCGGCGTTGGCGACCACCAGTACCGCGTCTGGTGCCGCGGCCCTGGCTTGGATATTTTTCGATGCGCTCAGGGGCAAACGGCCTTCGGCGGTAGGCGCCTGCATCGGTGTGGTCGTGGGCTTGGTCGCCATTACGCCGGCCGCAGGTTTCGTCACGGTTCCGCATTCATTGATCATCGGCGTCGTCGCTTCGGTCATCAGTCGGTTGGTCGTCGACTGGCGTACGCGTTCGGGTGTGGACGACACGTTGGACGTATTCCCTAGCCATGGCGTAGGCGGTATGGTGGGGATGATCCTGACGGGGGTTTTCGCCACGCACACCATCAATGAGGTGGTCACTACAGACGGGCTTTTCTTCGGCCAGACCGGCCTGTTCGTGGCCCACTTGCTTGGTTTGCTGGGAGCCGTCATCTTTACCTTCGCAATGGCGTTCGCGTTGCTGAAGTTGACCGATTCCGTCAGCAAGTTGCGCGTTTCCGTCGAGGAAGAGGAGCAGGGGCTGGACTTGACCCAGCATGGCGAGAAGCTGTAAAACCCACCGAAGGCAATAACATTGAATACATGGTTTTAAATAACGGTTGAACGGGATGACGGCATGGCGTGCTTGACGCGCGTCATGCGTTGTCCCGATCCAACCGATGGTTCCATCGCTTCGCTTGGGCACGTCTGGACAACAATTCCCAAGGAGAAGCAACAAATAAAACAAATATGAAAAAAATTTTTATCGCAGGCAGTATTTTATTTTCAGGTTTTCTGGCTTCGGCACAAGATGAGTCGCTCACCATCTCCGGATCGGTGGATGCGTACTACAAATATGACTTTTCCGGCTACAAGGATGCCGATGGGCTGGGCAACATCCCAACCTCGTTTGCCAATGAAAATAATTCCGTTTCGCTCGGTATGATCAACCTCATCGTGGGCAAGACGGTTGGCAAGGCCTCGTTCGTCGGGGATGTCTCGTTCGGTCCGCGCGGCCAGTACCAGTCGCTGCTCAACGGCGGCGACGGCAACACGTTCAACATCCAGAACCTGTACATGAGCTATGCGTTCACCGACAAATTCTCGATGACGGCAGGCTTCATGGGCACGTTCGTGGGGTACGAGATCATCTCGCCTGCCGGAAACTTCAACTACTCTACATCCTACCTGTTTTCCGCCGGTCCGTTCCAGAATGCCGGCATCAAGGCCGAATACGCGTTTTCCGATAAGGTGGGCTTGATGGTCGGCCTGTTCAATGATTGGAATGCCTACCAGGACTTCACCGGGGTGTCCGACTTTGGCGCGCAGTTGAGCCTTTCTCCCGTAGAAGGTTGGGATGCCTACGTCAACTTCCTGACCGGGAGCACGGGCACCATCGTGGATTTGACCACGGCTTATCAGGTGACGGATGCGTTCAAGGTCGGTTTGAATGCCGCCGATTGCTCCGGGTTCGGCGATGCCAAAGACGGTTATTCCGGAGGGGCGCTGTACCTTCAATATGGGTTCTCTGACGCCTTTGCCTTGGGCGCGCGGGGCGAGTACTACAAAGAAAAGGAGGATGGCTGGGCATTCATGCCTGCCGGAAACGAATCCGTGACGGCGCTGACGCTCTCGGCCAACGTAAAAGCGGGGCCGCTGACCATGATCCCTGAATTCAGGTTCGACAACGGATCCGCCGAGATGTTCTTCAAGAACAGGGACCTGGATCCATCCAAAAGCGCCTCGCAGTTTTCGCTTGCGCTGGTTTACGCGTTCTAGCGTCAAGCACGATCGGCAAAGCAAACACACACGCACTGAACAGGCCCAATCGCATATGCGGTTGGGCCTGTTCAGTGCGTGTTGCAAGGCACGAAGGATAAGGCACGGCAGGTTCCTGCCGTGCCTTCGATTGGCCCGTATGAAGTTTGTGTTTCCCAAGACGGAAAGCGGATAACGCGGAAGCATCGCATTTTTTTTTGACTGATTCGGGCCGATTCTGCACGGATTTTAGGCTTGTGGCAAACCACCGTTTTGAGCCCATTTAAGATGGAATAATGCATGAAAACAACTGAAATCACGGCGAAGGCACGCTGGCCAGATGCCATATCCACGTTTTCAATAAAGATATTGCCCGCTTCTGGAAGATGCACCGAGTTCCCCGGTTTTTTCCATATCGATTTTTCCATCTATTGCGTGTTTTTTTTGTTTTTTTTTGATGTTTTGGTTCGAAAGGACGACGTCGGTGCATGCGTTTTCAGCGCGGGGCTTCGATGACCTTGCGGTATCGGCAAAACAGTGCGTGAAAAGTGTGCGAAAATGATCGGGAGTAGGGTGGTAAGGATTGGTAGACACCACGTTACGGGGCAGAAAGCTTTGCAACAAATTTGTTGAAAAGCTTGCGAGAACGACTTGCGTTCTGTATTTTTATGGCTGTAGGATGTCTTGGGAGGGCATCCTGCAACAAAAATAAATGTTTAACACTATATTAAATTGGAGGAGTTATGGTAAGTTTAGTGGTTCTGTTTACGGCGGGTCTGGCGATTGGCCATGGAAACCCGTTGAAGGATGACGTCGGTGCGCACGCTGGGCAATTCGCCGTGGATCAACGTGGAAAGCTGGTGGTTTACAAAGCCGATGTCCTGCCAGCTGAGGCTGATTTTTCGGCAGTCAGTGAACGGGTGGCACTGTTCATGGAGGCCAAAGGCAACAAGACGGTGGCGAAGGATGCGGGCCGCCTGGAAAGTGCGGGTAGCGTGAAAATGAAAAAGCACGCCGGCATAGGCAATCACGTGGCCGGATCGATCAATTACACGATGGTGGTCGAGAACAACAACGGCGAATTGAACTATTGGTTCACGGACCTGACGTATCAGCCCTATCGGAACGATCGGTATGGCAAGCGCATTAAGGCTACCGCTTCGCCCATCCCGCTTGAATCCAGCTACAGCAGCGTGAATGCGGGCGTATGGAACAAGCAAAAGGGCTATGCTTACGAAGCGCTCGACGAACTGGCCGATCAAGTGTTGGCGCAGATGGAGTCGGCAGGCAAGCCCAAGGTCGTGACGACCAGCAGGTAGGCGTAGGCTAACCGACTATTGAGCAGGGCACCTTTTGCAAGGTGCCTTTTTTTGTGCGTTCAAGGGAATCATGGTATCCGTTTCAACCTGACGGCCAACGGCGTGGAATCGAGCAGAAGCGGTACCCGCTCGACGGTCACGAAGCTGGAATCCAAGCCGAATCCGCGCTCTTCCGACAAGCTGAACTTCCGGAGGAAACCATACGTATCCAGTACGATGCGTTCGGCGAAATTGAGCGTACCGGTCTTCGTGATCACCTTTTCGAGCACCACGAAACGGAAGTCGCCGTCCATGTCGTGCTTGCGCAGCGTCTCGTAGTTGCTCTTGATGCTCACCTCGCCGTTTTTCACCAACTCTTCCACCACCTTGCGGAACAGCAGGCTGATCCGCTGCTCGTCGCGGAAGCCGAGCCTGAAATCGATCCGGATCAACTTCCCGGCAATCAATTGCCTTACCTTGTATTCGCCCGTGTAGGGATGATCGGTTACGTCTACGTGAACCAACCAGTAGGTGTCTGCCCGTTTCGGTTTCTTGCGCAGAATGGAATACATGATTTTTTCCTCGATTTCAGAATCGAAATTGGCGCTGGTGAGGTAGACCAACTGCGATGCGTAGAGCGGCACGGTCTGATCGGATGCGAGCGAGGCAAGCAGCTCATAGTAGTCTGAAATCTCGACGAATCGGGTATACCGGTTCTTGATTTTCCGGGCCCACCACCAGCAAAGCATCACCGCGAACATCAGGCCCGTGATCAGGATGGTAAGCCAGCCGCCGTGCGTGAATTTGTTGGCGTTGCCGATCAGGAAGACGGTTTCGATAAACAAGTAGCCCACCAGGAACAGGATGCATAGGTATAGCGGGATGTGCTTGCTCCGCAAATACACCGTCATCAAGGCCGTGGTAACCAAAAAGCTGATGTTGATGGCAAGCCCATACGCCGCTTCCATGCGCGCCGACTCCTGGAAGACAAGCACGATGAACACGCAGCCCAACAACAGGATCCAATTGGCCGAAGGTACATAGAGTTGGCCCTTGAGCAGGTTGGGATGGACGATCCTGACCTTGGGCCAAAGGTTGAGCCGGACGGCTTCCGAAACCAGCGTGAATGCGCCCGAGATCATCGCCTGGCTGGCGATGATGGCGGCTACCGTGGCGATACCGATACCGATCGGCAGGAACCACGATGGCATGCCCATGAAAAAGGGGTTGCCGCCATTAAGGGAGGTGCCCTCGTGTTCCAGTAGCCATGCGCCTTGTCCGAAATAACAGAGCAGGAGGCAGGCCTTGACGAATATCCACGAAATCCGGATGTTCTTCAAGCCGCAATGCCCCAAGTCTGAATACAGGGCCTCGGCCCCCGTGGTGCAGAGGAAAACCGCGCCGATGATGAACAGCGCATCGGGATGTTGGATGAGGGTTACGAACGCGTAATAGGGGCTGATGGCCTGCAATACCTGGGGTGTGCCCCATAAGTGGGCCATGCCAATAACGGCCATCATCAAAAACCAGCCGAACATGACGGGGCCAAAGAGCCTGCCCACCACGGCGGTGCCGAATCGTTGCAAGGCGAAGAGCGCCACCACGATGGCGAGCACGATCGGAACGGTGCTGAGGTTGGGGTAGAAGATGCCCAAGCCTTCCACGGCCGATGAAATCGTGATGGCGGGCGTTATCATGCCGTCTGCCAACAACGCGGCACCACCCAACATGGCCGGAAAGACCACCCATTTGCCCTGTTTGCGTACCAACGAATAGAGTGAAAGGATACCGCCTTCGCCCTTGTTGTCCGCGCGGAGGGTGAGGATGACGTACTTGATGGTGGTCTGCAGGGTCAATGTCCAGAAGATGCAGGACAATCCGCCATAGACCAAATTACGGTCTATGGCCCCTTGGCCGACGATCGCCTTGAACACATAGAGCGGAGAAGTGCCGATGTCCCCAAAGATGATGCCCAGTGCGACCATGAGCCCCGCGAGGGTCAGTGGCTGCTTTGCGTGTAAGCCCATGCGAATCGAATTGCACTGGCAAAATTAAGCGATAATTGACAGATTACGAAAAAAGCATCCGTCTCGTTTGCTCAATATGCGTATTGCTCCACGGAAGCGATGGCGTTATTGCCTTCGGTAAACACCAAGGTCGGTTGATAGAGGTCCGCTTCTTCTTCGGTGACCCGGCAGAAGCTGAGGATGTGTACCGTATCGCCGACCTTGGCGTGGAGCGCAGCGCCGCCATTCATGCAGACCTCGCCGCTGCCGCGCCTGCCGGGGAGTACGTAGGTCATGATGCGGCTGCCGTTGCTGGCATTATTGATGTATACCTGCTCGTATTTCTTGATCTGTGCGGCGTCGAGCAGGTCGGCATCGACCGTGATGGACCCATTGTACTCGACGTTTGCTTCGGTGACTTTAACGGTGTGGATTTTCGATTTTAAGATAGTTAACTCCATATTGTTTGTGTGTTTCTTGCGTTTCTTCTTTAAGCGGTCTTGACGTGCTGGTCCGGCCGGTCGCATGTTTCGAGAACGATTTCCTGTCCGTGCTGCACCACCGTGTGACGCGCATGATGGCAATGGTAGGTAAACCGGTAGGGTTTATCGGGTGCCACTGATCGGCTACCGGTGCAGTTTACCCGGTACGTTTCCTTTCCGTCCGTGCCGTAACGCACCACTTGGAGGTATCCCTCGGCCGTGGAGTCGTCCAGCAGGTACCAGGCGCCTTCTCCGATACCGCCGAGCCATTGCGCGGCCTTCGGTACGGACAACGGCCTATCCGGCTCGTCCATGCTACCCGCACGGCGATCGCATGGTAGGAACCGCGCCTTGGCCGTCGAAAAGTTATGCAAAAGCAGGCCTAATTGGAAACGCAGCGATTGCCATCGGGTCATCGTGGCGGATTCCAATACGCGGTCCCGGTACCAATGGACCATGCCTTGCGGAGACGCATTCACCACGTTGCTCATGGGGCTTGGCTTGATGCTCTCGGGCAAGATAAGGCGCTTGCGGGCGGGGTGCCGCTTGGGTAGTCCGGCAAGCAGGAACTGGGCGACAAAGCGCGAGCAGCTGTTATTGCCCCTGGCGATCGCGCCGTACCGGATGGGGCCTTGCTCCACGATGCCTTGGGCCCATCGCGTCGCCGATGCGTGCGAGATGGCCGTGGCCACCGAGAAAAACAGCCTGCCGCCGCCATGCGTGGCGTATTCCAGGTCATGTAGCTCCGCCAGGATGTCGCGTAGGTTGCTGATTTCGCCGTCGGCATCGAATTGCGCGCGGGTGTGCAGCGCGAGCCGCGGATCGGATTCGGCGGAACGGGCACGGCCGTAACCACGCGGGCTGACGTACCGCCCGAAGTCATAGTAGGCCAAGGAGCCGCTATGCCGATGGATGGACACGACAGCGGCATGGCCGACCCTGAAATTCAGGTTTTTGACGATGCCGAATCGCTTGAGCCAGGCCATCCAGGATTCATCCCCGCGCGCCGTTTCATCCGGCCAGGCCATAACCAATGCCAAATCCTGGTGCGCTTCCAAATTATCCTCCATTCACAATAGTTGACTGGGCAGTGAAATAACCGTCTAAATCTGTAAAGAAATGGTAATTTGGAAAATTTGAAGGTGTTGCGACAAATTAATCGTTATATTCTGGTAAATTTTACCATTTTTGCAATCCAGATAAAACTAACGTGACAAGCCAGGATATGCAGTATTTCTTGAAGACCACCGTGACCAGGTGGTGTGGTGTTTTTTTGGCTTTGGTTGCCATCGTTGGCATCAACGCCTGCAACAAGCGCAGCGGTAAGCCGCGGATATTGGTGTTTAGTAAAACGGCTGCATTCTACCACGAATCGATACCCGCTGGCAACGACGCGCTGATCAAGCTCGGCATTGAAAACGGTTTCGACGTGGACACGACCACCAACGCCGAATGGTTCAACGAGGATAGCCTGAAAAAATATTCGGCGGTGGTCTTCCTGAGCACGACCGGCGACGTGCTCGACTACCGTCAGGAAGCGGCGTTCGAGCGTTACATCCAAGCGGGGGGCGGTTTCGTGGGTATCCACGCTGCCTCCGATACCGAGTACGACTGGGGGTGGTTCGGCAGGCTGGTGGGCGGCTATTTCAAGGGACACCCGCATCCGCAGGAAGCTACGTTCCATGTGGTGGATACCGTGCATCCGGCGACAGCCGGCCTTCCGGAAACGTTTACGTACCACGACGAATGGTATAACTTCAAGGACCTGGCCCCGGAACAGCAGGTCCTGGTCACGATCGACGAGTCGAGCTATCAAGGTGGCGACCATGGCGATCACCACCCGATGGTGTGGTACCAGGAATTTGACGGTGGCCGTTCGTTCTATACCGCGTTGGGCCACTCCACCGAATCGTTCATTGACCCCTTGCACCTGAAAATGATCTTGGGCGGGATCCGGTACGCGATCGGGAAGAACCTGAAATTGGATTACAGCAAGGCCAAGACGCAATTGCCGCCCGAACGCCAGCGTTTCGTGAAGACCCAATTGCTCACCGGTGAGCTGTTCGAGCCCACGGAAATGGCTATCTTGCCGAATTTCGATATCCTCGTCGCACAACGCCGTGGCGAGTTGATGCTGTTCAAGCAAGACAGCCAGGCGGTGAAACAGGTCGGGTTCCTGGATGTTTACCACCAATCCGGGGTGCCCAACGTAAACGCAGAAGAGGGCTTCATGGGGCTGGCGCTGGATCCCGACTTCGCGAACAACAAATTCCTGTATGCGTTTTACAGCCCGGTCGACACATCGGTGAATCGGTTGTCGCGCTTCGTGTATGACAACGATAAGCTGGATCTCGCTTCGGAGCGGGTGGTGCTTGAATTCTATTCGCAGCGCCAGATCTGCTGCCACACGGGCGGGTCGATCGCGTTCGGCGGCGATGGGTTGCTGTACCTGTCAACGGGCGACAACTCCACGCCGTTCGACCAGCCGGATCCATCCACCTACAAGAACCGGGGGTTTGCGCCGCTGGACAGCCGACCGGGTTATGGGCAATATGACGCACGCCGATCGGCAGGGAATACCAACGACCTCCGAGGCAAGGTGCTCCGCATCAAGGTGCTGCCCGACGGCACCTATGAAATCCCGACTGGCAACCTGTTTCCGGAAGGTACCGAAAAGACGCGGCCCGAAATCTACGTGATGGGCAACCGAAATCCATACCGGATTTCCGTCGACCAGAAGACGGGCTTCCTCTACTGGGGCGAAGTAGGACCGGATGCGGCCAATGACAGCCTGGCCACCCGTGGGCCGAGGGGCTACGACGAAGTGAACCAAGCGCGCGAAGCAGGATTTTTCGGTTGGCCGCTGTTCGTGGGCAACAACTA
The DNA here is from genome assembly GCA_037190485.1 of Parapedobacter sp. Taxonomy (GTDB): domain Bacteria; phylum Bacteroidota; class Bacteroidia; order Sphingobacteriales; family Sphingobacteriaceae; genus Parapedobacter. Next base: position 520,485 of record JBBCJB010000006.1, read on the forward strand.
TGCCTATCGTGCATTCGACTACACGACCGGCCAGTCTGGAGCGCCATTCGACACGGCCAACCCACAGAACCTCTCGCCGAATAACACGGGATTGGAGCGATTGCCACCTGCGCAAGCGGCCTTTATCTGGTACCCGTATGCAGCCTCGCCGGATTTCCCCCAACTGGGCACGGGTGGGCGCAATGCCATGGCCGGGCCGGTTTACTATACCGACATGTTCCCGAAGGCTACGCGGTATCCGGATTACTACGATGGCAAATTGATCATTTACGATTGGATACGTGGCTGGATCAAGGCGGTGACCATGCAACCCAACGGCGATTTCGACAAGATGGAGCCGTTTATGGAAGACGAACCGTTGGCCAACCCCATCGATATGGAGGTGGGTAAGGACGGGCGGCTGTACATACTCGAATACGGCAAGGGCTGGTTCGCCAAGAATCCGGATGCCGGTATCGTGCGCATCGATTACCTCGCAGGCAACCTGCCGCCCCAAGTGGGCGAAATCCAGGTGGAGAAGCCGAATGGCAACGTGCCGTTCACGGTGCGGGCAAGCGTGGAAGCCACCGACTACGAACATGACAAACTGAGCTATACCTGGAAGATCGGCGACGTGACCCGACAGACCGATGGGCCGACCCTGGAATATGTACTGGACCGTGCCGGCGAGCACGCCATCACCGTAACGGTGACCGATGCCAAGAAAAACCAGACACAGGCCAATGCCGTGAACGTGTATGCGGGCAACGACAATCCCGAAGTGGATATCGTGCTCACCAATGCGACCGGCTCCTATGCACCGGGTGACGCCATTGGCTACGAGGTAAAGGTGAATGACCACGGGCGGCCGATCGACACCAATAACCTGGTGATCGCGGTCGACTACATCAAGGGGACGGATTTGGCAGGCGCATCGCTTGGCCATCAGCAGGTGTCGGAAATCGTATTGGGCAGGAGCTTGATGATGGCATCCGATTGCCAATCGTGCCATAAATTGAACGAACCGAGCGTAGGGCCTTCCTACCAGCAGGTGGCCGACCGCTACAAAGGGCAACAGGGTGCGTCGAAATACCTGATGGAAAAGGTCATGAAAGGGGGGAGCGGCGTATGGGGCGAGGTGGCGATGGCGGCCCACCCGGACATGAAGGAATCGGAAGCCCGGCAGATCGTGTTGTGGATCATGTCGTTGGCCGACGATCCGGATGCGAAAAGGAAGTCATTGCCCGCCAAGGGTACGATCGTGGCGCGTCCGGTGGCCGCCAATGCCGGTGAGCAAACGGTCTTGCGCATCACCGCGCAGTACACGAACAGCCCGGGGATGGGCGTGAGGCCACTATCCGGATCGAAAACGGTCGACTTGAAGCTGAAGGAAGACTAGTGGTCCCACAGGTAGCAATGCAACGCCCCGTCGGCTTTGCCGCAAAGCAGGTACACCTGCCCGTCGTCGTTCAACGCGCCGACATAGGCGTTCGGCCCGCAATCGGTCGGCAGGTCTTCGTGTTGGGTCGGGGAGTCGATGGGCAGACGCTTGTCGCGGTTCGCTTGGTCGGCAATCCGCCGACGCGTGCTACCCAAACGGGCGCCACGTCCGTCGACCGAGAGCAGCCCACTACGCGTGGGTACGTCGATGCGGATCCGGTCTCCGCTTTCGGTCGAGGCAACGGCGCCCTGCGTGGCGCCTTGCGGCAGCCGAAGCGAGAAACCGGGAAGTGGGTCGCCTTCGGTATCGATACGGTATAGCCGTTCCGCGGTGGCGAAGACCAGGCTTCGGTCGGGCAGCTGTTGGATGCTATCCAGGATCGGTCCGCCCAATTGAGCATTCCACAACTTTTTTCCCGTGGTTGAGATGGCGTGCAAGATGTGGTAGGTGTCCTGGACCAGGATAAACCGATTCGCGCCGTCGTATCGTAACACGGTTGGCGCGGCCGATGGGCCACCGTTCAGCTCGAATGTCCACAACGGTGTCCCGTCGCCATCCGAGTGGGCAGTTGATGTTTCGCCACGCTCCGGCTCGTCGGCAATCCCGGTATCCGGCCGTTGGTCCCGACCGCGCCGTTCAAGATCCGCGAAGTACCAATACGAGGTGACCAACACGGCGATAAACACCAGCGACGTGAAGATTATCATGTTCCTCATCCCTGCAAACCTAACATAAAAAGTGCCATTTTCCAATCGCCTTGCATCTAACCCTAATTATCATTATGTTTGACCAACGATAACGATTGTGGATTGACCTTATATAAATCATTGATATACCGATGAATAAACGGATTATTCTCACGGCGTCTTTTTTTGGCTTGACGGCTGTGGCGCTTGGTGCTTTCGGTGCGCATGGGTTGGAGGATAAAATCAGTGACGATCAGTTGGATAATTGGGGAACGGCGGTGGACTACCAGTTCTACCATACCGTGGCCTTGCTGTTCCTGGCAACGTTCTCCCGTGCAAAGAACACGTATATCCGGTTTTCGTTCGTCACCTTCACGCTGGGTATCCTGTTGTTCTCCGGCTCCCTTTACCTGTTGAGTACGCGCACCCTCACGGATTTCGGGAGTCCAGCCATACTGGGGCCGATAACGCCCATCGGTGGCTTGTGTTTCATGCTGGGGTGGCTTGGGCTACTGGTCGCCACGGTCAAGAACAAGGGATAGCGTGCTCGAGCTGACAGCAGGAAACGACAGCATGCGTACCACGTTGTTCGTGGAGGTGGTGCTGCCCTTGGCGATTTCCAAGCTGTATACCTACCGCGTGCCGGACGCCTGGAACGACCGCTTGGCCGTAGGTAAGCGCGTCATCGTCCAGTTCGGCAAGAACAAGGTGTATTCGGCCATCGTCTACCGGATATCCGATAAGCCGCCCGACCGGTACGAAGCGAAGTATATCCTGGAAGTACTGGACGATCAGCCGGTCGTAAATGACCTGCAGCTCCGGTTGTGGGATTGGCTGTCGTCGTATTACCTCTGTACGCTGGGTGAGGTGATGCAGGCGGCCTTACCCGCGGCGTTGAAGCTGGCCAGCGAGACCAAGGTGGTGGCGGCGACCGAAGGGGTGGATCGTTCCGCGCTGGACGACAAGGAGTTTTTGATCCTGGATGCGCTCGACCTATCGCCCGAGCTCAAGGTGAGCGACATCGCAAAGCTCTTGGGCCAGAAGACCGTTTTCCCCATCCTGAAACGGATGTTCGAAAAAGGGCTTATCCTCATTTCGGAAGAAATCGCCCCGAAATTCAAACCCAAGCGGAAAACGTTCGTCCGGCTGCACGGCGACTACGCCGACGAGCTGGGACTTAAGCTATTGCTTGACAGCTTCGCCAAGGCGCCCAGGCAGCAGGATGCGGTCTTGGCCTACATCCAATTGAAGCGAACGCAACCCGAGGTTTCCAAACCCGAGCTCATGGAAAGGAGCGGCTGCAGCGCCGCGGTAATCGCCGCCTTGGCCGCGAAAGGTGTTTTCGTGCTCGAAGAGCGGGCGGTAAGTCGGCTCGGTGGCGAAGACGTGGAGCTGACGGGCGATTTTACCTTCAATGATGCACAATCCGTCGCATTCAACGAAATCAACGCGCGGTTTGCCGAACGGGACGTCGTGCTGCTTCACGGAGTGACGGCTTCGGGCAAGACGCAGGTGTATGTCCGGTTGATGGAGCAGGTGATTGCCAACGGGGGCAGGGTACTCTACCTATTGCCCGAAATCGCGCTCACCACGCAGATCACCGAGCGATTGCGGTTGCATTTCGGCGGTAAATTGGGCGTGTATCATTCCCGGTTCAACGACAATGAACGCGCGGAAGTGTGGCAAAAGGTGCTGGCCAATGAATACCAAGTGGTAGTGGGCGCGCGGTCGGCGGTATTTTTGCCCTTCGAGGGGCTGGGGCTCGTCATCGTGGACGAAGAGCACGAGACGTCTTACAAGCAGTTCGATCCGGCCCCGCGCTACCATGCCCGTGATACGGCCATTTACCTCGGTCACCTCCATGCGGCCAAGGTCTTGCTGGGCTCGGCCACGCCGGCCATCGAGAGCTACTACAATGCGCGGTCTGGCAAATATGGGTTGGTAACGCTGAACCAGCGGTTCGGCGATGCCAAACTGCCGGAAATCGTGACGGTGAACATCGGCGAAGCGCATCGGGAGGGGGCCATGTTCTCGTATTTCAGCAGCGTATTGCTGAACGAGATACAGCAGGCAATTGCGGCCAAACGACAGGTGATCCTCTTCCAGAACAGGCGGGGGCATACGCCGTTGTCGCAATGCCGTACGTGCGGTTACATTGCCAAATGCCTCCACTGCGACGTAAGCATGACCTACCACAAAAGCAGCGGCAAGCTGCATTGCCACTACTGCGGATTTTCGGAAGATCCGATACAGGTATGCCCGGCCTGCGGCTCGACACACATCGAAAGCAAGGGCTTTGGCACGGAGCGGGTGGAGGAAGAGCTGGAGCTGCTGCTGCCGGAAGCGCGTGTCGGTCGGCTCGACCTCGACTCGACAAGGGGAAAGCACGGGTTCGATCGCGTATTGACCGATTTCGACGAGCACCGCTATGACATCCTGGTGGGTACGCAGATGGTGGCTAAGGGGCTTGACTTCGGCAATGTCAGCACCATCGGCATCATCAATGCCGACGGCCTGATCAATTACCCCGATTTCAGGGCCTACGAACGGGCGTTCTCCCTGTTGGCCCAAGTGAGCGGGCGCGCCGGCAGAAGGGCGGACAGCGGCAAGGTGATCATCCAGTCGCATGCGCCCAATCACCGAATCATCCAGCAGGTGATGGCCAATGACTACGAAAAGATGTTCATGACCGAGGTGACCGAACGGAAGAACTATCGGTATCCGCCATTTTTCAGGCTTTTCAAGTTTGACGTGAAACACCAGGACCAGCAATCGGTGCATGATGCGGCGAACCGCCTGGCTGCCGACCTCCGGATGGGCTTGGGGCATCGCGTGGTGGGGCCCGAGGTGCCTTTGGTGGCACGGGTACGTAACCAATACATCTATAGCATCCTGCTTAAAGTGGAACGCACGGGCATCAGCATCGGAAAGGTGAAAGACCTATTGGCCGATACCTTGGTTCGGTTTGCGGCCGACAAGGCAAACAGGGGCGTACGTGTGCAGCTCGACGTGGATCCCTACTGATTGATCAAGCCAAAGTTGTATTGCAGCGTGAGCGCGGCCACCGGCGAAAAGAAATATTCCCAACGGTAGCGCTTGGTCTGCTCCGGCACGCTTGAATAGGTGTCTGGCGGAGCACCCTCCAGCGCGTTATACGTGTTTGTTTTGCGATACGTGTATCCCAGGTTAAAGTTCGCTTCGGCGCCGATGGCCACTTTCGGGACCACAAAGACCTTGAAACCGAGTATGGGCGAAACGAGCAGGGCGTTCTTGCTGTCTTCCACCAGGGCACGTTTGTCGAACGGTTGGCCAGACTCGTCCTGTGAAAAGACCGTGGTTTGGCCATCGTAGCGCTGGAACATGAACCCGATGTCGCTGCCGAAATAAGGTTGGAAGCGCGAATAGTTGATGTTTTTTTCGATCCCGATCCTGACCGAGGTATTCTGGAAATCACCGATGGCCGTGCCACAACCCACGCATTCATTGGCCAATGCCAAGTTCTTCTTGCCGACATACCCCACTTGGAAGCGGTAGCTGAATTGGTTGTCATTGAGCTTGAACAACAGCCCGGTGAGGTAGCTGGACAGGTACGGCAAATCAGACGGCTGATCCAAGATTTGCGGGAACTGCTCGTAGCTGTACGTCTTCAGGGCAATGGTATACCAGTAGTCCGTATTGAAATGGTAATTTTTCCGTTTCGGGATCGTGGGCGCCGGGTAGTCAACCGTATCTATTTTCGTTACTTGGGCGGCTAACGGATCGGCTGCGAAGCACAGCATAGCAAACCAAAGGATATGCCTCATGTGTATAAGCGTTTGTATCGTGCGAAAGTAGTAAATTAAATCCGATATCGCCAAAAGACAGCTTAATCTCGGGTAATGTGCGTATTTTTGGGACGTAATGGGTTATAAGTTTATTGACAACTACCGGGAACGGGGGGCACGTAAACAGTTGGTGGCGCTGTTGAAGCGCCGGGGGATCGAAGATAAACGCGTACTGGAAGCCATCGGCAAGGTACCCCGGCATTTTTTCTTCGATGAGACGTTCTGGAACCAGGCCTACAAGGACATCGCGTTTCCGATAGGGGACGGGCAGACCATCTCCCAGCCGTACACCGTGGCCTACCAAACCGAATTGTTGCACATCCAGCCGGGCGACAAGGTGCTGGAGATCGGCACGGGTTCCGGTTACCAAACGTGCGTGCTCTTGGAGCTGGGGGCACGGGTCTATACCATCGAGCGGCAACCGAATCTCTATGAGCGGACCACCAAAGTGCTTCCGTATATGGGATATCGGCCCAATTTTTTCCTGGGAGACGGGTCGAAGGGAATCCCTGAACAAGCACCGTATGACAAGATACTGGTCACCGCAGGCGCGCCCTTCGTGCCGGAAGTGATGCTGAAGCAATTGCGCATCGGCGGGTTATTGGTCATTCCGGTGGGCAACGAGAAAGAGCAGAAGATGGTCACGATGTTGCGGGTGGGCGAGCAGGACTACGAACGGATCGAGCTGGACACGTTCCGGTTCGTGCCGCTGGTTGGAGACCAAGCCTGGTGATCTCTTGATTTGAAGAGTTGAAGATTTGCTGATTTGAAGATTTGTCGATGAATACTATCCTTGATCATTACCGCAACCATGTGTTGGATTCGCAGCAAAAGATCGGCCGTCTCCGAAAAGCCGTCAATCGCAATGCCCTATGGCGCCTGGCGACAATCGTGGGCGGGGGCACCGCCCTGTTCATGGCCGTGCAGTCTGAGCAGGTATGGGTGGTCATGGGCATCTTTTTCGCCCTGATCGTACTGTTTATGGGATTGGTGTGGCGTCAGAGTAAATTGGAAGCCAGGAGGGTTGCGCTGGAAGACTTCCAGGCCGTGAACGAGAATGAGCTGGCGACGCTGCGCGGTGAGCCCAACCGATACCCAAATGGGGAAGCATTCGTGGACAGCAGGCATCCGTACAGCGGCGATTTGGATATCTATGGGCATAATTCGCTTTTCGAACAACTGAACCGTGGCGCAACCCCGCAGGCCAACCGGATGCTGGCCGACTGGCTGGCCGAACCGGCCGATGCGGTCGCGATCGCCGAACGGCAGCAGACGGTACGGGAGCTGGCCGCCGACGTCGATTGGCGGCTGCGATTCCAGGCCGCCCTGTGGTTCAACCTAAGGCAGAAGGAAGACGTGAAAGCGCAGTTCGAACGTTTCCTGCGCAATGGCGAACAGCGCTTCGGCAATCGTTACCTGCGCACATACGTCAAGGCCGTACCTTGGATGATGGCCTGTTGGGTGGTTTTGGCGATCTTTTTCCCCGTGTTTTCGAGCGTGGCCTTGTTTTTCGCGATGGCCCACTTACTGGCAGCCATCGGGAATGGCCATAAGGTGAACCGCGTGGCCGGGCAGGTATACCGGGCCGGAAGGGTGCTCCATGCGTTTGCCCGATCCTTTGCACACATCGAACGGCGCGAATGGAAGACCGCGGGAGGAAGGATGGTGCGCAAAGCGTTGCACGGTGCCCGCGGCGGTTCGATATCAGTGGCGCTGACGGAACTGTCGCAGCTGATCGACCGGCTGGATTACCGGCTGAACATGTTGGTAGGCGCCGTGCTCAACATGGTGGCGTTGTGGGATTTCCGTCAGGTATTCGCCATCATGGACTGGCGCAATCGGCACGGCGACGATGTGCTCAAGGCTTTTGACGTGGTGGCCGAGGTGGAGGTGTTGGTGGGATTGGCGGCCTTGGCCAGCAATCACCCGCAGTGGCAGTTTCCGACGGTCGTACCGCAACCTGTGCGGGTTTTGGAGGCAGAACGCCTTGCACACCCGCTGATTCCAGCGGATAAAGCGGTATCCAATGATTATCGGATGGAAAATCACCGGATCGCGTTGATCACGGGCTCGAACATGGCCGGGAAAAGCACGTTTTTGCGTACGGTAGGGATCAATGCGGTGCTGGCGTTTGCAGGCGCGCCGATTTGCGGCAATTATATGCGGCTGTCGGTGTTTCGATTGGTGGCGTATATGCGCATCGCGGACAACCTCAACGAGAGTACTTCCACCTTCAAAGCCGAACTCAACCGCATCCAGCTGGTCTTACGGCAGGTGAAAGACCGGCCGGATACGTTTTTCTTGATCGATGAAATGCTTCGCGGCACGAACTCCAAAGATAAATATTTGGGCTCCAAAGCCATCATCAAGAAGCTGATTGCCGATGACGGTGTCGGTATGCTAGCCACGCACGACCTGCAGCTTGCACAGTTGGCCGGAGTGTATCCAGGGGTGCTGGCAAACTATCACTTCGACATACAGGTGGAAGGGGGCGAAATGCATTTCGATTACAAGCTCAAGCCCGGGGAATGCACGATTTTCAATGCTTCCCTGCTGCTGAAAGGCATCGGCATTGACGTCGACCCGGAGGGCCAATAGCCATCAGCGGGCCGCGTCATTCAGCCCAACTCACGGAATATTCCGTTTGATTGGGGCTAAATTGGCCAATTCTTCGTCGTTGAACACGCGGTAGTGTACCTGAAAGGTCTTGCCCAGCGGTGTTTCCAACGAGAATCCGCCGGCGCCGAACCCATCGGTCACGTCCAGCGTGAAATGGGCGTGTTTCCAGTATTCAAACAGGTCGCGATCCACCCAGAACGCATGGCCATCGACCGAGCCGATGCACACATCGTTCGTGCGCGGAAAGAACCCGCCCTTTTCGAAACATTGGGGTTGCGTTCCTTCGCAGCATCCACCCGCTTGGTAGAACATCAACGGCCCATGGGTTTCGCTGAGCTGTTTGATCAATGCCTTGGCATTTTCCGTAGCATCGATGCGACTGATTTCCGTTTTCATTTGAGTTTATTTACACGTTAGCAAGGGACCGACGTGCGTGGCTACACCGGTCCCTTGCGCATAAAGGGTTCCCTTCAAGGACCTAAAAGAAGCCCAGTTTGTTTTTATTGTATGAAATGAGGATGTTTTTGGTCTGGCGGTAGTGCGCAAGCATCGACTTGTGGTTCTCGCGACCGTAGCCGGATTGCTTGTATCCACCGAAAGGTGCCCCTGCCGGGTAACTGTGGTACTGGTTTACCCAGACACGACCGGCTTGTATCGCCCGGGGTACTTGATAGAGTTGGTGCGCATCGCGTGTCCAGACGCCCGCGCCGAGACCATAGAGGGTATCGTTGGCGAGGGCGATTGCCTCTGCTTCGTTTTTGAAGGTCGTTACGGCCAGTACAGGGCCGAAAATCTCCTCCTGGAAAATGCGTTGCTTGTTATGTCCCTTGAAAATCGTGGGTTTGATGTAATATCCGTTTTCAAGATCGCCGCCAAGGTGGTTGGCTTCCCCGCCGGTGAGCACTTCGGCACCTTCCTCCTTACCCAGTTTGAGGTAAGAATTGATCTTGTCGAATTGGATCTTAGAGGCTTGGGCACCCAGCTGGACGTCGGTGTCCAGCGGATTGCCGGTTTTGATGGCCTCGGTACGTTGCACGACACGCTCGATGAAACGCTCGTAGATAGCTTCCTGCACGAGCAACCGGGATGGGCAAGTGCATACCTCGCCTTGGTTGAAGGCAAAGAGCACGGCGCCTTCCACGGCCTTGTCCAGGAATTCGTCGTCGTGATCCAACACCGAATTGAAGAAGATGTTGGGCGATTTGCCTCCCAATTCAAGCGTGACGGGAATGATGTTTTCCGTGGCGTATTGGGCCACGAGCCTACCGGTAGCGGTCGAACCGGTGAAGGCGGCCTTCGCCACATTCGGGTGCGTGACAAGGTGGCGGCCCAATTCGGCGCCGAATCCGTTGACGATATTGACTACGCCTTTTGGAAGTAAGTCGCCGATCAATTCGAACAGCACCAGGATGGAGGTAGGGGTGCTTTCTGCGGGTTTGAGCACCACCGTCGTACCGGCAGCCAACGCAGGGGCCAATTTCCACGTGGCCATCAGCAACGGGAAATTCCAAGGGATGATCTGCGCGACGACGCCGATGGGTTCGTGCACGATCAGCGATACGGTATCCGCATCCAGTTCGGAAAGCGAACCTTCTTCTGCGCGGATAACGCTCGCGAAGTAGCGGAAGTGGTCGGCTGCCAACGGGATGTCTGCGTTCAACGTCTCGCGTACGGCCTTTCCGTTCTCGATCGTTTCCACCGCGGCAAGGTAGGCAAGGTTTTCCTCGATGCGGTCAGCGATCTTGTTCAAAATGGTGCTCCGTTCGGTCGTGGATGTCTTGCTCCACGTCTTGAAGGCTTCGGCGGCGGCGTCTACCGCCAAGTCGATGTCTGCAGCGGTTGAATGCGCCACCTGCGCCATTACTTTCCCGTCGACCGGCGATATGTTGTCAAAATACTTGCCGCTTGCCGGCGGCGTCCATGTGCCGTTGATGTAATTGTCGTAACGTTCCTTGAACGATGGTCTTTCGATTAGTGCCATAATGCGATTTACTATAGTTATTGATAATTGGTGAACAAATTGATACGAATATAAGGCACTTGTCTACCGTCGTTTACCACAATCCTATCATCCGATAGCACAATACTACCATGCCCGGCTGTGAATCAAGGTATTGCATTTTCGTGACAAATGGTTTGGTTCGTTGCGCTATTTTTGGGAGAAATACCGATAGCGATGAGTCAGAAGCACCCGTTGGTCCCGCTGCCGTTGGCCAGCCAGCACGAGCTACGGACGTTGGTCGAAAACAGGAAAGCCTACACGCTGAATAGCTGTGAGTTGAATGTCTTCGAGACCTACGAGCGAAGCACACTGGTACCCCTTCAGTTTGATGACTTGGTCATTACCAGCATGCTGCGGGGGAAAAAAGTGATGCATCTGTTCGGTAAGCCCGGATTCGATTACCTTCCAGGTGAAACCGTTATCGTACCGCCCGCCGTTCGCATGGAGATTGACTTTCCGTTGGCTTCTGGAGACGAACCTACCCAATGCACGGCGTTGGCGATCGGCCGGAAGCAGATCGCCGATACGATAAACTACCTCAATGAGCGATACCCCCGGAACCTGGAAGAACTCAATTGGCAATTGACCTTCGACAAATATCATTTCTATAACAACGAGGAATTGGCAGTGCTTATCAACAAGCTCATTGCGATCAGCACGAGCGGGGAGGTGCACAAGGACGTGCTTGCTGACCTGACACTGAAGGAACTCCTTATCCGTATCATGCAGCTGCAGAATCGCTACGCGCTGGAAAATACAGCGTCCAACACGCCCAACTCGCGGATGGGGCAGGTGATTTCGCACATCCGTGAACGCGTGTGCCAATCCTTGACCATCGAAGGGCTAAGCCAGGTAGCCAACGTGAGCAAATCGCATTTCCATCGCGCGTTCAAGCACGAAGTGGGGTTGAGCCCGATGGAATTTATCATCGTGGAACGGATCAATCATGCCAAGCAGATGCTCGCCGCGGCCTGTACGATCAAGGAAGCCTGTTTCGGTTCGGGTTTCAATAACCTGAATTATTTCAACCGGATATTCAAGAAACACGAAGGCATCACGCCCGGGGCATATCGCCAATTGGTCAGGCATTGACCCTTTGCAGGGCGGCCTGGGCTAACCCTTGATCACGCGGGCCAACTCCCGTTTGGTATCGCGTTCTTTGATGGTCTCCCGTTTGTCGAAGTCTTTTTTGCCTTGGGCCAACGCGATTTCCACCTTGGCAAAACCGCGCTTACTGATGAACATCCGTAACGGGATGATGGTAAATCCCCGTTCTTCGTTTTTCGTCCTCAATTTCTTGAGCTCTTTTTTGGTGAGCAAAAGCTGGCGATCGCGCTTGGCTTCATGGTTGTAGAAAGAGCCGTGTGAATATTCCGCGATGTGCATGTTCCGGATATAGAGGCCATCTTCGAAAAATGTGCAGAACGAATCGTTGATATTGGCCTTTCCTTCCCTGATCGACTTGATTTCCGTGCCCAACAGCCGTATGCCACCGACGTAGGTGTCCAGGATGTGGTACTCGAAATGAGCCCGTTTATTTTTGATGTTGATGTCTGATGATAGTGCCATCTTCGGTGGGTTTGCAATAGATGTTTTGAGCTACTTTGTTTGATATATTGATCGTGTCACCGTCAACCTCCAATGCCACGGAACCGTCGAATTCGTAATGCCTCAAAACGGTCACTTGGCTGTTGATGGCGATACCGATCTGGCTGACGTATTGCAAGAAAGACGGCCCGTGATCTTTGACCGCGATGACGGTATATCGTTTGTTTTCGGCGGCTTCCGCCAGTGTGAAGCGATTCACGTCGATGTAATCGCCATCGGCCGTGGGAATCATGTCGCCATGCGGATCGAATTGCGGAAATCCAAGGAAACCGTCAAGCCGTTCAACGAGCTTCTCAGACTTAATGTGTTCAAGTTGCTCGGCGATTTCATGGACTTCGTCCCAACTGAATCCCAGCTTGTCATAAAGGAAGGTCTCCCAAAGCCGGTGCCTGCGAACAATGGCGATGGCCATGTCGCGTCCGGTGTCGGTGAGCGAAATCTTGCCGTACTTCCGGTAGTTGACGAGTTGTTTGTCTTTCAGCTTCTTGAGCATGTCCGTCGCTGTAGCGGGCCTGACATTCAGTTTGTTGGCCAACTGGTTGGTGCCCGCCTCTCCTGTCCGGTCATCACCGGTGATGCGAAGCAACGCCTTCAGGTAGTTTTCCTCGGTATCGGATAGCATAGCCACAAACTTAGTTAAATTAGCTAAAAAAGGCGCCTTTTTCGGGGCGCCTTTCGGGGAATATTATTCTGCTGAGCGCCGTTACATCACGCCTTGACAGCCAATTCTTCGGCGATGGCCTTGCCAATCTCTGCTGGCGACTCCACCACGCGGATGCCACATTCGCGCATGATTTTCATCTTGGCCGCCGCCGTATCGTCTGCGCCGCCCACGATTGCACCAGCATGTCCCATGCGTCGCCCCGGAGGCGCGGTTTGGCCGGCGATGAACCCAACGACGGGTTTCGTTCCGTGCTCCTTGATCCAGCGCGCTGCCTCTGCTTCCATTCCGCCGCCAATCTCGCCGATCACGATGATGCCTTCCGTTTCGGGATCCTTCATCAACAGCTCTACGGCTTCCTTGGTCGTGGTTCCGATGATGGGGTCGCCACCGATGCCGATGGCCGTGGTAATGCCTAATCCGGCTTTAACGGTTTGGTCTACGGCCTCGTAGGTAAGCGTGCCCGATTTGGACACGATGCCAACCGTACCTTTGCGGAAGATGAAACCCGGCATGATGCCGATCTTGGCCTCATCGGCGGTTATGATGCCGGGACAATTCGGGCCGATAAGGCGAGCATTCTTGTCGGTGAGGTAAGATTTTACCTGGATCATGTCGCGGGTGGGGATTCCTTCGGTGATGCATACGATTACGGCGATGCCCGCAGCGGCCGCTTCCATGATGGCGTCCGCAGCAAACGCAGGGGGGACGAAAATGATGGAAACATCGGCTCCGGTTTGGTCTACCGCTTCCTGGACCGTGTTGAAAACTGGCCTGTCAAGGTGTTTTTGCCCTCCCTTGCCGGGGGTAACGCCCCCCACGACATTGGTGCCGTATTCAATCATTTGCGAAGCATGGTAAGTGCCTTCGTTGCCCGTGAACCCCTGCACGATAACTTTCGAATCCTTATTTACTAATACGCTCATTGTTCTGATTTTTGCACCGCAAACTTAGCTATAATTGCTTTCATATGCAAGTTTGGGGGCACGGTATATGTATATGGGATGATTCGCCGATTTGCCATCGGAGAATGTACGGCGTTAGGCTAGGCCGAGTTTCGCATAGAATTGCCACAAGACGATTCCGACCGAAACGGCGATGTTGAGCGAGTGTTTGGTGCCCGATTGGGGGATTTCGATGCAGCCATCCGCTCCAACCATCACGTCATCGGCCACGCCGTATACCTCATTGCCGAATACCAACGCATACTTTTGGCCGATGGTCGGCTCGAATCGTTGAAGCGGCATGCTACCGTTGGCCTGTTCGATCGCCAAGATCCGGTGCCCGCTTTGCCGCAACGCTCGGATGGCGGAAAGGGTGTCGGGCATGTATTCCCAATCCACCGATTGGGTAGCGCCTAGCGCGGTTTTCTCGATCTCGCGATGGGGCGGGGTCCCCGTGATGCCACAAAGCAGCACGCGCTCAAGCGCAAAGGCATCGGCCGAACGGAACGCCGACCCGACATTGTGCATGCTGCGGACATTGTCCAATACCAATGTGACAGGAAGCTTGGCTTGCGCCTTGAATGCTTCGACCGAGGGTCGCTGCAATTGATCCATGGATAGTTTCTGCATCCGGCAAATATACGTAATGCCTCCGAGACCGAAGTTCGTCGCACGGTGTGAAGGGCTTTATGCATCAACCACCGCTCAAAAAAACTACGATTAAAAGTGCTCATGAAAGCGTCATCACCGATAAAGAACAAATTTAATCTGACGAAAAATGCTTTATTTGTTTTGAATATTTAAAAGAAGGTAGTATCTTTGCCTTCTGAAAATTTAAAGGAAAATTTAGCTACGTTAAATGGCAAATCATAAATCAGCACTTAAGAGAATTCGCGCCAATGCGGCAAAGCGTTTGAGGAACCGCTATCAGGCCAAGACTACCCGTAACGCGGTAAAGAAATTGAGGAACACCACGAACGCGGAAGAAGCCAAGGCGTTGTTGCCCCGAGTGATTTCCATGCTTGACCGGTTGGCCAAGAAGAACGTGATCCACAAGAACAAGGCTTCGAACAACAAGTCGAAGCTGACCAAGTTGGTGAATAGCTTGTCATAATACTACAGTTATCATACGTAAAAAGCCGCTCTGCTTAAACAGAGCGGCTTTTTTTGTATCCGCGTCATCGCTGCGGTTCCCGACTCGCCTTTTCCAACACTTGCCGGAGCTTCCGTTGGTCGCTCATGTAAGGCGCCAAGTCGAGCAATTCCACCCTGCGGAAATCGATGGGGTGGCTTTCGCTCTGCAACGAAATATACCCGCTATTCAAGAGCTTGCCGTCTTGCTTTATGGCCGGGTCGTAATTGGAAACAGCGCCGCCGCCGATCTGGGGTTTATGGTAGGTCAGCACGGTATCGCCTTCCAGGATGTGATGCACCACCGAGTCAGCGAGCACCAGGAACTCGGCCGTAACCCACTGGTCGCCATGATAGGTCTTGGATGTCGAACTCGTGCAATGCGGTGTGAACAACTCCCCGTCGATCTCCATCACGACATTGGTGCCCGGTGTGCATAAATTGCTCGTGGTCCGGTTGTTCGTGCCATCGCCGCCGAGTAGCTGGCCTTCGATGGAAATCGGGAAATCCTGGTCCTTGAGGATGGTTTGTGGGTCTTGGCCATGCAGCATCGCGCCACTGTTTCGCCAAGCCCATCCTTCGCCTCCCGGAGCCTGTTCGCCCGTGAATCGGTATTCCACGCGCAATAGGTACGCCGAATAGGGCGTGTTATAATGGATATGCCCGTACTGGAAGTCGAAATCCGCATACCCATCGTAGCGAACCTTCAGCAGGCTATCCTCCACCCTGAAGGTGTTGGCGTAGTTTTCGCCTACTTCATGCTTCGCGATCTTAACGGTCCAACCGTCGAGGTCTTTCCCGTTGAAAAGTTGGATCCATTCGACTTCGGGTTGCGTGGTGCACGAACACGTTAGGGAGGCCAAGGCGGCCACGGTCATCAAGGTGTTTTTCATCAATCGTTTAATTACATTGTTTATCTATTCCACAGCCCACGGTGTTTGACGTATTCGCTGGGCCTTATACCTACGATTTTGGTGAACGTATTGCTGAACGTCGGTAAACTGCTGTAGCCCACTCGCGTAGCGACTTCATTGATGCTGAGCTTGTCGTCAAGCAGTAATTTCAATCCTTTGAGCATCCGCAATATCGTGAAATATTGGATGAATGACATGTTCAGTTCCTTTTGGAACAGGCGGGCCAATGAACGCTCGCTGACGCCGAATTGGTCCGCCACGAGTTTGAAGCTGACGCTGTCTGCCAGGTGCTTGTCGAGGTACTCGACGATCTTGCCGAGCCGCGGGTCTCGGGGATAGGGCAGGGCCAGCGGCAAGGCGCCCCGGCTGAGTTCGGGCAAGAGCATCTTGAATGCCTTTGCGATGCTGTATCGGCTCTCATCATCAGGCCGGATATTGCCATTCCAACGGTTGGTAAACATCATCAATTCCATCAACAGGTCATCCACCGGATAGATGGCCGTTCGCCCGAAGAACGCATCGTCTTCGGCGGTGTGTGCCGGAAAATACAGGTTGCGCATGATGACCTCAGGGGTGCTGGGGTGGATGCTGTGCCGCACGCCTGCCGGAATCCAGATGTAATGCCTGGCGGGAAGGAAATAAGACTGCTCGGGCGTGTTGAGGTATACCACGCCGCCTTCGGTATAGAGAAATTGACCCTTCCTGTGTTCATGTTCGGGGATGAGTTTCTCGCCCATGACGGCGTGATGGCAATAGATGGTGTCGGGATATCGATCCACTTCCGTAATATAATACCTGTTTACGTAGCCTTCCATTCGGTGTACAAGGTTGCATCAAGTTAATGCGGGGGCTAAAATAGCAAAAAATGTGGTTTTTTGTCCAAAATGAATAAATTTATGACGCAATGAAATAAGTCGGGATGGGATTTATGGTTTAATATTGCGGTGGAGGCTGCGAACTGCCTTCAACAGGAAAAGTGCAGAAAAAATGCCATACGGAAGGATAAAAGCGACGTCGCTAGTCGACAAAGTGACCACGGCCGAACAGGCCGCCAAACTATTTGAAACCGGGATGGTCGTCGGTTCAAGTGGATTTACCAAGGCCGGTGATAGCAAAGCGGTGCTCGATGCACTGGCCAAGCGTGCCGAACAGGAAGGCTTGAAAATCACGCTGATGACGGGGGCGTCATTGGGCCATGATACCGATGGCAAGCTTACCCGAGCCGGTGCGCTCACCAAGCGCATGCCTTTTCAGGTAGACCGGGTGCTGCGTGAAGCCATCAACAAAGGGGAAGTGCTTTTCATTGACCAACACCTCAGCGAAAGCGCCGAACTCTTGCACAACCAATGCCTTCCACCGGTGGACATCGCGGTGATTGAGGCGGCCTTCATCGAGCGAGACGGAAGCATCGTCCCCACCACATCGGTTGGGAATTCGGTTACGTTCGCTGCGCTGGCCAAGCGGGTGATCATCGAGATCAACACGAAAGTGCCCGAATCCATTTATGGGCTGCACGATATCTTCCAGCCTGACAACTACCCCCACCGGAACGTGATCCCGATCGTGGCCCCCGAGAACAGGATCGGCAGGCGGTCCATACCGGTGGACATCAATAAAATCGAAGCCATCGTATTCACCGACATCCAGGACAGTCCCGCAGATGTTTCGGCGCCAGACGTGAAGACAACGGCGATCGCCAATCACTTGCTGCGGTTCTTTGAGCAGGAAGTGAAAAGTGGCCACCTGACGGATAGGCTACTCCCGTTGCAAGCCGGTATCGGCAAGGTGGCCAACGCGGTACTCTCGGGTTTCATGGATAGCAATTTCTACGATCTGCGTATGTTCTCGGAGGTATTGCAGGACAGTACCTTCGACTTACTCGACAGCGGGAAGCTCACGTTCGCCTCCGCCTCGTCGATTACGGTATCCTCGGCATGTTACGACCGCGTGTTCGGCAACTTGCAAAAATACAAGGATCGTGTTGTCCTGCGGCCGCAGAACATCAGCAACACCCCCGGCCTGATCCGTCGCCTTGGCGTGATCGCGATCAATACGGCCATTGAATTCGACATCTATGGCAACGTGAATTCGACGCATATCGGCGGCACCAACATCATGAACGGCATCGGCGGATCTGGAGACTTCGCACGGAATGCTTACCTGAGTATTTTCGTCACGCAGGCCGCATCCAAGGAGAACCGGATTTCGCATGTGTTGCCCATGGTGTCGCATGTCGATCACACCGAACATGATGTGGATATCTTGGTGACAGACGTGGGGTTGGCCGATTTGAGGGGGCTGGCACCGCGCGAGCGCGCGCAAGCGATAATCGAGAACTGCGTCCATGCCGATTACAAGGAGGCGTTGCAATCGTATTTCGATCGCGCGTGCACAACCCGGGGAGGGCATACCCCCCACATCCTCGAAGAGGCATTCGCCTGGCATACGCGACTGCGCGAAACGGGCAGTATGCTGTAAGTTATTGTCGGGGGGGACCCAACGTCCGGCCCCCGGACCACGAAAGGCACTAGCGGGGTGGTCGTGGTCGATTTCCGGACAGGTTAACAAAGAGTTAGCGATGACACTTGTACAATTGGAATATGTTATTGCGGTCGACACCTACCGCAGTTTTGTGGCAGCCGCCGAAAAATGCTTCGTGACGCAGCCTACGCTGAGCATGCAGGTGCAGAAATTGGAGGAGTCGATCGGTGCGCGGATCTTTGACCGCAGTAGGCAGCCCATTGTACCTACCGACATAGGCGTCGAGATCATCCGCCAGGCGCGGGTCGTATTGACGGAAAGCCGGAAGATCACGGAATTGGTGCAATTGAAGAAAGGCGAACTGGAAGGGGAGTTCCGCATCGGCATCATTCCCACAATCGCCCCTTACCTGCTGCCCGGGGTGCTGGGGGGATTCATGCAACGATTCCCCCGGTTGCAACTGCAGGTGTGGGAGTATACCACAGAGAAAATCATCCATGAACTGAAAGTGGGGTTGCTGGATTGCGGGGTGTTGTCCACACCGGTTTATGAGGCGGCACTGATCGAGCGCCCCTTATTTTATGAGCCGTTCGTGGCTTACGTATCGTCCGGCAGCGCGTTGATGAAAAAAAAGGAGGTGACATCCGACGATGTGCTGGAAGACAAGTTGTGGCTGCTTACGGAAGGACATTGCATGCGTGGGCAGGTACTGAATATCTGCCAACGCAAACGCAAGATGGAGCCGCACGGTACCTTCGAATACAATACCGGAAGCGTGGAAACCCTGAAACGGATGGTAGACAACAACTCGGGCAGCACGATCCTGCCGGAATTGAGCATCGCCGATTTTGACGAAGACCAATTGGCCAGGGTGCGCTATTTCAAATCGCCGGAGCCCGTTCGCGAAATCAGTTTGGTGACACCCCATAATTTCTTGAAGCGGCAAGCCGTCGACGCGCTCGAGCGCGAAATCATCGCCGCCGTGCCCAAGAAGTTCAGGTCAAAAAAGAAAAAGGACGTGATGGGTTTCGATTGATCTAGGTGGCGAGTAATCAGTGGTGGGGGCTACCGGCCGCCCACCACTGATTATCGACCTCAAATCATAATTCCTTGATGCGGATATTGCGGTAGGCAACCACGTCGCCATGGTCTTGCAAGGCGATTTTGCCTTTTGGGTATTTGGCAAATCCTTCCCAATCCTTGAATTTACTCGCGTCGAGCACCTGTTGCCATTGTGGGGTGCCGATGGTTACGTCTGCGGTCTGTATCCCGTTCAACCACAGGGTGATCTGGCCGTTGTGCTTGCGGATCCGTGCTTGGTTCCATTCGCCTACCGGTTTCGGCTGCGATACTTCCTTGCTGCCGATCATGTCATACAGGGTGCCTGCCAGATGGTTCTCGATTTTGTTGTCGGCGGCGTCGATATTGTCCAGTACTTGCATTTCGACGCCCGTGAGGTAGGTGGCGCCGAACTTGGGGTCTTCATGTACACCGAAGATGATGCCGCTGTTGCCGCCCGAGGAAATCTTCCATTCCAATTCGAGCTCGTAATGCTCATACTCGCCATCGGTGACGATATCGCCGCGCTGTTCACGCGGAACGTCTGGATTGAATCGAAGTTCACCATCTTGTGCCGTCCAAGCAGCCGACACGGTATCTTTCAGGTAGGTGTGCCAACCATCGGTGGTTTGCCCGTCAAACAAGGATACCCAACCATTTTCCTCAACGGTTGATTGGCTTGAAGCGGTAGCTTCCTGCCCATTTTCGGATTTCTGCCCCGAACCACAGGCCACGAGCAATGTCACGACGACCGCACCGGATAATGCCTTTTTCATTTTTTCCATGTCAATAATCAATAATCTGTAAGCGTTTCTGATTTACGAGTTTGTTTTCGCGCCAATACTACAAACTTATTTCCAGAAACACACGGATCGGGCGACAGTTTTTTATAAAATGGTTGTTGTGTTGTTCGAAAAATTTCATACTATTGCCATTTACTTTAACAAGGCTTACAGGAATTATTGACCTAAATTTTAACAGGAATGAAATCTGAACTGTTTCGTGGATTGCAAATCTTATGCTGGTTATTTTTCTTTTCGGTCGGCTGGTGCCTTGCCCAGCCGAACCGTGTCTCCAAGTTTGGCGAGGTTTCGGCCGACGAGTTTGTACTCCTTGCCTCGGGTGCCGATAGTGCGGCTGCGGCATTGCGGATCTTCGATGTTGGGCATTGCGATTTCAACTATTCGCAAAGCCGGGGGTTTACCTACGTCTTCAGGAGGCACGTTCGCTATAAAATCCTCAATAAAAATGCTTACGACCTTGCCAATATGGACATTATGCTGTACCGTTCTTCGGGTAGTAGTGCCAAAGAGCACGTGCTGTCCATGAATGCGGCTACATACAACCTTGAAAACGGAAAAATCGTGGAAAGCAAGTTGGCCAAGGATGCCAAATTCACGGAAATGCTCGATCGGAATTACACCATCAAGAAATACGCCCTTCCGAATGTGCGGGAAGGTTCCATCATTGAGTTCAGGTACACAATAGAATCAGACTTCATTTTCACCCTGCGCGGTTGGGCTTTTCAAAGCGATATCCCTACGCTATGGTCCGAATACAACGTCAGGATACCCGAATATTTTAACTACAAGGTCAATGTTAATGGATATTTGCCTGTTCAGCAGCCTGTTAGGAAAGTAGAGAACGTCACGTATGTTCCGGGGGTGGCGTCGACCGCCCAGTACGTCAAGTATACGGCACAGGACATGCCGGCCTTGAAGGATGAACCTTTTGTGACCTCATTAGACGATTACCGGGCCAAAGTGGACTTCGAGCTGCAAGGGACGCGGTTTCCGAACCAACCCTATGAGAATTATACAGGCAATTGGGCTAAGATATTGAATTCCCTGATGGAGGACAAGAATTTCGGGCAGTATATAGACAAAAAAAGCCATTCGAAGGCCATTTTGGCCGACGTGCAGCTCGGCGATGCCGACGGGCTGGCAAAAATCAGGCGCATCCACGAATACATCAGGAATCATGTCAAATGGAACGACGAGTACAGCCTGTATACCGACCACCTAACGCCGAAGGCGCTGTTCGAGAAGCGCAGCGGCAATTCGGCCGATATCAATTTGGCGCTGGTCGGTTTGTTGAAAGCAGCCGGCGTAGCCGTTTATCCCGTGCTGGTTAGTACCCGGGAGAACGGGTTGCATCCGGGATATCCCGTGATCACGAAATTCAATAACGTGGTTGCCCTCGCGGTGGTAGACAGTACGTCCTTGCTGTTGGATGCCTGCGATCAATTGATGCCAATCGATATGCTGTCTTTCCAGAACCTGTCGCATCAAGGTTTCCTTTTCGATACCGATAAGGTTGCCGGACAGTGGATATCCCTGGAAACGACCGTTGGCGGCGAGTCTGCCTATCACTACAACCTGACGCTCGATGCCGACAACACACTGAGCGGAAACGTGATCGAAATCCATAAGGGCTACAATGGGCTGTCAAGACGGAACCGCTATCGCGCGAAAACCAGCGAGGCTGAATACATCAAGGACTACAAGGAAGACCGGGCTGGGCTGGACGTATTGGGCTATGAAATCGCCAACATCGATTCGGTCGACATGGCATTGACGGAAAAACTGACCATATCGATCGCTGACTACGTGGAAGGGGCGGGAGACTTGGTGTATTTTTCCCCGTTGCTGTACGAACGTACGAAAGAAAATCCGTTTAAGCACGACGAGCGGAAATTTCCTGTCGATTTCGGTTTTTCGATGAAAGAAACCTATCGCATTACGCTGAACTTCCCGGAAAATTATGCCGTAGAGAAGTTGCCGCAGAGCATACGCTATAAATTGCCCGATGATAACGGCAGTTTCGGGATATCCTATCTTTCGGAGGGAAAGGTCTTGATGGTGGCCAGTGTAATCGAGCTGAAGAAGAACTTCTTCAGCGCAGACGAATACTTTGACCTCAAGGAGTTGTTCAAGATCATCACCGAAAGGCAAGCGGAACAGATCGTGTTCAAAAAAATATGAGCGATGAATAAACTGCTATTCCTGGCCGTTGTGCTGGCCAACGTCAAAATAACCTACGGCAACCCGTCGAGCTATGCTGTGGATGGTATCTCCAAACCCCTATTGGAAGGTGCTTCTGCGGTAATCCGTGTAGAAGAGCAACTTTTCGATATCACCAGCGCGGCAAAGGCGCGTCTGAGCTACAAGGTAGCCATCACGATCTTGAACAAGTCGGGCGAGCGGTACACCCATTTGGTGGAGGGCTATGATCAGTTTTCGAGCATTTCCAACATCAGCGCTTCGCTCTATGATGCCACGGGCAAACTGATCAGGGCCTACAAAAAGGCCGACATCGGGGATAGGAGCATGATATCGAATTTTTCCATCTATGAAGACAATCGGATAAAATACCTGACATTCGCGCATGCGAGCTATCCTTATACGATTGAATACAGCTATGTGAAGGATTTCAAGGGATTCCTGACCGTACCCTCTTGGCGGCCGGCCAACACGTTTGGCCTCGCCGTCGAACGATCGACATACACGCTCCAGTGTCCTGAATCGTATTCGTTCAAGAAGCATACCAGCCACGGATTACAAGTAGATTCGTCGATGACGGGCGGCAAGAAGCGTTACAAATGGACATGCAAGGATTTGCCTGCAATCGTCTACGAGCCATATAGCGTGGGGATCGACAACCTGGTGCCTTGGGTTTCGGCATCGCCACATGATTTCGAGTATGACGGCACCCGTGGCAGCGTAGCGGATTGGAACCAGCTCGGCAAATGGCTGCATACGCTCAGCGAAGGGGGGACAAGACTCGGCGAAGAGACCAAGGCCGAGGTCATGAACTTGACAAAGGGTGCCGCTACCGACAGGGAAAAAATCCAGATTTTGTACAATTACCTGCAGCAACAGACCCGTTACGTAAGCGTACAGTTGGGCATCGGTGGTTTCAAACCCATCGGTGCAGACAAAGTGGCCCAAGTGAAGTATGGCGATTGCAAAGCCTTGTCCAATTTCATGAAGGCATTGCTCAAAGAGGCTGGGATTTCCTCCAATTTGGTGATGATCGGCAGCGGGCTGCCGAGCCTTAACGCCTCGTATGCGAGTTTCGGCCAAGCCAACCACATGATTCTGTGCATCCCCAATGCGCGCGACACCACCTTTTTGGAGTGCACAAGCCATCACTATCCCACCGGATATATCGGCCACAGCAATGCCGGGAGGGCCGTCTTGATGGTGGGCGATGGTGGCGGGACGCTTGTCGGTACGCCG
This sequence comes from Parapedobacter sp., assembly GCA_037190485.1. Lineage (GTDB taxonomy): Bacteria > Bacteroidota > Bacteroidia > Sphingobacteriales > Sphingobacteriaceae > Parapedobacter. The sequence goes on from JBBCJB010000006.1 coordinate 544,075, forward strand.
ACGTATCACGCGAAGGACAACTATTTGGAGCGCAACGCCCAAGTGACGTTCGGCCATGATCTGGTGGCGGATATCGACATCAACACGGTGTATGGCCACGCGCAGTTTGAAAGCGTTTTGGATGTATTGTTAGACGAACCCAGCGAGCAACGCAAGTACATACTTGAAAATCTGGGGATAGCCGGCATGGAATTGACCAACTATTCCTATCTACAGGCGGACAAGGATAAGCCGGAATTGACCGAAAAGATCAAGGTGCGGAGCAAGCAGCTATTGAGCAAAGGGGGCGATCGCGTGTTCCTCACCGCGAACCTGCTCAATCGGAGGGAAAGTGTGCCGGCCACGGTGGCGGATCGGAAAACGCACTTCGCGGTTTCATTCGCCTATTCGGACGTAGACGAAATCACCTACGCATTGCCGGAGGGCTATGCCGTTGAGCACCTGCCAAAGGACACGGAACTGGAATCGGAATTCGGCACATACACGGCGACGTATACCATCGAAAACCAGTCAATCGTTTACCGTCGGGTCCAACAGATGAACAGCAAACGGTACCCACCGGAGAAGTACCAGGGCTTCGTGGATTTTTTTAAGCAAGTGTACCAGGCCGATCGGCAGAAAATCGTATTGGCCAAGGTCATCTAGAAAAATAATTGGGCAAATCGTGTAATATAACGGCTGGAAAACACGTCTAAAGTAATGTATTTGATATGACTTACTTTTTATTCGATAGCTAACACATGTCCGTTGCTTTGATTTGCCGATCCTTTTTTCCCTCGTTAATCGTTCTTTTTTCGTTCCAATCCAGCCTGTTTTCCCAGGCGTCGCATACCATCAGTGGGCACATCCGCGACTCGCTCACGGGCGAGACGTTGATTGGCGCCAGCGTGCGGTTGAAGGCAAATCCATCGGTGGGTACACGTGCCAATAACTATGGTTTCTATTCGCTCACGCTCCCCGAGGGAGACCACGTCCTGCTGGTGTCGAATGTTGGCTACGAGCCACAGGAATTCGCACTTTCCCTGAAGGGCGATCGCACCATCGTCATCAACCTGAGCAGCCATGTGTTGCTGGACGAAGTGGTGATTACGCAGACGGCCCTGAATGACAACGTCAGCAATCCGCAGATGGGCATTGCCCGTGTGGATGTCAATGAAATCAAGCACGTTCCGGTGTTGATGGGTGAGCGTGATGTGCTCAAGACCATCCAGTTGCTGCCCGGTGTCCTGTCAGGCGGAGAAGGGAGCAGCAATTTCTTCGTGCGTGGAGGCGCCGGCGACCAAAATCTCATTCTGCTGGACGAAGCGATGGTATATAATGCATCGCACCTTTTCGGCTTTTTCTCCACGTTCAATTCGGATGCCATCAAGGACGTGAACCTTTACAAGGGCGGTATGCCCGCGCAGTACGGCGGGCGTTTGGCATCGGTTTTGGACATTACGATGCTCGACGGAAATAAGAAGGATTTCGGCGCAGAAGGTGGAATCGGCCTCATTGCCTCCCGGTTGAAGGTGGACGGACCCATCGTGCGCGACAAGGGGTCTTTCATGATCAGTGGTCGGCGTACCTATGCCGATATGTTCCTCAAGCTATCCAATGATGATGCCGTAAACAACAGCCGCCTCTACTTCTACGACCTCAATGCGAAGGCGAATTACCAATTCGATGACCGCAACACGCTGTACCTTTCGGGCTATTTCGGCAGGGACGTACTGGGGTATTCCAACCTGTTTGGGTTTGATTGGGGCAATGCCACGGGCACCTTGCGCTGGAACCACGTGTTGAATAATCGACTGTTCTCGAACACCACGTTCGTGTATAGCAATTTCAATTACCATGTGGGTATCGAAAATGAGGAATTCAGCTTTGCGATTGCCTCGCGCATCCAGAACTATAATTTGAAGCAAGATTTCCAGTTCTTTCCGTCGAACCAAAGCACCTGGCGTTTCGGGATCAACGTGATGAGGCAGGGCATCGAACCCGCCCGTATCGACGCCGACGAAAGCACGCCGGTGAATAGCCTGCGATTGGAAGACCGCACGGGCATGGAGCTGGCGGCGTACCTATCCCATGAATGGCAACCACTGGACCGGCTGAGCCTGGTTTATGGTTTGCGCATGAATAATTTCCTGTTGTTCGGTCCCGGTACGTTCCACGCATACGATGCGGATGGTGATATCGTGGAAAGCAACACCTATCGCGCGGGCGAAATCGTACGGCGCTACACCACGCTCGAACCCCGCTTATCGCTAAGTTACCAGTGGGGGATGAGCAGCAGCGTGAAATTGTCGTTCAGTAGAAACGCACAGCACCTCCATCAGCTGTCGAACGCTACGTCGAGCCTGCCTACCGACACGTGGGTGATGAGCAGCAATAACATCAAGCCGCAAATCGCCGATCAAGCGGCGGTGGGTTACTACCGGAATTTTGGTGGCGACGATCGCTATGAGTTTTCGGTAGAGTCGTATTACAAGCACATGCAGAACCAGATCGACTACCGCAATGCGGCCGATCTGCAGGCCAATGAACACATCGAAGCCGAATTGCTGTATGGCGTGGGGCGGGCTTACGGTGCGGAATTGTTCCTGAAAAAACGGCGTGGGCGGTTGAACGGTTGGTTGAGTTACGCCCTGTCACGCAGCGAGCGGCAATTCGATGGCATTAACGGTGGGGATTGGTTCGTGGCCAGGCAGGATCGCACGCACGATATGTCGTTGGTGGGGATGTATCAGTTGACCCCCCGCTGGAACCTGTCTGCAACATTGGTGTACAGCACCGGCAACGCCGTGACGTTCCCGAGCGGGAAATACACGGTCGACGGGCGTACGTTGTGGTATTATACCGACCGGAACGCGCATCGCATGCCGGACTACCATCGATTGGATTTGGGGGCCACATGGGAGTCGGCCGTGTCGAGGCGTTTCAAGACCAGTTGGACTTTTGGCATTTACAATGCGTACAACCGCAAGAATGCATACATCATAGACTTTCGGGAAAGCGAGAATAACCCGAATATCACGGAGGCCTATCGGATAGCGCTGTTCGGTATCATTCCGTCCGTGACGTGGAATTTTAAGTTTTGAACCATGCGTAGGTATAGTTTATTTTTATTGGGGATGGCGTTGGTGGCCTGTGAGGATGTCATCGACATCGGGCTAGACGATGCCGATCCGAAGTTGGTGATCGTGGGAGAGGTGCTGTACCCCCTTAACATGCAAGTGACGATCAGCAGGACCGTTTCGTTCGGATCGGAAGGGGCATTCGACCCGGTGTCCGGTGCTAACGTCACGATCCACATGGAAGGTACGGAAACATACGTGCTGGAAGAGGTGTCGCCGGGGATTTATCGGTCGCCCATCACGTCGGTGCCTAGAACCAATAACGCTGGTCTTAGGCAAGGGATGCCTGCCTGCCACCTCCTTGTCACCGTAGACGGCAAATCATTCACGGCCACCTCCACGCCGCCGAATCCCGTGCCCATCGACTCGATTGGCACCACGGTCAGTAACATCTTTGGCGAAGAACGTAAGTTCGTGAGCGTCAAATACCAGGATCCGCCAAACGAGCCGAATTACTACCGTTTCTTGAGAAGCGTAAACGGCAACCCGTTTGAAATGGTGTATGTAACGAACGACAAGTTCAACGATGGAAAATACGTGACAGAGGATATGGCGGATTTCGATACGGAGTTTTTCACCGGCGATTCGGTTATGATACGGATGCAGAATATCGATAAGGCGGCATTTGATTTCTGGAATGCCGTGCAGTCCATCAACCCCGGGTCGGCGGCTCCCGCAAACCCACCCTCGGTATTTGGCGATGACGCATTGGGATACTTCAGTGCGTATGTCCAATCGCAGGTTTCGACGGTCGTTCAATAGCGTTGCGTCAGAGCAAGCCGAATTCGTATCCCTCTTTTAGCCAATGTTGGATGGCTCTTGGCAGTGCATACGTGACGCGGGGCAGGGCCTTTACGTTGTCGTGGAAAACCACGATGGAGCCGTTCTGCGCATGGCGGATCACGTTACGTAAGCATTTTTCGGGCGACAGCCGGGTGTCGAAGTCTCCGCTCAGCACATCCCACATGATGATTTCGTAGGCGTGTTTCAGTGCGGCATACTGCGAACGCCTACCCCGGCCATAAGGCGGCCGGAACAGCGACGTTTGCATGAAGCGCTGGCAACGTTCGACGTTTTCAATGTAATCCTTGTTGTTTGTTTTCCAGCCATTTAAGTGGTTGTAGGTGTGGTTGCCTACGCGATGGCCGTTTTCGAGGAGGTTTTCAAACAAATCAGGATGCTTTTTTATATTTTCGCCCACACAGAAAAATGTGGCCTTTACGCCGTGGTTTTTTAGGATATTTATGACGAGCGGTGTAACATCGGGTATCGGACCATCGTCAAAGGTGAGAAAAATGCGTTTCTCATGCCGGCTCTGGTGCCAGGTAAGCGTAGGGTAAAGCCAACGCAAGACAAAAGGGGGGCGAACCGTGTACATGGATGTCTGCAAATTAAGCTAAATAATTCTGAAACCCGTGCAAAATTCGTTGCTATTAAAGGAAAACATATACCGATGAAGATAAATTTCTCGCAGCTGATGGTCTGCATGTTGTTATTGACGTCCTTGCGTGTATCGGCGCAGAAGTTGGTGCCCATTAAGGTGGCGGTTTACCATGCGTTGGATAACAACCTTCAGGTAAAGCAGGCCAGGTTTCAGGCGGCATTGGCCGAGCAGGATGTCTTACAGGCCCAGATGAATAGATATCCCTCCCTTGACGCCTCGCTGAACGGCGGCCAGAATTGGGGGTTGTCGTTTGACCAAACTGCCGGTCGGTTGGTCAACCAATCGGCCAGTTCGGCCAGCGCCCGCTTGTTGACCAACGTCGATTTATTCACCGGCTTCCAGCGCTTAAATCAAATCAGGGCGAATCGGTACCAGTTGATGGCCGATAAGAGCAATGTGGAACGTGTCAAGAATGACCTCGTGCTGTCGGTCGTCACGACGTATATGGAGGCGTTGACCAATCAGGACCTGAGCGAAGCCGCAAGCCAACAATTGGATCTTTCGAAGCGGCAATTGGAAGCCGCCAACTTGAATTTTGAAGTCGGAAATAATACGTTGGCGGATTTGTCACAGGCGAAAAGCCAAGTGGCCACCGACGAATTGAATGTCACGTCCGCCCAGAATGCCTTCGAGCTCTCGCTGCTGAACCTTAAACAGCTCATGGAGATGGATCCCGCAACGGACATCGCGCTTGAAAAGCCCAGATTGCCCGATGTCGCGCTTGCAACGACCGCATTCCGTGCCGACGAGATTTACCAGCAAGCCGTGTTGGGTTATCCGGATATCCAGCAAGCGTCATTCGTGACGTCAGTCGCGTCAAAGAACATCGACATCGCCAAAGGAGGCTTTTATCCGACCTTGTCGCTGAGTGGCGGTATCGGAACGAGTTATTCTTCGCAGGCGCGCGACTTAATCACCAACGCATTTGTGCCGTTCGGTGAGCAATTGCGTAGGAATACCGGTGAATCGGTTGGTTTGTCGTTGGGCATCCCGATATTCAATAACTACCGCAACCGCATCAATGTGAACAAAGCCAAAATTGGATATGAGAATGCGTTGGCGAGCGAACAGTTGGCCAAAAACAACCTGAACAAGATCGTCAACCAAGCGGTCTTGGACTTGCGTTCCGCCGAGAAGCGCTACGTATCGACCGAGACCGCTTTCGCTTCGGCAAAGGATGCATTTGACGTAATCCAGCAGCGCTTCAACGTCGGGCTCGCCAATTCCGTTGAACTGTTTACCGCCCAGACCACCATGAACAAGTCTGAATTCGATCACATACAGGCGAGATACGACCTCCTATTCAGGAGCAAAGTGATCGACTTCTACCTGGGTAACGAAATAAATTTTGAGAACTGAACACATAAACAACCAATCGCATAGATAAACTATGGCAAAGAAGAAAAACACCCTTAAGTACCTCCTGATCGGCGCGGTCGTGTTATTGGTACTTGTCATCATCGCCAACAAAATGGGCTGGATCGGACAAGGTGACGTCATCAAGGTAGCAACCGATAAGGTAGAAAAGAAAACGGTAAATGAGCAGGTATCTGCCAGTGGAAAGATCCATCCGGAGGTGGAGGTCAAATTAAGTTCCGAGGTTTCTGGTGAGATCGTTGAACTCAACGTGAAAGAAGGGGACGTGGTGGCCAAGGGACAGGTACTGTGTCGCATACGGCCGGACATCCTGCAATCGGGTTATGAGCGGGCCGTGGCTTCGCTGAACGCGCAGCGCGCGAGTCTGGCCATGGCCGAGCAGCAATTGAAGCAACAGGAGGCCAACTTCGTCAATGTAGAGGCGATGTTCAAGCGGAACAAGGAACTGTTCGACAAGAAAGTGGTATCGGCCGCCGAGTTCGATCAGGTACGCGCCGACTATGAGGGGGCCAAGGCCAACATCGAAGCGCAACGCCAGAATGTGTTGGCCACCCGGTATGGCATCGACCAATCGCAGGCTTCGGTAAAGGAAGCCGGCGACAACTTGGCCAGGACCACCATCTATGCGCCGGTTGACGGCGTGGTGTCGCTGTTGCAGGCAGAGCTCGGTGAACGCGTCGTCGGTACAGCACAGATGGCCGGAACGGAAATCATGCGTATCGCGAACATGAACTCCATGGAAGTGGTCGTGGAGGTCAATGAGAATGATATCACCCGTGTAGCCCTCAACAACGAAGCGACCATTGAGGTCGATGCATTCCAGAACCGCAAGTTCAAGGGGGTTGTCACCGAGATCGCCAGCTCATCGACTACGGCAGCATCGGGTACCGCGTCCGCCGGGACCGACCAGGTGACCAACTTCAACGTCAAGGTGCGGATTTCGCCAGACTCATACGCGGATTTGTTGAAGAAGGACCAGCCGAATCCATCCCCTTTCCGTCCGGGGCTGTCGGCCACGGTGGATATCCATACCCAGACAGACATCGGATTGGCCGTGCCGATACAAGCGGTAACGACACGGGAGCCGACAGGCAGTGACACCACGGCCAACAAGGGCGTGGACACCACAGGGAACGCCGGTGGCGCGCCGAAAATGAAAGAGTATGTGTTTGTCTACGGCAACGGCACGGTGAAGCAGGTAGCCGTGACCACGGGTATCCAGGACGACACCAATATACGCATACTCTCCGGACTGAACGAAGGCGATGAAGTCGTCTCCCGGCCGTTCAATGCGGTCAGCAAAACGCTGAAGGATGGCAGCAAAGTGGAGAAGACAGACAAGGACAAATTGCTCTAACGCATCGCCTGTCCGTCAATGGAATCGGCATGTAGTTGAACGATTCCATCGTGGTCGTGTTGCAGGAGCGCACCATAGTTGACTTCCAGTACGTCTGCGATCTGGAAGAACCGTTCGAGCGATAGTTTGTGGAATCCCAGTTCCAACTTGCTGTAGGCATTCTGTGAAATCCCGATTTTTCGCGCAACGTAATCCTGCGTATAGTTCCTGAATTCTCGCACGCGCCTGATGTTGATTGCCACTGCTTTGGCTTTGACCGTGGGCTTTGTAATCTGTGTTTTCATAAGGATCACCGTTATTCGGTAGCTCGGCAAAATAACGAGCTGGATGAATACGCGGGTAGTGTTTCATGCTGTTTATTTCGTTCATTCCTAATCGAATCGACCATACTCTGGCTGGTTTTATTATATTCCTTTTGGTTATTTGATTTCATCGTCGCCTTATGTGATACGTAGCGTAAAATGGCGTTCTTTGCGTTGACAATACCAGATAACGGTAGGTCATTGTCAAAAGGGGATGCTGAAAACCTTCACCAGAGTAGGCGCAAATTCTTAACTTAATTAATTATCTATGAAACTTCAAGAATTGAACGAACAGGAATTGAAAGAAACCAACGGTGGATTGCTGGGGCTTTTCAATGGCCCGGTCATCAGCGGTCTTGCGTTGGGCAATTTGCTGTCATTGACCGTTGTGGGAACGGATGACAAGGTTGATGTGGACCTGGATGTCAATCTCGGTGCATTGAACCTGGGTGGCGGAAACCTGCTTGGCGGTCTGTTAGGTGGTTTGCTGGGCGGCCTTAGCCTGTAGCCAGCAACGATCGACGCCATGGCAGCAGCCGCATTGGGCATACTGCTGGATAAAGGAGGGATGCCAAATCCCTCTTTTTTTGTTCATTATCCTCGATTACCTTTCCTTAACGATATAGAACCCCTATGGCTGACAAGCTATTCCCGGCGGAAATCGCTGCGTACACGGCAGAGTATCATTTCAATAAGCATAATCCGCGCACGCTGATCATCTACCAACTGCTGTTGTTGCTTTTGGCGGTCTCGGGCATTGCCCTTTTCTTCATCGAAGTGGATGTAAGCGTGAAGGGTGTGGGCATATTGCGTGCCGTACAAGAGAATCATTCGGTGAAGGCCATTGTCTCGGGTCGCATCGAGGAGGTGTTGGTGGCCGAAAACCAGCGCGTGGAAGCCGGGCAGGTGATGGCCAGGATCCGCACGGATATCCTGGACCAGGAGAAGGGACACCTCGTATCCCAACAAGCGGATTTGGGTGGACAAATGGCCGACCTGCAAAAACTGACCGGTCTGTTGCAGCGGCGAAACCTGAAGCAACGCCCCAGCCTTTCATCGGCGATGTACAACCAGCAGTTCACGTTGTTTTGGCAGCGTGCCCACAAGCTGCAAAGCCAGCTGGACCTCGCGAGCAAGAACTATGAGCGATATGCGCGGCTTTACGGCAATCGGGTCATATCGGCCGCCGAATATGACGAGGCGAGCCACAGGCACCAGCAGGCCAAAACCGAATTGGAGTTGGCCTATGACGAGCAAGCGGCGCTTTGGCAACAGGACCTGAATGCGCTGCGGCTGAAAACCGGCGAACTCGGGGCCCGGATCAACCAAGTGAACAAAGAACAAGAGCTTTATGTGTTGCAGGCACCCGCGGCTGGAAACCTGCAATCGGTGAGGGGACTCCAGCAGGGCAGCATGATCGGCGTGAACGAAATGCTGGCCGAGATCTCGCCCGACTCAGGCTTGATCGCCGAAGCGTATGTCTTGCCGAAGGACATCGGTTACCTCAAGGTGGGTACTGCCGTGAACCTGCAGATCGAAGCGTACGACTATAACCAATGGGGCATGGCCAGTGGTGAAGTGCAATCGATATCGGCAGATATCTTCACGGATAGGGAGCAGCCGTACTTCAAAGTGCGTTGCCGATTGAATGAAGCCAGTCTGACGTTAAAAAACGGTTACGAAGGCAGATTGCACAAGGGGATGACCTTGCAGGCCCGGTTTTTCGTGACCCGCAGGACCTTATTCCAACTGTTGTATGACAAGGCCGACGACTGGCTGAATCCGAACGTCATCGCCGCCCGGTGAGCGCGCAAGGCAACGGAAATCGTGGATGGGCAAAAAGCGATAGCATCATGGTGAATTGGAGGCATTTTTTTGGGTTGCGGTACAATATCGCACGGGTGAAGGTCAAACAGCATGACATCGCGGATTGTGCCGCGGCATGCCTGGCTTCGGTGCTGGCTTGGTACAAACGCGAAGTGCCGATTGCTCGGATCAGGCAATATGCATCGACCGATCAGAAGGGCACCACCGCATGGGGCATCATCCAGGCTGCAAACAAGCTGCACCTGACGGCCAAGGGCGTAAAGGGCGATGTGGGCGCGTTGTCGCAAATCCCGTGTCCAGCTATCGCTCATGTGGTGGTGCGCCAGCGGTTGCAGCACTACGTGGTGATCTATTCCGTGTCGAGAAACCATGTGGAGATCATGGATCCCGCCACGGGGACATTGGCAAAGGTACCCATGGACACGTTCAAGGAAAGTTGGACAGGCGTACTTATCCTGGTCAGCCCAGACGACGGATTCGTGCCGGGAAGTGAAAAAGTAAGCATCGCCAGCCGTTTCATGTACCTGCTAGAACCCCACAAGGCCATTCTCTGGCAAGTCCTCTTGGGAGCGGTGATGTTTACGATCCTCGGGTTGTCCACATCGATATTCCTGCAGAAAATCGTGGATCACGTGATACCCGACGGAAACCGCAACCTGCTTAACCTAATGGGATTGGCTATGGTCGCGATCTTGGTCGTCAAGCTGATCATCAACCACGCGCGTACACTACTCACGGTCAAGACCGGGCAACAGATCGATGCGCGGCTCATCTTGGGTTACTACAAGCACCTTTTGCGATTGCCCCAGCAATTCTTTGACAGCATGCGCGTTGGCGAAATCATTTCGCGGATGAACGATGCCGTGAAAATCCGCACGTTCGTCAACGAGGTGTTGGTGGGATTTGCCGTCAATGTATTCATCGTCATTTTTTCGTTCGTGCTCATGTTCACGTATTACTGGAAGCTGGCCCTCGTCATGCTAGTGATCGTGCCGTTGTTCGCCGTAATCTATTATGTGTCCAACAGGCTGCATCGAAAGACACAACGGAAACTCATGGAAGATTCGGCCGACCTCGAAGCGCAATTGGTGGAGTCGATCAATTCCGTGGCGACGATCAAGCGGTTCGGTCTGGAGGAATTCGCCAACTTCAAGACCGAAGTCCGTTTTATCCAATTGCTGAAGAGCGTCTATCGGTCAGCGACCAACTCATTGTGGATCGGCAATGCCAATGCCCTGGTATCCGGTTTGATCACCGTCGTGCTCTTGTGGTTGGGCACGCTGTTCGTGATCGAAAAAATCATCACTCCCGGCGAGCTGTTGTCGTTTTACGCGATTTTGGGTTATTTCATCGGGCCGGTAGGAAGCCTGATCGGGATGAACAAGACCATCCAGGATGCCGTCATCGCGGCCGACCGCTTGTTCGAGGTGCTGGACCTGGAGCGGGAAGAAACGATGAACCAGAGCGATCTTACGGCAGATATGGTGGGCGACATCACGTTTTCGGATGTGAAATTCCAGTACGGCACGCGTACCAGCGTATTCGAACGGCTCAATCTGCGCATCCCGAAAGGGAAGGTGACAGCCGTGGTGGGCGAGAGTGGTTCCGGAAAGACCACCTTGCTATCGTTGCTGCAATGCATGTATCCCATCCAGTCGGGCAAGATAAGCATCGGAGACCATGACGTACGTTACCTAACGAACGAAAGCCTACGCAAATTGGTAAGCGTGGTGCCCCAGGAAGTGCACCTGTTCGGCGGCAATATCGTGCAGAATATCGCTGTCGGCGACCTGTCGCCCGATATGAATGAGGTGGTCAGGTTATGCAAGTCGTTGGATATGCTTGGGTTTGTCGAGCAGTTGCCAGCCGGATTCAACACCCATATCGGTGAGAACGGTACGCAGCTGTCCGGTGGTCAGCGTCAGCGGATTGCCATCGCCAGGGCATTGTATCGGCGACCCGAGATCTTGGTGCTCGATGAAGCCACGTCGTCGCTTGATTCCATTTCAGAAGGACACGTCCAACGCACGATCGCGGAGTTCAATGAACAGGGACATACGGTCATCATCATCGCGCACCGGTTAAGCACGGTGATGAATGCAGGCAAGATCGTGGTGCTCCATCGAGGCGAGTTGGTGGAAGAAGGCGATCACTCCAGCCTGATGAACGTGAAAGGGTACTATTACGACCTATGGCGACAGCAGTTTCCGCCCGAGTATGCGTTGCTAAGCAAGTCGCTGCTGCGGAATTAGGACTGTTTTTTTCGTAGGATGTCGATTTAGTTGGACTGATTATAAATAATGTGTATATTCGCCTCGAATTAAAAACGAGGTTGTGGCAATGATCTGTCCCTTAGCCAATTTTGAAGAAGTTTACGTAACCGACCACGGGGCTGTTTACCAATGCAGTAGGCAGAATTGCTATTGGTTGGCTTTTGCCGGTACGACGACCGCGTTCAAGGTAGGCGATTTCTTCGCTTTCAAGAAAAAGATCGACGGCATCGATCTCTCCGAGATGATCATCAATCCCGCACGTACCGCCGATTTTACCATTGTCATGCCCTTCCGGACACCCCGGTGCTTTGTCCTGGACGTCAGCGATGTGCTCAATCTCCGCGAGCTGCTGGACGGGGCCAAGTTCATGATCACGCTCAACAGTGTCGTGAGCGAGTGCCTGCGGGGCACTCCGACCGTTGCCCACTAGGCGTAACCGACCTTTACGCATAATTTAGACTGAATTTGTATTGTTTTTATTTTGAGCGGTTTGTCGTGCACTTTCCGTACTTTTGTACAAGCGTCCGCTTAGGTGGCTGGCGCATTTGTTTTTGAAACAAAAAAAGGAAATGTTATGAAAGATTTATTGCGCTTGAAGACTTCGTTGAACGAAGAAATAGAGAACATATTGAATGCACAGATCAAGGTCGAGGCACACTCGTCATCGGTTTACCTGGCCATGTCGTCATGGTGCGACGACCAAGGCTATGATTTCAGTGCCGACTTCTTTTCGAAGCAATCGGAAGAGGAACGCAAGCACATGATGAAGCTGTTCAATTATGTCAACGACCGCGGTGGGAAGGCCGTTTCGCCCGAGATCGCGAATGTTCCGGCGGATTTCGAGTCGTTCCGTGGGGTATTCGAACAAATGCTGGAGCAGGAGATGTACGTCACGCAGCAGTTCAATAACATCGCCGAAAAGTGCATCAGGCTCAAAGACTTCGTGACCTTCCAATTTATCCAATGGTTCCTGGAAGAGCAAATCGAAGAAGAATATGTTGCCCGTCGCATCCTGGAGATGTTTGATGTCATCGGCGAAGAGGGAATCGGCAGGTGGGAGATTGACAAGCACATCCCGAAAGTGAGCTACGAAGGCTAGTTGTCCGGATCGTACACCCATGTAATCGGGTTGTCTTTTTTTCGAGAGACAACCCGATTTTTTTTTGACACATACGGATTAAGTGTTATCTTTCGTTCTTTATAGACGAGTGAATTTAGATTAGTATTGGATAGCGCATTTTCCCAACCCATCCATCGTATCCGGACAAAAAGTTGTTGTCGATAGCTATGCAGAGATCCCTCGTGTTTGTTTTCCTTTTCGCGTCTTTGCAGGCTTGGTCGCAAAACCAACGGAAGGAGATTGGCGGGATTGTCATTGACACGGCGGGGAATCCCCTGGTGGGGGTTAACGTACGCCTGACGACGATCCTGGACACGGTGTTGGCCGTCACCGATCGAAAGGGGATGTTCAACTTTGCCGACATCATCGGCCCGGAATTCCGGCTCACGTTCAGCATGATCGGCCATAAGATACTCGATCGTTCATACGCTTCGAATTTCCCGGGCTCCACCATGCAGCTCCTGCCCACGGTATTGCCACCGCAGCAGACATTGCTGAAGGAAATCGTCATCAATCGCGTGCAACCCATCGTGCTCAAGGAAGACACGGTCCAATACAACATGGATGCCTACAACGTGCGGGAAAACTCCTTGTTGGAGGAGGCGCTGAAGCTCCTTCCCAACGTGCAGGTGAGGCGGGACGGTTCCGTTATCGCGCATGGCAAGCAAATCAGCCGCGTGCAAGTGGACAGCAAGAACTTTTTCGGTGGCGAAGTGCTTACCGCCACGCGCAACCTGCCTGCCGAATTCATCCAATCCGTGCAGGTCATCGACTATTATGGCGATATGGCCAACCGTACGGGGGTGAAGGACACCGACCCGGAAAAGATACTCAATATCGTTCTGAAGGAAGACAAGAAACGCGTCCTGTTCGGCCAGGTGACTGGGGGAGGGGGTACCGAAGAGCGCTATATCGGCAGCATGGGGATCAATAATTACAATGATGGGCAGGAATTCTCCTTGCTCGGGTCTTTCAACAACACCAACACCAGCCTGTTCAGTTACGGCGCGCCAAGCGGCGCGGGCACGCGGGAGCGTGGCAATGTGGACCTAACCGGGATGATGGATCCCGTCGACGGCGTGAACACGACCAATTCGGCAGGGATCAGTTATTCGGACGACCTGTCGGATAAGGTAAGCGTGTATGGCAAATACACCTTCACCAATCGGAAAAACAATACGCTCAGCCATTCCCTGCTGCAAAGTGAGTTCGGTGGATTCCAGATCATCACGCAAAATGAAAAGGAGGTCATCGCCGATAACGTCAATCATTTGATGGCTTGGGACGTCGAGGCCCAGCTGAGTGACAAGGACTACCTGAAAGTGAGTCCCAACCTATCCTACAGCGCGGCGGCGTCGCTGAACCGAAGCAACGATACCATCACCAGGCGGAGCATCGTGAGCGAGCGCACCTACCTGGCCAGCGAGGACATGTCTATACCCAATTTCGATATGGACCTGCTTTATTCGCGGGCTTTCGAAAAGCCGGGCCGGAAATTCGCACTCACCATGCAAGGCAAGTATTCCAAACGGGACAAGGCCGAGGATATCAACGACCAGGTGGTGAGCATCAACGCCAATACCGGCAGGCCACTGGACGAAGATGCCTACCGGCTCGATCAGCTCGTGCGCAGCAACAACCAGAACCGCGTTGGGGCATTGAAGGCTTCGTTCGTGGAGCCGATAGACAAGAGTAGCTTGATCGAGATCAACTACGAATACAATTACACCGCGATCGATAGCAGGCGGAGCGTATGGGATACCGATACGGAGCTGTTCGTCGATTCGTTGAGCTTGGATTATTCCTATTTTTTCCAAAGCAACCGGGTGGGGTTGAACTACCAGGTGGAGCAAAGCAAGCGATTCAAGTACACGCTGGGTTTCGCGGTGCAGCCATTGCTCCTCCAGGGCAAGACGCTTGACGTCGATTCGATCACCAGGCACCGCAACGTCAACCTGATCCCGAGCATGGGGTTCCGTTTCAAGATCAATGAAGAGAGCGAGTGGTCCATTGAATACCTTGGAACCAACAACCAGCCTAATTTTTCACAGATACAGCCCATCCGTGACCTCACGAATTCACAGAACATCGTCATCGGCAACGCAGACCTGAAAGCGGAGTTCATCAATCGGATCACCACGCGCTTCCGTCAGACCCGATTGGGCAAACAGCGGTTTTTCGAAGCGCAGCTGACGTTGAACCAGATCCAGAACAAGATTGTCACGAACCGCTCCAACCCCAGCAGCACCGTACAGGAAACCAGTTTCAGGAATTCATCGGGATACTTTGACACCAGGGGCTACTACATGTACAGCACGCCCGTGTTCAACGACAATTTCCAGCTGAACCTGAACGGCACGACCGACTACGTCAATAACGTGTCTTATGTAGACGACAAAAAGAATTTCGGTCGTAACTTCATTTACTCGCAGGCGGTCCAGATGCGGTTCATGTTGGACGATGTGATCGAAACCGAGTTGAATACGGGGTATACGTTCAATCGCACACGCTATTCGCTAGGTTACAACAATGGTATCGATGCCAACTCATTTTTGGCGGGCTTGGCAGGCAAGGGCTACTTTTCGGATAACTGGGCATTCGGTTTCGATGTGTCGCACCGGCTCAACAGCGGTTACAGCTCCTTCGTCAATGCAAACCCGACCTTGTTGAATGCCTATATCGAGTGCACGTTTATGCAGAACAACATGGCGTTGTTGCGGTTCCAGGGGTTCGATCTGCTCAACCAGAATACCGGCGTGACGCACGAAGTGTTTGAGTCGGTCGCGCTGTTCACGCGCAACAACCGCCTGGCCAGGTACTTCATGTTGTCGTTGAACATCCGGTTGCAAAAATATCCCAGCAAGAAATCATGATGCAGGCAATCGTCATCCAAGCATTCGGGGGCGTCGACGGACTGGTGGCCCAACAACGGCCCAAGCCCATCCCGCACGCCGGCGAGGTACGCATCAGGGTACATGCGGCAGGGATAAACCGTCCCGATATCTTCCAGCGGAAGGGCCACTATCCGGCACCGGCAGGCGTGGTCCCCGATATCCCCGGCCTGGAGGTTGCCGGCATCGTCGACGCATGCGGTAGCGGTGTGGACCGGTGGGCCCCCGGCGATCGGATTTGTGCGCTGCTGGCGGGAGGCGGCTACGCCGAATACGTGTCGGTGGCGGCATCCCATTGTTTGCCGATTCCGGCCAACCTGGATTTCGCCGAGGCGGCTTGCCTCCCGGAGACCGTTTTTACCGTGTGGCACAACGTGTTCCAGCGCGGCAACCTCCAACCCGGCGAAGCCATGTTGGTGCATGGCGGTAGCGGGGGCATTGGCAGTACGGCCATCCAGCTCGCCAGGCTGTTCGGTTCGGACGTGTACGCCACGGCCGGTTCGCGCGAGAAATGCGCGTTTTGCGAAGGCCTGGGCGCTACGGCATGCATCAATTACAAGGAAGCGGATTTTGCCGAAAGACTGGCGGGCAAACGTGTCGATGTGATCCTGGACAGCATCGGGGGGAGCTATTTCGAAAAGCATATCGCGCTATTGGCAGAAGAGGGCAGGCTGGTATCGATCAATGCCACGGCCGGCAAAGTGGTTGCGCTTGACGTGCTGAAATTGATGCAGCGCCGACTTACGATTACCGGCAGTACGCTCCGGGGGCGTGATACGGCCTTCAAATCAGCGCTTCGCGAGGCCGTGGAGCGCCACGTTTGGCCCTGGGTGGCCTCGGGTGCCTTCCGCCCACTGGTAAACCGTATTTTTCCGCTCACCGAGGCATCCCGCGCCCATCGATTGATGGAATCGGGCGATTTCATGGGCAAAATCGTGCTTTCTGTTTAGCTAAATACTTTTAGCGTTTTCATTCTGCGGAATTTTTGTCATCTTAGCGGTCGATAGAAATTTGACAAGAATAAACCCGAAAAAACAAATCTTCACAACGATGAAATCATTATTCGCTTTGTTCCCGTGTCTGCTCCCGCTGTTTATCCATGCGCAGGAGGTGACCCGGGTGGATCGCCCGCTTGACTATGTGAACACCCTGATGGGCACGCAGTCTGTCCACCTGCTATCCAATGGTAATACCTATCCCGCCATCGCCCGGCCCTGGGGGATGAATTTCTGGTCGCCGCAGACCGGTAAAATGGGAGATGGGTGGATGTACACCTATACGGCCGACAAGATACGCGGGTTCAAGCAAACCCACCAGCCATCCCCTTGGATGAATGACTACGGCCAATTCTCGATCATGCCCCTGACAGGCAAACCGACGTTTGACGAAAACGAAAGGGCGAGTTGGTTCTCGCACAAGGCCGAGGTAGCCCAGCCACACTATTACAGCGTTTACCTGGCCGACCATGACCTCACCACAGAGATCACGCCTACCGAGCGGGCGGCTCGCTTCCGGTTTACGTTCCCCGAAACCGACAGCGCATATGTCGTCATCGACGCATTCGACCGGGGGTCGTATGTCAAGGTCTTGCCCGAACAGAACAAGATCATCGGTTACACCACGCGCAACAGTGGCGGTGTGCCCGAGAACTTCAGGAACTATTTCGTGATCGTGTTCGATCGGCCGTTCGCGAGCACCGGCACGTTCGCCGACTCCGTGCTGGTGGATGGTCGGCTGGAGATACAGGCCCACCATGCCGGCGCCATCGTCGGGTTCCGCATCGGCACCCGCGGCGAACAGGTACAGGCGAAGGTAGCCTCTTCGTTCATCAGCCACGAACAGGCCGAACTGAACCTGCGCGAAATCGGTGAGAAGGATTTCGAAACCATCAAGCAGGAAGGCGCCGATCAATGGAATACCGAACTCGGCAAAGTCAGGGTAGAGGGGGGCACCATCGATCAGGTCCGCACCTTCTATTCCTGTTTGTATCGAACCATCCTGTTCCCGCGGATGTTCTACGAATACGATGCACAAGGCAACGTCATGCATTACAGCCCGTACAATGGGCAGGTGCTGCCCGGGTACATGTTCACCGATACCGGTTTTTGGGATACGTTCCGGGCGTTGTTCCCGTTCCTGAACCTCGTTTATCCGGAGGTGAACCAAAAGATGCAGGAGGGCTTGGTAAATGCCTATAAGGAAGGGGGGTGGTTGCCCGAATGGGCCAGTCCGGGCTACCGGAACATCATGGTGGGCAACAATTCGGCCTCGGTGGTGGCCGATGCCTACCTCAAGGGGCTGCGGGGATACGATATCGAGAAACTCTACGAAGGGTTGCTGAAAGGGGCCAACAACGCCGGGCCCATCACCGCCGTTGGCCGTGCGGGAGCGGAATACTACACCGAGTTGGGTTACGTGCCCTACGACGTGAAGATCCACGAAAACGCGGCGCGGACGCTGGAATATGCCTATGATGATTTCGCGATCTACCAGTTGGCCAAGGCGCTGGGGCGACCAGCGGATGAAGTGGCCCTGTACCGCGAGCGGAGCTTCAACTACAAGAAGCTGTTCGACCCGGAGACCGGGTTGATGCGCGGGAAAAACAAGGACGGCAAATTCCAGGCACCGTTCAATCCGTTCAAATGGGGCGATGCATTCACCGAGGGCAACAGCTGGCATTATTCGTGGTCCGTTTTCCAGGACGTGGACGGATTGGCCCAATTGATGGGTGGGCACGACGCGTTCGTCAAGAAACTGGATTCCGTATTTTCGTTGCCGCCGATATTCGATCACAGCTATTACGGGTTCACCATCCATGAGATCCGCGAAATGCAGATCGCCAACATGGGGCAGTACGCGCACGGCAATCAACCCATCCAACACATGATCTACCTGTATAACTACGCCGGTGCGCCATGGAAAACGCAGCATTGGGTGCGCGAAACCATGGAGCGGATGTACCTGCCCACGCCCGATGGCTATTGCGGCGATGAGGACAACGGGCAAACGTCCGCCTGGTACGTGTTCTCGGCGCTCGGTTTTTACCCGGTCACGCCCGCCACTGACGAGTACATCCTCGGCGCGCCGTTATTCAAGAAGGCGACCATCCAACTGGCTGGTGGAAAGACCCTCGAGATCAATGCCCCGGGCAATGGCAAGGACAACCGTTACATCCGGTCGGCCACCTTCAACGGCAAGCCGCACAGCAAAAACTACCTCCTGCATAGCGAACTGGTGAAGGGAGCGGTCGTCGACTTCGATATGGCTAGCGAACCCAATACCTCCCGGGGCACCCAACAGGCCGACTTCCCTTATTCATTGAGTTTGGAAAAATAGTCGCGCACGGTATCATTTCAGGTAAGCCCGCTGATAGTTCAGCGGGCTTTTTCCTGTTATCTGCTTGAAGTACTTGTGGAAGCCCGCGAAATTATGGAATCCGCTTTCATAACAGATCTGTTTGACGTTCATGTTGTTTTCGATGAGCAGCTTGCAGGCGTGGCCCACCCGGATTTCGATGAGGAACTTGGAAAACGTCTTGCCCGTTCGTGATTTGAAGTAGCGGCAAAAGGCATTGCTGCTCATTCCAGCCACCTCGGCTACCTCCTCGAGCGCGATCCGTTCCTTGAAATGCTGGAGCGCGAAATCATAGATGTTGTTGATGCGATCTTTCTCGCCCTGCTGGAAATGCGGGTTGAAACCCACCGATGACAGCAAGTCGACGTTTTTGGAATGCGCAATGGCGGTGAGCGCTTCGATGAGCAGGATGATCCGTTTGGTCCCTTCGGTCGTCAGCAGTTCCTCCAGCAGTTTCTGTACGACGATCCGTGCGGTGCCGTGCACGACCATCCCTTGTTTGGCCGCCTGGAGCAGCGACTTGATGTTGGCGTTCTCGGGGAGGTCGAGGAATCCGACGCCCCAAAAGTCGTCGTTGAAATGGGCCACCCGGACATCGGCTTCCTTCCGATCATCGGCATCGAAATGGCTGCTGTCGAAACTCCAGTAATGCGGTAGGTTGGAGCCGATCAGCACCACGTCGCCGGGCGCGAAGTTGCGGATGCTGTCGCCGACGAATTGCGTGCCCCAGCCCTTCTCGAAATGGATCAGCTCGATCTCGCGATGGTAGTGCCAACGATTGTTGGCGTACGGCACGGTATCGCGCCTCACACTGAACGAGTGGGCCGGTCCGGTGGTTACCTTTAACAACTGAGGTTTCATAAAACGAATCGTTGGTCAGCCAAAAAAACACATTATTTGACAATTATACCAAAAAGCTGCTAATATAACTTAATACATCGCTAATTTGTTGGCAGCGTTTGTAGGCATTCTTTGTTTTCTTTGCAGGGTCTGAAATGCTAACCAAGTAAAATAAACGGTATGACGAAGCGGTCGATAATGATTCCGGTAGTGTTGGTAACCTCGTTGTTTTTCCTGTGGGGATTTGCCCATAACCTGAATCCGATTTTGATTCCACACCTCAAGAAGGCCTGCCAGCTGTCTGATTTCCAATCGGCTTTTGTCGATTCCGCTTTTTTCATCGCGTATTTCGCCATCGCCTTGCCTGCGGGGTACTTCATGAAGCGATTCGGCTATAAGCCGGGTATCGTCTTTGGCCTCGTGTTGTTCGCCGTCGGGGCCTTCTTGTTCTTTCCCGCTGCCGATACGCGCGCTTACAGCCTGTTTCTCGTGGCCTTGTTCGTGATCGCGAGCGGGCTTACGTTCCTGGAGACCGCGGCCAATCCGTATATCAGCGTCTTGGGCAGTCCGGAAACGGCGACCGTCAGGCTCAACTTTGCCCAATCATTCAATGGGTTGGCAGCCACGTTGGCGCCGTTCTTGGGCGGGCGGTTCATCCTGTCGGGCAAGACGCTGGGCGTCGATGAACAGGCCTCGATGTCCGCGGCGGACCTGGACGCCTACCTGCAGCTGGAAGCCGATGCCGTGAAGGTACCCTACCTGATCATCGGTGCGGTGGTGTTGCTCGTTGCGCTGCTGGTTTTGTGGTCACCGCTGCCCGAGATAAACGAAGAGGAGACGCAGGCCACGCCGCGCCAAGCGGCGGGCGCGTCGCTTTGGTCAAACTGGAATTTCGTGTTCGGTGTGCTCGCCTTGTTCTTTTACGTCGGTGCGCAGGTCGGGGTGGTCAGTTTTTTCATCCGCTTTTCCGAACAGGTCGCCGACGTCCAGGAGAAAGCCGCGGCCAATCTGCTCGCCATCGCCTTGTTCGGCTTCATGGTGGGGCGTTTCGTGGGCACGTTCATGATGCGATACCTTTCGCCCGCAAGGTTGCTGGCGATCTTTGCCGCATTGAACATCGTGTTGACGGTGCTGTCCGTATTCGTAGACGGCATGTTCGCCGTATACGCCATGGTCGGGGTCACGTTCCTGATGTCGATCATGTTCCCCACGATTTTCTCGTTGGCCATCCATGGTTTGGGCAAGCACACCAAACAAGGCGCTTCGATACTGATCATGTCGATTGTTGGGGGTGCGATCATTCCGTTGGCAATGGGCATATTGTCCGATGGATTTTCGATGCAGACCGCTTACCTCGTGCCAGCGGCATGTTTCGTGGTGGTGTTGCTGTTTGCCTTGCGGAACATCAACAGTCGCGCCGTCCAGGTTACGGCGGCACACTGAAGGAAAGGCTTGACAGGTGCGCTTGCAGGCAATGCGGCAAATAGCCAATAGGAGGAATGGACGAATAAAGAAGATATGAAGAGATATGCATTAGCGCTTGACCTGCGCGACGACGACGAACTGATCGCGGCGTATGAAGAACTGCACCGCCGGGTGGCGGCCGAAATCCAGCAATCCATCCGGGATTCCGGGATCGTGCGCATGGACATCTACCGTTTCGCCAACCGGCTCTTCATGATCATGGAAACGGATGACGGCTTTTCGTTCGCGCGGAAGGCGGCCGCTGACGCCGCCGACCCGCGGGTACAGGAATGGGAAGAACTGACCTGGAAATACCAACAGCCCATCCCGGGAACCAAACCGGGCGAGAAGTGGGTGGTCATGGATAAAATTTTCGAACTTAGCGCCATCGAATGAGCAATGGAAGATAGACGAGCCTTTTTGCAGATACACCCTACAGATAACGTATTGGTCGCGCTGCGCGACCTGCCGCCCGGTACGGAGATTGCATTCGAAGGAAGGCGGTTCCGGCTAGTGAGCGGCGTGAAGGCCAAGCACAAGTTCACGATCGAGGCCTTGCAGGCGGGCGACGGCGTGCGCATGTACGGCGTGTTGGTCGGCAAGGCAAACGGCACGCTGGCCGTGGGCGAGACCATCACGACGCAGAATATCCACCATGCGGCGGATCCGTTCGCGTTGGGCGAGCGCAAGCTCGCGTGGCAACGGCCCGACGTATCGGCCTTCGCGGGCCTGACCTTCCAAGGGTACCATCGCTCCAACGGAACGGTCGGTACGGCCAACCATTGGCTGGTCATCCCGTTGGTGTTCTGCGAAAACCGCAACGTGCTGGTGCTGAAGCGCGCGCTGGAAGAAAAGCTCGATTACACGAAGCGGTCGCGGGATTACGAACCCGAAGTGGACAGGCTGATCCAATTGTACCGGGCAGGGGCATCGGTAGGGGACATCTTGAACGCCGACATCCAGGTGGACAAAGCGCAGGCGCGTGGACACCGGCTGTTCGAGCACGTGGACGGCATCAAGTTCCTGAACCACGATATGGGCTGTGGCGGCACGCGCATTGACTCGGATGCCCTTTGCGGGTTGTTGGCCGGGTACATCACGCATCCCAATGTGGCCGGAGCGACGGTCTTGAGCCTTGGGTGCCAGCATGCGCAGGCCTCCATCCTGAAGGACGAGATCGCCAAGCGCGATCCGGGCTTCGACAAGCCGCTCTACATCTTCGAGCAGCAAGCGATGGGTACGGAAACAAACCTGGTGCGCGAAGCGCTGAAACACACCTTCGCCGGGTTGATGCAGGCCAATAGGCAGCGGCGCAGCCCCGCGCCGTTGAGCAAGCTGTGCCTGGGCTTGGAATGCGGCGGGTCGGATGGTTTCTCGGGCATATCGGCCAACCCCGCATTGGGCTATGTGTCTGACATGCTGGTCACGCTGGGCGGTTCGGTCATCCTGTCGGAATTCCCGGAGCTCTGTGGCGTGGAGCAGGAACTCAGCGACCGGTGCATGGACGAATCGCTGGCGCTGCGTTTCATGGACCTGATGCGCACGTACAATGCCAAGGCGGAAGCCGATGGCTCGGGCTTTTACGCCAACCCTTCGCCGGGCAATATCCGCGATGGGCTCATCACCGATGCGATCAAGTCGGCCGGGGCCGCGAAAAAGGGAGGTACATCGCCGGTTACGGGCGTGGTCGATTACCCCGGGCTGGCCAATGCACCGGGATTGAACCTGCTCTGTACGCCGGGCAACGATGTGGAGAGCACCACGGCCGAGGTCGCCGCCGGTGCGAACGTCGTACTGTTCACGACGGGGCTGGGCACGCCCACGGGCAATCCCATCGTGCCGGTGGTCAAGCTGGCTACCAATTCGGCACTCTACCGGCGCATGCCGGATATCATCGATATCGATTGCGGCACCATCATCGAGGGCGAGGAAACCATACCTCAGGCGGCCCACCGCATCCTGCGCTACGTCATCGACGTGGCCAGTGGCCGCGCGCAGCCCAAAGCGGTGCAGTTGGGGCAAGACGATTTCATCCCTTGGCGGCGGGGAGTGTCGTTGTAATAGTTTAGATTTGGCATCTTAGAGATACGGTTTTTAGATTAAGGTAATAAAAGCATGAGATTAGCAGGAAAGACCGCCGTCATCACGGGCGGGGGTAGCGGCATCGGTCGGGCGATCAGCCAGCGTTTCGCGAAAGAAGGTGCACAGGTGCACATCATCGAACTCAATGGCGAGGCCGCCGACGCATTACTCGAAGAAATCCGGTCGGCAGGCGGAATGGCGAAGGTCCATGCCTGCGATGTCAGCAAACAACAAGAGGTCAAGGCGGTCGTGGATCGCATCTGCACCATCGACATCTTGGTGAACAATGCCGGCATCGCCCACGTAGGCAACGTGGAAAGCACCACCGAGGCCGAATTCGACCGGATTTTCGAGGTGAACGTCAAGGGCGTGTATAATCTGTTGCACGCGGTGGTGCCCATCATGAAGGAACGGGGTAGTGGGGCCATCCTCAACATGGCGTCGATCGCCGCCTTGGTGGGCATCACCGATCGGTTTGCCTATTCGAGCAGCAAAGGCGCCATCTATGCCATGACCCTTTCCGTCGCCCGCGACTACCTGCACCACGGCATCCGTTGCAACAGCCTTTCGCCAGCCCGCGTCCATACGCCATTCGTCGACGGCTTCATCGCCAAGAACTATCCCGGCAAGGAAGCGGAAATGTTCGAGAAGCTTTCCAAGAGCCAACCCATCGGGCGCATGGCCCGACCCGAAGAAATCGCCTCGTTGGCCCTGTACCTGTGTTCGGACGAAGCCGCGTTCATCACCGGCAACGATTACCCGATCGATGGCGGATTCGTCAAACTAAACAATTAGCGGCATGGGGCGTATCGACGCGCATCAGCATTTCTGGCGATACCACCCCGTCAAGGACGCCTGGATCACCGATGACATGTCCGTTATCCAGCGTGATTTCCTGCCGGAAGACCTGGCGCCGGTGTTCCAGGCCAACGGCATCACGGGCTGCGTTGCCGTGCAGGCCGACCAGTCGGAGGCCGAAACGCTGTTCCTGCTCGAGCTGGCTGAGC
The DNA here is from genome assembly GCA_037190485.1 of Parapedobacter sp. Taxonomy (GTDB): domain Bacteria; phylum Bacteroidota; class Bacteroidia; order Sphingobacteriales; family Sphingobacteriaceae; genus Parapedobacter. Next base: position 568,532 of record JBBCJB010000006.1, read on the forward strand.
GATACCCCTTCATCGAAGGGGTGGTCGGTTGGGTAGACCTACAGGACCAGGACGTGGCAAGCCGGTTGGCCCATTTCAGTCGGTACCCGAAGCTCAAGGGCTTCCGGCACATCGTGCAAGCCGAAGCCGATCCCGAATTCCTCTCGCGCCCTGCGTTCCTCAAGGGGGTCGAAGCGCTCGCGATGCATGGATTCACCTACGATGTCTTGGTCAAGCCGCATCAACTGGACGCCGTGCTTGCCTTCGTGGCCCGATTCCCCGGCCAGCCGTTCGTGATCGATCACCTGGCCAAGCCCTACATCAAAGCGGGTGGGCAAGCACCGTGGGCGGAACAGCTGGAAGCCATCGCGCAGCATCCTCACGTGTATTGCAAGCTGTCGGGCATGGTCACCGAAGCCGATTGGGGAGCGTGGCAACCGGCCGACTTCCAGTTCTACACGGAGCACGCCGTGCGGGTTTTCGGTGCCGATCGCATCCTGTTCGGTTCGGATTGGCCCGTATGCCTGGTAGCTGCCGAGTATGCACAGGTGGTCGGTTTGGTCGAGCAGGCCATCGCTGGCCTATCGGCCGAAGAACAGCAACAGATCTGGCATGGAAATGCCGCAACGTTTTACCGATTATAAAGAATAAGCATGGATTTGAAACTGAAAGACAACGTGGTGATCGTGACGGGTGCGGCCAAGGGCATCGGCAAGGGCATCGTTTTGGCGTTGGCGGCGGAAGACGCGATCCCGGTCATCGTGGGCCGTTCAAAGGCCGATAACGACCTTGTCAAAAGCGAGGTGGAGTCGATGGGAAAACGCGCCCACTGCGTCGAGGCCGAGTTGACCAAGCCCGAGGATTGCGCGCGCGCCGTGCGCGAAACCCTGGATGCATTCGGCCGCCTGGACGGGTTGGTCAACAACGCCGGCGTAAATGACGGCGTTTCATTGGAGCACGGCGACTATCAGGCATTCGTGGACAGCCTCCATAAATCACTTATCCATTATTACCTGATGGCCCATCACGCCTTGCCGGCGTTGAAGGCAAGCAAGGGCGCGATCGTGAACATCAGTTCCAAGACCGCCGAGACCGGGCAGGGCAACACCTCGGCCTACGCGGCTGCCAATGGCGGGCGCAACGCATTGACCCGCGAATGGGCCGTCGAGCTGCTGAAATACGGTATACGGGTCAACGCCATCATCGTGGCCGAATGTGCCACCCCGCAATACGACACCTGGATCCAGACCCTGTCCAACCCCGAGGAGACGTTGCGCAAGATCACGCGGCGGATCCCGTTGGAGCAGCGGATGACCACCCCCGCGGAAATCGCCGCCACCACCGTTTTCCTGCTTTCGGGGCGTTCCAGCCACACCACCGGGCAGCTGATCCACGTGGATGGCGGTTACGTGCACCTGGATCGGGCGATCGATTAAGGGGGCAGCAGCCCCGGGCAGGGAACTCCCGGTTGTCGGCGGGCGGGCCGAGTTGGGTAACCTGAAAAAATATTTGCTAGTTTAATCGATTAAGCATATACTTGCCTTCGTAAATCCGAATATGATGACCCACGTTCCATTGGCGACCGATCGCGATGCACGGCTTACTCCCGTTTATTGCTTAATCGATTAAATCGATGGGTGCATGCGTTTCGGATACCTTCGATTAAACAAAGTAACAGCATATGAGTAACTATCCCAAAATCGGAATCCGTCCGATTATCGACGGTCGGCTCGGCGGCATACGCGAGTCATTGGAAGAAACGACCATGGACATGGCCCGTGCGGTGGCCTCCCTCTTCGCGGAAACGTTGCGGTATCCCGACGGCAGTGCGGTGCAATGCGTCATCGCCGATACCTGTATCGGCGGTGTTGCCGAGGCCGCGCAATGCGCCGAGAAATTCAGGCGCGAACAGGTGGGCGTCTCGTTATCGGTCACGCCCTGTTGGTGCTACGGGTCGGAAACCATGGACATGGATCCGTTGATCCCGAAGGCGATATGGGGGTTCAACGGTACCGAGCGACCCGGTGCCGTTTACCTTGCAGCCACCCTGGCCGCCCACAACCAGAAGGGATTGCCCGCGTTCGGCATCTACGGCGAGGATGTGCAGGACCTGGGTGATGCGCATATCCCCGAAGATGTCAGGGACAAGCTCCTGGCGTTTGCCAAAGCAGGGCTAGCCGTGGCCATCATGCGGGGGAAATCGTACCTCGCCATCGGCTCGGTGTCGATGGGGATCGTCGGCTCGATCGTGGATGCTGATTTCTTCCAGTCTTACCTGGGCATGCGCAACGAATACGTGGACTCGACGGAAGTCTTGCGGCGGATCGAGCAGGAAATCTATGACGAAGCCGAATACGGGCGGGCGCTCGCGTGGACCAGGGAACATTGCCGCGAAGGCGAAGACTTCAACCAGCCACACAAGGTGAAAGCCCGCGAGGAGAAGGATCGGGACTGGGCGTTCGTGGTCAAGATGACCTTGATCATCCGCGACCTGATGGTGGGCAATGCCACGCTGCGGGAGAAAGGGTTCGCCGAGGAGGCATTGGGCCACCATGCGTTGGTATCCGGGTTCCAGGGGCAGCGCCAATGGACGGACTTCCTGCCCAATGGCGATTTTTCGGAAGCCCTGCTCAATTCATCCTTTGACTGGAACGGCACGCGTGCCCCGTACATCGTGGCCACGGAGAACGATTCACTGAACGGCGTCTCGATGCTGTTCAATTACCTGCTTACCAACACGGCGCAGATTTTCGCCGATGTGCGCACCTATTGGAGTCCAGACGCCGTTGAGCGCGTTTCCGGATGGCGGCCAGACGGCGCCGCCGCCGATGGCTTCATCCACCTCATCAATTCGGGGGCGGCCACGCTGGACGGCAGCGGCAAGCAGCGCAGGGGAGATGGCCCCGCCCTGAAACCCCACTGGGAAATCACCGATGGCGAAGTGGCTGCGTGCCTGGACGCCACCACTTGGCATCCCGCCAACCTGGACTACTTCCGCGGTGGCGGATACTCGTCCAAATTCGTGACGGAAGGCGGGATGCCCGTCACCATGTGCCGCCTCAACCTGGTCAAGGGCGTAGGCCCCGTGCTGCAACTGGCCGAAGGCTGGACCATCGGTTTGCCGGATCATGTGCATCGTACGCTCGACGAGCGTACGGACCGCACGTGGCCCACCACCTGGTTCGTGCCGACGATAACCGGGAAAGGCGCTTTTCGCGATGTATACACCGTCATGGCCAATTGGGGGTCGAATCATGGCGCCATCAGCTACGGACACATCGGCGCGGACCTGATCACGCTGGCCGCCATGTTGCGCATCCCGGTATGCATGCACAACGTGGCCGATAGCCGGATATTCCGTCCTTCGGCCTGGAGCGCGTTCGGCATGGATGCCGAAGGCGCCGATTACCGGGCATGCGCCGCGTACGGGCCTGTCTATAGCTAAGGGGCGGCATATGGAAAGGAAGACGTATTGCATCGGGGTCGATTTCGGGACGGATTCGGTCCGGGCCATGGTGGTCGACGCCGCCGACGGGCGTGAGGTGTCGCAAGCCGTATTCGTGTATCCCCGATGGCGGGATGGCCTGTATTGCGACGCCGCGAGCAACCGGTTCCGGCAACATCCGCTGGATCACATCGAGGGTTTGGAATGGACGGTAAGGCGTTGCCTCGAAGAAGCGGGCCAAGCCGTGCGGCGCTGCGTGCGGTCGATATCGGTCGACACGACGGGATCCACGCCCGTGGCCGTGGATGCGCACGGCGTCCCGCTGGCGTTGCGCGAACCCTTCCGGGACGATCCGGATGCCATGTTCATCCTATGGAAGGACCATACCGCGATCGGCGAGGCGGCGGCCATCAATGAACATGCCGGTCGGTTTGCCATCGACTACCTGCGCTACGTCGGCGGCATCTACTCGTCTGAATGGTTTTGGGCCAAGCTGCTGTACGTGTTGCGCCGGAACGAAGCCGTGCGGAAGGCCTGCCATTCGTGGGTGGAGCATTCGGACTGGATACCGTTCTTGCTTACGGGCGGTACACGGGCCGCCGATATCAAGCGCAACGTGTGCGCCGCGGGCCACAAGGCGTTGTGGTCGGCCGCATTCGGCGGGTTGCCGCCCGATGGGTTCTTCGCCGCGCTCGATCCCTTGTTGGCTGGCTGGCGGGACAGGCTCCATACGCGCGTATACACGGCCGATCGGGCCGCCGGTACGATCGGCGCGGAATGGGCCGGTCGCCTGGGGTTGCCCGATGACGTGCTGGTGGGCATCGGCGCCATGGACGCGCATGTGGGCGCCGTCGGCGGGCAGATCGCGCCTTATCAATTGAGCAAGGTCATGGGCACATCCACCTGCGACATGCTGGTCGCCCCGCAAGCCGAGATGGAAGGTGTATTCGTGCGGGGCATCTGCGGCCAGGTGGACGGGTCGATCATCCCCGGCATGGTGGGGCTGGAGGCCGGGCAGTCCGCGTTCGGCGACGTCTACGCGTGGTTCAGGGACCTGCTCAGCTGGCCGCTGCGGCACATGGATGGGTTGGTGGGCGATACGGCCGGCATCGCGGATCGCTTGCTGGCCGAATTGGATGGCCAGGCTTCGGCATTGCCGCTCGGCGAGGGGAGCGAATGGGCGGTCGATTGGTTCAACGGCCGGCGTACGCCCGATGCCGATCCAACGTTGAAGGGCCTGATCGGCGGGTTGACCCTGGGCAGCGATGCGCCGCGGCTCTACCGCGCGCTCGTGGAAAGCACCTGCTTCGGTGCGCGCCGCATCGTGGATCGGTTCCGGGAAGAAGGCATTCCGGTGCACGGGGTCATCGGTGTCGGCGGCATCGCGCGCAAATCGCCGTTCGTGATGCAGACCATGGCCGACGCGTTGGATATCCCCATCCGCATCCATCGATCCGAACAGACCTGCGCGTTGGGGGCCGCGATGTTCGCCGCGACCGTGGCAGGTGCCCATCCCCGGGTCGAGGTGGCCATGGAAGCGATGGGCCAGGGATTCGATCGCGAATTCACCCCCAGGGCCGAATGGCGGGATTGGTATGGCCGGCAATATCGACGGTATGCCCATGCGGCGGGTTCGCCGGGCGATGCGCCGGGAACGTGGCACGTTTCGTAAGCGGAAAGCAACTCGTTATCGCCTATCTTTGTGCCATGAAGAAGCATGTTTCGCTCAAGGACATCGCCCAGCGCGTGGGGGTATCCACGGCATTGGTTTCGTATGTGCTCAGCGGCAAGGAACGCGAGGCCCGGGTGGGGCAGGAAATCGCCGAAGTGATCCGGAAAACGGCGGCCGAACTCAACTATCAGCCCAACCACATCGCCAAGAGCCTCAAGACGGGCAAGTCGTACACGATCGGATTGATCGTGGCCGACATCTCGAACCCGTTTTTCGCCACGATGGCGCGCCAGATCGAGGACGAGGCCAAACGCGACAACTATACGGCGATATTCGGCAGTTCGGATGAGCGACCTGACAAGATGCGGGCCCTGCTTGACGTGCTCATCAAGCGCCAGGTGGACGGGTTCATCATCGCGCCCACCGAAGGTTCGGAAGACCATGTGCGCTACCTGCAGCAACTCCGTATCCCGTTCGTGCTGGTCGATCGGCATTTTCCCGAGATCGATACCAACTACGTCTGCGCCGATAACCACGGGGCGGCCTACCAAGCCACCACCCACCTCATCCGCAAGGGACATCGCGCTATCGGCCTGGTGGCCTATCGGAACCAGCTGGTGCACATGCTGGATCGCGAGCGCGGCTATCGCCAAGCGCTGGAAGACCATGGCATCGCCGCCCCGCAGCCCGCGGTCTTGCACGTGGGCTTCGACCGTGTCGCAGACGACCTGGCGCGGGACCTGCCCGGTTTCCTGGGCGGCGGACGGCCCATGGACGCGCTGCTTTTCGCGACCAATACGCTGTCGTTGGAAGGGCTGAAGCGGTTGGGCAGGCTCGGCTACCGGATACCGCGCGACCTCGCCGTGGTCTGCTTCGATGAGAGCGATCCGTTTGACTTTTTCTATTGTCCCATCACCCACGTCAGGCAGCCGGTCGCGGCCATCGCCACGCGTGCGGTGCGGGTGCTGGTGGATCAGATCCAAGATGGCGAGCGTCGTGCCGAGCACGTCGTTTACGACGCCGAACTGGTCATCCGGGAATCGTGCGGGGGATGATGCGGGCGCGGCTATTCGACGACCACGCCCATCTGGCTGAACTTGTCGATGCGGTCGGCGATCAGCTGGCCGGTGGGTTTTTTCTGTAGCGAGGCCAGGTCTGCCAGCACCTGCTGTTTCACCGACTCGGCGATTCCCTTATGGTCGTGGTGCGCGCCGCCCAGCGGTTCGCGGATGATGCCATCGATCAGCTTGTTCTTCAGCATGTCGTCGGCCGTCAACTTCAATGCCTCGGCGGCTTTTTCCTTGTAGTCCCAGCTTCGCCAGAGGATGGATGAGCAAGACTCGGGCGAGATGACGGAATACCACGTGTGTTCCAGCATGTATACCCGGTCGCCCACCCCGATGCCCAACGCGCCGCCCGAAGCCCCTTCACCGATGATGATGCAGATGATGGGCACTTTCAGCACCGACATTTCCATGAGGTTGCGCGCAATGGCTTCGCCCTGTCCGCGTTCCTCGGCCTCGATGCCCGGATAGGCCCCCATGGTATCGATGAGGGTCACGACCGGTTTGTTGAATTTTTCGGCCAGCTTCATCAGGCGCAGGGCCTTGCGATAGCCTTCGGGGTTGGCCATCCCGAAGTTGCGGTATTGCCTTTCTTTGGTGTTCTTGCCTTTTTGATGGCCGATGATCATGAGCGATTGGCCACCGACGGTGGCGAATCCCCCCACGATGGCCTTGTCGTCCTTGACCGTCCGATCGCCGTGCAGTTCGATGAAATCGTCGCAGATCAGGCCCACGTAATCCAACAGTTGCGGCCGGTCGGGGTGCCTGGACATCTGTACTTTCTGCCACCCGGTCATGTTTCCGTACACATCCTGTTTGGTTTTTTCCAGTTTCTCCTTCAATTCGGCCAACGTGGCGCTCATGTCCACCTTGGTCTTCTCGGCCACCTGGTTTACCTTTTCGATCTGCAGCTGCAGGTCGGCGATGGGCTTTTCAAAATCAAACGTTGTTTCCATACGTAATTAGCTCGCGAAATCAGGTCGCTAAGTTATGGAATTGTATCGCTATTTTAAAATGTCGCTGTTGGCTTGGTTTTTGCACACCAACAGTTTTCATGTATCGATAGCGTTCAATCAAGCTTATGGTTAGGATCATTACCTTACTGATTTCACTGGGTTGCCTCCCGATCCCCTCGGCGTTTGCCGACACGTATCCCGAGGTGTTGTTCGAGAACAGCCCCGTTGGCGGCAATTACGCCTACAGCCGGGTGCATTACGAAGGCGGGAGTTGGGTCGAGAACGTGGCAGGCAGCCTGCCCGTCTCCGATTCGGTTTTCTTTACGCCCGGCAATGCGCTGGCGCTTCACTACACCTCCAAGCGCGGGGGCGATTGGCGCGTTCGGCTGGCTTACCCGCAATCGTCGGGGCGCTATTCGCCAAAGGCCGGCGACCTGCTCGTCTTCAAGCTGTTTGTCGCGTCCGACAGCGAGCGGGACCAGTTGCCCAGACTGGCCTTGCGGCGGGGCGATACCGTGAGCATGCCAATAGATATCGGGTCATACCTGTCGGATTTCCAGGTTAATATGTGGATTGATGTGCATTTGCCATTGAGCGACATCCGGGGGCTGTCGGTCGGTGCCGGGATCGATGGCGTCGAGTTCTCGCAGGGCTCGGCGGACGATGGCGCGCATGCCCTCTACCTGGACCAGGTGGAATTCCTGCCCGCGTCGCCACCGCGCGTCAAGCTGTCGTCGCCGGCCGTGCTGTCGGTGGCCAAGGCGTATGAACGGCATGTCGACCTCACGTGGCAATTGCCGCTCACCCCCAGCATCCGGTACATCAAGATCTACCGGTCGGAAGACAACGAGCATTTCGCGCCCGTGGCCATCCGGCCCATCTTCGTCCAGAAATGCACCGACGTCGTCCCGTTTACGAACAAGACGTATTATTACAAGGTGGCATGGGTAGACTACGATTACCTCGAGTCGCCGTTCTCGAACGTGATCAAGGCCGAGACCCGCCCCGTGTCGGATGATGCGTTCCTCGATTTCATGCAGGCTGCCCATTTCAACTACTTCGTGGAACGCACCGAGGTGAACAGCGGGATGCATGGCGTCCGTTTCGGGGTGGACGACGCCACGGTATCGGTCAGCGAGACCGGCTTCAGCATCCTATCGCATGTGGTGGGCGTGGCACGCGGGTTCATCTCCAGGGCGGTCGCCGTGAGCCGTTTGGAGCGCACGTTGGATTTCCTCGAAAAAGTGGAACGTTACCAAGGTGCCTTCCCGGCTTACATCGACGGCCGGACGGGCAAGGGTATTTTCGCGGTCGATACCGTGCCGGAGGGAGACCTGCGGGCCACCGCTGCCCTCATGCAGGGGCTGTTGGTCGCCCAACGGTATTTCCAGGCCGATAGCGGCCAGCAGGATCCGCTGTCGGATCGCATCGGCATGTTCTGGAAGTCGGTGGTGTGGAATGATTTCGTGGTGGAAGGCCAGGAGCACATCCTGATGGATCGGTGGTCGCCCACCGTGGGCTTCAGGAACGCCCGGCCGATGGGTGGGTTCGGCACTGATTTCGTCGGTTACGTGCTCGCCCTCGCCGCGCCGCTGTATCCGTTGGATTCCAGCGCGTATCGCGATGGGCTGGGCGTGCGCCGGGAGCTCGTCGACTCGGTCGGCGTGATGGAGTTGGCCAACAACGCCTCGTTTTCGGTCAAGGTTGCCGACAATCCGGAGGCGACGCTGCCGCGTTACGTGGAGCTCCCGTATGTGACCGATACGGTGGCCTACGGTTTGCCCATCACGGTCGGCTCGCTGTCGGCCTCGCTGCAGGAAGCCTACCTGCCGTTCCTGGCATTCGATCCGCGGCACAAGCGCGACGCATTTGCAGACTATTATGCCAACAACGTCAACCTCACCAACGCATACAGGCGGCGCGACAATGAGGCCGGTTATGGCGGTTTCCTGCGCGACGTGTGGGGGGCGGAGACGCTCCGTATCGGTGCCGATACCGTGCACGTCATCAATCCGTCCATCGCATGCGCCAGCTACGGGTACCTGCCCGAGGAGGCGCTGAGCGCCATGCGCGCGTTGTACGATCATCATGGGCAGGCGCTGTTCACCGAGTACGGATTCCGCAGGTGGATCGCCTTGGGCCGTAACCAGGTGGCCGATGCCCATGACGCCCTCCATCAGGCCGCGGCGATCGTCATGATCGAGAACGGGCGCAGCGGGCTGGTCTGGGACCTGCTTTCCGGTCACCCCGATATCAAAAAGGTCGTTGCGAACCATTTCACTGTCGAGTAGTTTTTTTACCTTTGCACCATCCAATTCAAGTCATGAGAACATATACACTGCTTTCGTTTGCCCTGATCGTCGCCACCGCGCTGGTTTCCTGCAAGAACAAGAAACCGCTGGCGGTCAATCCCGGTGCCCAGGTTACCATCGACGGTACCAAAGACGGCTTGAAGCACGTGCAGCGCGATTTCGAGGACGCCGCCCAGACCGAGCGCGGCATCACCGTCACGTTCGATTCGGATGTGTTGTTCCCGCTCAACTCGTCGTACCTGACCGATCAGGCCAAACGCGAGCTGGACAAGCTGGTGAAACTCTTGGCGGATTATCCCGGCGCTTCGCTCATCGTGGATGGGCACACCGATGCCACCGGTACCGCCGAGTACAACCAATGGCTGTCGGAGAAGCGGGCCGAGTCGGTGAAGCGATACGCCGTGGAGAAAGGGCTCAGCGGCAGCCGCGTCACCACGTTCGGTCATGGCCAATCCAAGCCCGTCGCCGCGAACAACACCAAGGAAGGGCGCCAGCAAAACCGCCGGGTGGAGGTCACGATCGTGACGAAAAAATAAAGACCTGATTCAGGGAACCACGTTCAGGGTTGCCGCCGTGAGCGGCTGCCCGTAGAACTTCTGTGTCTTGGCTTCGAAATCCGATGCATCATCGGTGGTGTAGAAGCGCTTCGTGCCCTGTTTGCTGCACAGCGCCTCCACGTCGGGATGCCGGTCCAGGTAATCCGCCAACCGGTCGGCCACCAACTCGCCCTGCGGCAGTATGCGTACGCCCGGGGGCGTGAATCGCCTGATGAGGGGCAGCAGCAAGGGGTAATGGGTACAGGCCAAGACGATCGTGTCGATCGACGGCGACTGGCCCAGCAGCCGGTTGATGTCGGCTTCGACGAAATAAGCCGCACCGGGCGTATCCAGCTCGTTGTTTTCCACCAGGGGCACCCACATGGGGCACGCCTGTTGGTACACCGATACATCCGGGAAAAACCGGTGGATCTCGATGGGGTAGGAGCCCGATTTGACCGTGCCCCCCGTGGCCAGGATGCCCACGTGGCGGCTCTTCGTATAACCGCCGATGGCCTCGGTGGTGGGGCGTATCACACCCAATACCTTGCGCAGGTCGGCGTGGAGCGGCAGGTCTTGCTGCTGTATCGTGCGCAGCGCCTTGGCCGATGCGGTGTTGCACGCCAGGATCACCAAATGGCAGCCCATCCCGAACAGCGCCTCCACGCACTCCTTGGTATAGGCATAGACCGTCTCGAACGAACGCGTGCCGTAAGGTACCCGGGCGTTGTCGCCCAGGTACACGTAATCGTATTGCGGTAGCCGTTTGCCGATCTCGCGGAAGACCGTCAGCCCCCCGTAGCCCGAATCGAATATCCCTATTGGACCCATCAAAAAAAACCTACTTCAGCAAAGATGGCTTTTCTTTATAGGTTTTCCATAGGAATTCGCCGAATAATGTGTTCGCCCAGGCGAACCACTTGCGCGTGAACTTTTTCGGGTCGTCTTTGTGGAAGGATTCGTGCATGAACCCCGTGTCGCCGTGCGTGGCCCGGAGCGCCTCGATGCAGGCCGCGATCTCGCGGTCGTCGGTGGATGTCAGCCCCCGCATGGTGATGGCCATGGGCCAGATCATGTCGCGGCCGATGTGCGGCCCGCCGACGCCTTCGGCCGCCGAACCCTTGAAGAAGAACGGGTTGTCGGGCGAGAGCACGTATGCCCGCGTGCGTTGGTAGATCGGGTCGGCCACGTCGATCGCGCCGAGGTAGGGGAGCGACAGCAAGCTGGGGATGTTGGCGTCGTCCATCATCATGTAGCTGCCGAAGCCATCCACTTCGTACGCGTATACGCGGCCGTGCATCGGATGGTCCACGATGCCGTATTCCTTCACGGCCTTTTCGACCTCGTTGGCCAGGTCGAGCATCTCCGTGGCCAAGGCCTGCTCACCCGCGATGTTGGCCAGCAATTCGGCCGATTGGCGCAGGCTCACCACCGCGAACAGGTTGGACGGGATCAGGAACGAGAAGATGGTGGCGTCGTCGCTGGGCCTGAAACTCGAGCAGATCAGTCCGACGGGGTTGACGGGGTAGCCGTAGCCATCCACCTGGAGCGTGTCGGTGCCGCGCGCCGTGGTGCGCTCGAAGCGGTACGGCCCCAGGCCGTCCTTGCGTTGCTGTTCCTTGAAGGTCTTCAGCGTATTGCGCTGCGCCATGACCCATTCGGCATCGAACGGCGCGGTGTCGCCGGTGGCCTTCCAATACGCATGTGCCAGGCGTACCGGGTAGCAGAGCGAGTCGATTTCCCACTTGCGTTCGTGGATGCCCGGCTTCATGTCGGTGTGATCGGTGCCCCATTCGCCCACCTTGGTGGGGTCGTTGTAGAAGGCGTTGGCATACGGGTCGATGTTGATGCATTCGCTCTGCTTGTTCACCAGCCCGGCGATGAGCCGTTGCAGGCCCTTGTCTTCCTTCATGAAGGGGAGGTACGGCCATACCTGGGCGCAGCTGTCGCGCAGCCACATCGCGTCGATGTCGCCCGTGATCACGTACGTGTACGGCTTGCCGTCCTTTTCCTCGGGAAAGACCGTGGTATCGAGCGTGTTCGGGAAGCAGTTGCCGAACAGCCAACCCAGCTCCTTGTTGCCCACGTGGCGCTGGAATTCCGCGATGGCGCGTTCGATGGCCTCGCTCGAGAAATGCCGTTGGTCTTTGGCGAACCGTACGGTAGGGAATTGCTGTGTCGTGGCCGTCGCGGCTGTCGCGGTCGCGAATTTGCTGGCCCATAGCCCGGCGCCCAGGGCGGCCGATCGTTGGATGAATGTTCTACGTCTCATGATTTAATAGGATTCACTTGGTGCTTCATTTCGACGTGCAATATGCAAAAAAGATACGAGAAAAAAGGCGCATTTGCGCATGCATATTCGATTTAGCTAGCGATTGGCAGATAAATGGCTTAATTCTTGGTGGGCAATGTTATCTTTGCTGACTGATTTTTCGCTATGATAAGAAGTTTAGACTGCCGTTCCCTAGCCGCCATCGCACTGACCGTTATTTTTGCAGGCACCCTGTCCGGCGGGCATGCCCAATCCACCTACCAACCCTATTCGTACCCGTTTTACCAGAAGCTCAACAACGTGCTTTACGACCCCGATACCCGGGTGCACACCGCGTTGAAGCCCCTGCTTGTGGACAGCGTGTTGCAGCCCCGGTACGATTCGCTGATGCAGGTGGGCGTGCGCGAACGGCGCACCTGGGGCGGACGCAAGCTGTACAACGAGCACCTCATCCAGGTCATCAAGGATGACCATGCCTTCTATGCGGATTTCCTGCCCGACTTCCAGATCGGTCGCGATTTCGCGGGCGGCGGGCGAACCACCTGGTTGAATACCCGCGGGGCGCAGGCGGGGCTCACCATCCAGGACAAATTTTCGCTGTACGTGAATTTCTTCGAAAACCAGGCCGTGTTCGCCGAGTACCTGGATCGGTATATCTATGAGCGCACCGTCACCCCGGGGCAAGGCTACGGCAAGTCGATGCGCGACAACCCCAGCGAAAAGGACTGGATGTACGGCTCGGCGGTGGCTTCCTACACCGTCAATAAGTACCTCAACGTCACGCTCGCGTATGACAAGCAGTTCATCGGCGATGGATACCGGTCGGTGCTGCTGTCTGACGTTTCGTCAAACTATACGGCGTTGAAGCTCACCGGCACGGTGGGCAACGTGCAATACCTGAGCATGTGGACGTACATGCTCGATCCGATGCATCCCCGTTCGCTCGATTCGGCGCGCCGCGCGGGCGACAACTGGAAATGGGGCGCGTTCCAGTACCTGGACTGGAACGTGGACAACCGGTTTTCCGTGGGGCTCTTCCAATCGGTGGTGTGGGGTTCGCGCAACGCCGCCGGTCGCCGCGGCTTCGATTTCAATTACCTCAATCCGGTCATCTTCATGCGGCCCATCGAATTGACCAACACCTCGTCGCCCGATAAGATGCACCTGGGGCTCAATACCAAGTACAAGGCGTTACGCAACCTCACGGTCTACGGGCAGTTCTTGCTGGGCGAATTCACCGCCAAGGAATTCTTTTCCGGCAATGGGCACATCAACAACAAATGGGCGGCCCAGCTTGGGTTCCGCGGCTACGACGCCTTCGGCGTCAAGGATCTGAATTTCCTGGCCGAGTACAACACCGCGCGTCCGTATACCTATGCGCATTTCGACCCGGTAAGCAATTACAGCAACTACGGCGAGCCGCTGGCCCACCCCTGGGGCGCCAACTTCCGGGAGCTGGTGGGCATCCTGAACTACACGTACGATCGGTTCGATTTTTCGCTGCAGGGCACGTGGGGCCAGTTCGGCACCGACCCCGATTCGGCCACCAATAACGGGCAGGACATCTTCAAGCCCTATTACACCCACGGCCAGGTGTATGGCAACCGCATCGGCCAGGGCGTGAAGAACAGCCTGCTGTATGCCGACGCGCGGATTTCATGCCTGATCAACCCCAAGTACAACCTGCGTTTGGAAGCCGGGGCGATCTATCGCGGGCATGTTATCGGCGAGGGCGGGCAACGCCAGCGGACCGGGATGATCACGTTGGGGCTCCGTTCGTCGTTCCGCAATTTTTATGCTGATTTCTAAGCACTAACTTTCTTACCTTTGCCCCATGAGCAACATCATCATCATCAATGGGCCCAACCTCAACCTGTTGGGCGTCCGTGAAAAAGGGATCTATGGCGATCGGGGTTTCGGGCCGTATTTCGAGACGCTCCAGGCCGCGTATCCGCAGGTCGCGCTGGCGTATTTCCAGAGCAACCACGAGGGCGTCCTCATCGACAAGATCCATGAGGTGGGCTTTTCGCATCAAGGCATCGTGCTCAATGCCGGGGCCTACACGCACACCTCGCTCGCCATCGCCGACGCCATCGCCGCGGTGAACACCCCGGTGGTGGAGGTGCACATCTCCAACGTGTATGCGCGTGAGGCCTTCCGCCATCACTCGTACCTCGCCAAGAACTGCAAGGGCGTCATCTGCGGTTTCGGGCTTGACGGCTACCGGCTGGCGGTCGAGAGCCTACTTGCGCGCTGAGGCCTTGGCCGCTTTCGGCTTATGCGGCCGCAGCAGCAGGTATACCCCCGTGGCCACGAACGGGATGCTCAGCAACTGCCCCATGTTGTAGGCCATCCCGTCCTCGAAGGCCTCCTGGTTCTCCTTGAAGAACTCCATCGCGAACCGTGCGCCGAACAGCATGATCAGGAACAGCCCGAAGATGTAGCCCGGTTTCAGCGCGGCCTTGCGGTGGTAGGTCGTCCAGAGGATGACGAAGATCAGGATGTAGCATAGCGCTTCATACAGCTGGGCAGGGTGCCGCGGCACGTTGTCGACCTGCTCGAACACCACCGCCCAGGGCAGGGTGGAAGGCAAACCGATGATCTCCGAATTGAAGAAGTTGCCGATGCGCACGAACGCCCCGGCCAGCGCGATCACGATCACCAGCCGGTCGGTGATCCACAGGAAATCGATCTTGGTCTTGCGGCAGAACAGGTAGATGCCCACCAGGATGCCGATGGCGCCGCCATGGCTGGCCAGGCCGTGGAATCCCGTCAGCGAAAACTGCCCGTTCACGTAGCGGAAGGGGAGGATCATCTCGAGCGGATGGTCCTTGTAGTAATCGAATTCGTAGAACAGGCAGTGGCCCAGGCGCGCGCCCAGCAACGTGCCCACGAAGATGTAGATGCTCAGCTGATCGAGCAGCTCCTGCGGCTTGTTCTCGCGCTTGAAGATGCGGAGCATCAGGATGTAACTGCTCACGAAGGCCAGCAGGAAACACAAGGTGTAATACCGCAACTCGAAGCTGCCGATGCTGAAGATCTCGGGTTTGATGTTCCAATGGATGGCACCCAATATGCTGTCTATCATGGTCATGATCCGTTTAGGGCGGTAAAGATAGCGTTTATTTGCTTATCCGCGGTTCGCTATTCGCTAATTTGTAGGTCGCTGCCGATCAGCGCCAGCCCGTCGCCGATGAGCTTGCGCAACCCGGGCTGCGCCTCGGCCTTCCGGGCCAGCCAGCCGGCGATCCCGTGCGCCAGGTCATCCTGGCCGTGGTGCGCGCAAACCTCCAGCAATTCCATGGCACACAGCCAGTCGGCCGGATGGTCGGCCTGGAGGGCTTGCCAAAGCGCTTGCGCGCCAGCGGGCCCCGTGCCCGATTCGCGCATGGCGCGCACCGCGGCATAGCATCCATGCAGTCGTTGCGTGGCCGCGTCGTATAGCGGTTTATGCGTGTATTCGTTTGATACCAGCGCAAGCTGTTCAAAGGCATCCTTGTCGGCCGCGCCGCAGAACACCGAGGCGATGGCCGTGCCTACGGCCATGTCGTAGGTGCCCCAGCCGGGCTCGAAGAGCTTGCGCCCGGCAGGACCATCGGTTACGGTGCAGTCGGCGAACGAAACCAATGCCACCTTGCCCGCGTGGCGCAGCACATGGGTCACCGTGCCGCTCACCGCGATGCCCGATGCGAAGCGCAACGTGGCCTGCGCGCCGGTGTCGATGCCGAGTGCCCGCAGCTCGGCGTCCGTGCGGTCCTCCAGCGCGGATCCGTCGGCCAGCGGGCCGATGGGCGAGCCGAACCCGTCGCCATGCGCGGCCTTGCCGTGGCCTTGCAGCTGTTTGCCGCCCACGGCCAATGCCGTGGGGCCATGGGTTTGCAGGTAGCCGAAATCACGCACGGGGGTGGCCACGAAGACGCCGGATACCTGCAGCCCCGAGCTGTACACCGCGGTGCACACGTTCTGGCACTCGATGGCCTTGTCCATGCTCGCCGCGCCGCCCACGCGGAAGGCCATCGTGTCGGCAAACCGCTCCAGCACGTCGAGCAGGTGCTCGAAGGTGGGCGTCACGAACAGCTGGGGCTGGGGTTTGGTGATGTCGTAGGCGTATCGCACGGTATCGAGCGTGTAGGGCAGCTTGGGCACGTCGGGTTGCATGCAGGTGGCGCTTTCGCCGATGGACGAGAGCAGCCCCGCACCGTATATCTTCGGGTCTTCGGGCGTGCCGATGAGGCCGTACTCCACCGTCCACCAGTGCAGGCGGCTCAGCAGTGCCATTTCGGAGGGTTCGCCCATGTCGGCCTGGATGTGCTGGAGCCGCACCTCGGCCGCCGCGATCTCGTCGGGCGTGGCCTCGTGGCTTTCCTTGAGGATGGACAGCTTGCGGATGGCCTCGTACTGCTCGAAGTCCTTATAGGAGAACATGGCCTTGCTGCCGATCTGGCCGAAGTAGGCCAGGTAGGCGGCGTAATCGCGCTCGGCGATGATCGGCGCATGGCCGCTTGACTCGTGGATGATGTCGGGCGCGGGCGTGTACTCGATGTGCTCCAGCTGGCGGATGTCGGCGGCGATCACCAGCACGTGGTGCGCCTGGAACTCCATGAACGCCACGGGCGGGATGAAGCCGTCTACGGTGGCCGCTCCCCAGCCGATTTCCTTGAGGCTGTCGTTCATGGCCTGCAGGTCGGGGATGCGTTCGATGCTCAGCCCCGCGGCCCGCAGGCCGGGGATGTACGGGTAGTACGCCACGTCTTTCAGGTAGCTGTAGTTCTGGCGCATCACGTAGCGCCACACGGCCTGGTCCACGGGCGTGTAGCGTTCGTAATGCTGTTCGACGATGTACTGTTTCAGGTGGAGCGGCAACCGCTCCAAGATGGGGTTGTTATACGTATTCATGGTACAAATTGGTGCGGCGGTAAAGCTACGCAAAATAGCCGATACCGCCGCAACCCGTTTACCACGTCCGCTCGTCTTTTTTCATTTTGTCGAGCGTGGCCTGGTAGGTGTCCTTTTCGTCGGCGCTGGCCAGGTCTACCGCTTTCTGCTGCCAGGCCATGGCCTCGTCCTTGCTGCCCGATTTGTACAGCAGGTTCGCGTAGGTATCGATGAATGCGGGCGTCTTGCCCTCGGTTTCGTCGATGCTGCGCTTGCTCCAGGCCAATGCCTCGGATACGCAGGCCATGTCGTCGCAGTTCTCGAACACCGTCCAGGCGAACGAATTCAGCTGGTTTGCCGATACCTTGGCCCCGTAACTGGCCATGTAGTCCAGGATGGCCGGCTGGAAGGCATCCCAATCCTTCTTGGCCTGCAGCAACTGCACGTTGATCAGGGCGAAGGGCTCGTCGAGCGCCACGGTGGGGTACTTGGCCGCCACCGCCGCCTGGAGCGAGTCAAGGTCCACGTCCATCGAGCGGGGTATCTTGGCATAGACCTCTTCCTTGAGCACGATGGCATTCACCGCCTTCGCCGATGCGCCCTCGCCCAATACGGCATCCACCTTGGCGCCTTCATTGAGCATGACCTGGAAGCCCTTGCTTTTGCTGTCGGTGGAGAACTTCGCCAGGAACTCCAGGTTTTCCTTGGTGTACAGGTCGGGTTGGGTTTCGAGGTAGGCCGATGCCAGTTCAGATGCCATCTGCTGTTCATAGGCGCCCTGGGCCACCTCGGCCATGTTTTTCAGGAAGGCGGGAGCGCGCTCACCGGCCTCGTATCGCTTCAGTTGGGTGTAGTATTGCGTTTCGGGGTCGAGGGCCTTTTCGGCGATGGCGATGAACTTGTCGGCGTCGCCGCCGCCCACGATGCGGTGCACCAGCTCGCCGTCGGGCGAGAAGACCAGGAACGTGGGGTAGGCCCGCACGTTGTATTCCTTGGCGATCGCCTCGCCGTCGGCATACCAGCTTTTCACCTCGTCCGAATCGTTGTCGGTCTTATCCAGCTGCACCTTGGCATTGATGAAGTTCCTGTTGAAGAATTCGCCCACCTTTTCCTGCGGGAAGACCATGTTGGTCATGTACTTGCACGGGCCGCACCAGGTGGTGTAGCAATCGAGGAACAGGTACTTGTTTTCCGCTTTGGCCTTTTCCTTCACCTGGGCCCAGGATAGCCCGTGTTCGAAATACGTGCCTTTTCCTTTTTCTTGCGCCCATCCCAATAGGGGCAGGAGCAACATCATGAGTGCTAATCTTTTCATTGCTTTTGCTTTTGACAGGCGAATATAGCAATAAATTAGCGAATATCGTTTCGCTGCCCGGACAAGGTGATGTACGCATTGCGCAAGCGTCGCGGAAATCGGTTGCGGAATGCACTACACAACAAAATGCGTTTTGGGTAAATAATAATGCCTTTCGGATAACCTGCCGTATCCGGAAGCACCTAGCTTTGTCCGTATCAAATCCTTCAAAAAAACAATGTTATGGGACAAGGCGTAAAAATTATTCTGGTTAACAAAACCCCTTATCGTTGGGAGAGCAGCGATATTTCATCTTACCAGCTGGACGAATGGGAGAAATCCTTTCCGAAGCATATCGAGCCTGGAGCAGGCGTGTCCGTTTATGTCGAGTTTCATAAAGGACCGTTTACCACCGAAAGCGATGACCAGGCGTGGATTACCTATACCATGCTGGGCACAAAGAAACCGCTGCGCTTCAAGATTCATGGCACCTACAGCAACGAGGCCCAGATTGACGTGGAACTGGTTGGTTTCCATACCACGGGCAACGGATTCGGATCCTTGCTAGGCAAGAGCCGGAAAAGATACTTTGTCTACCAGGAAGAGCTTCGCGTCAATATCGGTTTCGCCGGCGATGAAGCAACCGGCCTGATTTTCTTCGACCGCGAACAGGGAAATCCAAATTGGATGAAGTTTCTGGATGGCCGGAAGCTTATTTCTGAGTTCACGATACCGGGCACGCATGACACCCTCACCTTCGGGTTGAATGAGGGGCTGATCAAAAACCTGCCCCATGGCGTTCTCACCGCGTTGTCAAGTTCGATCGGAACCGCGATGGGGCATTTCCTGGCCACCGTGGGCCAATTTTTCCTTACACCTATCTTTATCGCGGGAGGGATGCTCGTGCCCGAGGTCATCCTACGTGCAACGCAATGCCAGCGCCTCGGTTTGCGTGACCAGCTCTACCGGGGTGTCCGCTTCCTGGATATCCGGCTCAAGCTGGATGGAGCCAAACTGGAAGGCGACCATGGCGGGATAAGGCTTCACATTAATTTCGATGAGGTGCTTCAGGTTTGCATGGATTTTCTGGCAAAGAATAGCAGTGAAACCATCATCATGTCGATCAAGGACGAAACCGGGACAAATGACGCTGCGTTTTTCAATGCGGTATCGAGCCGGATTGCTGCGGCCAGCGCCAAATGGCATACCGAAGATGCGATACCCAAATTAGCGGATGTAAGGGGCAAGATTGTTCTTTTCAGAAGGTTTGAGAAGCATCAACAGGAAGCTTTTGGAATAAACGCCTTCAACGGATGGCCCGATAATGGTACCGCATCACTCAACACCCACGCGCCCATCCGCGTACAGGACAGCTATAAAAACTATGTGCTTGGGCATCTGGATGATAAATTCAACAAACATGCCAAGCCACTTTTGGAACAGGCTGCGGGCGATGCCGGCAACGGAACGCTGTATGTCAATTTCATGAGCGGAACGGGCAGTGTGTATCCTGAAACCGTGGCCAACGGTTATATGTCGCGTTTTATCGGTACCAATGGCCTGCTTTTTGACCATGTTGCGCAGACAACGAACCGCAGGTTTGGAATTATACCCTTAGATTTCCCCGAGACACCTTTTCAGGGCATATTGATCGCACAGCTGATCATGCAGAACACCTTATCGCTGCAATCGGCATTCAACCGGCTCATCGATCCGAAAAAAAGCTACGTCGTCAAGCCGTTGTCGAATTTACAGAAATGCATCGATGTGCGGGGGGCCAAAGCGGATCAAGGCACTGAGGTGATCGTCCAGGATGTCAACAACGGGAATAACCAGCAATGGTCATTGGAGGATGCCGGACAAGGTTACTTCTACCTGCATCCGCTGCATGCGCCTTCGATGGTTTTGGATGTCAAAGGATCGGAGACCGCACAGGGAGCGGCCGTTATCGTATTTCCAAAGAACGGATGCGACAACCAAAAATGGACATTTTCCGACCAGGGCAATGGCCGGTTCCGCATAAGCCCCAAACATGCCCCAACCATGGCGCTGAATCTCTATGGCTTTGACGCAACCAACGGCAAGCCGATCGTCATCTATCCGTTTTATGAAGGGGACCTGGCCTCGCAGTGGGAGGTCATGCCGATTTAGCGGGATTGCTTAGCGATCCCGCTTTATAATTCCTTCCATCGTGATTGAAGTTTTTGCAAAAAAAGATAATTTTATCAATTACGATGGAAGGAAGCTATTTTCAAATAAATTAGCAATTCCCGATCTTCTGCCCTACCTTTACAGCAACAAGCGGCAGAAAATCGTGGAATCGCTGAAGAACCTGACGGATGAAGAGCTGGTTGCCCTGTTGATCCAGGGCAGCGAGGCCGCGTTCACCATGATCTATAAGCGGTATTGGACGGTGCTGTACGGCCAGGCTGTGCGCATGCTCAAGGACGAAGACGACGCGCAGGATGCGGTGCAAGACGTATTCGCAGCCCTGTATGGTAGGCGCGGTTCGCTCAAGGCGGATACGCGCATTGCCACGTACCTGTATGTCGCGTTGCGCAACCGCATCGTCAACCTCATCCAGCAGCGCAAGGTCCGCGTGGATTACGTCGCCGCGCTGATGGGCTACCCCGAGCCCTCGGCAGATACCGTCAGCTCCGCGGTCACGGAGCGGGAGATCCAGCGGGCCATGGACGAGGAGATCGGGCGCATGCCGGCGAAGATGCGCCACGCGTTCGTGCTGAGCCGCCAGGAAGACCTCACCAACAAGGAGATCGCCAAACTGCTTGCCGTCCGCGAATCGACCGTCAAGACCCACATCAACAACGCGCTGAAAATCATCCGCGTGCGCCTCAAAGGGTTCACGGGTTTGTTCTTCTAACGGGCACCGCTAAAAAAAAGTGAAAATTCTTTTCCACCCTACGGCCCCCTGAACTGTTCTTATAGATAGACGGGCAAATCCCGGCAAGGACATGGATCGGAAACAGGCAGAAGCGCTACTCGAAAAATACACCCAAGGGTTATGCACCCCTGCGGAGAAGGCCCTCGTGGAGCGTTGGTACCACGATAGCCTGGATGCCGCGGCGTACCCCGAGCTGTCCAAAGACCCCGGGGAGCAGCAGGAAGGGGGGCTTCGGCAAATCCAGCGGGGCAATAGGCCGCACTACCTGCGCTGGTTGCCCTACGCGGCCGCAGCAGTCGCCGTCCTCCTTTCAGTCGGTTGGCTCTTGCTAGTCGATGGTCGGAAGTCGTCGGTCGATAGCCTCGCCGCGACCGATATCCTGCCCGGCGGCAACCGCGCCACATTGACCCTGGCCGACGGCCGTGTGATAGACTTGGACGAAGCCCAGACCGGAATCATCGTTGGAACCGATGACATCACCTACGATGACGGATCCGCCGTTAGTCCAGCGGATAGCCCGCATGCAGGACTTACGACTGATGACTTACGACTCACCACGCCAAAGGGCGGCACCTACCAGATCACGCTGCCCGATGGCAGCAAGGTCTGGCTCAACTCCGCATCCACGCTCAAATACCCATCCCGGTTCAGCGGTGATACGCGCGAGGTGGTGCTCGAAGGTGAGGCCTATTTCGAAATTCAGCCACAGGTAGGGCGGGTAGAGCCTGTCCCGACTCGTCGGGAGGCGCAACATCTTGCGCCCTTTAACGTCCAAACCGCAGGTCAGGTCGTACAGGTACTAGGCACCCAATTCAACATCTCCGCCTACGCGGACGACCCCGAAACCAAGACCACCCTGGTTGAAGGCAAGGTAAAGGTGACGCCCGGCACGCAGACCGGACTTACGACCAACGACTTAAGACTTCCGACTAACGTCCTCACCCCCGGCCAGCAAGCCACCACCCGCGCCCGCCCCGATGAATCGGGACAGGCTCTGCCGGGGCAGGGAGCGGCAATCGAAATCCGCGAGGTGGACACCGACCCCTACACCGCCTGGAAATCGGGCGACATCAGCTTCGAGGGGTCCGATCTGGGTGCCATCATGCGGCAGATCGCCCGGTGGTACGACGTGGAGGTGGAATACGAAGGCGGTGCCACGCCCGCCATCCAGTTCAGCGGGTCGGTGTCGCGCGATCGGCCGCTGTCGCAGGTATTGCGCGCATTGGAAGCCTCCGGGCAGGTACGGTTCGAAATCAGCGGAAGGAGGGTCGTGGTGCGGGAATAGGCAGGCAGGAACGGGCAAAAAAGGCAGGGAGCGTGGGCCCGCCCCCTGAGCCTCTTTGTTCGGGATATCATTTAACCAACAAGTCATTCATTGTTTAACCAAAAATCCCGGGTGCAAACATAGTCATTTTTCGCAGAATGCCTAACGATGCATCCCAGACAAGATGAAAAGAAAACCACTGTTGCTGCTTTGGGTGCTATCGCTGATGGTATCGGCCGTCAGCGCCCAGCAGATCACGTTGAATAAAAAGCAGGCGAATATCCTCGACCTCGTCAAGGAAATCAAGAAGCAGAGCGGCTACGACTTCGTGTTCCCGCAGCAATTGCTGCGGCAGGCCAAGCCCGTCACGATAGCCGTGCGGCAGCAGCCGATCGAAACCGTGTTGAAGATCTGCTTCGACGGCCAGCCGTTCACCTACCGCATCGAAGACAAACTCATCATCGTGGAGCCGCTCAAGGACCGTCCCGCGCGCAACGGCGCGGCCACCGATCCCGGTGCGCGCGTGCCGCGCATGTCGATGGCCGGCCGCCTCGTCGATTCGTTGGGCAACCCGATACCCGGCGCCACGGTCCGTTTGGTACGGGCGCCCGTTGTGGGTGGCCCCGGTGCTGATGCCCGGGCGGCCATCTCGGGGCGAGACGGTTTTTTTTCCTTCGGTGATGTGGAGGCAGGGGCCGTACTCCGCATCACCCACATGAGCTACGAGCCGCTCGACATCACGGCTTCCCCAGACCTCGGCGTCCTCACGCTCCGGGCCAAATCCTCCGCGCTCGAGGAGGTGCAGGTCATCGGCTACGGCACCACCTCGCGCAGGCTCAGCACGGGCAACGTGGCCTCGGTCAAGGCCGAGGCCATCGAAAACCAGCCCGTCAGCAATCCGCTGCTGGCCTTGCAGGGACGGGTTGCTGGTTTGTCGGTCATCCAGCCGTCCGGATTGGCGGGCGGAGGCGTCCGCGTGCGCGTGCAGGGCCAGAACAGCATCGCCAACGGCACGCTGCCGCTGTATGTGGTGGATGGCGTGCCCATTGTTTCGGAACTGCCGCCCACCGCTATCGATCATGTGCTGGGCGCTACGGGTCCGCGCTTTGCCGGCTTCAGTAACCCGTTGAATTACCTCAATCCGGCCGATATCGAAAGCATCGACGTGCTCAAGGACGCC
The DNA here is from genome assembly GCA_037190485.1 of Parapedobacter sp. Lineage (GTDB taxonomy): Bacteria > Bacteroidota > Bacteroidia > Sphingobacteriales > Sphingobacteriaceae > Parapedobacter. The sequence continues at coordinate 592,283 of JBBCJB010000006.1, forward strand.
GATGCCACGGCCATCTACGGTTCGCTGGCCGCCAATGGCGCCATCCTGATCACCACCAAAAAAGGGAAGGCGGGGGCCATGCAACTGGATATCGATACGGAAACGGGCTTTGGCCAAGTGGCCAGCCGGGTGGACATGCTCGACACGCGGCAATACCTCGACATGCGCTACGAAGCCTTCCGAAACGACGGCATCGACTGGCGTGATCCGCGCGTGGCGGCCGACGACCTCAAGGTGTGGGACACCACGCGGTATACCGACTGGCAGAAGGAACTCATCGGCGGCACGGCGCGCTACGCCACCACCAACGCCAGCGTTTCGGGCGGCACCAATACGGTGCAGTACCGCATCGGGGCAGCCCAACAGTACCAGAACACGGTGTTCCCGATTCCCGACGACTTCGCCGACCGCAAGGTTTCCGTGAGCAGCAACCTCACGGCCAGCTCGCTCGATAAGCGGTTCACGCTGCAGTTCACCGGTAATTACATGAGTAACCAGAATACGTTGCCGGGCTTTGACCTGACCCAGCCCGCCCTCTTGCTGGAGCCCAATGCGCCGTCGCTATACAACGCCGACGGCTCGATCAACTGGGCGCCCAATGGCGCCGGGGGATCCACCTTCTTCAGCAACCCGTTGCGCCGCGTGCTGACCCGTTATCGAAACGACACCCAAAACCTGATCGGCAACCTGGTGTTGGGCGCCAAGCTTTACAAAGGGCTCGAAGTCCAGGTAAACCTGGGCTACAACCGGCTCGCCACGGATGATTTCCGGGCCCAACCCCTGGCCGTCAATACGCCGGAGGATCGCCTGGCCAGCCTGGCGAGCGCGGATTTCGGTAACCGGTTGGTGTGGTCCTGGATCGTCGAACCGCAGCTGCGTTACCACCGCACGGTCGCGGGCGGCAGGCTGGAGGCTTTGCTCGGCACCACGTTGCGCGATGCCAAAAGCCGCACCGGTGCCCTGAAGGGCGAGGGCTACCTGAGCGATGACCAACTCGAGAACATCGACGCCGCGGCCACGGTGTCCAGCCAGAACGCCAGCCGGACCCATTACCGCTACCACGCGGTCTTCGGCCGGATCAATTACGCCTGGCGGGACCGGTACGTGCTCAACCTCACCGCCCGCCGCGACGGCAGCTCGCGCTTCGGCGATGCCAACCGTTTCGGCAACTTCGGCGCGGTGGGCGCGGCGTGGATCTTCACCGAGGAAACCTTCCTGCCCGATTGGCCCATGCTCAGCTTCGGCAAGCTGCGCGGCAGCTACGGGCTGGTGGGGAGTGACCAGATCGGCGATTACCGGTACCTCAGCCTGTACGACTTCGTGAACGTGCCGCTCGCCTACCAGGGCGTGGTGGGTATCCTGCCCTCGTCGTTGCCCAACCCGAACATCCAGTGGGAGGAGACCCGCAAGCTCCAGCTGGGGCTGGACGTGGGCCTGCTACGCGATCGCATCCTCGTTACGGCCGCCTATGCCCGCAACCGGTCTTCCAACCAGTTATTGGGTTATGCGTTGCCGAGCATGGTGGGGCGTACCACGCTCACCGGCAATTTCCCGGCCACCGTGCAGAACGTGAATTGGGAGCTGTCCGTCAGCAGCGACAACATCACCCGCGGCCGGTTCCGCTGGTCCACCACGCTGAACATGACGCTGCCCGACAACCGGCTGCTGGCGTTCCCGAACCTGGCCGAATCCAGCTACGCCAACCAGCTGGTCATCGGTGAGCCGGTGTTCGTGTTGCGGGAGTACCGGTTTGCGTTTGTCGATCCGGCCACGGGGCGCTACCATTTTTTCAATAGCGAGGGCCGCACCACGGCCAGCCCGCGCTCGGCCACCGATCGGCTGGCCTACCTGCACACGCAGGAAGATTTTTACGGCGGGCTGGGCAATACGCTCACCTGGCGGAGCTTTTCGCTCGATGTGCTGCTGCAGTTCGTGAAGCAGCTGGGCTATGACGGGCTTGATTTCGGGAGCGACGCCAAGCGCTCGCCCGGCAGTTTCTACAATGGGCTGAGCAACCAGCCCGTCACGGTCCTGCGGCGCTGGCAACGACCCGGCGACGAGGCGCCCGTTGCGCGGTTCACCACGCAGAACGACTTGGGCGGCACGGTGCTCCAGAGCGATTACCGCTTCGTGGACGCCTCGTTCATCCGGCTCAAGAACGTCGCGCTGGCCTATGTGCTGCCCGACCACTGGGTGCGGCATGCACGTCTGCGCCGCTGCCGGTTGTACGCCAATGCGCAGAACCTGTTTACGCTGACCGGCTACCGGGGGCTCGATCCCGAGAGCCAGAGCATCGTCTCGCTCCCGCCGTTGCGCGTCGTTACCGTGGGTATCCAGTTAGCCATATGAGAGGAGGACGAATCATGAAAAGGATCAATCAGCTACTGTGCACCACCATCGCCCTGCTCACCGTAGGTTGCGAGTCATTCATCGCCGTCGAGCAGCCGCTGACCAGCATCAACGAAAGCATCGTGTGGCGGTCGGACAACACGGCCATCGCCGCCATCACCGGCAGTTATGCCACGCTGAGCCAATCGGGTTCCACCCCCGGCCTGGCGGGCAATCTGGGTCTTGGCGTACTGTGCGGCCTCTCGGCTGATGAACTCACGCTGCACGGCACGGTGGCCGATAACCGGCTCAATGCCTACTACCGGAATGCGCTGGTGGCGGCGCAGATGCAAGGTTTTGGTGCCGAACTGTGGACAGGCTCGGGCAGCCCGGGCTTCTATGCGCAGGTGTTCAACACCAACCTGGCCATTGCCGGGTTGGAGGCCTCGTCCACGCTCACCCCGGCCGTGAAGCAGCAACTGCTGGGCGAGGCGTATTTCCTGCGCGGGTACCTCTACCAGTACCTGCTGGGGCTGTTTGATAACATCCCGCTCGTGCTCGGAACCGACCCGAATGCCAACGCCGTGCTGCCGCAGGTGCCGGCCGCCGACGTGCAGGCCCGGATCATCGCCGACCTGGAGCAGGCCAAGGCGCTGTTGGGCACGGCCTACCTGGATGGCACCCTGCGCCCGTATGTTGGCAGCGCCGAACGCGTGCGGCCCACGAAATGGGCGGCCACGGCCATGCTGGCCCGCGCCTACCTGTACGACCGGCAATACGCCAAGGCCGCCGATCGGGCCAGTGAGGTCATCGCGCACGCGGCGCTGTTCGGCCTGCCCGCATTGGATGAGGCGTTTCTGAAGGGCTCGGCCGAGACCATCTGGTCCCTGCAACCCGTGCGCGCGAACCGCAATACGGAGGATGGCTACGTGTTCAACCTGCCCGCAACGGGCCCCACGGCCAGTGCTAGCCTCCAGCCCGTGTACCTCAGCCCGCAACAGCTGGCGGCCTTCGGGCCCGGCGATGCGCGGCGTTATGGTCGGCACTGGGTGGACAGCGTCACCGTATTGGGCACCACCTATTATTTCCCGTACAAATACAAGGCTGTCACCGCCAGTGGTGCACCCACCGAATACCAGGTGCTGCTGCGCCTGGGCGAGCAGTACCTCATCCGTGCGGAGGCGCGGGCGCAACAGAACGATATCAATGGTGCACGGACCGATCTGGACGCCATCCGCCAGCGGGCCGGGCTTGGTCCTGTTGCAGCATCGACCAGGGAGGCCCTGTTGGACGCCGTCTTGCGCGAGCGGCAGTGCGAGCTATTCACCGAGCAGGGACACCGCTGGTTTGACCTCAAGCGCACCGGCCGGGTGGATGCCGTCATGTCGGTGGTCACCCCGCAAAAGGGCGGCACGTGGCACACGAACTGGCAGCGGTACCCAATCCCGTTTGATGACGTGCTGCGGAATACGAATCTGAGGCAGAACGAGGGGTATTAGCCCCATCGGAATGACACTCCGGGGTGTATTACGGTCACATGCAAACGGAAACAAATAACGTCCCGATGAGCGCAGCGATACCGGGTAAGCAAACAAGAAAAGATAAACAAATAATAACTGATAACTAAAGACTTGACGAAATGAAAACGACAACATTACCTTTAATAAGCATCGGCTGGCGCGCGCGTGCCGCGCGTGCCTCCTTGGCCGTCATCGTGTTGGCGATACTGGCCCTGGCGATCTCCTGCAAGAAAGACCCTCCCGTTCCTCCGGTGGAACCGTTGGTCACGACTTCACCCGTCACCGTATCCGGCGGTGTCGCCACGGGTGGTGGCGAGATCACCGACGACGGCCGTTCGCCCATCACGGCGGCGGGCCTGGCGTGGAGCAGCACGAACACCACGCCCACGCTGGCGGATGACACCACCAAAAATGCGTTGAGCGGCAAGACCTTCACGGCTACCATTAGCGGCCTTGAACCGAGTACCACCTACTACTTCCGGGCGTATGCCACCAACGCGGTGGGCACGGCTTACGGCGAGGTGGTCACGGTCAACACGGAAAACGGTGGCCCCGAGGCGCGCAACACGGGTATCGAGGGGAACGCCAACATCACCAACAAGATCAAGGCTACCTTCACCTATTTTGACCACGAGGGCGATGCACAGGCACCGGGTACCTACCAATGGTACGTGGCCAATGACAGCACCTCCGGTCCGGGCACGGCCATCAGCGGAGCAACAGATAGCATCTACACCATCCCGGCCGCAGACCAGGGCAGGTTCCTCCGCGCGGCCATCACACCGAAAGCCGAAGGCGGCAGCACGACAGGCGCGGTGGCCTACACGCCATGGATGGGCCCCATTGGTGATGAACCGACAACGGTGACCTTTATGTACAATGGCGAAGAAGTCACCTACGGCATCATCACCAGCCCGACGACCGGCAAGAAATGGTTGGACCGAAATATTGGAGCGAAACAGGCAGCAACGAACATTTACGATTACTTAGCTTTCGGCGATCTTTTTCAGTGGGGTAGACCCGCAGATGGTCATCAATTAATGAATTGGCAGAGCTCAACAGTTGGCGTGCCAGTTAACAGTGAAACAACAGATATAAAATCAGCAACTGATATTCCCGGTCATGCTAAATTTATCACCGTGCTCGCAGCCCCGAGAGATTGGAGAGAAGACAACAATATGGGTACTCGCTGGACGGCACAACCACAAGGGCCATGTCCGATTGGCTGGCATATTCCTGCCAACGTAGATTGGAAGGCAGAGATGAATGGGGAAGATAACACTTTGAGCGGAAGTTATAGTTGGCTTAAGTTGACCATCTGCGGAAGTAGAGACAATAAAACGGGCTTGGAATATATGGCAGAATACCGATACGCATCGTATTGGGGATCCGGCAGCAATGGTGTAACCATTGTAGATGCTGTGTCAGTTTCCGCGGATGACAACACAGTTCTTTCAGCATCAATCCAGAACTTATGCACTGGAAACGCAGTCCGCTGCATTCGCGATTGAGGTATGGCTAAATAGTTAAAAATTCAAAAAAGGTTGGATTGGGTCGGTTAAGTATGTTTAATTGGCTAATTAGCACAACTTACTTAACCACTCTATCCACACTTGAAAATAGTTAAAAACATGAAAACCAGATTAGTATTCGCATTAGTATTGTTGTTCAGTGTCACCGCCTGTAAAAAAGAAAATGATCCGCCTCCGGTGGAGCCTTTGGTCACCACTTCACCCGTCACCGTATCGGGTGGTCTCGCCACGGGTGGCGGCGAGATTACCGACGACGGCCGTTCGCCCATCACGGCGGCGGGCCTGGCGTGGAGCAGCACGAATACCACGCCCACGCTGGCGGATGACACCACCAAAAATGCACTAAGCGGCAAGACCTTTACGGCTACGATCAGCGGCCTTGAACCCAGCACCACCTACTACTTCCGGGCGTATGCCACCAATGCGGTGGGCACGGCCTATGGCGAAGTGGTGACGGTGACCACCGACAACAGCGGCCCCGAAGCGCGCAATACAGCCGTCGAGGGGAACGCCAACATCACCAACAAGATCAAGGCCACCTTCACCTACTTCGATCACGAGGGCGACACACAGGCACCGGGTACCTACCAATGGTACATAGCGAACGACAGCACTTCCGGACCGGGCACCGCCATCAGCGGCGCGACCGATAGCATCTACACCATCCCTGCCGCCGACCAAGGTAAATTCCTCCGCGCGGCCATCACACCAAAGGCCGAAGGCGGCAGCACGACAGGCGCGGTAGCCTATACGCCCTGGATGGGCCCCATCGGTGGCGAACCAACGACGGTGACCTTCACCTACATGGGAGAGGAAGTCACCTATGGCATCATCACCAGCCCGACGACCGGGAAGAAATGGCTGGATCGAAATATAGGTGCCAAGCAGGCCGCTACCAGTGCGACGGATCATCTGGCTTATGGCGATCTCTTTCAGTGGGGCCGTCCGACAGATGGGCATCAGTTGATCAACAGGACGAATTCTACCGAAAGTATATCGGTGAATGGGACTACGGATGTTAAAGCTACATTAGATAATACGGGGCACAACCTCTTTATCCTTTCTTCTGAAGGCCCTCATGATTGGAAAGTAGAAACTGCGTTTACCCCTCGATGGAGTACAAAGAATCAAGGCCCATGTCCGTTGGGCTGGCACGTTCCTACAAGGGATGAATGGGATTTGGAAGCTGGCGTTACAAATGCTAGCACAGCATTTAGTGAGTTAAAGTTGCCAATGGCAGGTATTCGAATCCTAGCAGGTGGAATTTTTGTGACAGGTTTGCAAGGGTACTATTGGGGAAGTTCTCTTGTTGGGAGCAGCGCTATGTATTTGCAGATTTCAGCAGTTTCAAAAATTAATCCAAGTTCAAATGCACTAGCTCAAGGATGCAGTATCCGCTGCATCCGTGACTGAGGTGTGGCTAAGTAATTAAATATATTCAGAAAGGGTTGGATTGGGTCGGTTAAGTAAGTTAAAACTAGCTAACGCAACTGACTTAACCCCTCCACACCTACAAATAGATCAAAACATGAAAGTTAGATTAGTATTCGCATCAGCATTGTTGATCTGCGTCAGTGCCTGTAAAAAGGAAAGCGACCCACCCCCGGTGGCGCCCTTGGTCGCGACTTCACCCGTCACCGTATCGGGTGGTGTTGCCACGGGTGGTGGCGAGATCACCGACGACGGCCGTTCGCCGATTACCGCAGCGGGTCTGGCCTGGAGCAGCACGAACACCGCGCCCACGCTGGCGGATGACACCACCAAAAATGCGTTGAGCGGTAAAACCTTCACGGCCACGATAGCCGGGCTCGAACCCAGTACCACCTACTACTTCCGCGCCTATGCCACCAACGCGGTGGGCACGGCTTATGGCGAAGTGGTCACGGTCAACACGGAAAATGGCAGTCCAGAAGCCCGCAACACAGGTATCGAGGGGAACGCCAACATCACCAACAAGATCAAGGCCACCTTCACCTACTTCGATCACGAGGGTGACGCCCAGGCGCCGGGCACCTATCAATGGTACGTGGCCAATGACAGTACTTCCGGTCCAGGCACCGCCATCAGCGGCGCGACCGATAGCATCTACACCATCCCTGCCGCCGACCAGGGCAAGTTCCTCCGCGCGGCCATCACACCAAAAGCCGAAGGCGGTAGTACGACCGGCGCAGTGGCTTACACCCCCTGGATGGGTCCCATCGGTGGCGAACCCACCAGCGTAACCTTTATGTACAACGGCGAGGAAGTCACCTACGGGATCATCACCAGCACCACCACCGGGAAGAAATGGCTGGATCGGAACTTGGGTGCGAAACAGGCCGCTACCAGTCCGACGGATCACCTCGCCTACGGTGACCTCTTCCAATGGGGCAGACCGGCCGATGGGCACCAGTTAATCAACTGGACAAGTTCGACGGAAGGAACGCCGGTGAATGGTACGACGGAGACAAGGTTCAACTCCAACATACCAAATAGTTCTTCATTTGTGATAACGAATGCTCCACCTTACGATTGGGTAGAACCATCGAATTCTAACAGATGGATTACTCAACCGATGGGTCCGTGTCCCATCGGGTGGCATGTGCCGACAGAATCGGAATGGGACGCAGAAGGAATCGAAGCTATCACGGCGATCAAACTTACTAACGCCGGTCAACGATTTTTTTCAGGCCCTGTACTGTTGATTGGCTCTAACGGGCTCTACTGGAGTTCCTCGGGTGGGGGTGGAACTGTCCAGCATTTTCTGGTTTCATCGGGAGGCACTCCCAATGTGCAAACACTTAGTTCGGGATACTCAGTCCGCTGCATCCGGGATTAGGATTAACGAATTACCATCGGCTAAAAAAGGCCGATCGCTTGCTTTCTTCGGCAGCAAACCGCTGCCGGCGTTTGGAAGGGGATTGAATAAAAAATATTGAACATGGATATCAAAAGAGTTTTAACGGTGACAGCGGCCGTGGGTATGGCGGTACTGGCCGTGGAAGCCCAAACGCCTGACCTGTCCGGCCACTGGCTCCGTAAGCAGCTAGAGCATGTTTCGGGTAAGCCCTATGCCAATGGCCTGGCCACGAAGATGCAATTTGCCGTGGGAGCGGATTCGCTGCTGCTGGAACGCGAATATGAGGGGCCATCGGGCGTATATACCATCAAGGAAGCGCTGGCGCTGGACGGCAAGCCGGAGACGACGGACCGGTCCAACGGCGTGCAGCGCACGGCCAGGTTCATCAGGGGTGCCGGAACAGGTTCGTTTTCAGTGGAGGTGCGCTATCGAGACAAGCAAGGCAAACAGGCGGGTTCCGATTTCACCGAACACTGGACGCTGGCGCCCGACGGGTCGCTGCTGGTGGAAAAGAACGCCACGGACGCGGATGGCAGTACCTGGACAATGACCGGTTCGTATACGAAAAAAACAGCGGAGCAGATCGCCTATGAAACCGCCACGGGCCAGGGTGTCCGGTTTGCCGAGGGGTTAAGCTGGGAACAGGCAAAGGCCAAGGCACGGAGCGAGCAGAAGTACATTTTCGTGGATGCCTACGCCACCTGGTGTGCGCCCTGCAAGGAGATGGACAGATCGGTATTCCCGCTCAACCGGGTTGGCGATGCGCTGAACACGCATTTCATCCCGCTGAAGGTGCAAATGGATAGCACCGGGAACGATAATGCCGAGGTGAAAAGCTGGTACCGGACAGCCAAGGCCATGATGAAGGACTACGCGATCACCGGTTTCCCCACGTACCTCTTTTTCAACCCGCAGGGCGAACTGGTGCACCGCGGTATCGGCAGCTATTCACCCGATGATTTCCTGACGCTGGTCGCGGAAGCGAGGGACCCGGACAAGCAGTACCAGCGGGTGGTCGCGCGCTACAAAAATGGCGAAAGGGATTATGCCCGAATGGATTCGCTGATCCTGCTGACCAAGCAGATCGGGGATACGGAACTGCTGAATGCCATGCTGGAAGATTACCGCGACAATTACCTGGAAAAGCTGCCCGTGGATTCACTGCTGAATGCCCGCAAGCTTGGCTTCATTAACCGGTTGGCGGCGCCGCAGCTTTATCAACGTGGTACGGATGGTATCTTCTTCAAGGCATTGTATGCCCACGGCGACAAAGCGGATGCACTGACGGACATACCGGGTTTCGCCAAATTCCATGTGACCCGCATGGTCAATAACGAAGTGATCAATTCAAAACTGTATAAAGATAACCAGGTCATCAATACCAGCCCGGATTGGGCGGCTATGGAGGCGGAATTAAAAAGCCGTTTTCCTGCACTCGATGCGGACTTGATGCTGCTTGACGCCAAATACCTGTATGCCCATATGACTGAAGACTGGCAGCGGAAAATCGACTATTTCGTGCAGAAAATCGACAAGTACGGCATTTTTATCGAGCCCGAGTTCCCGGACAATAAGATCATAAGGACATTGGTGCCATATTGCAACGACCCGAAGGTGCTTGAAAAGGCGCTCGGCTGGATGGCGCAGGTGGTGGAAAGCGATATCTACGGGCCTTATGCCGTCGCGCAGGCTTATGGCAACTACGCGGCATTGCTGTATTTCGCCGGCCGCCGGGGGGAAGCCTTGCAGGTGATGGAACAGCACATGGAGGCCAAAGGCTATACGCCCGATAAAAAGGATACGGATTTCTTCAGGGATAAGGTGGCCGTGTGGGAGAAGATGAAGCGGGGCGAAAAAATGGACGGGAGTTGGAAGATTTCGGCCTTCAGTTGATCGGCATGGAACGGATGGTCACGGTGGCCAGCACGGTCCGGATTCCAATGTTGCGCGTGCTCCTGGCCCTGGGGATGCTTTGTCCGGTCAGCGTGGCTTACGCCCAGCTCGGCATCACCCCCGACGGCCGGTATGCCTTTACCGTTGAGGACAAAAGCGCCGGACAGCGCGGCCAGACGCTGGTGGTAAAAGCCACCGGATCGGCCTGGAGGAAGGAGGTGAAAGGCGGCAGCCAAGCGGCCTTCAGCCGCGACGGCAAGCACCTGGTGTACCGCGATGGCGAGACCGTGAAATGGTTGCGGCTGGGCACCGACGACCGCACCGACCTCGGAAAAGGGGGGGCTTACCGCCTGGCGCCGGATGGCCGCCACGGGTGGCTGGCTATGCAGGGCGACGATGCGGAAAAAACGTTGCTGCTGCGGAATCTCCAGACCGGGAAGAGCCGCCGGTTGACCGGCGTGAGCAGTTATGCGCTGAGCAACCACGGGGCCCTGGCTTTTTTGGCGCAGCCGGACGATGGAGGCGTGTCCACGCTGTCCTGGTTGGACCTGAACGACGCTGAACCGGTCCGCATCTGGTCGGCCGGCAACACCCAGGTGAAACACCTCGCGTTCGATGCCTCGGGCCAACGGCTGGCGTTTGTGGCCAGCGGCCCGGAAGGCAATTCATTGTGGTCGTTTCGGCGGGGAGCGGATGAGGCGGTTTGCCTGGCCCGGGACGGGATGGCGGCATTCGGGGATTCGCTCACGATCCGCACGGAGCCGACCGTCAGTTCCGCCGGTTCGGCCAGCACACCGTTCCTGTTCAGCGAAGGCGGCGGGAAGATCTTGTTTTACGCGCAGGAAAAACCCCGGCCCCAACCGGCTGCGGGAGCGGTCACGGTGTGGAGCTACACGGATGTGAAGCCGATGGACTGGCAGGTCCGGGATGCGGGGATCTCGTTGAAATTTGCCTTCGTGGCAGACGTGCAGACGACAGAACTGCTGCGGCTGGAGCAGGCCAATGAGAAGCTGGCCGCGGGCTATGGCTTGGGGATCAGCGACCCGCAATGGACCGACGGGTATGCACTGGTCATCGGTTTCCCGGCCGAGGCGTTCACGTATTCCCGTTCCGCGGATGCGACCATCATCGATGGTTATTCCATACTGGATGGTGCCACCGCCTGGCTGGTATCGCTCCGCGACGGTACACGGAAACGGATATTCAACGATGCAGGGGCCATTGGCCACCAAATCATGCTGCCGTATTACCGGTTCAGCCCGGATGGCCGGTCAATCCTGTTTTTCGACCGCAAGGATTTTTACGGTTATGACATCGCCACCGGCGAAACCACGGCATTAACCAAGGGGCTGCCGGTGGATTTTGCGCAGGACAGCCAAACGGGCATGGGCTATTTCAATTTGGCGGGCGTAGTAGGCTGGGTAGGTCAGGAGGCACTGGTCAAGGATGTCCACGAAGACGTCTGGCGCATGGATCTGGGCGGAAAACGGGCGCCGGTTTGCCTGACCCGCGGATTTTTCAGGAAGCTTGCGCAGGCGGAAGTCGGTCGGCTTCGATTGGCTGTTTCGCCCGTAAACGGCGGGGCACCATTTACCGACGGGGAGCAGATCGTGTGTAAAGTGACGTCCGACCGCTTCATGAGCCATGGCTTTTACGCCATTGGGCCCGACAGGGCGGCCGATCCAAAAGTCCTCGTGCCCCTTGGCGGGCCGGACCGGATAGACGCGTTCCAGAAGGCCGCCCATGCGGAGCGGTATATTTTGCAGCGGGAGAGCGCGGCCTCGGCACCCTTGACCTATGTGACCCGTGATTTCATGCGATTCGAGCCGCTCACGGGAAGCGAAATGGACCGGCGGCCACCCGGCATCGGCAAGGAGGTGCTGCGCTGGACGATGCCCGATGGGCGGATGGCGCAGGGGCTGCTGATCAAACCCCGTGATCTCGATCCGGCGAAAAAATACCCGCTGATCATGATTTACTATGAAGTGGAACTCGTGGCGCATAACCGCTACGAAACCTACGGGCTCGGCCATCTGGTGGACCATGGCTACCTGGTCTTCCTGCCGGACATCCCGTTCCGCATCGGGGAGTTTGGTAAAAGCGTGGTGAACGCCGTCGTGTCGGCGGCAGACCTGCTGGCGCAGCGCCCCGAAGTGGACGCGGATCGGATGGGCCTGTTCGGCGGGAGTTTCGGCGGGTTGCAGACCAATTACCTGGTCACCCAGACGGACCGGTTTGCCGCGGCGATTTCCATTTCGGGTTACAGCGACCTGATCGCCAACAAGGGGATGGTGGATATCGGCAGGCGTCCGCACGAAGCGCACCGGGGTACCGGCCAGAACCGGCAGGGCGCCACGCTGTGGGAACGCCCGGATATTTACCTGGCCAGTTCGCCGATCTTTTTTGCCGACCGGGTCACCACGCCGCTGCTCCTGATCCACGGCAGTAAGGACGACAACGTGCCGTTTGAGCAGAGCGTGGCATTCTTCCGGGCATTGCGTAGCCTGGGCAAACGGGCCTGGCTGCTGCAATACAACGAGATGGGACATAACGGCGTGACCTCCGCACACATCGGCAATGAAGCGGATGGATTCGATTTTACCATCCGCCGGTTGCAGTTCTTCAACCACTACCTCAAAGGCGCCCCGGCACCGAAGTGGATGCTGGAGGGCGTACCGTACCGGTTGAAGGGCCAGGTAAACGACCTGGAACTGGATACCACCGGCCGCACGCCCGGACCGGGATTGCAATGGCTGGATGGGTACGAACGCACGCCGGCGCAACAGGAGTTGTTGAAGAAGCGGACGAGGGTAACGGCTGAGGGAAGGGTTGAGGACGTGGAGGATGCATATGAAAAATAGCTGCTGGCTATCGATACTGCTGTTTGTTGCCTGCGGCAGCAACGCCACCAGGCAGCATGATGCTGCTTTACGCTCCCCTGCGCCGGGCCGGATCGACACCGTGGCGCTCGGCGGTATCGACCACCCCAAGCGCGACAGCATCCTGGCGGCGCAGAACCGTGAGGGCAGCTATGCGAATGACTTCGCCTACCGCGATGCGGACGGCGTGACGCACCGGCTGTACGATAGCGAGGCGCCCTTCACGCTGCTGTACATCCACAACCCGGAATGCCAGGCGTGCCGGGAGATGAAGGCGGCGTTGGCGGAATCAACCGTCATCGCCGCGGCGGTGGCCTCGGGCCGGTTGCACGTGCTGGCGCTCTACATCGACGCCGACACGGCGCTGTGGCGGCGCCACCTGCCCGATACGCCACCGGGCTGGCACAACGGCCGGGACGAGAACGAGTTCATCTACCTGCACAACGTCTACGACGTCCGGGCCATCCCCACGCTGTACCTGCTGGATGCGGGCAAGAAGGTCTTGCTGAAAGACGCGCTGGACATCGCATCGGTGGAACGCATGCTGGCGGGGTTCCGGTAGGGGCGGATCTCGTGTGCCCGCCTGTCCGATGCATTGCGCGAACAACGAACAAATGAGAACGAACAAGGATGAATCCACGAAAGAACCCCGGTGAGCGGTCGGCTCGGCATGCCCGGCCTGCGGCAACGGGTCGCAACGGAGGCGCATAGCCCGAACGCATCGACCGGATTTTGAAACGGGAATACGACTGAATTAGATACGACACCATGAAAAACGTCCTGCTGTTACTCGCCGATGGCTTCGATGCCCGGGAAGCAAACGCGTTCATCAACGTGATTTGCTGGGCCTACCTGGAAATGGAGCCGTCCACCCGGCTGTCCACCTGCGGGCTGGCCAGGCAGGCGCGGGACAGCTCGGGCCTCTGGCGATCCGTCGACCATATAATCGGTGATGTCGATTACGATCGTTTCGATGCCCTGGCGATACCGGGCGGATCCGGGGAATACGG
>JBBCJB010000007.1:0-124488 GCA_037190485.1 Parapedobacter sp.
CCGTTCAACCACCTCCTTCATCCGGGCGACCTTGCCGATCAGGACCTCGAGTTCCTCCGCGGAGATGCGGTATTCCCGCTTGTACCGCGACTCCTTGTAACCTTGCTTCAGCAAATCGAAGAGGTACTTCTCGTTCGCATCCTCCGATGGTGTCAGGAACAATTCGTACAGGTCCTTCGAAAGGTATTTCGAGTAATTACGCAGGGATACCGAATTCTTTCGGTTATCACCGGATAGCCTTGCATTCACCGGTGCCTTGACGCTGGAACATGCACCTTGGCGCCATGAAAAACGCAAACGACAGCCTGCTACTGGAACTGCTCCGCGAGATCCGCGACCTGCTAAGGGCTCACCTGGAACCCACACCTTCACGCGAGGCACCTGCCCCCGAACCGCCCGACAGGGTCTGGGATGACGCGACGTACCTCGTGACCACCAAGGAAGCCATGGCCATCCTCCATGCCAGCCGCAACACGGTCGACGCCCTGCGGCGCGAAGGCAGATTGACCACCTACAGCCGGGGTAGGTTCGTCCGCCTCCTGCGGGCCGAAGTGGAGGCCGCGCGCCATTGGTGGTCAGTGCCCAAAGGCAAGATCTGACCTCGGGAACCATGCGTGTCAACCCGGGAGCCATACGTTTCGAGCGGGAGCGGGGCTTGTCCGCCCCGGAAATGTGTTGCTGCGCATCGCGGCCGGACGGTTGGCGATGCGGGACGGACGGCAACCGCCGGGAGGTGTCCCGCCATGCGGCGCGACGGGCCGGATGGCGGGGCTCGTCGGCATCCACGGCGATGCAAACGGATGGGTATGGCGACCAGCGCTACGGCCGCGCTCGATAAACGGACGCCTTGGCCACCTACGCGTACGGCACGACGCGCTTGCCACGGGCCTCCGATGCGGAAACACACGGATGGATCCCTGAAACGGACGGCACACCGCCTTACCGGAACGCCAGACCGCCGGAACGGACGTTTCCGAAAGCCACGCGGACGGCCCAATCGGCGGAACCTACCAGTACGGACGCCATCCGTAACGATACCGCATGAAGCAGCATGCCCCGGCGCGCCAGCGGTACCGTTGGATGCCTGAATCGGCCGCCTGGCGGCCCCAGCCGTCCGGATACCGATCGGACATATCCGTCCGTCCAGCGGAAAGGAAGCGCCCAAAACACGGCGTTTCATCGCGAACCCATCGGGAAAGACGGTGTATCGGATAGGTTGTTTCGCAACAAATCCTTACGTTTGCGTACGCAAAACACAGCGATTGAAACCATGACAACACCTACATTCAACGGCAAGACCGCCATCGTGACCGGTGCGGGCCAAGGCATCGGCTTCGAGATCTGCAGGCAGCTGGCCGCTTCGGGCGCCACCGTATTGCTCAACGACCTGGATGCCGGATTGGCCGAGCGGGCCGCCGCTGCCGTCCAAGCGGCGGGGCGGTGCATCGCCTGTCCGGGCGATTCGGCCGACCTGGGCTTCATCCACCGCTTGGTCGACCGGGCGGTCGACGAGACCGGTACGCTTGACGTGGTGGTCGCCAACGCGGGGATTACGCTCTTCGGCGGGTTCCTGGACTACCCGCCCGAATCGCTCAGGCGCGTGCTCGACGTCAATGTCGGCGGCACGTTCTTCCTGGCACAGGCGGCGGCCAATGCATTGATCAAACAAGGCAAGGGCGGCTCGATCGTGTTCACGTCGTCGGTGACCGGCCACCAGGCGCACAAGGACCTGGCGGCCTACGGCATGTCCAAGGCCGCGTTGGAGCTGCTGGCCAAGCACCTGGTGGTCGAGCTTTCGCCGCACGGCATCAACGTGAACACGGTGGCTCCCGGCGCCACGCTCACCGAGCGCACGGCCGAGGACGCCACGTATTTCGAGACGTGGTCGGCCCTCACCCCGATGGGGAGGCCGGCCAGGCCCGAAGACATCGCCTCGGCGGTGCTGTTCCTGCTAAGCGAAGGTGCCCGGCACGTCACCGGGCAGACGCTCGTCGTCGATGGCGGCTGGACGTCGGTGAGCCCGTCGCCGTACGGCCGGGGGTGAGCCCAACGCGCGGTTAATCCTGTTGAATAACTGGATAATACGATTGAGTCTTTATTGCGCTCGATCGCTTTCCTTTGGTGTGGAATCCCCCACGGACGTGGGGTGATTTCAGGGCCTATGCCGTATATAGGGGAAAGAAAAAGGGCTTGCCAATGGAACCGCAGGAATTATACACCGTACGCGCACTCTTTGAACGTTACTATGCACGTTTATGCGAGTTTGCCCATTCGATCGTCGCGTGCAGGGATACGGCACAGGACCTGGTACAGGATGTCTTCGTCGCCGTGCTGGAAGACGATCCGTTGCGGCGGATGCCGACCACCGGTATACAGGGCTACCTCTATGGCATGGTCAAGCATGCGGCCTTGAACAATGTGAGGCGCCGCGCAATCGGTTTGCGGGTCATGGCCAACTGCGCCTTGACCGACGTGGAAGAAGCTGCCATCGAACGGGATATCATGCGCGCCGAAATCTTCGGTGAACTGTACAGCGCGTTGGGAGGTTTACCGAAGGGCTGTGCCGACGTATGCAAGATGGCCTACTTCGATGGCAAGAAAAACCAGGAGATCGCCGATGCGCTTGGCGTAAGCATCAACACCGTGAAGAGCCAAAAGCAGCGGGCCATCCAGCTGTTGCGGCAACGGTTAAGCCCACAGGCCCTTTCGGTGCTGGTTTGGTTGCTTCAATAAAAAAAATAATTTCTTTCCACCCGTTTTCCGGTTTCATGTTCTTTAGGGGTAAAAGAAGGTGTAAATACCAAGGAGGACACGCGTGGACACCACACAGCAAGATTTGACACGGCTCATTGCGGGGCACCTGCAGGGGACGCTGACGCCCGAGGAATCGGACAGGTTACAACGGTACATCGAAACCGATGACCGTGCACGCGGATTGCTGGAAAGCTTCCGCGATCCGGCGTTCGTGGCCAGCGGGCTGACCAGGCTGGCCGACTTCCAACACGCAGCCGATTGGGACGCGGTGCTGGCCAGACGCGGGCGTCGACGGCGCGGTGCCCACTGGCGCTGGGCGATCGGCACGGCGGCAACGCTTGCCTTGGCGGTGATGATCGGTTGGTGGATGTTCCAGGGGCCCCGTAGGGACGGCGTAATCGATGACCATCGGTATGGACAGCAAAACGATGTGTTGCCGGGCGGGCGGAAAGCCACGTTGACACTGGCCGACGGGAGCGCACTGGAGTTGGGCCACGTGGCGGAAGGCGAACGGATGGACGGCGATGCATCGTTTGTCGTTAGCCAAGGAGGACTGGACTACACCGGAGGCAACGAATCGGCACGGCATGTGGCAAATCACCGGTTGCAGGTACCGGTAGGCGGTACCTATGCGCTCACCTTGGCCGATGGCACCCGTGTCTGGGTGAATTCGGATTCGTGGCTGGAGTTCCCGACCGCGTTCGCGGCCAACCAGCGTCGGGTAAGCATGGTTGGCGAGGCATTCTTTGAAATCGCGGAAGATGCCGCCCGTCCGTTTGTGGTACAGACAACGGGCATGGAAATCGAAGCGCTCGGCACCGCGTTCAACGTCAATACGCACCTGAAGGCCGGTTCGGCGAAGGCGATCCTGACCGAAGGGAAAATACGCGTGTCCGACGGTACGGACATTCGCGAGCTGACGCCGGGACACAGCGCGGTGTCGACCCCCGGTGGGCTGGCGGTAGCCCCCGTGGATATCGAAGAGGCATTGGCCTGGAAAGACGGCTATTTTTACTTCAATGACAAATCGATGGCTGAAATCGTCGATGAACTTGCGCGGTGGTATGGCGTAACGGTAGACATGCAGGTTCCCCCAAGCACGAAAACGTACGTCGGCGGCATCAAACGGAGCTCCACGTTGGCTGCCGTCTGTGCGCTATTGGCCGATGTAAGCGACAAACAATTCACGATAGCAGGAAAGGAACTGGTGGTTCACGATAAAAGAAGGAGGTAACCCGTTGGTAAGATAGACAGGGATATACGGCAAAAACAAAGAAAACCGGAGGTGTCTCACGACCTCCGGAAGCTGACAAGGCACCCAATAATTATAACCTTATCATTTCAAATGTATGAAATTATTCTTTAGCGGACAATTACTATTGGCCATGAAACTGATGTTGTTACTTACCGTCTTGGCGGCGATGGGGGCCCAGGGTGCTTCCCGGGCACAGACCGTAACGCTGGATGTGAAGAACCGGCCCGTGAAGGCCGTGTTTGACGAATTGCGAAAGCAAACCAACTACCGCTTCCTGTATGAAAAAGGGTTGTTGGATGCGGCATGGAAGGTGTCCGTCCACGCCCACGACGAACCGCTCGAAGCGGTGATGCAACAGGTCGTCGCCGCGTTGCCATTGACCTATCGGATGCATGACGGCGTCGTGGTGTTGAAACGGGCTGAACCGAAGCTTGCCGCGGTAAAGGAGATTCCCGCGCAGGTCGCCCAGCAGTTCGTCGAGGGAAACGTATACGACGAGAACGGGAATTCCATGGTCGGCGTATCCGTAAAAGTCGTCGGGACGCAGCGGCAGACCGCGACCGGTGAAGATGGCGCATTCCGCATCCAAGCCGATCCCGGCGCTCAATTGGCGTTTTCCTACCTGGGGTACGAACCGGTCACGGTGCAAGTGGGCACGCAAACGTTGCGGGTAGACATGAAACCCTCGGCTGCATCGGGGCTCGACGAGGTGGTGGTGGTGGGGTACGGCACGGTACGACGCGCCGACCTGACGGGTTCCATCGCTTCGGTATCGGCCGACAAGCTGACGCAGGTCAATGCGGTTTCAACGATCGCGCAGGGCTTGCAAGGCCATGCGGCGGGCGTACAGGTCAATCAGTCTTCCGGCCAACCCGGTGAGTTCATGCGGATAAAGATCCGCGGCACCAATTCATTGGGCGCGAGCAACGACCCGTTGTACGTGGTGGATGGCATGCCGTTGGATGGGCTGACTTCGCAACTCAACCCCAACGACGTGGAGAGCGTGAGCGTATTGAAGGATGCCTCCTCCACCGCCATCTACGGCTCGCGCGGAGCCAATGGCGTGATCATGATCACCACGAAGAAGGGGAAGTCCGGCGAACCGGCCATCACCTACACCGGCTATGCCGGCGCGCAGCGCCTGCGCAAAAAGATGGATTTGATCGACGCCACCGAATTTGCCCAGCTGCAGAACGAGGTAGCCACCAATGATGGCAAACCATTGCCTTGGACACAGCAGCAAATCGATGGGTTGGGAGCCGGTACCGACTGGCAGGATCTCGTGTACCGGAGCGCATTGGTGCAAAGCCACGATCTATCGTTCTCCGGAGGTAGCGAACGGACACGCTATTTCAGTTCCTTCGGGTATTTTAACCAGGATGGCATTATCCGGAATTCGTCGTTCGACCGGTATTCGTTCCGGGTAAACCTGGATCACAAGATCAGCGACCGGCTGCAGTTCAACACCAACTTGTCGGTGCAGCAATCCAATTACGAGCGTGCGCAGTACCAAAGCGCCGACGGTAGCGGCGGCATCCCGTTCACCACGATGGTCATGCCGGCCACGGTGGGCGTTTACAACGCGGATGGCACCTACACCCGCTTCACGGGGGTGCCTTGGGGCGAAACCAATCCGGTCGGCCTGTCCGAGAATTGGCACAATCCATCGGGAAACCTTCGTTTGCTGGGCAACGTGAACCTGTCTTATCGGATCGTGGAAGGCCTTAAGCTGAACGTGAGCGCCGGCCTGGATCACGGAAGCAACAAATCAGAGAGCTACTTTCCCGCCAACATCACCTTAGGGCAAGGCGCCGATGCAGACGGCCAGCCGGCATTCGGCCGGGCTTCGCGGAATTACGGATCCGGCTATTCGTTCCTGAATGAAAACACATTGGAATACGGCACGCAGCTGGGAGGGCACAACTTGAATGTGATCGCCGGGTTAACCTACCAGGATAGCCGAAACGATGGCTTGAACAGCGGTACCGCATTGGGATTCCTGAGTGACGTGTTCGGGGCCAATAACATCCAGGCGGCGGTGACCAAGGCATTGCCGTCGACATCCTTCGGCGACAACAAGTTGGTTTCTTACCTGGGCCGGGCCAACTATAATTTTGACAGCAAGTACTACGTTACGCTCACCGGACGCTACGACGGTTCTTCCCGGTTCGGCGCGAACAACAAATTCGCGTTTTTCCCGTCCGGCGCATTGGCATGGGCGGTATCCGAAGAGGATTTCCTGAAAGATAGCGAAGCGGTCTCCAACCTGAAATTGCGGGTGAGCTATGGTTTCTCCGGCAACCAGGCCATTTCCAATTACCAGACGTTGGCCAATCTGTCGGCCGTAGACGTCGCATTCAATAACGTCTTGAATACCGGCTTTTCCTTGTCAGCCCTCGACAATCGCGACCTGAGGTGGGAGACGACCCAACAACTGGATGCCGGGCTGGACATCGGGCTGCTGCGTGGCAGGCTTGATCTGACCCTTGATTGGTACGATAAACGGACGAAAGACCTGTTGCTCGGCGTGGATCTACCGGGCTCGAGCGGGTTCAGCCGGGTGTTGCAGAACATCGGCGAAGTCCAGAATAGGGGCTTCGAGTTCCAGGCCAGTTTGCTGCAGGATTTCGGCCAGGTGAGTTGGAACCCGACACTGACACTCTCACACAACCGGACCAAGGTCCTCGACCTCGGCAGTGATGCCTACGGGAATCCGATCCAGATGATGGAGATCGGAACCGGTGGCAACTGGTTCCCCACCATCGTTGGGCAATCGATGATGCAACTGTACGGCTATACCGTGGAAGGCATCTACCAAACCGATGCCGAAGCCGTGGCGAATGGAGAGCCGACCAAAAAGGCCGGCGATTACCGATTCAAGAACTGGGACGGCCAGGGCGTGGTAAACGACGCCGATGACCGTACCGTATTGTCCAATTTTGAACCGAAGTTTACGTTTGGTTTCAATAACCGGTTCACCTACCGGCGATTCGATTTCTCCTTTTTGGTCGTCGGTAGTTACGGCAACGACATCGCGAACGAATTCCGCAAGTACAACATCACGATGAACGGGAGCTGGACACCGACCCGTGCGCTTTATGAGCAACGGTGGCAAGGTAGCGGCAACGGGGTTGACAAGCCGTCGGCAAACAGTGGCAGTGCGGTCCGCGATTATGCCAATAGCCTCTGGCTGGAGGACGGTTCGTACCTGCGGCTGCGCGACGTGGCGATCGGCTATTCGTTTTCGCCGCGGATGTTCAGGTCGGGCAAGGCGTCCTCGATCAGGGCATACGTGAGCCTGCAGAACATGCTGACGTTTACCAATTACTCCGGTTACGATCCCGAAGTCTCTTGGGCCTCGGCGAGCATCGTGGGATGGGATCGCGGGAATTACCCGTCGACGAAATCAATCACCGCCGGACTGAACGTTACTTTTTGATCGCAACTTGAATAGGAGGATATTATCATGAAAGGAATTATGAAAGGGATGGTTTTCGGATGGTTGGCCGTGTCAGTGGTCATGCTTGGCGGTTGTGAACGCATGTTGGAGGAGGAACCCCGGACGATACTCAGCCCGAGTGGCATTCTGAACAATCCGGATGGCTATGAAGCCGTCGCAAAGGGCATGTATGCGTCGTTTCCACTGTATGTGATGTTCAGCCATGAACTGATCAGCGATATTTACCGCGCGCCGGATGCGGGCGTCGAGCAGGCCCTGCCGATCTACAACAACAATCCGACCCCGTCTTATTACAATGCCCGGGATGCGTGGAACGGTCCTTACGGGGTGATAAAGAACGCCAACTTCCTGCTGGAGAATTTGCCGTCCTCGCCGTTGGCCGACGGCAAACGCAACGAACTGACGGCAGAAGCCCGTTTGTTGCGCGCCTATGCCTTTTTTGACTTGGTGCAGCTTTTCGGCGACGTGCCCATGCCCACGCGGGTGGCGCCCAGCTACGCCGAGCTGCAATTGCCGCGTACGCCGCAACGGGAGGTTTACGGGTTGATCGTCGACGACCTGTTGTTTGCCGAAGCGAACTTGCCGGTCGATGCGCCGCAGCAAGGCCGTGTCTATCGGGCGGTGGCCACGGCGCTGTTGGCTCGGGTATACCTTACCATGGCTGGCAATCCACTCCGGTTGACGGAATATTTCGTTCAGGCACGAGACAAGGCATTGGCGGTGATCGGCGACAGCCGCTTTGCGTTGATGCCAGACTATGCAGCCGTGTTCCATAACGAAGCGTATACCACCGAGTCTATCTGGGAGCGCCAATACGTACCGGGCCGGGGGGGTAACGGCATGCATGGCAACATGGCCACGGCCACGGGCTATCGCCCTGTACTGATGCCTGCCGATGCCTTCATCAACAGTTTTCCCGCTGGCGATCGACGGAAGGCGTGGGGTATCCAGCAACATTACGCCGCGCCCGAGGGCACCTTGGCGCTGCCCTTTTTCCAGAAATTCGTAGACACCGACCTGATCGATCGCCAGGTGGGTCCCTCACAGGCCATCGTGTCGTGGTCGCGGCCGATCATCCGGTTGGCCGAGCTGTACCTGATCGCGGCGGAAGCCGAGAACGAAGCCAACGGGCCGGCCAACGCCTACCAATACGTGAACACCCTTCGGCGTCGGGCGCGGGTGGATAAGGGCAATACGACCCACGTACCCGATTTGGCCGCGCTGACCAAGGAGCAGTTGCGGGAGGCGCTGTTGAACGAACGGAATTGGGAGCTGCATGCGGAAGGCCAGGGTTGGCAGACGCTGAAGCGCACCGATACCTTCCAGAAAATACAGGCGGCGCGGGGAAGTTCGTTGAATGTGCCCATCGGGCCATACAACCAAACATGGCTGATCCCCACGGCGGAAATTACGACAAACAACATCCCTCAAAACCCGTTATACCAATAAAAAATGACTAAAACCCTGAAATTCCCGGTGCTCGCGGTCTGCTGCCTCGTAGCCATCAGCGCGGCCGTGTCGTGCACCAACGAAACCAGATCGTATTACGTATCGCCCTCGGGCAGCGACGACGCGGATGGCCTATCCGAGGCGGCGTCCTTGCAAACCCTTGCCGAAGCGAAAGCGCGTGTTGCCGAAGCCAAGCGCAAGGGCTACGAAGGGGCCGTGGAGGTCATCGTGGGTGCAGGTACCTATTACCTGGATGAGCCGCTGGTGTTCACGCCGGCGGAGTCGGGCAATCCGGATGCCCCCTATACCATCCGCGCAGCGGAGGAAGGACAGGTTTGGTTGAGCGGCGGTGTGCCGCTCAACCTCCATTGGACGGAGCACGTCGGTGGCGTGTGGAAAGCCGACGTGGAGCCGGCCATCGAACGGATCGGGGCGCTGTACCTCGATGACCGCACGTTGGTGCGGGCGCGGTATCCCAACAGGCAAAACGGCGTGTATCCGTATGGCGGGTATGCGGCCGATGCGTTGGCCCCCGAGCGCATCGCACGTTGGCATAACCCCGCCGGGGGGTATATCCACGCCATGCACAGTGGCCGTTGGGGCGGGATGCATTACCGCATCACGGGCAAAAACACCGATGGTACGCTGGCCTATGAAGGGGGCTGGCAGAACAACCGGCCCAGCCCGATGCACCCCTCACAGCGGATGGTCGAAAATATCCGCGAGGAGCTGGATGCGCCGGGCGAATGGTTTTTCGACGCCGACAGCAACGCGCTCTACTACATGCCTGAGCAGGGCCGCTTGCCCAATGACCTCACGTTCGTGGCCTCCCGGCTGGAATCAGTGGTTGAGCTGAAAGGCACGGCCGAAACACCGGTCACCGATATCCGGTTTGAGGGCCTGTCATTTGCGCATACCGAGCCCACCTTCATGGACACGCGCGAACAGCTGATGCGGAGCGATTGGAGCATTTACCGCATGGGGGCTGTCTTGTTGGCCGGCACCGAACGCTGTGCCGTGCGCAACGGCACCTTCCGCCAGTTGGGCGGCAATGCCGTTTTCGTGAGCGACTATAACCGGGACGCGGTGGTTGCCGACAACCTGATCGAGGACATCGGCGGTAGCGCCATCGCCTTTGTCGGCAGTGCGGATGCCGTGCGCTCGCCATCGTTCCGGTATGAGGAATTCGTTCCGGCCGCGCAAATGGACACCGTCGTGGGCCCGCAGCGCGAAGACTATCCGGCAGATTGCATTGCCCAGGGCAACCTGATCCGCTACATCGGGACCATCGAGAAGCAGGTGGCCGGCGTGCAGATCCAACTGGCGGCGCGCATACAGGTTTTGCATAATACCATCTACCACGTGCCCCGTGCGGGCATCAACATCGGTGACGGGGCATGGGGCGGCCACCTATTGGCGCACAACGACGTCTTCGAGACCGTGCTCGAGACCGGCGACCACGGTGCGTTCAATTCGTGGGGGCGCGACCGGTTCTGGCATCCCGATCGTGCAGTGATGGACAGCTTGGTGGCCCGGCATCCCGAGTGGATCCTGTTGGACGCCGTCGAGACCACCGTGATACGCGATAACCGGTTCCGTTGCGACCACGGTTGGGACATCGACCTGGACGACGGCTCCAGCAACTACGCCATTTACAACAACCTGTGCCTGAACGGTGGCCTGAAGCTGCGGGAAGGGTTCTACAGAAAGGTGTACAATAATATCCTGGTCAATAACGGTTTCCATCCACACGTCTGGTTCGAAAACAGCGGCGACGTATTCCGCAACAACGTGGTCATGGCCGCCCACCAGCCCATCGGGATCAAGCACTGGGGCGATACCGTCGATTACAATCATTTCGTGTCTGAAGCCGATCTGCGCAAAAGCCAGGATTCAGGCATTGAAAGCCATGCCGATTGGGGCGACCCGAAGTTCGCCGACCCTGCAGCTGCCGATTTTACCCTCGCTGGCGATGCAAAAGCCATCGCCGGCGGGTTCAAGAATTTCGACATGAAAAATTTCGGCGTTACCGCAGGACGGTTGAAGCAGCTGGCCGACAAGCCGGAAATCCCGCCGTTGCTGCTAGCGGACACCAATCAACTGGCCAAGGAAGAGGCCTGGCTGGGTGGCCGGGTGAAGCCGGTGGAAACATTGGGTGAGCAGTCGGCGGCCGGACTGGGCGACATCAAGGGGGTTGTGCTCGTTGCCGTGCCCGAAGGCTCCCTGTTGGCGGCCTCGGGTCTGAAAGAAGGCGATGTGGTTTTGGCTGTCGACGGCCTGGACGTGAATACGGTGGTCGAATTGCGCAAGGCCGAAGCGGCCAATCGATGGAAACAACGGCTGGAGCTATCGGTCTGGCGTAACCAAGGGCGGCAGGAAGTGGTGTTGTCGTTGGAGTGAGGTCCCGTTGCTTCATGGCATATAGTTCATGCACATCATAATCGTACCACCCGAGGACCGTCTTGATGCGCGACAACCGGCTGTTGCTCGAAGCCAAGGAAGAAGCCGCCTGGCGCGACTGGATCAAGCGGCTGCGCAAGCGCTATGTCGATCAAGGCATCCCGCCAGATCGATGGCCGACCGTGTTGCGGCAGGCCTACGCGACTTACCTCGACAAGGAATTGGATTTGCTGTTCCCGCCGGAGGAAGGTGCGAAGGGGGTGCGTTTCGTCGATAAGCTGGTGAAGATCTATCTGAAGGACGGGAGCGAAAAGTACATCTTGGTACACATTGAGGTGCAGTCCCAGAAGGGTAATAACGACCTGGAAGAAAGGATGTTTCGATACTTCTATCGCGTCAAGGATAAACATGGTGTACCCATTGCGGCCATCGCGATATTGGCCGATGGAAACTCAGCGTACCGCCCCGAAGCCTACAGGGAGGAATTCCTTGACACACGGCTCACCTATGAATTCGCCACCTACAAGGTGATTGACCAGGATGAAACCGAACTGCGTGCCAACACTAATCCTTTTGCGGTATGCGTGCTTACCTCCCTGATGGCATTGAAAAGCAAGGGGGCAAATGACGATGAGTTAAATGGCATGAAGCATGACCTGTATGATGAGATGATGCGGAGAAAAATGGCCAAGGAGAAGCGGCAGGGCATCTACGCTTTTCTCAAATATTTTGTACGTTTTGAGAAACGGGAAATGTTTGCTATCTTTGATGGTGAGGTAAAAGAAAAATCAGGAAAGGAGTATCCTATGGGAATTACTGAATATTTGTTGGAGGAAGCCAAAAAGGAGGGCGTCGAAGCAAAAAGCTACAATGTAGTAGCGAACCTTATACAGCAATTGGGCTTGGACGATGAGGCTGCAGCTGGAGTAGCAGAAGTTTCAGTCGAGTTCGTGCGAAAAGTACGCACCGATTTGAACAAGAAAAAGAAATAGCGGCAGCCGGTCTGCCATTCATGGATATCAAGCCATATTCCGCAACTGGTGGAGTGTGGCTTTTTTTGTTTCCCTTTCAAATCTTTTTACTCCCATTCGAGCCATAATAGGCCGCAAACAACTCACCGGGATTTTTGCCGACCGCTTTCTCGATTAATAGTAGTTCATAAGCCTCGGGAGAGCCGGTTTTGAAATGGAGGAACAAGCCCTTGAAGAAAGTCGTCGATGGAGGGAAACAACCGCTGGAGTTATCGGTCTGGCGTAACCAAGGGCGGCTTATTTTAAAATCCGTAAATTTGCAGCGGCGGATTGTCGTTGCAGGTGCGGATCATGGCGAAGCGGATACACGAGTTGGTTGAAGATACCGAGCTTTTTGGGCGGTTGGCCCAGGGCGATGAGCGGGCGTTTGAGCTGATTTTCCACCATTACAACCCGCGTCTCTTCCCATTCGTGCTGAACATGGTGCGGTCTGAAGACGCGGCGAAAGAGCTGGTACAGGATATTTTCGTGCACCTGTGGCTCAAGCGCGAATTGCTTGCCGACGTCAGGCACCCCACATCCTATGTTTTCCATGTCGCCTCCAACCGGACGCTGAACTTCCTGAAACAGCTCAAGAACAACGCCCGGCTGATGGAACAGCTCGCGGCCGGTGCAACCGAACTGTCTTACCAAACCGAAGAGCGCCTGGCTTTTCGCGAGACGGCCGCATTGGTCGAAGCGGCCACCGCCGAGTTGCCCGATCAACGGCGCCGCATCTGGGAACTGAGCCGCAACGAAGGCTTGTCGCACGATGAGATCGCAAGGCAATTGGGCATCTCTTCCGAAACCGTCAAAAAACAAATCGGCCACGCGATACGTTTTATCCGGCAGTACCTCGCCGACCGGGGCAACCTGCTGTCGCTGGTGATCTTCCTGTTGGTGTCGCGCTGATTTTTTTTTCAGGCCGGATACCCCCTTCGTGTCCGGCGGTTGTCTCATCCCCAAAACAGCACCGGTGGTGTGTATGGACATGGACGGAAAAGACCAACGACTCGAACGTTTGAAATTGCTCTTGGACAGGTATTTGGCCAAGACGTCAACGCCTGACGAAACGGCCGAGCTCTTCGCGTCATTTGCCGCGGGGGATGCCGATGACGACATCCGGAGGCTGTTCCTGGCCCGTATGGCCGAAAGCGAGCCCATGGCCGATTATCGTGCGGACGAATGGGATGGCGCATTCCAACAGGTGAAGCAAGCTGTCCTGCAGGCAGGGCAGGGTACGCCGGTGCGGCGCCTGCCCCGATGGCGGCTCGCGTGGTTGGCCGCCGCCGCGGTCGTACTGGCCTTCGTCGGGATTATCCGGTATCAGCAAGCTGGCGACCGCCAAGCTGCCTTGGCGTTGGATATCCCGCCGGGCGGGCCGGGGGCTACGCTCACGCTTGCCGATGGCACCAGAATAGCGCTCACGGATGTAGCCGATGGCCAGCTGGCCAGCGAAAACGGCGTGGCGATCCACAAGACCGACTCCGGCGCACTCACCTACGAAATTACCGGCACGTCGGGCACCCCTGGCCAACGCAACGAACTGGCTACCGCACGGGGCCAGACCTTCCGCGTCAGGCTGCCCGACGGGTCGATGGTGTGGCTCAATGCGGGCAGCGTGCTGCGCTACCCAAGCCAGTTCGATGCCGTGGTGAGAAACGTGGAGATTGTCGGCGAGGGTTATTTTGAAATCGCCAAGGCCACGCGGCGATTCCCGTTGCGTCGCGATCTGGCTGAGCGGATCGGGCGCGACAGCGGCGGTGCCAACGTGCCGTTCAATATCCTGGCCAACGGCCAGGAAATCCAGGTACTGGGCACGGCTTTCAACGTTTCGGCCTATGTCGACGATACGAAGGTAACCACCACCGTAACCGAGGGGACGGTGAAAGTGATGGCCGATGCCGAGACGTTCGGGATCCTGAAGGCGGGCAAGGAAGCGGTTTCCGAACCGGGGTCGATGACGATACGGCAGGGCAACGTGGCGGCCGCGGTGAGTTGGAAGGATGGTGATTTCGTATGGGAAAACGAGTCGCTCACGGCCATCATGAAGAAAATCGAACGTTGGTATGACGTGGAGGTATCGTACGAGGGCGACCCCACGGGCATTACCTTCTATGGGATGGTGTCGCGCGAGAAAAGCGTACGTTCGGTGCTCGAGGTCATGGAGATGACCGGCAAGGTGAAATTCAGGATTGAGGAGGGAAACGCTAACCGGGAAGGAAGGAGGATCACCGTGATTATTTAGCGCACCCGAATAAACGGCAACCTGTAACCACGACCGCCACAAGCGGATAACTAAATAATAACCAAACAAAACGAGTACCCTTGAGGTTCAAACTTATGAGTAAAAAGAATTTGCTATTACTGATGCGACTACAATTGGTCCTGATCGGCGCACTGTTCGTTGCATCCCAGGCGCTGGCATTGCCTGGATTTGCGCAGCTGTTGACGCTTTCAAAAAAGCACGTTTCGCTGGAAGAGGTCTTTGCCGAAATCCGGAAGCAAAGCGGATACGATTTCATCGTGGACGGCCAGCTGCTCCGGCAAGGCCATCCGCTCGACGTCAACCTGGTTGACGTCACGGTCGTCGAAGCACTGGATGCGGTGCTGCGCGACCAGCCACTCGCCTATCGGATACACGACAATACCGTGGTGATCACGCCCAAACCGGCGATAAAGATTTCCCTGCCCGTGCAGAACACCGTAACCGGGCGGGTAACGGATGTGGCCGGACAGCCAATCAGCGGGGTTTCTATACAACTGAAAGTAGGTCCAACAGTTGGACAATTGAGAACGGCCACGGATGACAATGGCAACTACAGCATCCAAGCGCCAGCAGGAGACGCAACATTGGTCTTTTCCCATGTATCCTACATGACAACCGAATTACCGGTAAACGGCCGGTCGCAGATCAACGTTACGTTGCAGGAAAAGTATACGGCAATCGAGGAAACGGTCGTGATTGCCTACGGCAACCAGCAGCGCAAGAACATCACCGGATCGGTGGCCACCATCACGGCCGACCAGCTGAAAGATCTGCCCCCTGTGGTGAACCTCGAGGAATCGATGAAAGGGTTTGCAGCCGGGGTGTTGGTGCAACAGGATAACGGCCAACCCGGAGCCGCAACCAAGGTGCGCATCCGGGGTTCATCGTCGCTGCTGGGATCGAACCAACCGCTGTATGTGGTGGATGGCGTGCCCATGACCGTTGAAAGTAACATTCCCGACGACGGCACCGCCCGCAATTCGGAAATGATCGCGCAGGGCTTGAACAGCCCGTTGAACAACCTGAATCCCTCGGATATCGAATCCATCAGCATCCTCAAGGACGCATCCGCCACGGCCATCTACGGTTCGAGGGCGGCTGGGGGCGTTGTAGTCATCACCACCAAGAAAGGTGCCCCGCGAGGCAAACCTGTTTATAGCTTCAATTCGTCGTTTGCTTTGCAGGAAGCCCAGGTGTTGCAGGCATTGAACCTAGAGCAGTTTCGGGAAATCTGGACGGAAGCCGCCAACAACAGTACATTGAATAATCCATTCCTGAACTCGGTGCGCGATGGCACTTATTTCGGTGATGCAAATACCGATTGGATGCGTGAAGTGGGGGTTTCGGATGCGTTGACCCGGCAGGTCAATTTCTCGGCCGCGGGAAGCACGAATGCCGTGAATTATTACGTTGGCGTCGGGCATACCGGGCACGTCGGAACCATTCGTAATACGGGATTCGACCGGTATAACTTTATCTCGAACATCGATATCCAGGCGGCCAAATTCCTGAAAATAGGTGCGAATGTCAATCTATCCACCAGCGATCAGGAAATCGGGCAAGGTGGCTTGCTGACCAATATCTACACGTTCAGGCCCGATGTGCCCGTGCGCAACCCGGATGGCAGTTTCTCCTATTCGCGCTACAACGCCCGCGAGAATCCCGTGGCCATGACCCACGCGGTGAACACCAACCAGACGAACCTGTTGGTCGGATCCATTTTCGCCGAGGCAACATTTTCGCCGTACGTGAAGCTGCGTAGCATGCTGTCCATCAATTTCAACGACGGCCGACAACGTTCGTTTTTTCCAAGCTATTCCCAACTGGGCGGATTCAATGTCAGTACGGGTGTAGGCGATGGCTATGCCCAGGAGAGCTCACGCAAAATATTGTCACGCCTGTGGGAAAACACATTGACCTATAACCGGTTGTTTAACGATGCCCATCTCGTGGAAGCCATTGCCGGGGCGTCTTGGCAGGGCGATACCGATTATTACCTGAAGGCCTCGGGGAGGGGCTTCGTGCAGGAAGAAGTGCTTACCAACTTATCAAGTGCGGCGCGCGATTTCGCCATCGGATCTTACAATACGCAGCATGGGTTGATTTCGTCTTTCGGACGGGTGAACTACACCGCGTTCGACCGTTACCTGTTGACAGTGTCCGGTCGAGCAGACGGCTCGTCCAAATTCGGTTCGGATAACCAATGGGCATTTTTCCCGACGGTAGCAGGGGGGTGGCGAATCAGTCAGGAACCTTTTCTGCAAGCAGCCACATTCATCGACGAGTTGAAATTGCGGGCAAGCTGGGGATTGACAGGGCAACAGAATTTCGGCCCGTACCAATGGCGGCCGCTCTATGAATCCACGTCGTACGACGGCTCGCCGGGCTATGCGCAGCTGCAACTGGGCAATACAGGTTTGCGCTGGGAGGTGACGCCCCAAACCGACGTCGGCGTGGACTTTTCGTTTTTTAAAGGACGGCTTCGGGGAACATTCGATTTCTACGACAAGTTGACGCGCGACGCGCTGTTCCACATGCAGACGCCCCGAAGTGTTGGATTCGCAGCAACCATCAGCAACCTGGGTTCGGTACGCAACCGTGGTGTCGAGCTCATGCT
This sequence comes from Parapedobacter sp., assembly GCA_037190485.1. Taxonomy (GTDB): domain Bacteria; phylum Bacteroidota; class Bacteroidia; order Sphingobacteriales; family Sphingobacteriaceae; genus Parapedobacter. The sequence goes on from JBBCJB010000007.1 coordinate 17,215, forward strand.
GGAAGGCGATGTAATCCGCACCGGCGACTTCACATGGAGCTTGATGGTCAATGCCTCGCGCAACACCAATCGGTTGGAGCGGCTAAACGACGATTTCCTGAACGAGACCACAGGCATCATCAATGTGCCGGGTGGCGGATCCCTGCGGCTTGGTCAACCATTGGGCTTGCATTTCGGCTATGTCGCCAGTGGCATCATCCAAAACCAGGCGCAGATCGATGCGTTGAATGCGCAATCGCCCGATGGCATCTACCACCGCATCGCGACCGCACCAGGCGATATCTTGTTTGCCGATATCTCGGGGCCGGATGGCGTGCCCGACGGCAAGATCACTACACTCGACCAAACAGTCATCGGCAATCCCATGCCGAACTTGTGGGGCGGCTTTTCGACCACGTTGCGCTACAAGGGCATCCGGTTGATGGCCATGTTCAACTACACCATGGGCAATGATGTATTCTGGGCATCACAAGGGCAGATGATCAATTTCATTGGGGCAGCATCGCCGTCGTTCGGCGAGAACAAATTGGTGTCTGTACTGGGGCGCTGGACACCCGAACGGCCTACCGAGCAGCCCCGCGTGGTCTACGGAGACCCCAGCGGTAACCAGTTGGCTTCGAGTTACTATGTACACGATGGCTCCTTCGTGCGTCTGAACAACCTCTACTTGGAATATACCGTGCCTCAAAAGACGTTGGGATGGACGCAGTTTTTCAACAGCTTCCAGTTGTTTGGCAGCGCGCGTAATTTACTGACATTTACCAGGTATCCCGGGGCCAATCCCGAGACGAGCCATATATTCAACAGCGACCTCAATGCGGGGCGCGACTTGAATTTTTTTCCGGTAGCCAAGACGTATACGCTGGGCATCAGGGCTGGATTTTAATCGATGACAATTATGAAATACACAATAGCTGTAATAGGGGTGTTTTGCTTGATGGCCTGCAACAAGTTAACGGATGTAATCCATGTACCGCCACCCAACAATCTGGATCAGGACAACGTGGTCGAGACGGCCGACGATGCCCGGGCCATGATCAATGGCGTGCACGCCCAGTTCCACGACCTGTACTACTACATGCATACGGAAATGGCACCGGGGTTGCTCGGCGGCACGATGGAGCGGGTGAGCGGCGTGATTAATGTGCAGTATGCCAACAACCAATTGTTGTCAAACAATACGGAAATCCAAAACCTGTGGAGCGCATTCTATAAACTAATCAACCATGCCAATTGGGCAATCACCTTGATTGCCAGGTTGCCCGAGAGCGAACTCCCGGCGGTGGAAAACCGGGCGATGGTGGCGCAAGCCAAGGGATTGCGTGCCATGGGACATTTCGACGCATTGCGGTACTTCGGACAGTTTTATGATTTGGATAGCCCATATGGAATCGTATTGCGTGACGAGCCGGGCGATTACACCAACCGCTACAAAGCCAGGGCTACCGTTGCCGAAGTATATGATTTCATCCTGACCGACCTGAACGCGGCCATTCAGGACGGGCCGGAATTGACGCGGCCCACAAAATTCTCAAAGACGGCGGCAAAGGCATTGAAAGCCCGCGTGCACTTGTATCGTGGCGAATACGAGCAGGCCGCGACGTTGGCGGCCGAATTGATCGATGACGGTAACCGTGCGCTGAGCCCGACGTTCGCGCAGGCATTCAGCACCGGATTCGCGTCTACGGAAATGATCCTGATGCGTGCGACAGACGCGGTGACCGCTGCGCAGAATGAGCGCAAGCGTTTCACGTACAGCAACGGGTTCGTGACGGCAAGCCAGTACCTGATAGACTTGCTCGAGGGCGATCCGCGGCAACCCGCTACGTACAACGCAGCGAACAAGCTGATCTTGAAGATAGACAATACGACCTTCGAGCGACCGACTTATTTCATGCGTTTGGCCGAGGTCTACCTGATCCAGGCCGAAGCCTTGGCACGTGGCAACGCACCGTTGCAAGATGCCAAAGCACCGCTGGAAGCCATCGTTTCACGGGCCACAGGCGTTCCTTACACGTCACCGGCGATGGATTCCAGCGAACTGCTCGAGGAAATCTACAGGGAAGTTATCCGGGAGCTTTGCCTCGAGAATGGTGCCGATTGGTTCGCTTCGTTACGGTTTGGCAAAATCTTCGACGTAAAACCTACGGTCACCGAGGATTTCCAGTTGATCATGCCCATCCCTGAAAGCGAACAGCAGAATAACGTTTTATTCGGCCCCCAAAACCCCGGGTATTGAAAATTGCACTGGACGCTATGAAGTTTTTCAAGATCCCTACATGGACTACCTATGTATGCGTGTTTGTCGCGCTGGCGATTTCGGCCAGCGCACAATCCACGGATACGGTAACCCCCACCGATTCCACGGCGCAGGCCGCCAGTTCACCGATAAAATCGTTCAGCGCATTCTTCAAAGGCAAGGATGTGCAAACCGATTCGGGCATGTTCATCATCCACCGGGCGGATAATCGGTTTTACTTTGAGCTGCCCGACAGCCTGCTGGGGCGAGACATGCTGATGGTATCCACCCGCATCGCGATGAGCAGCAGCGATTTCGACCAGGGCGTGGCCGGTGAGCGAACCGAGCCGGGACTGATGCTGCGCTGGGAGGAATCGCCCGATGGCAAACAGGTGCTGATCCGCAAGGTCACCTCGCGCAACCTGCTCCGGTTTACCGGCACCGATACGGCTTTCCGCCAAGCGGTGGCGCTCCAGACCGTCGATCCCATCCTGTTGGCGCTGCCCATCAAAGCCCGATCCGATGAGGGCAACGCCATCGTGGATATCCATGGGGTATACGTGCCCTACATCGAGGAATTGGGTTTCTTCGGCAAAAGCATCGCTGAATTGCTGTCGGGCAGGACCCGCAAATACAAGGTGGAGGAAAGCCGCTCGTACATCACCTCGACCCAAAGCTTTGCCCGCAACATCGAGGTACGCAGCTTGCTGACCGTCACGGAAGGCACCAACCTGTATACGATCGAGGTGAACCGCTCGATGGTGCTGCTGCCCGAGGTGCCCATGATGCCGCGATACGGCGATAACCGCGTTGGGTATTTCGTACGCTCGTTCCATGCATTCGACGAAAGCCAGCCGGTCGAGCAGCGCTTTTTCATCAACCGCTGGCGATTGGAGCCCAAGCCCGAAGACCGCGAGCGGATGCGACGGGGCGAATTGGTGGAACCCGCCCAACCCATCGTGTTTTACATCGACGCGAGTACGCCCCTGAAATGGCGGGAATACATCCGGCAGGGGGTGGAAGACTGGCTGCCCGCGTTCGAGGCCGCGGGCTTCAAGAACGCGATACGGGCGTACGACGTGCCGACAGGCGATCCCGGGTTCAATCCGGAGGATATCCGGTATTCGGTGATCCGCTACACGGCATCGGCCATTCCCAATGCCAAGGGACCATCGGTGCTCGATCCCCGGTCGGGCGAAATCCTGGAATCCGACGTGATCTTGTACCACAACGTATTGAAATTATTGGCCGAATGGCGTTTTGCGCAGACGGCGGCGGTCGATCCAGCGGCCAGGCAAATCCAGCTCGACGACGAGACGCTGGGCGATGCCTTGCGGTTCGTCACCGCGCATGAAATCGGCCATTCGCTCGGCCTGCGCCACAACATGGCGGCATCGGCGGCGTTCCCGGTCGATTCCCTCCGCTCACCGACCTTCACGCAACGGTACGGCACCACGCCGTCCATCATGGACTACGCCCGCTTCAATTACGTGGCACAACCCGGAGACGACGGCGTGAAAGTGACCCCGCCGCGCTTGGGTGCCTATGATGCGTACGCCATCAACTGGGGCTATCGCCCCATTCCGGATGCGGGCACGCCCGAGGCCGAGAAACCCGTATTGGACGCCTGGATCGCCAAGCATGCCGACGATGCCTGGTACCGGTTCGGCGAGGGCGACATCAACTCGACCGATCCCACTTCCCAGCGCGAGAGCCTGGGCGATGACGTGGTAAAGGCCAGCGAATACGGGGTACGGAACATCCAATACATCCTTCAGCAACTCCCGCAGTGGTATGCACAGCCGGGCAAGGATTTCAAGTCACAGGAAGATGCCTTGTTGGCATTACTGAAACAATATGAACGGTATCTGGGCCATGTCTCCACGGCAATAGGCGGTGTGGAACAATACTACCCCGTGCAAGGCCAGGAGCAGGAGCTGTACCGTTATACCGACGCGGACACCCAACGGCGCGCCGTCGGTTTCCTGCTCGCCCAATTCCTGGAAGCCCCGGTATGGCTCGGCCAGGCCGTGAACGGCAACTTGCAGATCACCGTGCAGGTCAACGGGATCAAGCGCATCGTTCCGGTCGCTTCCTATTTCGAACGGCTTTACAAACGGACCTTCCAGTCCAGCTTCCTGAACAACGGGAAATTGGCATACCTGATGGACAACAAGCTGCGGAACGGCCCGGACGCTTACGGCCCGGAAGACCTGCTGGCCGATTTGCGCCGCACGTTGTTTGCGCCGCACGGGGATGGACCTGCCTATTACCGGCATACGCTCCAAGCGCTGTACGTGGATCGGTTGATCGCGATGTCCGATATCCGCAAGGATGTGGGGGCGGGGAGCAAGGCGTTGGCCACCGGCCTCGGCCAGCCTGCGCACGGGACGCTCGTCGGCCATCACGAGCTGCACCGCGGGTGCTGCTTGCAGGCCGACGATGCAGGTGCGTTCTCCTTGACGGACGAAGCCGATGCGTTGTATTTTCAGTACCCGGACATGCAGGCCGGCGACAAACGGTTCCTGGTCGAACGGTTGACGTTCGCGGAGCTCGGCGAGTTGCAAACCTGGCTGTCGAAGCATCGCCGGACGGCGGACGCGGCCGAACGTAGCCATTACGAGTACCTGCTGAAACGCATCACGCTGTTCCTGGACGCAAGCTAGTGTAGTCGGTCAACAATGGATTTCCACGGATTGCAGACCTGCAGTCCGTGGAAATCGGCTGTTGAAGGGATCGTGCCTATCAATACGCGTACACGACAAATTCGGCTAAAAATGACAGATCCTGAAGTCCTTCCAGCATGGTGAGCCGGATATGCTTCAGCTGCTGGGGCTCGATCGGGTATTCCTGGTAGGCCAGATTGGCTGGGTCGAAACGAAGATCTTCACCCAGTGAAAACCAGTTTGAGCCATCTAGACTACCCTCCAGCCTGAATTTGGTAAAGCCGCGCGGATTGTTCTGTCGGGGAGCCATTGCTATTTTGGTAACGAAGTGTTCACTGACCATGTCGAAACTTAGCCAATGCGGAAAGGTGGTGCTAACGGGGTCATATTGGGCATGCCAAATCGTACTCAGGTTCCCGTCGAGCACTGCGGAGGCCAGTCCGGTATCTTCCCATCCGTTGTCTTGCTGGGATGAGGCGGTGGCGACCCAGCCCCGCGTGGCCAAGGGCTTGGGTTCGAGTTTCGGTGCGACAACGAGTAGGGTTTTTGCCAACGATGTGATGGGGTAGCCTGAAGCATTGGTAATGGTCAAGGCCAATAAATGATCGTTTTCGGCGTCGAAGTTTTCCGGAAAGTAGGTCAGCGTGGCAAAGTCTGAAGACAATCCGCCTTTAGGGATAACGAGCTTAAGCTGGTCGATGCGATAGGCGTCATCCGGAAAGCGGAGGTAGGGTTGCTGGTTATTGGCTATCCGGATGGCATTCAGGCTGTCGAATGCATGCGTATCTTCGCTGAAAGTTACTTCGATGGGGTTTGCCGGGAGACCAACGGCCCCGAAACCTGCGTTGAACCGGAACGTGCGTTCCGGTTCGTAAGGGAAAATGGCCAGGTTCTGGATTCCGCCGTTGGCCTTGGCCACGAAAATGGATGCGCCCTCCCGCGAATCGGTAAGCGATTCGTACGGCGGCGTGATCCGATCGCAGGCCGATGCGAAGATGATGGTGATGAGGAGCCAAGTGTAAGGCCTGAAGTTTTTCATGTCGTTATGATTAATATCCGGGAAATTGCACCAATTGTTTGTTCCGATCCATTTCATTTTGGCCATAGGGCATGAAATAGAAACGCCGTTGCCATGCTGCGCGCCTGAAAGCGACTGTTCGGGTGTGAAACTCGGGATCGGACAAGTGTGTGCCTGCATCCATGTTCATGCCGTAAAACTCGCCACCTTGATTCGAACCCGGTTGGTCGGCGATTTTCCACCGCCGTACGTCGAAATAGCGATGCCCCTCGAAACAGAGTTCCAACCTTCGTTCGAGCCTGATCGCTTCCCGTAAGGCAGCCTGGCTGATGCCGGGAAGCAAAGCGGGCAATCCTGCCCGTGTACGCACGGCGTTGAGGTACGTCAAGACATCTGCATGGCCCGGATCGGCCTCGTTCAGCGCTTCGGCATAATTAAGGTAGAGCTCCGCCATGCGCATCAACATAGCGGGCCTGTCAACGGTCACCTGCGGGCTTACACTGAAGGTTGGATGGATGTTTTTCCGGATGGTGTAGCCGGTCTTCGGCCAGTCGCGGGGTGCGCCTGCCTTGCCTGAAGTGCCGGTATTGAAGAACTCCACCCGCGCGTTGGCTGCGCCCGCTTTGGCAACGCCCGGATTGAGCGCACCATTGAACGTGATGTAGGCATAATACCGGGCTTCGCGTGCCACATGCATCTGATTGGTACCAGCCACGTAGTAGTCTGTCGACGCATCGGCGTAAGTGTCCTCGCGGTAGGATGAACTGGCAGCGATCGAGGTGCCGTCGTTCATCCTGAAGGCATCGACCAACCCCTGTACCACGGCGTAGCCATTATAGGCCGTGCCCTGTATGGAGCGCGGCGCGCAGCTGATTTCCCAGTCAAAGGTGCTCGTGCTGGGGCGCAGCCAGATACCCTCCACGCGCCACCCGTCCCAGTACAGGTTGCGCACGGAAAGGTACGCAGCCCTGAATGGATCTCCGTCTTGCGCCTTGAACAGCTGTTTGCCGTTTGCCGCGGCCAGATCGATAGCCGCTTTGGCGGCCACGGCCGCCCGATTCCATCGATTGGCATCGTAGGCCTGGGAGATGAGTTGCTTGCCGTCCAGGTTCCTGAAGTCTGCCACGGCCGTGTTGCCATTGTAGAGCGGGCTGGCATGGTACAGCAAGATCTGTGATTCGAGCGCGTTGGCAATCAGTTGGTTGATTCGGCCAACCTGTGTGCCGTCCACTTGGTTGGTGCCTTCCAGGTAGTAGTCTACAGGAAGATCCTGCTTGGCCAGGGCAAGCTCATTGATCAGGAAATCCACGCATTCATCCCACGAACTGCGTGGCAGCTGCAAATCATCTTCGGGGGTAGCCGGGGTTAGCGGGACGATGACCACCGGCCCCATTTCGCGCAGCATGAGCCAGTAGTAATACGCGCGCAGGAAACGGGCTTCCCCTTTATAATGCCTGATGAGTTCCGCGCCGTTTACCAGGGTTTTTATTTCCTCATTTTCGTCTATGCGCTCCAGGAAGATGGAAGCTAACCGGATACGCTCATAGAGGGCCTGGAAGCCTGGAGCGCCGGGGTTCCCGCTGTTCAAGCCCGGGTTGCCCCAGTTACTTGCATCGGCCTCGTCGCTGGTGAGGGTGTACGACTGGTGCATGACATCGGGGATGTTGGTGAATAGGCCTGCCCACCAGCGTTCGGTCTGTCCCCTGTTCTTGAAGATCTCGTCGATGGTGAGGATGTTGTCCGGCTGGATCTCGAAGTACCGGTCGTTACAGCCTTGGATGCCCAGCAGCACGATGCTGATGATTGCCAAGGTGGTCTTTTTCAGGATTGCAAAGTTGCTCATCGTTCGTTATTGAAAGTTAACACGTATGCCGAAATTGTAGGTCGTAATGTTTGGGTACACCGCACCGCGACCGTCGCCTAATTCGGGATCCCAGAATTTCCATCGGGAGAAGGTCAGCAGGTTTGTTCCATTGGTGTATATCCGGAGCTTCCTGACGGCAAATCGGGCCAGAAATGCGTTGTCGGTAAAGTTATAGCCCAGCTCTGCCTGCTTGAGCCGCAGGTAGTCTGCCCGCCTGATCCACCACGTGCTGGAATAATAGTTGGTCGTCGCATCCTGATTGGTCGATAGACGGGGGTAGAACGGCCTGGAATCGGGATTCTCCGGGGTCCAGCGATCCAATACCTGCGCGTACATGTTGCCGTAGGTCGCCCCCTGCGAAAAGGGGGTGGTGGCGTAACCGCTGGCATAGCTGAAATCGACCTGGCCTACCCCTTGGAAGAAAAGGCTTAGGTCGAAACCCTGGAATCCGCCGCCCAGCGTGAGTCCATAGACGATGCGCGGAAGGTCGCCAAAGCCGATGGCTGTCTCGTCATTGGCGTTGATGATACCGTCGCCGTTGAGGTCCTTGTACCGGATATCACCCGGTCGGACATCGCCAGACTGTACAGCCGCATTCGCGATTTCCTCTTCCGATTGGAACAGGCCGGTGGCAACGTAGCCAAATCGCTGATCGATGGGCTGCCCGATGCGATTCTGGTATGGGTATCGCCAGGGTGGCAGACCGTCAAATACGGCAAGGTTCTGGTTGTAGTTGAACACGCCGCGGAAAGACAGGAAATCATGGTCGCTCCAGTTCCGGTTGTAATCGAGCGTGATGTCGATCCCTTTGTTTTGCGTCTTTCCGATGTTGTTGTAGGGGATGTTGTCCCCGGTAAATCCGGATGCATAAGGGATGACGTAATTGGGAAGCAAAATGCCTTCCCGGCGTTCCTTGAACAGTTCGAGGATCAAGGCGAGGTCGTTCGCCAGGAAATTGAGCTCGATGCCGAGGTTTTGGCGATAGGAGCTCTCCCAGCGGACATTGCCGCCGATCCGGGATTCGTAATAGCCGGTGTATGATCGAGTGGAGCCGGGTTCGCCAAAGGTGTAACCGCCTCCCTCGCCGATGGTGGTGAGGTACAGGAACCGGAGGTCGCCATTGGTGACGGCGGCATTGCCAGACACGCCATAGGTGTAGCGAAGCTTGAAATGGGGGATAACCCGGCTGATGGTTTCGAAGAATTTTTCATTCGAAACCAGCCATCCTGCGCCGAATGATGGAAACAGGCCGTATCGCTCGGTAGGGATGAAGTTGTCCGATCCCGAATACGAAAAGTTTGCCTCCGCGAAATACCGGTCCATAAACCCGTAGTTGGCACGACCGACTACGTTGCGTTGCCGGTAGGGAATGGCCTTTTTGTAACTGTCTACACCGGATGAGGCATCGCTGAAGTCAGACTGGTTGAACAGGAGCATGCCCGAGACGTCATGCGATCCAAATCGGTTGGCGTAATTGATAGCCGATTCGGTATAGTAGCGGCGGTCACCGAAACGCGCCAGCCCAAAGTCCAATTCGTTGGATCCGGGCGAAGAGATCTCGGTTGTCAGGTTGTTTTCCGGGTCGCGGCCCAGTGCCCAATACGTTTGCAAGGTGCGGCTACGGGTGAGGTCGTTGCTGGCATTGACATCGAAAGCGAACATCGTGGAGGCGCGAAGCCCGTCAAGCACCATGGATAGATCCTGCTCCACCCGGATGTTGGACCTTACGGTGTTGGTGTAGCTGTTGGTTACCCCGGATTGGGTAAGCGCCATGTAGGGGCTGGGTAGTGTCCCCTTCAATTGCGGCCATTGTCCGTTCGAATATTGTGGCGGGATGATGTGGGGCGACGAGGAGGTGGCCAAGGCAAAGATGTCGTTGACGCCATAGGCGGGCCTGTTGACATTGGTGATGAACCCATTCACGCCGAGGGCTAGTTTGGTGCTTTTGGTGAGGTTGACGTCCACATTGCTGGTGAAGTTGAAACGGTCCAGCTTCAGCGCGGAATTGTACGCTTGTACCTCATCGCGCTTGAATTGCCCCACTTCGCCAAAATACCCGGCAGAGATGTAGTAGGTCGCGTTTTCCGAGCCGCCATTCACGTTGAGGGTGGCGCGGTTGTTGCGGCCAAAATCATTGAACAGCACGTCGTACCAGTCGACATTGGGAAACAAGTCGGGATCCGTTCCGTTGGCATGTTGATCGATCCGTTCCTGGGTGTAAAGCGGCGCACGGCCGCGCATGGCCAGCCCTTCGTTGTATAGGGTCATGAACGTGGGGCCATCGATGAAATCCGGCAATTCAGTGAACCTGCTGAAAGCCTGATTGAACTCGGCGTTGACCTGTGGTTTGCCCGCTTTCCCTTTTTTGGTGTTGATCAGGATGACGCCGTTGGCGCCACGCGTGCCGTATACTGCCGTGGCCGTAGCGTCTTTCAGGATGGTGAAGCTTTCGATATCCTCGGGGTCGATGTTGTTGATGGTCCGGTCCGGAACGCCATCGACGACCAGCAGGGGCCCCCTGGGGCTGGATTCGAAGGTACCCACGCCGCGGATAAACAGGTCGGCGCCATCCGCTCCCGGGCCTCCACCGCGCTGGGTAGCCACCACCCCGGCCAACCGGCCGGCGATGGCTGTGGTCAGGTCCCTGACCGGCACTTTCAGGTCCTTGGGGTTGATGGTGGCCTGTGAACCCACTACGCTTTGTTTTTTCTGCGTGCCGAAGGCGACGACCACGACTTCTTCCAGGCCGGTGTCGTCCGGATCCAGCGTGACGTTGATCAACTGCCGATCGCCTACCACCACTTCCTTTTCCGTATAGCCGATAAGCCGATAAACCAATATCGAGCCACTGGGCACCAGCAGGAAGTAGCGGCCGTTCACATCGGTCGATGTACCGATGTTCGATTTCCCCTTGACCACCACGCTCACGCCTTGCAAGATATCCGACGAGTCGGTCACTTGGCCACGTACCTCAAGTTCTTGCTGTACTTGCGGTCTTGTGGGGGGATGTGGGGCCGCGGTGATGGTGATGGTTCCATTGCGGATTCGGTAAGTCAGGCCGGCATCGGCCAGGACTTCATCCAACAGCGTCGTTACCGGTACATTTTTCAGGTCGAAGGTCAACGGTTTTACCCGTTGAAGCACATCCTCCTCATAAAGGAATCGATAACCGCTCTGTGCCCTCACTTTTGAGAGCACATCCCTGATGGTCGCCTTGTTGACGGCCAGCGTGATTTGCTGGCCGCTACTGGTGGCGTAAGCACCTAGCGACAACACCAGGATGAGTACGATGGTCAACTTCATAATCCTTGCTATTAAAAGCACGCCAAAGCAACTTTTAAAAAAGTTATTCATATTTTCGCATTGTTAGGGTTTTAAAACGTATAGCTAGTCGATTACGTGCAGGGCCTTGATCATGCCGGGAGCGGTGGTGCGCTTCCGGTTTTTTATTGGCCTTTTAGCGTAGTACATGTCATGTCATGGCGTTTTTGATTTTAATGATGTCAATTGATTGTTTTTACACGTAGGGTTCTTCCTTCGATTTCAAATTCGAGCTTGCTGACATCCTTCAGCATCTCCAATACGTTGGCCAACGTTGCCTGCCTACTGATGCTGCCTCCGAAACGTTTTGCCGGCATCGTGTCCAGATAGCTGATCTCGAGGTCGTACCAGCGGGCCAATTGCTCCATGATGGTTTGTATCGAATCCCCGCTGAAATGGAAAAAGCCGGTTTTCCAGGCAGTCGCCTTTTCGATGTCGGCCTGTGCGACAATGACCTTTCCCGTTGTCGCGACCGCTTGCTGACCGGGGCGCAGCAGTCGGTGTACACCGCCGTCCGTTACCTTCACCGAACCCTCGATAAGCGTGGTCGTGGTAACCTCGCCATAGGCGGAAACATTGAAACTTGTTCCCAACACCTGTATTTCTTTGCCATTTACCGCTACGATGAATGGATGCGCATGTTTTTTCGCAACCTCAAAATAGGCTTCGCCCGTCAAAATGACCCGTCGCTCGCCTTGCTCGAAACGGGTGGGGAAACGCAAACTGGATAGCGAATTGACCCACGCGCGCGAGCTGTCTGGCAGGATTATCCGGTAAAATCCCGCTTTCGGTACGTTCAGCGTATTATAGAGCGCCAGATTGCCTTCAGGGGCATTCGTCCCGGCGTAATTCAATTCGCCTGCCATGCCGAGGATCCGCGTGCCATCCTTTTCCCTCAACTGTACGGCTTGCGTGCCCAGTGGGCGGATGCTGCCGTCCGATAGGGTAAGCGTGGCCTGTTCGTTGCCCGGCAACACGTCGTTGCGGTACCCATATTGCGGATCTTGCACGATGCCCGCGTCTTTTTTCCGCCCCATCCACCAGGTAGCGGTACCGATCACCATCAGGGTCGAGGCGGCATACGCCAGCCAGCGCAGCCGAAAGGCCCCACGCTTACCGACGGCGGCGTTTCGTTTACGTGCAACGCGATCCCAGTCGGCCGCAATATCCAGCCCGTCCATATAGGCAATCCGTTCCTGCGCGGACGCCGTATCCCGGTAGCGTTCCAGTAATTGCCGGTTGGCTTCGTCGGCGCTAAGCAACCGTTGCAGTTCCGTCTCTTCCTCGGGCGTCAATTCCTGCTTCAGGTGGCCGGCAATCAGCCGGGCGATGTAAAGGGCATGTTCGTCTTCCATGTCTTCGATAATTCGCTTTTCTTTATAGGCTAAGAAACGCGAACGGCGAAAGTGGGTGGAAAGAAAAGTGATTTTTATTCAGGATACCCTCAAGAAAGCAAAAATGGAAGCAAGAGCATCATCGCCTGTGGCGATAGCCGCTCCCTTAACAAGGTTAGGGCGCGTTGTTTCTGGCTTTTGACGGTATTGACGCTGATGCCCAATTCCTTGGCGATCTGCGGGTTCTTGAGCCCTTCCAGGTAGCCTTTTCGCAGCACAAGGGCGCAGCCCGTGGGCAGTGCGTGGAGCGCTTCACGTACTTCACCCAGGATTTCGGCGTCTATCATCGCGCTGAGTATGTGTTTCCCATCGGTCAGGGGGAGGGGATGCGATTGTTCATACCGCTTTTCGACTTGCTGATGGCGCAACCGGTTCAGGCAACCGTATTTGACCGAGCTGTACAGAAAGGCCTTTATGGCGGCAGGATGATCTGACATCGCGCCTTGGTGTTCCAGGAGGCTGACGAAGGCATCCTGGGCCACATCCTTCGCTTGCTCGCCATCGCGCAGCAGCCGTTTGGCGAAATCGCATAAACGAGGATAATATTGCCTGAATAACACCTCGGGCGAAAATTCCCTGTTTTCCTTAACTGTCGTGCCTTTCATCGCTTTCAAGCCCTACCCAAAAATGCCGGAAATCTATAAATTGGTCTATTGCGTTTCCTTGAGTCCGAAACAACATGCGATTGTATCTTCTCAAGGGCAATGATAGGTTTTCCGGATTGAATTTCAAAATTAAAAATGAACGCAAACGTTTGTCTAACCGGCCAGTGATCGATTTCGCGGTATCTCAAAATTGATCAATCGATTGCGTATTTCCATTCCTTTTCTTAATCTTTATGTTTGCGGTGCCCGGAACCCCAGCCTGAGGGTTCCGTTAACGAAGAAACAGCTTTACATAGTCAAACGCTAACGTTTATGAAGAAGAACACCCATTTCCTGTTGTTAATGATTTCGGTTAATCTGGTTTTGGTGCATGATGTCATGGCACAGCCCGGTACGCAGGCTGGTATTACCATCGTGCCAAAACCACTGTACCTGGAACAGCGTTCGGGAAACTTTGTGCTGGATAACGAAACCAGGATACTGGTCTCGGGCGAAGATCGGGATTTGACAGCTATCGGTAACCAGCTGGCAGACGAATTGGAGAAATTGGTCGGCATACGCCCCGACGTGGGTGTCGCGGCTTCTCCCCATGCGAAAAATAGCATTTTCCTTGGTCTCGAAACGGATACCCTGGGCGATGAAGGGTATCGGCTCACAGTCTCTGCCGATCGGGTCAGTGCGCGTGGCAGCAAGCCTGCCGGTGTGTTCTATGCCACGCAAAGCATCCTGCAACTGCTACCCACGGCACACGGAGGGGCGGCGACTGCATTGCCGGCGGTAGAGATCGCTGACAAACCCCGATTCGGCTGGCGCGGATTGATGCTGGATGTCGGGCGTTATTTCTATTCGGTGGAATACATCAAGAAATACATCGATTACCTGGCCATGCATAAAATGAACACGTTCCATTGGCACCTGACCGAAGACCACGGGTGGCGCATCGAGATTAAGAAATATCCCCGGCTCACTTCGGTGGGCGCTTGGCGCGCAGGCACCCAGTTCGCCTGTGGCGATCGCGTGGATCATACGCCCCACGGGGGCTTCTACACACAGGATCAAGTGCGCGAAATCGTTGCTTATGCCCAGGCCAGGTACGTAACGGTCGTGCCCGAAATCGAAATGCCCGGGCATACGTATGCGGCGTTGGTGGCCTATCCGGAACTGTCCTGCACCGGCGAGCCAGCTGAAATGTTGATTAATTGGGGAATACAAGAAGACATCTATTGCGGTGGAAAGGAGGAGGTGTTTGTGTTCCTGGAAAACGTGTTGAGCGAGGTAGCTGCGTTGTTTCCCAGCGAATTCATCCACATCGGCGGGGATGAGGCCCCCAAGAAGCGCTGGGAAGCGTGTTCCCATTGCCAAAAGCGTATCCAGGACGAAGGGCTTGAAGACGAGCATGAGTTGCAGAGCTACTTCATTACCCGGATCGAGCGATTTCTCCGGACCAAGGGCAAGCGGATCATCGGTTGGGACGAAATACTGGAAGGTGGTTTGGCGCCCAATGCCGCCGTGATGTCGTGGCGTGGCATCGAGGGCGGCATCGAGGCTGCCCGGATGCATCATCCGGTTGTCATGACGCCCCATACCCATATGTATTTTGATTATTACCAAGGTGAGCCCTACCTCGAGCCGTTTGCGATCGGGGGGTACCTGCCGCTGCAAAAGGTTTATGGCTACGAACCCATACCTGACGAACTGTCCAAGGAGGAGGCGAACTTTATCCTCGGCGTGCAGGGCAACGTCTGGGCGGAGTACATCCACAGCCCCGACTACGCGGACTATATGACCTTCCCACGTGTTGCCGCGCTTGCCGAGGTGGCATGGACTGAACGTCGGCTCAAGGATTGGGACGACTTTATCCGCCGCATGGAGGCGCAATATGTACGATACGAGCAACGGGGCATCAAATACGCCCAAAGTGCGTTTAATGTGCTGTACGATGTAAGGCGGGATGCCGTCGGCTCCGGTGCGACGGTCTCGTTGTCGACGCACACCTTCCAGCCTGATATCCGTTATACGGTAGATGGTACCGAACCGACAGCATCCGCGACCAGCTACGAGAAGCCGTTTGCCATAGCCGCCCCCTGCACGGTGAAGGCGGCGACCTTCAAAAACGGAATACGTATCAACAAGGTGAGCAGTTACTCGCTGATCGGTAGCGAGCGATAGGTGTGCGTGAAGTAACCATCCTTAGACGAGCTGTATTTTCCGGGTAGCGTGTTTGACGATCCACCGGGTGTTTGGATTATTGGACGCAGACCACTCCCTGATCAATGCCGATGCGGCCGGTTTATTCACTTTCAGCCAATCGGTCAGGTGGTTGGCCACTGATTTTTTCACGAATTTGATTTCGTCTTCTTTCAACAACTCCAGCACCGCAAACACCGGCTGCGGATCCTTGTTGAACGTGTCCAGTTTCGGAGCCCAGGGTAATTTTGGGCGGAGGCCTTCGCTTGCCAACCTTCGCAGATGGAAATCATGGGCGCGCGCCCATTCAGTCATCTTCGCCAAGGCTAGCTTGGGATAGGTGCGGATATAGGCACGCACGGCGTATTCACCCGTGTTTCTTTTCGTGATTTCTTCGATGGCATTCAGCGAAACTTCCGGGTGCGCCAACCCATATTTCTCTACAAACTTGCCAATGGGCAATACCCAATAATAGTGGGTAAACATGCCGGTCTCATTGGGGTTCGGCGGGCCCAGTATGCGCAGCAATAGCGAAATGGCATCGGGGTAACTGTTCGGTAGATAGCGATGCAGTTTGTCGGCAATGACGTCCACCCGCTGGGTATACGACTTGCCGGGTACGGAGCGGGTGACGTCGTCGATGAACTCGGCGGCCGGAAAACCGGGATGGACGGTCGTGATTTTTTCTGCTAATAGTTCAGCGAGTTCCCTGCCGAACTTGTCCGTGATGCTGTACGTGGTACCCATATTTTTCGCTCAGTCATTCAACGAATCGATGCCTTGCTCTTTCAGTTTGTCGAGGTGCGCTTTCATCGCCTTGACTTGTTCTGCAGGGTGTCCTTGCCAGCTAGTCACTTCGCCCACCACCCTAAATGGTCCTTTCGAACGGTAAGACTTCGTGGGGTTGCCCGGAAATTTTTTGTCTGTCAGGTCCGGATCGTCTTCGATCGCTCCTGTCGGCTCCACCAAATAGATTCGCTCCCGTCCTTTGCCATAAGCGAGTTCCGCACCCCAAATGGCCGCGTCCAACGTGGCAGACAGGAAGATGTAGCTTGCTTTTTTCTGTTGGCCGAAGTTTGAGTTGAAGCCAGGTTCAATCAGTTCGCCAATCGCTAAGTCAGCTTTCGTGCCGTGAAAATACGTTTGGGCAAAAGGTGTAGGGCATTGTTCTTCGTGTGATTTGTTCATCGTTGCTAGCTATTTGTTGATGGTAATCATCCAATTGATTCCGAACCTGTCTTTGACCATGCCGAAGGTATCGCCCCAGAATTGCTTGGTAAGCGGTGCCTGGATTTCCCCGTTTTCGGCCAATTGGTTGAAACAATCGGTCAATATGGCTTCATCAGGGCCATCACCAATGAGGAA
The DNA here is from genome assembly GCA_037190485.1 of Parapedobacter sp. GTDB lineage: Bacteria > Bacteroidota > Bacteroidia > Sphingobacteriales > Sphingobacteriaceae > Parapedobacter. Next base: position 33,874 of record JBBCJB010000007.1, read on the forward strand.
TACGCCATTAATCCGATGTGCTCGACATGATTAGGCCAAACATCGTGATTTTCGGAAACAAATTAAAACATCGATCCCGCTGTCTTCGTCTTTTTGTTGAAGCGCCCGGTCGCTTACAGTTACAGACCGGATAAAATTGTATAGAACGGACATTAGGTATCGCGCAAAAAGCTTCTTATGGATTTGATAACGGCTTCCGGTTCTTCTTCTTGCGGGAAATGCTTTGTGTAAAGCGGCTTATTGCGTATATTTATGCGGTAGCGGAGCGTATAGGACGACCGCCAGAAATTGAAACGCATGTCAATAACAAAAGAAGCAGAACTGTTGGGGATGCAAAAAGCGAGTTATGCTGTTGCACATACCTTGAAAAGCATGATAAACTACGCTCAACCTGGAATGAGTACAAAAGAACTTGACCAATACGGCGCGAAAATGCTATCGGAGTTTGGTGCAAGGTCAGCGCCTCATCTAACTTATGGATTTCCAGGATGGAACTGCATAAGTGTCGACAATGAGTTTTGCCACGGCATCCCTACCGAAAAAAGGATACTAAAAGAAGGCGACTTAATAAACATTGATGTTTCAGCCGAACTTGACGGATTTTGGGCCGATAACGGTGCTTCATTCGTGCTTGGAAAAGACATCAACCAACATCAAAAATTGGTTGACGCTTCAAAAGAAATACTACGAATAGCGATCGGTAACATCAAAGGAGGTGTAAAAATTGCGGACATTGGCCTCATCATGGAAACCGAGGCTAAAAAAAGAGGTTTCAAAGTCATCAAGAACCTTGGTGGACATGGAATCGGACGAAGCTTGCACGAGCAGCCCGATGAGATCCTGAATTACAAAAACCGTTTCGACCAAAGGCGTTTCAAGAAAAACGCTGTGGTAGCGATCGAAACCTTTATCTCGACGACTTCGACTTATGCAATGGAACTTAATGACGGTTGGACGATGGTCGGTAACAAAGGCGGCAATATGGCACAGCACGAACATACCATTGTCGTAACAGACGGAAAGCCCTTGATACTAACCGAAGCAAACGGCATTTTAAACTAATCGAAAAAAAGCGAAAGGCCGGAAACGCTGCCCTCCATACGCCATCCTGAATGCCTTGGGTTTTTGTTGGATTGCGTTAGGTATTCTTATCAATTTGAATTAAAATTGGGGCATGCAAGCAAAGCGCATCGTTTCTTTACCCGAACCCGAATTGCTGGAGGCACTACGGCAGGGGAATGAAGATGCCTTTTTTGTGCTTTACGAGCGTTATAAGGAACGTATCTATGTGAACATGATCAAAATCGTCCGTTCGGAACGCGTTGCGGAAGAACTGCTGCAGGATGTCTTCCTGAAAGTTTGGGATCAGCGGGCCGCGATCGACCCGTTGCTTTCTTTCCAGGCCTACCTCTTCCGGATTTCGAGTAACCTTGCCATCGACTTTTACCGGAGGGCAGCGAAACAACGGATGATCGAAGCATTATCGGTAACCGGGCCGCAAGCCTACGACCATGTCGAACAGTACATCGATTTTAAGGAAGCCGAAGTGCTTCTGGGCGAGGCAATCGGCAAACTCCCCCCGCAACGGCAACGGATCTTCCGCTTGTGCCGGATAGAAGGGAAAAGCTATGAGGAAGTGGCCGATTTGTTAGGGGTAAGCCGTGGTACCGTGCAAGACCATATGGTCAAGGCAAACCGTTTTTTGCGGGAGATGCTGGGCAAGGACCTCGGTTTTTACCTGCTTTTCTTCGCCTTTACCTTCAGCTTCGGCCATTAATCACATTTTTTTTAGGACGGAGCATACCTCGGGCGCCTGCCATTCGTATAATAGCGTAAATGGAAAGACACGAATCGTTGCACGAGATTTATTCACGTTACTTAACCGGCGAAACGTCTAAGGAGGAAGACGCGATCCTGCTCCGCCATTTCCTGGAATTTGGCCATGAAACACCGCTCCGCCAAGTGATCGAGGCACAGTTCGCCACCAATCGATCGCAAGCTGGACAGGAACAAGCCGGTATGCACGCTGCACTCGCACGGGTCGAAGAAGGCTTGCGTGCCCGGATTCGTTTCTCGGGGACGCCAACGGTTCAGGTGGGTCGCTTCAAGGGATGGTTGCCTTACGCCGCGGCGGCGATCATTGCCGTGGTGTTGGGTAGTTGGTTGCTGACGTTGAGAATCAGCCCTCAAGCCCACGATCGGATGGCCGGCGCAGCGGCCATTCTGCCCGGAAGTAACCGGGCAACCCTCACGTTGGAAGATGGCCGTACCATCGCATTGAACGAATCACAACAGGGTATCGTGGTCGGGAAGGGCGTTACTTATGCCGATGGGACCAACGTGTTGGATGGAGCGCAAGCCGATCCGGACACAGGCAAGCCCAGCGACGGCGCCCACATGGTACTCACCACCCCACGGGGAGGAGTGTATCGCATCTCACTGCCAGATGGGTCTAACGTGTGGCTGAATGCCAACAGCACATTGAAGTATCCTGCGCGGTTTAGTCCCCACGAACGCGTCATCTTTTTAACCGGTGAAGCCTTTTTCCAGGTATCGACGGCAAAGACACCTTTTCGGGTGGTAAGTGCTGGGCAGGCCGTTGAAGTGCTCGGTACCGAATTCAATATCTCCGCTTATCAGGACGATGCCGTAACGAAAACAACCTTGGTGGAGGGACGCGTGAAAGTGATGCTTACGGATCATGCGCCCATACAACATGCCGTACTAAACCGCGGGCAACAAAGTGCCTTAGTCGGAGGAAGGCTGCAGGTAAGCGATGTCGATACCGATCGGTATGTGGCTTGGAAAAGCAACGAGTTCATGTTTGACGAAGCGAGCATCGACGATGTCATGAAGGCTGTTGAACGTTGGTATGACGTGAACGTGGTTTATGAGGGGCCTAAGCCTACCGACCGCTTGGGTGGCGGTGTGTCTCGGTTTGAAGACGTCTCGAAAGTATTGGAGCTATTGGAACAGGCCGGCGATGTGACCTTTCGCATCGAGGGCCGGACGATTTACGTAAAAACGAAAACGAAATGATACCACCATGACGTAACACACGCGCGCCGCCCATAAAAAACCAGAAGTGCTTGGACACACTCCTGGTCATGTGATTGGGCCTGACACCAACATGAAATGATGTTTTACCGCAGACTGCCGCTAGCCTTCGAAACATGGGGCAGGCTGCCTTAGCACCAACCTTAGCAAATGTATAAAATTAATTACCAAAAAATTAGGTTGATTATGCGGTTAACCGCCCTCATCCTGCTTACTGCTTTTTTGCACGTAAGCGCTGCCAGTGTGGCCCAACGGGTTACACTGACTACACAACAGGCAACGCTGAAGTCCGTATTCCGCGACATCAAGAAACAGACCGGATACAATTTCCTGTACAATGAGCAGCTTATCGCCCATGCCACGCCTGTTACCGTTACGCTCAACGACGTGGAGCTTGAGTTGGCCCTGGAACAACTGTTCGCCGACCAGCAGCTAGCCTTCACCATCGATAGCAAGACCGTTGTGGTTCGGGCGAAACGCGATGGGACTGGCCATCAGGCGCAATACGATGCGCGTGGACAGGTAATTGACAGTTTGGGAAACCCATTATCGAATGTTACCGTACGGATCAAGGGAACCACGCGGGCTACATTTACCGACGCACAGGGACAATTCACCCTTAGCCGGGTGGAACCCCAAGCGATGCTGCAGATCAGCATGGTGGGGTATGAATCCATCGAACTGCCCGCAGGCGGAGGCAGCCCGTTACGCATCCTGCTGCGGGCCACCAATACCGTCATGGACGAGACGGTGGTCATCGGCTACGGCACACGACGGCGGAGCGAAATTACCGGTTCAGTCGCCCGGGTCGGTGAGTTGAAGCCCGAAGAAAACCTCGTAAGTCACCCCATCGGCGCATTGCAGGGACGCGTGGCCGGATTGCACGTGCAAAATACCGGGTCGTCGCCGGGCAGCGCACCGAACTTCGTGGTACGCGGTGTGCAGACCACCCAAGGCAACCTCGGTGGTACCGGAGCCAATCCGCTCATTGTCATTGACGGACTGGTGGTCGACGCCATCGGCGCACCGATGACACCCACATCCACCGGAGCGAATTTCAATCTCAGCAACCTCAATCCACAGGATATCGCTTCCGTTGAGGTACTCAAGGATGCAGCCTCGTCAGCCATATACGGTGCGCGCGGTGCCCAGGGTGTTATCCTCATCACCACCAAAAAAGGACAATTGAACAGCAAGCCGACCATCGCGTTAAACAGCTATTACGGTTTTACCACCACGCAATTCGGTTACCGCCCGATGAACCGGTCGGAATACCAGCTTATCTTTAACGAGTCGCGCGAAAATCGCATCGGCGACATCGATGGCCGATTGGCCGGGGGTGGATTGACACCGGCCCAGATTGCCGCCTTGAACAGCGAGAAAAACCAGCTCAATGCCCAGATCGATAACCTGCAATTGGAACCCAACGATTTCAACTGGGTTGACAAGCTGATGCCAGACCGCCCTGGGATGCATAACATCCAGGCCAGTGTGAGCGGCGGCAGCGGAAAAAGCGGTTATTACCTTTCTTTCGGCAAGTTCGGCGAAGACAACTCCATCGGCAAGGGCCGGTTTAATCGCTATTCCGGCAAGTTGTCGGTCACCCAGCAACTTTACCCTTGGCTTACCGTTGCCGGCGACATCAGTATTTCAAACGGACTTGCCGACAACATCGTTGGCAACCTGTTCGGTGCCATCGCCGCGCGTCCGGATATGCCCGAAGAGATTGCGCGCAATGCCGATGGCACCTACGGCTATTGGTTCGGTGCACAGGAACATCCCTATGGAGCGATGGAAGGCTACCGGCCCACCACCTCCACCTGGAATTACGTGGGCAACGCCATGGCGGAGGTCAAGCTGCCTAAAAACTTTGCGTTCCGCACCATGCTTGCCGCATCCAAAAGCGATATCGATGACCGGTATTTCTACACGCCCTTTTCTTACGAGGGGCAATATGCCGGCGGAAGCCTGAGCACCACGCTAAACAACGGACTGCGCTATACCTTCAATAACCTGCTTACCTACCGCCTGCGGTTCAGCCAGCTCGAAGGCGACGCTGTCCTGGGGCAGGAATTCACCGAAAACCGGTATGCCACCCAGGGGTACGTGCTGGAAGGATTCCCGTCAAGTGAAGGGCTGTGGGCACCGGGCAATGCGGCGACCTATAACAACAACTACCGTTACCTCAACCGGCAGTACCTGGAGAATTCATCCTCCTATTTCTTGCGTACCAACCTCTCTTGGGCGGGCAAGTACCTATTCAGCGCATCGCTGCGGCATGACGGTTCCAGCAAGCTGCGCAATTTCCGGTACGCCTGGTTTCCAGCGGTGTCTGCCGGATGGCTGCTTGGTCAGGAGGAATTTTTAAAGGGGCAATCCTGGATCGGTTACCTGAAGTTGCGGGCCAGTTACGGCATCACGGGCAATATCCGTCCGTTGGGCTTGTTTGATGTCATGACGATGGCCGCCACCCAAACCTACCTAAACCAACCTGCGCTCCAGCTCGGCACGGTGCTGGGCAACCCCGACCTGAAGTGGGAGCGTACCAAGCAATACGACGCCGGTGTAGAAGGTCGTTTTTTTGATGGCCGGATCGACCTTACGGCAGAATATTACGTCAAAAATACGGACGGCCTGTTCACCAGTTTGCAGATACCGTTTTCCAGTGGCGGGTTTTCTTCCCAACGGGGCAACCTCGGCGGGATGCGCAACTCCGGGCTGGACCTATCCCTTTCGGTGGGAAGCCCATCCCGCCATGCGGGTGATTTTACCTGGCGGGTAGGCGTGGACGCAAACATTAACCGAAACAGGGTAACCCAACTGCGAGACAGCATTATCGGTTACGGCGGATACATCCCGGCCGGTCCGCGCGGTTTTATCCGGGTGGGTCAGCCTGCAGGCCTGCTGCAGCTGTACAACGCACTGGGGGTCGATGACCAGACAGGCGACGTCATCTATGAAGACCGGAACCGGGATGGCGTCATCAATCAAGCCGATATGATCTATGTGCCCACCGCGCAACCTAAGATGACCGGTGGATTCCACACCGATCTTGCCTACAAGCGGTTCAGCCTCAGCGCCCTGTTTGTGTTCACCGCCGGCAATAAGGTATACAATTACAGCGACCAGGACGCACGTCAGTATGGCTTCAATAATTTCACCGGCGTGATGGACAACAAGCCCGAATGGGTGCTTGACCGTTGGACAGGCCCTGGCAGTGATTCCCGTTATCCCCGCGCCGTGGTTGGCCCGCACGGAGCCGGGCAAACCAACGATTGGAATAACCGCGTGTCCACATTGTACCTGTTTGATGCATCCTACCTGCGATTCAAGAACCTCACCTTTGGCTATGATGTGGTCACGCCGGGGCTCAAACGCATCGGATTCTCCAAGTGCAGGGTCTACGTTGCGGGGCAGAACCTGTACTTATGGCGCGATCGTGCCCTCACGTCAAACGATCCGGAGCAGGCCATGGAAAGCGGTTGGCAGCAGGGTATTGCGCCGATGCCACGTACGTATTCGTTGGGACTCGATATCACATTTTAAGATTAACACGTAAACGAAATGAACACCATATTAAGATTACCGATAGGCTGTGTCGTGCTGGCAGGTTGGCTGTTGGCGGCCTGCAGTGGCAAGCTCGACAATCCGACGCCAGACACATCCATCGGCTTGGACGATATCCAGGACAATGACATTCCGTTGCTCCTGCGTGGCGCATATCGGCCCAGCCTCATCTTTTACCAACCCTACCCGGTTTGGGATATCTACAGTGACGACATCATCTCGCTGCAAGGCACCACGCCGGCGCAATTCAATCCCCGGTCGTATGACGATTGCAACCCCAACATCGAAGACGGCTTCGGCAACGGGCGCGCCTACAGCGGTGCCTATGCAAGTATTGGCAATGCCAATTTCATCATCAATTACGTCCGTAACCGGAACTCCGCTTCCTTTAACCAGACACTTGGCGAAGCCCTGGCCATCCGGGCGTATCATTACCTCCGCTTGGTAGAGACGTATGGCGGGGTCATCCTGACCTTGGATATGGAAACCGATATCAACACCATCCGGCGGAACAAAAACACCGAAGAGGAGGTCTATCAACGCATCGTTGCCGACCTTGAGGAAGCCATACCCTTGCTGGGCGCTTTCAGTTCGCCCGATGTGATCTGCAAACAGGCGGCACAACTCCTGCTGGCGCGCGTCCAACTGCAGCGGGGTAACCCGTCGGTAGCGCATAGCCTTGCCGAAGCTGTCATTGAAGCTGGGGGTGTTTCCTTGCACACCGGAGATTTCGGAGAAACGTTCCGGTTTTCCACCGGCAGCCAGGAGATGCTCTGGCGGGTGTCTGAGCCCATCACCAACTACGATCGCGCCGGGCTTTACGCCATGTATTCCCCGGCACCGCCATTCCGCGGTGCGGCGGCCGGATTGACGTGGGTCGATCCCGGATTGGTGGATTCGTACGAGGCCAATGACCGCCGCCTTGGCGTGCTTTACAAGCAGCGGAACAACAGCATCGGAGAAGAGGTCTCCTACCTGCTCAAATTTTCCACCGACACGCTGCAACCGCCATCCAACGCGTTCATCGTCTATCCGCTTGTTCGGCTCAGCGAAGCCTACCTGATTTCGGCCGAAGCCCGTGCCCGCATGGGAACCATCGATGTCGTTAGGTTCAATGCACTGCGGCAGGCACGGGGCACCAGCCAACGCGATGCCGCTGATTTTACGAATGCCGACGACTTTTTGGCAGAGATCGCGCGCGAGCGCCGGCGGGAATTCGTGGGGGAGGGCAGGCGTTGGCAGGATATGCGTCGGTTCGGTACCGCCATTCCATTCCTGGAGTCCAAGGGACGGGACGCTACGCGGCTCTACTTGCCGTTCAATACGGCAGAATTGCTTCGAAATCCAAAGTTGGTGCAAAATGAAGGGTATTAACCTGTTTACGATATTGGTTGCGGCGCCTGTTCTGGGCGTCGCCCAATTGGCCGATTACGTCGTTGAAGGCAAGTTTTCCGCCATACAGCAACCATTGAAACTCGTGGTAAACTATGCGGTTGACAATAAGACGCGGATTGCGGATACGCTAACCCTGGCTGGGGGGGAGTTCCGCTACGTCACGCGGCTCGACCGGCCGGTAAAAGCTTATCTTAGCCTCCTGCACGAAGAAGCCGGGTCGGCACCCAGACGCGATTACCTGGATGTTTACCTTGAACCGACAACGGTTTTCCTGCGAAGCAAAGACTCCATCCATAACGCCGAAATCGAAGGAGGCCCGGCCAACCGGGACTTGAAGACGCTCAAATCCATGTTGGCCCCGCTGTACAGCGAGCTGGAAACCATGGGGGCTGAATACGTAAAGGCCCGCGAAAACCGCGATCAAGCGGCGCTAGCCAAATTCGATCGGTTGATGGAACGCGTGGAGGAGGAACAACAGGTGCAACGGTCGGCTTTTATCGATGCCAACCCCTCGTCGCCGATTGCCGTAGACATCGTCAGGGACCTCATGGGGCCCATGCCTACCTATTCGGCCTCCATGGAAATATTCAGGCGGCTTGCGCCTACGGTTCAGGTATCACCTGGCGGCCAGCTACTGAAGGAGAAGATCATGTCCTTGCAATTAACGGAAGTTGGCAGCAAGGCTCCCGAATTTACCCAGCCCGATACCGCAGGCGTACCCGTTGCCCTCGCCTCGTTCCGCGGTAAATATGTATTGCTTGATTTTTGGGCCTCGTGGTGCAAACCCTGCCGATTGGAAAATCCCTATCTGGTGGAGGTTTACGCGGCCTATGGCGGTGAAAAATTTACGATCCTGGGGATATCGCTCGATGCCCGGAAGGCAGACTGGCTGAAAGCCATCGAGGCCGATGGTCTGGAATGGACACAAGTGTCTGACCTTGCTGTATGGAAAAGCGAAGTGGCCGCATTGTATTCCATTCAAGCTATACCACAAAACTTCCTGCTCGACCCGGAAGGCAAGATCATTGCCAAGAACATCCGGGGAGAAGATTTGATGGGAATCGTGGCAGGTCTGCCGATTCACTAGCGTACGCAGGCTGCCTTTGCGTATCCTGTCTTTTCGCTACCTTTGCCGCCATGGCTCAGTTGATCAATCTACGGTCTTTCCGCGAATTCCTCAAATCCGGATCCGCAGGGGGCGTCATCTTGCTGTTTTGCGTCGTGGTCTCGCTAATCGCGGCCAATTCGCCATTAGGGCCTCACGTTGAACGCCTATTGGCCAGCGAATGGGGCATCCAAACCGAATGGCTGCACCTCCGCTATCCGGTATTGCTGTGGATCAATGATGGGCTGATGGCGGTATTCTTCCTGCTGGTGGGGCTCGAAATCAAGCGCGAGTTGGTGGAAGGCGAATTGTCGTCCCCGAAAAAGGCGGCATTGCCGATTTTGGCCGCCATCGGCGGGGTGCTCGTCCCCGCCTCGATCTACGCGCTGTTCAATGCGGGCACGCCGACCGCAGGCGGATGGGGTATCCCGATGGCTACGGACATCGCGTTTGCGTTGGCCATCATGACCATGTTGGGCAAAAAGGTGCCGACATCGCTCAAGATCTTTTTGGCGGCATTGGCTATTGTCGATGACCTGATCGCGATATTGGTGATCGCGATTTTTTACGGCACCGAATTGCATGCCGCTTACTTGTTGTGTGCGCTGGGTGTGTTCGCGATGTTGCTTCTGTTCAACCGTATGGGAGTCAAACGTATAGGCCTGTACCTCGTTCCGGGACTTTTCATCTGGTATTTTATCCACCATTCGGGCATCCATGCCACCATTGCCGGCGTACTCGTGGCCATGGCGTTGCCAACCACGCCGGATGCAAAGGAATCTCCCCTCGAAAAGCTGGAACACCTGCTGGTCAAGCCGGTCAATTTCGTCATCATGCCGCTGTTCGCGTTGGCCAACACCAACATCCGCTTTCAGGAAGAGATGTTTCAAGGTTTATTCACGCCCCTTGGCCTCGGCATCATCTTAGGCCTCACGGTCGGCAAACCGGTCGGCATCACGCTCATTTCGTGGATTTCGGTCAAGCTGGGTTGGTGTACGATGCCCGATCGCGCCTCATGGTCGCAGCTCATCGGGGTGGGTTTTTTGGCGGGAATCGGGTTTACCATGTCCATTTTCATTGCGTTGCTTTCGTTTGCCGGACAGGAGCTCCTGATGGCCGAAGCCAAGTTTTCCGTGTTGGTAGCATCCCTGCTGTCGGGGGTGTTGGGCTCGTTGCTGCTCTCCAGGGTTTCGTCGAAAATGGGGTAACTTTTAAAGATACCTTGCCTAGTCCGTCATCAATACGTATGTTTGGGCAACACCTCAAATACGACATGGATGAACAAATCGATCGTTGAACATATTTCGCATGCTTTTGAAACGCCATTGCAAAATCCGGTACTCGTTTTTTCGCTGGTGCTTTTCATCATTCTCCTGTCGCCGATCCTGCTGCGGAAGATCAAGATCCCCGGCATCATCGGGCTCATCCTTTCGGGGGTTGCCATCGGGCCGCACGGCTTGAATCTCCTCGAAAAGAACGCGGCGGTCGACTTGTTTTCCACCATCGGATTGCTGTACATCATGTTCATCGCGGGGCTCGAGCTGGATATGAACGAGTTCCGAAAAAGCCGCCACAAGAGCCTCCTGTTCGGTCTCTTTACGTTCGCCATTCCGATTGCCATCGGCTACCCGGTTTGTTATTACCTGTTGGGTTACGATACCTTGGCCAGCATCATGATTTCGAGTATGTTCGCTACCCATACGCTGGTGGCCTATCCGGTGGTCAATAGCTACGGCATATCCAAGAACGAGGCGGTGGCCATTACCATCGGCGGCACGATCTTGACCGACACGGCCGTGCTGATCATCCTCGCGGTGATCATCGGTGCTTCGCAGGGGCAGCTCGATCAGCAATTCTGGGTAACGCTCGGTATTTCATTTGCCATTTTCCTGTCCATCATGTTCGGCATCATCCCCAAGGTTGCCAAATGGTTCTTCCGGCGGGTGGAGGGCGAGAAGACCGCGCATTACATCTTCGTGCTGTGCGTGGTGTTTTTCGCGGCCTTCCTGGCCGAGGTGGCCGGATTGGAGCACATCATCGGCGCGTTCGTGGCGGGTCTCGCGCTGAACAAGCTGATTCCGCATTCCTCGGCATTGATGAACCGCATCGAGTTCATCGGCAATGCGATTTTCATCCCCTTCTTCTTGATCAGCGTGGGAATGATCGTCGACGTCAGCGTCTTGTTCAGCGGCCCCACGGCCCTTTTCATCGCGGCGGCACTGACCATCGTGGCGATATTCAGCAAATGGATCGCGGCGTGGTTCACCCAGTTGTCCTTTGCGTACTCGTCGGCGCAGCGGCAGGTGATTTTCGGATTGAGCAGCGCACATGCGGCGGCCACGCTCGCCGTGATCATGGTGGGTTTCCGTTACGAGATCATCGATGAAAACGTGTTGAACGGAACGATCGTATTGATATTGGTTACCTGTATCGTCGCCTCATTGGCCACCGAAGCCGCATCCAGGAAGGTGGTGTTGGCCGGCGATCAGGATACGGCCGATGAAGCCAAGCCGACACCGCGCGATGAGCGGCTCATGCTTCCGATAGCCAACCTGAATAACATGGAATCGCTGCTTGATTTCGCCACGTTGATCAAAAACAAGCGGTCGCCGCATCCGCTTACGGTGCTGACGGTGGTGCCCAACAATGAGCTGGCTGAACAGAACCTGAAGAATGCCCGCAAAAATTTGGATTCAACGGCCAAGTATGCCTCGGGTAGCGAGACCGAAGTGAACATGATGGCCACGATCGATTTCAATATCGCCAGCGGCATCAGCCGGGCTACCCGTGAAGTCGGTGCCGACGGCATCATCCTCGGCTGGCCGAGCAAAGCCGGCATCATCGAGAAGATGGTGGGCGAAAAGACGGAAAGCATCCTGAACCAGACGGACACGAACCTGTTCATGTGTTCCATCAATAAATCGCTGGTAGGCCATGGCCGTATCCTGGTGTGCTGCCCCCCGCTGGCCGAATCCGAACTGGGTTTCGACTTCTGGATGGAGAAAGTGCTGCGGTTGTCTAGCGAGCTTACCGTCGCGATCACGTTCGTGTGCGGCGACCGGACGGAGCAAGCGATCGGCGGATACCTGGCCAAACAGAAACAAGGCGCCAACGTGCACTTTACGCGCTTTGACGAGTGGGATGACCTGCAGCAATTGAGGCCTTTTGTGCTTGAAAACGACTTGGTCGTTTTTGTTTCGGCACGTGCCGGGGAGGTATCCCATCGCCACGCATTGGGCGCGTTGCCGACCAAACTGGGTGATGTATATGCTACGCACAACCGAATCCTGGTATTTCCGGCAAGAAGGCCTGGTTTCATGTTGGGCGACTACGAGGACGTGGAAACCTCACCGATCCTGAAACGGATCAGTGACGGTGTGGGGAGGGCATTCAATTAAGCGAGCCATGAGAACTTCGTATCGTCAACTCATCCACCGCCTCAACCAGTGGCGCATGCAACGCATTTCCAACCGCAATTTCCTGGTGATATTGGCCGTCGTGGTCGGTGTCGTGGGTGGATTGGCGGCTGCGGCATTGAAAGGGCTCACGCACTCCATCGCCGCTTTTTTGCAGGATGATGTGCAGTGGCAGTATAAATACTACCTGTATTTTTTCTTTCCGCTTATCGGTATCCTCCTCAGCGTGCTTTACGTACGCCGTTTTATCCAGAAGGGGACGTTCGAGCATGGCATTACGCCGCTGATCTACGCCATCTCGCGCAAATCGAGCCGCATCGAGCCCCACAATGTGTATTCGCAGATCATCACCAGCGCGCTGACGGTCGGATTTGGTGGGTCCGCCGGTTTGGAAGCGCCCATCGCGTCCAGCGGTGCGGCGATCGGTTCGAATGCCGGTCGCTTCTTTGGCCTGAATTATCGGGAGGTCACGATGTTATTGGCTTGCGGTGCGGCGGCTGGCATCGCGGGCGCGTTCAACAGCCCGGTGGCGGGCATGATTTTCGCCATCGAGATCCTGCTGCCCGAGTTTTCCATCCCGGCCTTCATCCCGCTGTTGATGGCGGCTGGAACCGCCGCCGTGGTATCGCGCCTACTGTATAGCGAGCCGTTGTTCCACCTCATTACCGATGATTGGGTGGTGGAAGCCTTGTTCTTCTATATCCTGCTGGCCGTGGTGGTCGGTGGTTTTTCCATCTATTTCGCCAAGTTGAGCGGTTGGGCGAAAGGCATTTTCGCCCGTGTCAGCAATCCATACCAGAAAGTAGCGCTTTGCGGGATAAGTTTGGGTGTCCTGATTTTCCTGTTTCCGGCTTTGTACGGCGAAGGTTACCTGGCCATCCAGCAATTGTTGAACGGCGGGCACGAATCCCTACTGGCCAATAGCATCTTTTCGAAATACCAGGATGTGGGGATCGTCGTAGTCATTTATGCCCTGATTACCGTGTTCGCGAAATCGCTGGCATCGCTAATTACACTCAACAGTGGGGGTAATGGCGGGGTTTTCGGCCCGAGCCTGGTCATGGGGGGCTTATTGGGCTTCGCGTTTGCGTATGGCGTAAACCTCACCGGAATCATCGAGCTCAACGTGGCGAATTTCATCGTTGCCGGGATGGCCGGTGCATTGGGTGGCATCATGCATGCGCCGCTCACCGCCATATTCCTGATCGCGGAAATCACGGGTGGATATGTACTCATCGTGCCACTCATGTTGGTGACCGCGATTTGCTACCTCATGAACCGTGCGGCCATGAAGCATTCGATCTATACGAAGGCGCTGGCGGAAAAAGGCGATCTACTCACCCACGAAGACAAGGATCGTACGGTGCTCACCATGATGAAGCTACGCTATGTGCTGGAACGGAATTTCACGGTGTTGCGGCCTGGCGAATACCCGACTGATCGCAGGCACGACATCATCCATACCAAGCGGAATATCTTCCCGGTGGTCGATCAAGGGGGCCAGTTGCTAGGCGTCATCTACAGCGAGCGCCTGTTCGAGATCCTGTTGGGTGAAGCGCCGGAAAAGCTGAACAAAACGATGGGTGAACTGGCCCAGAAGCCCATCGATATCGTTCGGATGGACGCGCCCATGGACGCGGTGATGCAAAAGATGAACAAAGAAGACATCTGGATCCTTCCCGTCGTGGATGCCGAAAACAAGTACATGGGATTTGTATCCAAATCGGCGGTATTCAATAAGTATCGGGCGTTGCTGATGCGGCAGGGATCGTACCTGGAATGAGGCGCGATCCTTGGCGCAACAGCGCTACTTACCGAGCTCCTCCAGCACCCGTTTCCCTTGGTTCACCAACGCGGCCGTCGTGATGTTGGGTGCGGATTTGATGTTGAATCGGGCAACCATGTCTTCCAGCGTTTTCAGCTTGGCGGTATCGCCAGCAGCCGTGAAACGTTCACGGAGTATCCGGATTTTTTCGGCATCCTGGATCCCTTCCCGAGCGCGTTCGAACCGGATGGAGCTCCGGCCATCGGGATAGATGAGGTAGGTGTCTCCGGCGGGCCAGGTGCGGTACTGCGAATCGGTGAGCGGATTTTCCGTCCACGAATTGTACGACCAGTGGAGGTATCCGTCCAAGCCTTTCGCGCGGGTATGCCAGCCCATGAACACCGCTTCGGCGGGATCGGAAAACGTGAAGAGGTTGGGGAACTCGTCGGCGCAGCACACGTAGTACGTGCTGATCAAGCCGTTTGCTTTCCGGAATGCCAGGTCTTTTTCATCGAAATCCGCGCTTACGGCAATGCATATGTCTTTCAGTAGCGGGTATTCCCGGTAGCTTTTGTGATTGTCGGCCAATGCGATACCCAACTCGGGAACCACCTTCTCCAATAAGTCCAATGCTAGTCTCATTTCTTCAGGCGAACGTTCGTCCATGGCGATGTTGGTGATTTCCAGCCACCCTTTGCTGGCCAAGTGCTCACGGAACGACGTGAGGAACGGTGTCCAGAGCGTGGTGAACGCTTCACTGCCCGGCGGGGCGCTCACATTCACCGTTTCGCCGGAAACCGCATCGCGGTAGTGGATCTCGTGATTCCACGGGAGCAGCGAATAGCAATTGATGAGCTTGTCCACGCCGAGTTCCATCATGAAAGAGACCCATTTGTCGAAGATGGCGTAGTCGTATGTCCACGTCCCGTCGGCGTTCTTTGTCCAGTGGATCATGTCTGCATACGGGTCGAAACACTGGTTATTCCACGGGTCTTTGTTCACGTTGGCGGTGATGACCTTCTGCCCGGCATCGGCCAGCATTTTCATGGGTGCCTTCAGGAGTTCCCAATGCGCTTCTGACCACACGGGGACGCCGTGCACACGGGCCACGGCCGATGGGTGTTGCCACATATCCAGGTGGAATGCCCAATCTTTCGGAGCGGGCAAGGTTTGGGGCAGCACATCGATGGTGATGCTGAACCGCTTGGTGGGTCGATTCCGCGCGTAGAGCTGCAAGGTGCCAGCATAGCTGCCGGGGTCGGCATCGGCGGGGATGTCAACGGTAAGCCACACCGGCAACGCGGTGTTCGGTGCCAGGTCGAAACAGGAAACGTTATCCAATGCGTCCGCCGACAACGAGACCGGGAAGTCTTCCGGCTTGCGGTGGCCACACCCCGGTGCGAACGCATCGGTTAGCACATACCGGACAAACCGGGCTTGCGCGATGGATGCCGCCATCGTCGAACCATCGTCGGCTTTGAACGCTGAGAATTCGAATTCGATCTGGTCGACGGGTTCGCCTGACCACAATAGCAATTGGGCCGAAATCCGCTCGCCACGCCATCCATTTCCCCGCCAACTGTCCGCGGGCTTTAGGTCGGGTACAGCCGATTTGGGGTAACGCCGGTCGACAGACGCGAAGGTGGAATGGAATCCATCCACCCCGGACCAATCAACGGCAGCGGTATCGGGGTCTGGGGCTTCCGCGTAGGTCTCGCAGGTCTTTGCGGGCCGTGATGGGTTGCAAGCAGCCACCAAGGCCGTATACAAAAGCAAAAATAGCATGCGCATGATCGCCTATCCATTTGGTTTACGCCGACAATGGTACGCAAAGGCACCGGTTTTCGCAAGCCTATACGCAACGCAAACGATTGTGTTGGTTTTAGTTGCCCACCAGGCGAACCCGCAACGTTGTGCGATCGCCCATCGTCCACCTGGGTATGCGGAGTTCGATGCGTTTGAGTCCGACGATTCGCCGATCCAGGGCCAACGGCGCCGGATCCAACGATATCACGGAAAACCGAAAGTCGGGATGCGAAAGGTTTTCGATTCGAAGTTCCTTACCATCCTGGCGCAGCAAGGCGCCTTTCGGTTGGACGATGACTTCGGCCGTCGTAAGCAATTGCCAAGTCACTTCGGTGGTTTTTTCGGAAGGGACGATGCTATCTTCGATGGTGAGCGCTATCGGGCTGTCTTTCACGAAACGGCGTTTCGCGGAAGCCAGCAGGTCGCCGAATGCCGGGGTAAGGTGGATGGTTGCTTCTGGCGCCGGCCCCTGCCTGAAATCGGAAATGGTTGCCATGCCATCCGCACGGTGCAGTTCACCGTTTACGGTCAGCGTGCTGTGGCCGAAATTGTTTTTGGTGAGCAATGTCCAGCGTTGGCTTTCCTGATTGCGTCGCCACAGGTCGAATCCCGTTGCCTCGAGGGCCTCGTAGCTTTGGTTTCCCGGATCGATAACCCAACGCACGCCGTCCAGTTCAAAGACAAACGAGCCGGCGTCCATGTTGCCGTGGTTGACGGTACCCCGTCCACCCTTGCCACCGAAATAGTAACGGCGGGCATCACGTTCGTCGCCGGTAAAGATCACCACCGGATTGGTCCCAGCTCCTTGCCACGCTACCGGTATCGGTGTGGCCGCCTTTTCCTCGAATTGCGCGATCCAAACCAAACCGGCACCATCCAATCGGGACAGCCGATCCATCTCGTCTACCGGTTGCAAGAATCGATCACGTTCTAAAAATGCGGCGTTGCCCGTCCGTTTGGCGAACCACGCCAATACCATGTCGCCATTCCGCCCGCGATGGTCGCCGCAGTCTGCAAAATTGTAATACATTCCCGAGGGGGCATTGGTCAGGATCCTGAAGGTGGCGCTCTCCACGAATCCCGGGAAACTGCCGTAGCCGAAATCCGTGCCGAAGGCACTTTCCAGCATCGCGATGGAGATGACGGAAAACCCCGTGCCATAATCCCAGTACGTTGAGCCCTCCGGGTAGACGCCGTCTGGGAGGTATTCATGCATCGCATTCGGCAAGCCATCAAGCGCCCTGTGGAGGGTTTTTGCGGCCAACGCGGGGTCGCGCTCGGCAATGGCAATGGACGCCGCGATCAGCCCGCCATGGCATACCTGGTTCCAGTTATTGTTTCCATTGACCCACCAAGGCACGCTCCCATCCGTGGGCCAGCTCGGCAAGATGCCTTTTTCGATGAGCGCCGTTTCTGCCGCTTCGACGGTCGTTTTGGGCAAATCTCCCGCAGTCCAATCCAATGCGATGGCCACGGCCAATGCCATCTCGCCCACATCCAGGTAGTGGGAAGGGTTCCAATCGGAAAATCGGCAGACCGCAAGCACTTCCTCGTTGATGCGTTGCAGTACGGTCGGATTTTTTTCCATCCGGTAGACCATGCCGAGCAAGCTCATCCGACGGAGCATCTCGCGGGATACCCCCAATAGCCTACGGCCTATTTGCTGCCGCTCCAGCAACGGTAGGCCAACGATTGCCGTTGCGTCCCGCTGGATGGCTTTATATAGGTTTTGCACCACGGGGTCGGTTTTCAGTTTTAGCCTTAATTGCTTTTCGATGGGGCTGTTTAGCACCAGGCGCGGTTTTGCTTTACGCAGTTTTTTTTTGAGGTAAGCCGTATTCATGGGGTTTTGCAGCCTCAGGCTATCTTCAACGGCTGCCTGTCTTGGGGCCTTGGGCGCCTCGGCCATTGCCGTGCGGCATGCCAGGCAACAGACCAGTAGATAGATTGCCCATGGCCAGCGGCGCAGGCTGAGCTTGGCGAACGGACGGTAAGCGAAAGGCGATGCCATCATTCAATAATTGGTTAGCAAGGATAGCCATTTACGGCCAAAGGCGCAAACGTTTACACGAAAATAGTTTGCAGGATGATGACCTTTTCCATACGCAACGATATACACCAAAAAAACATGATGAAACGATTGAGTTTAGCGCTGTTGGTCATGGTGTCGGTAGCGGTATCTTGCAAAAAGGACGACCCGGGGTCTCCCTTTGCGGGGAAATGGTCCGGTGGCTATACCGGTAGCGACGTGGGCATGTGGCGTGTCACCGTCCATAGCGACGGAAAGATCACCGGTACCGCCAACTCCTTGCGGACGAGCAGGGAATTCCCCTTGGAGGGGAGCATCAGTGACCGCGGCGACTTCAAGGCCAGCTTCGGCATCGCGGCAACCGGCAGCGAATTCACCGGAACCTTTACCAAAGACGGCTCGGCAACGGGCACCTGGAAAAACACGATGATCACGCCGGCGATCGAGGGTACTTGGCAGGGACAACGGGAATAGCCGCCTGCGCTATCCCGATCAAGACCGATCGCCAAACGTCACAACGGCCTTGATCACGTCGTGCTCGGGGAGGCGCAACGACGCGAACCGTGCGGGCAGCTCCCGGTGGCGGATGCGGTGCGTGATCATGCCCTCGGTGGGTATGTCACCGTGCCGCATGCGTGTCATCACGTGCTCGAAATCTTCGTCCGTGGCATTCCGGCTACTCATCAATGTCCCTTCACGTTTGTGGAACTCGGGGTGGCTGAACGTGATGTCGTGCGATTGCAGGCCGATCAATACATAGCGCCCGCCATGGGCCATGTAGCGGAAAGCGCCGTTTATCGCGTGTTGGTTGCCGGTGCAGTCCATCACGACGGTGGGCATATCGCCATCCGTCAATGACGAAATACGGCCAAACGCATCGGGATCCCGGCCGTCCACGGTCGGTATATTCCCCGCCAGCTGCCGGCAGCGCGCCAATCGCGCGGCATTGGTGTCCATGACGATGGCTCGTGCGCCTGTCGCCAGCGCAAGCAACATCGTCCCGATACCGATGGGGCCCGCCCCGACGATGAGGACGTGTTCGTTTGGCCGTAGCCCCGCCCGGCGTAGGCCATGTGCACCGATGGCCAGCGGTTCCACCAGGGAGAGCTGGTCGGCCGACAGGCCGTGCCCGCCGATCAGCGCGGCGAGCGGTAAGGCGATGCGGCTGCGCATTCCGCCATCGGTATGCACGCCGTAGACCTGCATATGCACGCAGCAGTTGGTGCGCCCGTGCCGGCAAGCGATGCATTGCCCGCAATGGAAATAGGGTTTGACCGTGACGGGTTCACCCGGTGTAAAGGGCGCGTTGTCGGGCGCGTCGAGGATTTCGGCGGCCAATTCATGGCCCAGGATGCGCGGATAGCTGAAAAAGGGCTGCGTGCCGGCAAACGCATGGAGATCCGTGCCGCAGATGCCGACCTGTTGCACGCGCAACAGCGCTTCGCCAGCCGCCACCACGGGCTCATCGGTTTGGATGAGGCGCAGCGTGCCGGGAGCGGTACAAATGATGGTATCCATAAACGGGTGCAAAGTAAGCTAAAATACGCGGGGCATCGTGCTGCTTGATTTGCAACTTGTTCAGGGATATTATCGGCTTTTTGGATAATTGTTAGCGGATCATGTCACGGGTTGGCGCGGTAGTGGACAGGAAAGAGCAGGATGGTTTTTCTCGAAGTTTTTCGCTACGTTTGTAATTGGTTATAAACGTTTAGCAATCGGGACAACAGATGGTCCAACACGAACCCATACATGCGGAAAGCGAATGGCTACGTCAGTTGCGTGATGGTAGTTATGAAGCATTTGAGGTCATTTACCATCGCTATAAGGTACGTTTGGCGGCGTCGATGCTCCGCTTGTTGAAGGATTCCGACGCGGTAGACGACCTTTTGCAGGAATTGTTCGTGCGCCTTTGGGTGCATCGCGACACCATAGACCCCGGCCAACCCATCAAAGCGTATCTGTTCCGGATTGCCGAAAACCTGGTGTATGATGCATTCCGCACCATGGCGAAAGACAAGCGCGCACAGGAACGTATCCAGCGGCTGATCTCGGAAAGCGCGTGCGAGATCGAGGAACGGATTTTTGCGCAGGAAAGCCGGCAGGCCATCGAGGCGGCCATTGCCATGCTGCCACCCAGGCGCAGGGAAGTATTCGTGCTTTGCAAGCTCGAATCCAAAAGCTATGAAGAAGTGAGTTCATTACTGAACATCAGCCTGAGTACCATAAACGATCATATCTACAAAGCCAACCAATTCCTCAAGCAGCGCTTGTCCAACCATGTCATTTCCCACCTGCTTATCGTATTGCAGGCGGCCATATGGGCTGCTTGTTGATTTTTTTTGATTTGTAAATCAGTGTTTTGTGTTTTTCTTGCTTTTTAGGGCAGGTGATAATGGCATCGAGTGCGTATAGCCCTTAAAAACATGCCGTAAAAGGCAGCAGATGGAATGCCATGATAGACCTTTTTAGGAAGTACTTGGACAATCGGATTTCCGCGGAGGAGCTGCAAGCATTGATGCAGTACCTCGACAGGCCGGAAAATCGAAACGAGTTGCGGCGAATGATCCAGGCCGAACTGGAAGAGGGGAAATATCCCGAGCAGGTGACGCAGCTCGATCGCTTGATGGCCGATCTAGACAACAAGGTGCTCGGGCGGGTGAAGGTCTTGGCGGAAAACGAACATGGGCATAAAAGGAAAGGTTTGTCGCCGTGGCGCCATTGGCGCACAGCAGCCGCGTTAGCGCTGGCCGGCACGATCGGACTTACGATTTACCTCATTCGAAATGGACGGGACCAAATGCCGAGCGAAGCGATACACCTCGCCGACATCAACCCCGGAGGCAACCGCGCGATATTGGCCATCGAGGGCCGTGGACAAATTGAGTTGGATAGTAGGGAAGCGGGAGTAGCGATTCGCGACGGGGCGGTGACGTACGATGGTGGGCAATTGGTCGCCAAGGTGAACGCGAACGCGGTTGTTCAGCATGTTTCGCTATCCACACCAAGGGGTGGACAGTATCGGGCCACGCTTCCCGATGGATCGAAGGTCTGGTTAAATGCCGCATCTTCGCTTCGATATCCCACCGATTTCGTCGGCGACCGTCGGCACGTAGAGTTGTCTGGGGAGGCTTATTTTGAAATTATAGGGGATGCGTCGAAGCCGTTCATCGTAACGAGCGCCGGTCAACAGATACGTGTTTTGGGTACGAAGTTTAACGTGAGCGCCTACCCCGAAGAAGGGTCGGTCGCGACAACCTTGGTTGAAGGGGCCGTTCGGGTGTCTGGAGCATATGGCGAATCGGCAACTACCCTCAAACCAGGCCATCAGGCTGTTTTCACCAACGGGACGATGGCCGTTCGAGCGGTGGATACAGACTACTATACGGGATGGTTGAGCGGGAGGTTCCTCTTTGATTACGAAAAGCTGTCCGTTGTTTTTCGGCATGTCGAGCGTTGGTACGATGTGTCTTTTGAGTACGATGAACATATTTCAGATTTCCCGATGTGGGGCGTGCTTTCCCGTGATGTCATGTTGTCAGAATTGTTGGAAGCACTAAGCACCAATACGGGGTATCGGTTTGAGCGAACGGGGAGAAAGGTGCGTGTCTTCAAGGTAGAATAGGGGCCCAATACAAGTTTCATCATCAAAAAATAAAGACAGGTTGTTTTAATGAGAAAAGTATACAGCAACGTGAACATGAAAAGAAGGGGGCATACCTTGTTTGGAACCGCAACGGCCTTTGTATCGCTGTTGATTGCAGCTTGCCACGACGGAGGCATGCGATCGGCCGGAAATCAGGATAAATTCGCCGATCACATCCGTACCACCGAATTCCAGACGCCAGAACAGGAAATGGCCGGTTTTAAGTTGCCCCCTGGTTTTGAAATCACGCTCTTTGCCTCGGAACCAGATATTACCAAACCCATAAACATGGAGTTCGATGACCGCGGACGGTTGTGGGTGAGCCAATCGTCTGAATACCCCATCGCTGCGGGGCCCGGCGCCGGCAGGGATCGGATCAGCATCTTGGAAGACACGGACGGCGATGGCCGCGCGGACCGATTTACCCATGTGGACGATAGCCTGAATATCCCGATCGGTGTCATGCCGCTTCCGACGGGCGACGCCATTGGCTACAGCATCCCCTACCTATATCGATTGGGCAACCCGGACGGAGCGGATGCCGAATCGAAAAAGACCGTATTCGGCCCCTTCGGTTTCAACGATACGCACGGCATGATCAATAACCTTTTTCGAGGTTTTGATGGCTGGATACATGCTTGCCATGGTTTCACTAACGTTTCGACTATCGCCGGTGCCGACGGCGATTCGATTACCCTGGTATCCGGGAATACCTTCCGGTTCCGCATAGACGGCAGCCGGTTGGAACAGACCACGCACGGGCGCATCAATCCGTTTGGCATGGCCATAGACGAGCGGGGCTACCTCTATTCGGTCGATTGCCACAGCAAGCCGATCTTCCAGTTGATCTCGGGTGGTGATTACCCGCAGTGGGGCCGCAAGGATCCCGCCATCGGCTATGCGCCGGAGATGATGAGCTACGAATTGGGGTCGACAGCATTGGCAGGGCTGGTTCAATATGCAAGTTCCCAATTTCCCGAAGCCTATCGGGGAAGTTTCTTTACCGGCGATGTCGTGACGTGCCGCATCGATCGCAATACGGTTACGTATCAGGGAAGTACGCCGGTTGCCAGCAAGGAAGAGCCCTTTTTGACCAGCGAAGATCCGTGGTTCCGTCCAGTGGACCTAAAAATAGGTCCGGATGGATCGCTGTACGTGGCAGACTTCTACAATCGCATCATCGGTCACTACGAGGTCTCCCTCGATCATCCGGGGCGGGATAGGCTGAGCGGTCGGATCTGGAAAATCACCTATACGGGCAAGGATAAAGGAACCGTGCCCGAACGGGATTGGTCGACCGCAAGCCTGGATGAACTGATTGACGGATTGGCGCACCCACAGCTCAGCACACGGTTGAAAGTTGCTGACCGGCTGGTGGAGGTTGTGGGGCAGCCCGTCGCTGGCCCTGTCGAGGCCCGTCTCAAGCCAGACGGATGGCCGTCGACGGCCGGATACGTGCACGGGCTCTGGATACTGCATCGGCTCGGGGCGCTCACACCTGCGCGGCATGCCGAAGCGATGCTTCATGCAGACGCGATCGTCAGGCAGCATGCCTTGAGAATCTTGGGCGAGTCGGCCGGATTAAGCGAACCAAAACATGAAGCCGTGCTGGCGGCGTTGTCCGATAGCGATCCGTTCATCCAGCGGACGGCAGCAGAGGTGTTGGGTCGCTTTCCCCGTGCGGCGCACGTCTCACCGCTCTTGGCGCTCTATCAAAGCTGTCCAGCGGCCGATACCCATTTGAAATACACGGCCCTGCTGGCATTGCGTAACAACTTATTGGATAGGACGGTCAGACGTTATGTAGGCGGAAAAAGCTGGGCGGATACGGAACTGCCGACGCTTGTCCGGGCCATGCGGGATGTGCCTTCCGCGGAGGCGGGATCGTTTGTCATGGATTATACCCTTCGTCACGACGTACAGGGCGACGAGCTTCGCAAAAACCTGGAGTTCATCGGCCGTTTTGCCAGCGCACAGGAATTGGATCGCATGGTGCCTACGGTTACGGCCCGTTTTGCCAATGACCAACGGACCCAGCTCGCTTTGTTCCGCGATATTCGCCAGGGAATCGCACAGCGCGGCTCGGCGCTTCCGTCGAGGGTAAAGGCCTGGGGACAGGAGTTGGCCCAGTATTTTTTGCGTGATATCGGCGGTAGCGACGAAGGCTGGGTAAGCATCCCGCTGCACGATCGGCTGGAGGATCAGCTGCCTTGGATGGTGTCGGACGGTTTCTTGGTACAGGTCGTACCCCCCTTCAGGATTTATTTCAGTGAACGCCAAGGTTATAAACCCATGGCTGCTTTGCGCAGCGCGGCGTTTGAATTGCCGGAAAAGCTGCAAATGAATGTGTTTGATAACGATGTGCATCACATGGATGGTCGGGTAGGCGTGTCAAAAAATACGGTCCGGATTCGTTTGGCGGCCGACGACCGCATAGTCGCGGAGTATCGGGTGAAATACGACACACCCATGGAATTCAACGAGTTGATCAAGCAGGCATCCTTTGATTTGTCCGCTCACGCAGGGCAGCGGGGATACATCGAGGTGTTGGATAGCACCGAGACCGGCGCCATCGGCATCGGGAAATTGGAGCCAACGGTCGTTGAAATGCCTTCATATACGCCTTCTGATCGTGACGACTGGCGCCAGCACGCGGCCGAGGTAGCCGGCGATTTCCGGATGGCTTCTTTGCGGGGGAGTTTAGCGATGTTGTTGAAAGACCATCACAGCGCCATCGGGACACGGCTTGCCGCGGCCAATGCGTTGGCAAACATGCCCTCGGAGACGGATGCGATGCTGTTCGGTGACTTGTTCGTCGACAACAGCCAGCCCGTACTGCTGCGGGAACGTCTGGCGGCCAACCTCGGTCAGCTAAAAGATAAGCGAAGCCTGGCCTACCTGCGCGACGGTCTCGTTGGTGGATCGCGATCCGTTCAGTTGGCCGCAGCGGCGGCACTTGCAGGCTCGACGGTCGGCGTAGACCAATTGCTGGAGGCCATGAATGCCAATGCCGCCCCAGTGGACCTGCTCGCCGAATTCAAGGTCAAGGAAGTCTGGCAGGCGCACGCGTCATCGGCACAACAGGCGCAGGTAAGTGCGCTGCTAGCCAAAGGTGGCGACGAGCGTGAATCCCGTAGGAAACTGATCGAGCAACGTATCGCGGGATTTGCCGCTGACAAGAAACGGATACCGCAGGGAAGGGCCTTATACGAGGCAAATTGCGCGTCCTGTCATCAGATCGGTGGCCGTGGTGGCTTGATTGGCCCCCAACTCGACGGCATAGGCAATTGGGGGGTGCAGGCATTGACCGAAAAGATCTTGGATCCCAATCGCAACATCTCGGAGTCTTTCCGAACCTATACGATCAACATGAAGAACGGAACGCGGTTAAGTGGTTTGTACCGGCGTACGGAAGGCGAAGTGCTGGTCTTCGCCGATATCGGCGGTCGCGAGTTTCAGGTAGCCAAGGGCGAGATGGAGTCGTACACGCCGTCGCCCTATACATTGATGCCCGATCAGTTCAGGCATACGCTTTCTGAGGCGGATTTCGGTGCATTGATGGATTACCTGTTGAGTGTGAAATGATGTTGACAATATGAAGAAGAGAAGTATTATCGGAGAAATCGCAATCGGCGTTTCATTGGGCACCGCGCTTTCTTGCAGCGCCCCAACCACCACGGTCGTGCCGGTCTTTGAAAGGCACGTTTTGCTGGATTCATTTGTCGCCGAAGGCGTGGCCGTTGCAGACCTGGACGGCGATGGGTTAACGGACATCATTGCCGGCGCCTATTGGTTCCAGGCTCCGGATTGGGGTGTACACGAGCTAGCCAAGCCCCAGCGTTTCGAGTATGACCAGGGATACAGCGATGCATTCCTATTATTCGCGCTCGACGTGGACCAGGACGGTTGGATGGATGTGATCCGGGTCGATTTTCCAGGCAAAGCGGTGGTCTGGCATAAAAATCCCGGTGTCTTCAACGGGCACTGGCCGGTCCAGGTCATACATCCCGCGTTTGGCAATGAGACCCCGATATTCGAAGATATAGACGGCGACGGTAGACCGGATTTGATTGGCAACGACCCGGAAGCCGGGGAAGTAATCTGGTTACAGGCCCCCGTGCAAGTCGGTGACACGGTTTGGCGCAAGCACACGGTAAGCCGTGACCCCGGACTGGCCACCCATCAGTTTACCCACGGTTTGGGCGTTGCCGATCTCAATGGCGATGGACGCAAGGACATCTTGGTCAATCGCGGGTGGTGGGAGGCGCCGGAGCAAGTGACCGCGGGTTCATTATGGACTTTCCATCCGGCCGATTTTGGCCCGGACTGTGCCCAGATGCATGTGCTCGACGTAAACGGAGACGGCTTGCGCGATGTCATCAGTTCCTCCGCCCATGATTATGGCATCTGGTGGCATGAGCAGGTCAAGCAAGCGGACGGCGCGATCGGTTGGCGTCGTCACGTGATCGATAGTACCTTTTCGCAGAGCCACGCGCTGGTGCTGAAGGACATCAATGGCGATGGCCACCCCGATCTGCTCACGGGCAAGCGTTATTTTGCCCATAATGGACATGATCCCGGCGAATTCGAGCCGGCAGTGCTCCGATGGTATGCGTTCATTCCCGGCGAGGCCCCTTATTGGCACATGCACCAGGTGGATGACGATTCGGGCGTAGGGCTTCAGGTCGTTGCCGAAGACGTTGACGGCGATGGCCGGGAAGATATCGTCGTGGCCAACAAAAAAGGCGTATTCTACTTTCAGCAACAGCAAAACGATAACAAATGACCTTTGGTATTAATACATTTCTATTTGCGGGCAGCTTTACGAATGAAAGCGTGTCGCTATTCGAGCAGTTCGCAGGTTGGGGATTCGATTCCGTAGAAATTGCCATGGATGATCCGTCGGTAGTGGATTCGGTATTGGTGTCCGAATCGTTGGCCCGACATGGATTGGTTTGCGGTTCAGTTTGTGCGGCGATGGGACCGGGGCGCGATCTCCGCGGTTCGGCTACCGACCAGCGGACGGCGCGGGCCTACCTCGAATCCTGCATCCGGCTTTTGCCCCGGTTGGGGTGCAGCATATTGGCTGGCCCGTTGTATTCGGCCGTGGGTAGGGCGGCACTGGAGTCGCCGGAAGCCTACAGGGCCCAGTGGAAGACGGTGGTGGAGCACCTCAAGGAACTCGGTGAGTATGCAAAAGAACATGGTGTCACGTTGGCCGTAGAGCCATTGAACAGGTATGAAACGGATTTCTTGAACACCGTATCGCAAGCGGTATCGCTACTGGAAGAAGTGGGACACCCCAACGTGCGGTTGCACCTGGATTCCTATCACATGAACATCGAGGAGAAACATCCTTCGCAAGCCATCCTGCGGGCAGGGCATTGGCTGGCACACTTCCACGCGTGTGGAACCGATCGGGGCACGCCTGGAAAGGACCACATCGATTGGGTAGGAATCACGAACGCGCTAAAATCGACCCGATACCAGGGAAGTGTCGTGATCGAGTCGTTCACGCCGGCTGTCGAGGTCATCGCAAAAGCCGCTTCGATATGGAGGGACATCGAGCCTTCGCAAGAAGCCATCGCATCCGAGGGGCTCGATTTCCTGAAGTCGCTTTGGTCAAAGGCAGCATAAGGCAAATGTGTAAGAAAATTAAATGCCGGAAGGAGGATATGATGAACCAGTGAAAGATGATTGTGATTCAAACGGTAAAAAGCCGAACCCTGACTGCCATCGAGGTTCGGCATTCGATGCCGTGTTTTCAATGAAAACGTCTTAAACGAATGCTAATTGTAAAACCGGCATACAAACTTAGTGAAAAACTTTCGAAGCACAATCGGGTGTAACGAACGGGAGCCAGCTAAGTGCGTATGCGAAAACCATGTGTTAATGAAATGTAGAAAACCAATTAAGTGCATCCTGATTATGAAGTTAACCTTTTTTTTGGTGTTGGTTGGGATATTCCACGTGTCGGCGTACACCTACGGACAGCGGGTCAGTTTGTCTGTTCGTGATGCGTCGCTGGAGTCTGTACTGCTGTCCATACAGAAGCAAAGCGGTTATAGCTTTCTGTTTCGGGCGGAGTATGCCGAGACCGCCAAGGCGGTAACCCTAGACGTGAAGGATAAAGAAGTTAAGGACGTGCTACCCTTGGTACTGGCAAACCAACCGTTTGATTTCCTGTTAAAGGGAACAGTCGTTACTTTATTGCCAAAACAGCCAGACACAAGCCCGTCCATGCGGATCGTACAGCGGGAGTTGTATGGTCGTGTTGTCGATTCCGTAGGCGATCCGATCACGGGTGTATCCGTAGTAGTTAAAGGGACATCCCGTGGTACGGTGACGGATAGCAAGGGATGGTTCTCCTTGCTCGTCAATGCCGGCGAAATCGTTCGGATAACCTACGTCGGTTTTTTGGAACAGGAAATCGCGGTGTCCGACCAAACCAGCCTGGAGATTGTACTGCGAACTGCCGAATCGGATCTGGATGAAGTCGTGGTGGTTGCCTACGGGAAACAGCGTAAGGAAAGCGTCATTGGCGCAATCACGACCATTTCGCCGGATAACCTACGGATGCCGGTGAGTAAGATCAGTACCAGCTTGGCGGGGCAGGTCGCCGGTATCGTGTCGGTTCGGGGCAATGGAGAGCCGGGGATGGGCGCATCATTCTGGATAAGGGGGGTAAGTACATTTGGTGCCAACAGCCGGCCGCTGGTGCTGGTCGACGGCATCGAACGGCCGCTAGACCTGGTCGATCCGGAAGATGTCGAATCTTTTTCCATCCTGAAAGATGCCACGGCCACGGCGGTATACGGTGTTCGCGGTGCAAATGGCATTGTGTTGGTTACCACCAAACGGGGCAGGATAACGGAAAAGCCCACGATCAATGCGCGTTACGAGCGTGGACGGCTCAGTCCCGTGCGCATGGTAGAACTTGCAGACGCCGGCCAATGGATGGATTACTACAATGAAATCAGTGCCGAAGGGTCGATGAATGTACCGTTTCCACAGCACGTCAAAAACCTGTATCTAAACCATGCGGATCCAGACTTATACCCCAATGTGGATTGGATGGATGCAATCTTCAAAGACGCAACGACAAGCAATCGGATGACCGTCAACATCACGGGGGGCGGGAAAGTGGCGAGATATTACGTTTCAGGTTCATATCTCGATGAGAATGGCCTGTTCGAGCCGGTTACGACACCCAACTACAATCCGCAGATCAAGTACGGACGGTACAACTTCCGATCGAATGTCGATCTGAATGTGTCGCCCAGCACGGTGGTGAGCCTCAACCTGTCCAATCAATACGAGCGGCGAAACCGCTTGGGGGTCGATATGGTCGATATGTATCGGTGGTTGATATCGACGCCACCCACATCCATACCGCTCGAATACTCCGATGGTACGCACGCCATGCCATTGGTGGGATCCAATCCTTATTACTTCTTGAATAGCACGGGTTTTTCCCACGATTTTTGGAATACCGCCCAATCACTGATTACCGTTAGCCAGGATTTTTCCAACCTAATCACGCCGGGGCTGAGTGCCATGGCCCGCTTCTCTTGGGATGCCGTCAACGAATCCACGTTGGATAAGCGCAAGCGACCGTCGACGTTTTTCGCAACGGGCCGCGATGCGGAAGGGAACCTGGTTTTTCACCGCATCAGTGAAGGGAGCGACTATTTGTCGCTTGGACGCACCAATCGAGGTTCGCGGACCACGAACTTCGAATCTTCGCTCAATTATGACCGGATGTTTGCCGAAAAACACCGCGTAGGGGGGATGTTTTTGTTCAGCATGCGCGAGCACACCAACAACTTTCCGAGCGATTTCATCGCCGCTTTCCCGTTCCGGAATACCGGCGTTGCATCACGGTTTACCTATTCGTTTGATGACAGGTACTTCATCGAGGGTAATTTCGGTTACAACGGTTCGGAAAACTTTGCGCCGGGTAAACGCTTCGGGTTCTTCCCTTCCGTAGCGGCTGGCTATATCATCAGTAACGAAACGTATTTCCGGCCGTTGGCGAACGTGGTGAGTTTGCTGAAAGTAAGGGGGTCGGTGGGCGAAATCGGCAATGACCAAATCGGTGGGAACCGCAGGTTTGCCTACAACTCCGAAATGACTGGTGCTGCTGGATACCAGTTTGGTGTCACCGGCCAACGGGGCGTCGGCGGCGTGGCCACCGGCCACCCAGGCAATCCGAACGTGGCTTGGGAAAGTGCGGTCAAACGCAACGCCGGCATCGAATTGGGGCTGTTCAACAAGCTGATGGTCATTGCCGACTACTTCTCCGATAAACGGGACGGTATTTACATCCTGCAGCAGAGCGTACCATCGATCGTTGGCATCAATGTGGCGCAATTCGTCAACTTGGGCAGGATGGAAAACCGGGGGGTGGATGCCAGCTTGGAGTATACCCACATCGCGGGTGATTTTGCCATACAGGGACGGGGGAATTTCACCTATAACCGGAACAAAGTGATTGACAACGATCAACCTACGCCGATCTGGCCATATCAATCGTACGAAAATAAACGTCATGGCCAGATCGCCGGTTTGATTGCCGAAGGCCTGTTTGCTTCGGAAGCGGAAATCGCCAGCCATCCGGTTCAGATGTTCGGCGAGGTGAGGCCCGGAGACATCAAGTACCGCGATGTAAATGGCGATGGCCAGGTGGATTCCTTCGACCAAGTCGGCATTGGTTACTCTTCCATACCCGAAGTCAACTACGGATTTGGGTTTAGTGTGGGCTGGAAAGGACTCGATCTCTCGGTACTTTTCCATGGGGTGGACAATGTGAGCAGACGGATTCACGGTGACGCGATATACGGTTCCACCGGGAACATCCTGGTGGAAGGCCAGCTTTACGCCGATGTCGCCGAGAAGCGGTGGACGCCAAATAATCCGGATCCGGATGCCGAATACGCACGGCTGTCGCTGAAGTTTAACGAAAATAACATCCAGTCCTCCACCTTTTACCTACGCGACATGAGTTTTTTACGCCTGAAAAATACGGAATTGGGTTATTCCTTCCCGAAACACTGGTTCAATGGCACCGGATTCTCGTCAATCCGGTTGTATGCGCAGGGTTTTAATTTGTTGACATTCAGCAAATTCAAGTTGTGGGATCCCGAGCTGGATACCGATACGGGGCGGGCGTATCCGCAGATGAAAGTGGTTAATCTCGGTCTGAATGTGATACTTTAACACACAAAAAATGAAAATTATCCTTCGAAACATATGGGTGTTAGTGGTTTGCGGATTGGCAAGCTCGTGTGAAAAATACCTCGACGTGGAGTTGCAGAATCAACTCACCCTGACCGAAACCTTTAGCAAACGGGCAACAACGGAAGGTTACCTGGCCCATGTTTACAGTTACCTGCCGCAGGAAAATTTGATATTCGGTATAGACGGCGACCTCACGGCCAGAAGTGACGAATCATTGTTTTCCTGGTTATCGGGTGTGCCCTGGCTCAACATGAATAGCGGCACGCAAACGCCTGCCAGCGGGACATACCATACATGGGGGCACTTTTACGTCGGAATCAAACAGGCCACGGTCTTTATCGATAACGTGGACATCTGTTTGGAACTGAGCGCTGAACAACGGGAGGTCATGAAGGCCGAGGCACGTTTCCTGCGGGGGTTGTTTTATGCGCACTTGGTTAAGAAATATGGTCCTGTATACATCTGGGGAGACCAGGATACCGATATCACCATCCGTAACGAAAGCATCGATCGGCATCCACTGCAGGAGAATATCGATTTTATCGTGTCCGAATATGATCGGGCGGCTGCAGTGCTTCCCGAGGTGATTACCGACCAGTCATGGTTCGGCCGCGTTACCAAGGGCACCGCCCTTGCTGCCAAATCCGAGTTTTTGCTCTACATGGCGCGTCCGTTATTTAACGGTGCATCGATTTATCACGGGCTCCGTAATAAGGACGGTAATTTTTTGTTTCCACAGGTAGCCGATCCGAACAAATGGGAAGCGGCAGCCGCGGCCGCGAAGGCCGTTATTGATCTGGGCCGGTATACGCTTTACCAGGACGATACCGAATCGGATCCGTTCCGGCGGTCCATCAAATCGTATATGGGCGTTTATTTCAAGTTGTGGAACGAAGAAATCATCTGGGGCAGATGGGACGGTAGCCCCTTCCAGTTTGTGGCCAGGACGGGGCCGCCGCACGTGGTCCGGGAGGGTTTCGGTGGCTACGCGCCCTCGCTGAAACTGGTGGATACCTATCCGATGCTTGCCTCCGGACGCTATCCCGTAACAGGCTACCAGAACAACGGCAATCCGATTATCGATGGGCAATCCGGTTATTCCGAAGACGGGTTTGTGGATGATTACGTCCATCCACTGGATAACGCCGAGCCGATTAAGGCACACCGGAGCGTGGTTGGCAGGGACGCACGTTTCTACGCCTCTATCCTGGCCAACGGATTTTGGTGGATCAACGAATACAGCGGACGCAAGAAAGTAACGTTCCATGCCAACGGCACCTCGCCGTATACCCAATCGGGCGACTGTGTGAAGGTCGGCTATCTGTGGAGGCGCATGACCGATCCACAGAACAATACCGAGCAGGGCAGTTGGGGACAATTCTCCTGGCCGTATTACCGGTTGGCCGAAATCTACCTGAATTATGCGGAAGCCTGCAACGAAAAGCCGTCGAGAGACGAATCGGAAGCGTTGTTGTACCTGAATAAGCTCCGGCAACGCGCCGGCCTGAACAAAATGGAAGAAGCGTATCCCGAGGCCGTCGGAAACCAGCAGTTGCTCCGGGAGTTGATCCGCAAGGAGCGTATGGTCGAGTTGGCTTTTGAAAGCCATCGGTATTATGATATCCGTACATGGATGATCGCCGAGCAGGAATTTAATGGGCCCTATTATACGCGTAACGTGGCCGCCGCTACGTATGAAGAGTCCTGGGTGCGTACCGATCAGGTCTTTCCGGGCCGCATGGTATTCCAACCGAAACACTATTTGTTCCCCATACACCAGAATCAGTTAGCCGAAATGGCTAACATTACTCAAAACTATGGTTGGTAGTTAATAGCAAACGATGATGTTAAAAAAAATAAAAAAGGCAATTTGCCTAACGCCACTATTAGTCGGCTGCTTTGTAGGGTGCGAAGAAAACCGCTTGAACGATATCGTGGATGATGCATTGTACTTAGCCAAATCCGGTGTTCAGCAGGTAACGGTTTTTAACCGGGGACTGGATACCCTCGAAGTGCAGGTGATCAAAAGCGGCGTTGGCCGGCAACGCGCACAATTAAAGATCGAGATCGACCCCACATTGCTACACAAGTACAATAGCATGTTGAGCGAACCCTACGAGCTGCTCGGCGATGACGTCTATTCATTGATCAGTACAACGATTGAGATGACTTCCAATGACTACCGGGTGCCCTTTAAGTTTATGCTGGATACCGACAAACTTGCCGATGCCCTATCGGAAGGTAAGAAACTGGCGCTGCCCTGCAGGGTATATGTCGTCGGTTCACCGATTGAAAAAGCCGAAGGAGCCAGTATGGAAACCTTGCTTGTGCCTAACTTAAAGGAACCCTATGTTGGTTTCGAATTCCCCGGGGTACAAACAAATGCGGTACAGGTCAAGGAGCGTCACAAAGACGGGTTTTGGATTTACGCCAAGGTAATTGCCAATTACATGCCCACCGAGCAGCTACCATTTGAAGTGATTATGGACCAAGAATATGTCAACCACTACAATCAAGTGAACGGGACAAATCTCGTACCCATGCCGGCTGTGGCCGTAGACATGAGCGGTACGGACCAATTCATCCCCGCAAAAGGTACCGTCAGACAGATTGCCTGTAAGTTGATTGCAAGTCGCTTGGTAAAACCCGACGGGTCGCCTGCGTACGGTGAATACTGGCTGCCGTTGCGTATCGCATCGGTTGCAGCAAACAAGATAGACCCGGATGCGGAAATCCAGATTTTTAGGGTCGAGTACACGGAAGACTGATCATTGAACGACAACCATAACAGTCATGAAATTGAAAGAGCAACGTATAATAGGATTGGTATGTGCTTGGTGCGCGCTACTGGTCGGAACGTCCTGTCAGAAGGAAGAGGGACAGAAGCTTAGTGATAACGACCCCATTGTCATCGAGTTAATTCCCGAATTGGCGGCAGTCGGCGATGTGTTGACGATCAAAGGAGATCGTTTTTCGGATATATCCTCAGATATTGAAGTTCGTTTCGATACCACGTTGGCCACCATCGTGTCGGCCGGGTTAAAGGAACTGCAAGTAGTGGTGCCCCCGCTCCCGACCCTAACAGTCGATGTGATGGTGACCGTAAAAGGGCTGCCGTCTACGATAAGAACGTTGATTCTGGCGCACGAGCCGGTGATTGCAGAAATCTTGCCCGCAGTGGCAAGGACTGGCGGGGAATTGGTGATCAAGGGCAACTACTTTTCAGCCGTAGCCAGGAACAATACGGTGAAGATCGGGGGGATTCCGGTTGATGTCGTTTCCGCGTCGATCGGCGAATTGAAAGTCATCGTGCCCCAACGCGTCGAAAGCCCGGCAGAGGTGGAGGTTTCCGTGGCGGGCAAGGCAGCCAAACCGGCGACCATAGAAATTCTTCCGGGTTCGCTATTGGAAACCTTCGACCGTCCGGACGTTCCGCTGGCCGATGCATCCGTAGTCCCGAGCCCAATCGGTCCTGGCTGGCAAATCATGGGAGGGAACTTTGGAATTCGGAATCAGCGGCTGTTCGGCGAAGTTCATTGGACCAATGCATACATGCTTTACCGGGAATCATGGCTCGACCTAAAGGTTGGAAGTGGAAATTCTTTCAACGTGGGGTGCGACATCCGGGCGTCCGAAGGAGGGACGTTGCCGGGGGTGATTTTCAATGCGCAATCCGACGGAAAGCGGTTTTACCTGGCGCGCCTGGTCGATAACGGGATCCAGCTTTTGAAGACCGGTGCAGGGGGACCGGAAGACTGGATCATGGTGGTTTCGATTGGCGGTGATGTACCGGGCTTTATCGTGGGCAATACCTACCGGATCGAAGTGTCTTCTGCAACGCCAGGCAGGATCGGCGTGAAGGTGACCAACCTGGATTCAGGAAGTCTGTTGGTCGATACGGTCGTGACAGACGACAATCCTTATACCGGTGGATCTGTAGGGTTCTACTATTACCGGATGAGCCAGGCAGAAATCACATTTGACAACCTTTCCGTGGAATTGTAATGGTAAGAAAATGAGAAATATTATTCTTGCAATCCTTTTTGTGTGCCCGCCTTGCGTGCTGTGGGGTCAATCGACCCCTCCCATTATTCCTATTCCTGTTCAATTTTCAGATCAGCGTGCCACGTTTGAGCTCAATGCCGGCACGTCGATCCTGCTGGCTGACCAGTCCATGGCTGGCCAAGCTGATTACCTGGCGGCACAGCTAGCCGAATTGACGGGCATAGCGGTTTCCGCACGATCGGCTGCGGCCGCGACCGGTACCATCGAGTTGGCGTTGTACGCCAGCCCGATTCCAGCGCTTGGCGACGAAGGGTACGATTTAGCGATGCGGGAAGGCAGCGTCCGAATAAATGCCAATACCCAAACGGGCATTTTTTACGGTATGCAGTCCTTTCTGCAACTGATACCTGCCCAGCATTATCGGGGACGAGCTGCGTTTATACCGTGCTTTGACGTTCGCGATTATCCGCGATTCGCTTGGCGTGGCTTGATGCTTGACGTAAGCAGGCACTTCTTTCCCAAGGAATTCGTACTCAGGTACCTCGACGAAATGTCGAAACACAAATTGAATGTTTTCCATTGGCATCTGACGGACGACAACGGTTGGCGGATCGAAATCAAGGGCTTTCCGGAATTGACCGATGTCGGCGCGTGGCGCGTCAAGCGCACCGGTACCTGGGCGGCTTTGGCGCCCCAACCGGGTGAGGCCGCGACCTATGGAGGCTTCTATACCCAAGCCGATATCCGCGAAATCGTGCAGTACGCCAAAGACCGTTTTATCACCGTGGTGCCGGAAATCGACGTGCCGGGGCACAGCCTGGCCATGATTGCTTCCTTGCCGCATCTGTCGTGCAGCAAAGTGCCCTATATGGTGGGCAATGGGGCCGGTACCGGGCACGAACACAACGTGCTGTGTGTTGCCAATGACTCGGTATATACCGTGCTGAATGAGATTTTTTCCCAAGTAGCGGCGCTGTTCCCGGATGGTGTCATCCATACCGGGGGAGACGAGGTGAACTATGCATTTTGGGAAAACCATGAAGCTTGTTCGGAGCTGATGAGGACGAAAGGGCTGAGCTCCTTTGCGGGCCTGCAGGGCGATTTCGAAAAACGGATGCAGCAACTGGTTCGGTCAAAAGGAAAGCGCATGGCCTGTTGGTACGGCGAATACCTGGAAGAGGCCGGGGTGTTGGATAAAGAAACGATTGTTTACGCTTGGACGAGCCATGAAGAGGGGGCTAGGTTGTCGCAAGCTGGGCATCAGGTCGTGATGACGCCGTCTTGGGAAACGTACCTTGACTTTGCCCAAGGCTGGTTTTCTTCCGAACCCACCAACGTGATACCGGGCATCGTTCGATTGAAGCATTGCTATGCGTTCGATGTGGTTCCCGAGGGCGGGGACGAACGGTTCATCCTGGGCGGTCAGGGCAACCTTTGGACGGAAAGCGTTCCGACCGACCGACACGCCGAGTACATGACATGGCCACGGGCCCTGGCCTTGGCAGAGGTATTCTGGTCGCCTCAGGCGCAGAAAGACTGGTACGGCTTTGTGCAGCGTGTCGAACACCGGATGCGGTATTTCGACAGAAAGGACATTAATTACGCGAAGAGCATCTACAACCCAATCATCCTAGGCGTTCAGGATGGGCAGGGTCAATGGCGGGTGAAGCTCGAAAGCGAACTGCCCAACGCGGTCGTCCACTATTCGTTTGATGGCACGACGGTAGACCGGCATTCAGCGCGTTATGCCGGCGAACCACTTGAAATTCCGGTGGGTGCCTCACAGCTACGGGCCACCTGTTTCCGAAACGGGGAAGCGGTTGGAGATCAGGTATTGTTCCTGTTGCATGAAATCGGGAGTCAATCACTTCGATAGGGTAGCCATGCGTCGAAATCGGATTGTCTTTTTGTTTTTCTGGATGGCCTTCAGCGGCTTGGGGCACACTGGTTGCGCCCAGCCCTTTTTTACCCAGGGCCTTGGCGCGTGCCTGCACCATCTTCACCCCCAAGCGCCGGCGGCATATTGGGATTCGCTTTCCATGGATGTGACGATACGCTATTCCGCGCAAGCCCATATCGGGATACTGTTGAATTACCGCGACTCTTCCGATTTCCATTTCCTTTCCGTCAGGCCTTTTGGCGACAAGCTATCCCTGGTGATGGGAAGGCGCCAATACGGAAAATCCCGGTTTATCCAGCAGATTGAGTTGGCGGATTCGTTGCGGGATGGCCACGGCTATCGCCTCAAGGTGCTCCGGGCACCGTGGGTAGATTCCACGCATTGGATGCAATGGAAGATTGAACTCATAGACCTAACCGCAGGTATTTTGGTGGCACGCGAAAGCGTTGAGAATAACATGCCGCTTTTTGGGATGGGACAAACCGGTGGGTTCAGCGACAGTCTGGGGGTGGAGTTCGTCGCATACCGAAAGTATCCGGAACGACCCGCGCAACCCGCAGGGAAGCCTTTGGTGCCGGTCGCCTTGTTCGGCGATGGCATGGTGCTGCAACGCCACAAACCGATACCTGTCTGGGGTAGCGCGCAGCCGGGCGCCACCGTCAAGGTATCATTGGCCGGGCAAGAAGGCCATGGCGTCGTTGGCGATGATGGGGAATGGATGGTCGAACTGCCTGCGATGCAGGCAGCCACCGATTTGACCATGCGCATCCGTTGCGGCAATCAGGAAGTCATATGCTCGTCGGTAGCCATAGGCGAGGTTTGGCTGGCATCCGGACAGTCGAACATGGAGATGAGGGCGTGGCAGAGCGATGTGGCCGGACACTTGGACGGCCAAGTAGCCACCCTGGACGGGATCCGTTTTTTCATGCAGCAGCAGTGGCCGTCTGCCCTCCCGATTAGCGAACCCGGCGGCAAATGGTATACAGGAGATCCGGCTGTAACGCCCGGTTGGTCGGCAGCGGCCCTGAGTTTTGCGATGCATCTCCATAAGATGCTAGGCGTTCCGGTAGGCATCTTGCAGGCCACTTGGGGTGGTACCGGCATTGAAAGCTGGTTGCCGATGTCCACGTTGCAAGCAATGCCCGAGGTAGCGCCACTCTTGGAGCGTCATGGTCAGTATCAAGCTATACTGAATGAAGGCAAAGCGGTCGAGGCGGTTTGGCCTTGGAGTTGGGATGTGCCGGGCCAAAGCCATTCGCCATCATACTTATATAACGGTATGATCCATCCGTTGAGGCGCTATGGCATGCGGGGTATACTTTGGTACCAAGGCGAAAGCAATTGCCATCGCGCATCGAAGTATGCGCCACTGTTACGAGGATTAACAACAGCTTGGCGCCAGGCTTGGCAAGATGATAGCTTGTTTTTCATTGGCGTCCAGTTGGCAGGCTACGACGGCCGCCAAAGCGGTAATGAGCTTCCCGGCGCTTGGCCTTTATTGCGCGATGCGCAACGCAGGGTACTTGGCGAAGATCGAAGGGCTTTGTTGGTTTCAGCGTTTGACTTGGGAGACAGTCTCGATATCCATCCCCCAGCCAAATGGGCGTTGGGACAGCGGATGGGTAGGGCAGCGATGTACCTCATCACCAGAAAGGCGCAGCGTGCTTTCAGTGGCCCGGACTTGGCACATGTGAAATTCAAGGGCAGGATAGCGGAATTGACGTTCAAGCCCGGAACGGCCGAATTCGCCGAGCAATCGGCCGAAATCAATGGCTTTGAGGTCGCAGGCGAGGATCAACGGTTTTATCCGGCAACTGCAATACTTACGCGCAGTGGCAAGGTAAAGCTAACAGCAACGGATTTACAAAAGATCGTTGCCGTCCGCTTTGCGTGGGAGAACTATCCGGTCAATGCAAACCTGCGGAATTCAGATGGCATCTTGGCCGTGCCGTTCCGCACGGACGATTGGCCAATCGCCGATCGATATATTTACTGAACGAGGCATTCAGGTTTTTCGCTATGATTTTGCTTTATAGAAACGAATTTTTAAATTTGCTTCGGTAAACCAAGTGTATATTGCCTGATTTTGACCATAGTTACGAATGTACGTTACTGCAGCAATTGCGGGATGGCGACCATGCGGCGTTTCGGACGATATATAGCCAGTATAAGTTGCGTTTGGCCGGCGGTCTGTTACGGATGTTGAAATCACCGGGTTTGGTAGAAGAGGTTTTGCAAGAACTTTTCATGCGGCTATGGGAGCACCGGGAGCGCATCGATCCATCACGACCGATCAAGGCTTACCTCTTTGCAATCGGCGAAAACTTGGTCAGGGACACCTTTAGGAGGGTGGCAAAAGATCGAAAGATGCGGGAAGGCATGCTGCAGGCGATGGATGAGGTTTATTGGCATGTGGAAGAGCGCATAGTGGCCCGCGAAATAAAGTCCGAGTTGTATCGGGTAATTGATATGCTGCCACCAAAACGCAGAGAGGTGTACAAACTGTTTAAGTTGGAAGCGAAGAGCTATGAAGAGATCGGTCGCGAGCTCAAAATTAGCACCGGCACAGTTAATGACCACATGAAGAAGGCTAACGCTTTCGTAAAGAACTACCTCGCCAACCATCCCGAGTGGGGTATACCCATTTTATTGTTTTGGATGCGGTTGTGAAAATTACTTTTCTGATTTTCATTGTCTTTTGATTTTTTTCTGATTGTGAGCACCTATTTTTCCGTCTGTCGGCGTATAGCTTGGTATAACAGGTAAACGTGACGGAAAAGACACGATACGAGAAATTGTTCGACAAGCTGGTAGACGGCGTGATTTCGCCTCATGAGCTTGACACGCTATTGCGGTATTTGGATGGGGCACCTGATCATGACGAGCTGCGCGCGCGGATCAAGCAGGAACTGGCACGTACGGAAGAACATGAACAACGAGAGCTCCTTCACGCCATCGTTGACCGGGTAGAGGGTAGGTTGTTTAACTACCTGGAAACACCCCAACGAAAAGTATACCTGTCCTGGAGATGGGTAGCGGTGGCGGCGACGTTCCTGGCCGTGGTTTCGGTATTTTGGTGGGTCGTGGTAGAGCAATCCGAACCACAGGTGATTAGCGCCGATATTGACATTTATCCAGGCGGCAATAAGGCGACTTTGGCACTGGCGGATGGACGCTTAATCGATCTCAGTGACGCGCAATCCGGTATCGTTGTCAACAACGGTGTTCGATACAACGATGGTTCCGAGGTTTTGGGCTCGCATACCGCCCCGGATGGTGGCGATCTCCCGGTTGAACAGCTTGTTTTGCAGACTCCTAAAGGGGGGGGCTATCAAGTCCAGTTACCCGACGGGACTAACGTGTGGCTCAATGCAGCGTCGTCGTTGACTTATCCGATTCGTTTCTCCGGCGAACGACGGGAGGTCTTGTTGGATGGAGAGGCGTATTTTGAAGTCGTGAACAACACGGAATTTCCCTTCGTTGTACGTAGTGGAGCGCAAGAGCTACGTGTGCTTGGCACATCATTCAACATCAGCGCCTATTCGGGAGACCCACAGCACATCACCACGCTCGTCAGCGGAGCGGTGTCCATAAAATCGACAGGGCGTGAATTTGTACTCAAGCCCAGCCAACAGTTGCGTGCTTCGGTTGACGGTATCGAGGTTTTTACCGTAGAAACAGCAGATGTTACCGCATGGAAAAATGGCCAGTTTGCATTCTATGGAGAGACGATGCCGTTTATAATCCGGCAAATAGAGCGCTGGTATGACGTGTCATTCGAAAACAAAGAGCTAGCAGAAGGGATAAAGCTGTGGGGGTCATTATCACGCGAGGTGATGTTGTCTGAAATCCTGCAGGTAATTGAAATGAATACCACATTGAAATTTACGCAACA
Source organism: Parapedobacter sp. (assembly GCA_037190485.1). GTDB lineage: Bacteria > Bacteroidota > Bacteroidia > Sphingobacteriales > Sphingobacteriaceae > Parapedobacter. The sequence continues at coordinate 74,697 of JBBCJB010000007.1, forward strand.
AGGGAGGAGGATTATGATCATTCAACAGTAACCCAGTTTTTTATTAAATATGCCGAAAGTGGTTACGACACTCCCGGCATGGATGTTAGGCAAACAATACTGCCCACGTAAAGGAAATCTATTATTTAACCTAACGGTACAAACCTACTAAAAGGGATTGACATCGCCTACGGGCAGACGTGAATTTCCTAAGGGATATGCCGGATGATGTAACTTAATTTATGTACAAACGAATTCGAACCCGATTGGCGGAAAAACGAACAGCGCCGATTTGGACAGCTGGATTCAGACAGCCCATTTTTAGGCTTATTTTCATGATGAAATTAGCGGCTTTACTGGTCTTTGTTTTTACTTTTCAGGTTTCGGCGTTTACCTATGCCCAACGGGTGACATTGAACGTCAAAGGTGCGTCTTTGGAGCAGGTGCTTAGGCAGCTTCAACAACAAAGCGGCGTGAACTTCATGTTCAACTATGGCCATTTCAAACGGGCGAAACCGGTAACGGTCAGTATCAAGGATATGGAGATTGGCGATGCCCTGTCGGTCGTGTTCAAAGAACAGCCTTTTGAGTATCGCATCCAAGGAGACATCGTCACGTTGCTGCCTAGACAAGCGCGTTCAACGGCGTTGGAGTCAAAATTGCCCCAGAATATGCTTTCAGGGCGCGTCACAGATTCGCTAGACATCCCGTTGGAGGGGGTTTCTGTTTTGGTAAAGGGTACGTCACGGGGCACCGCGACCGATTCGGACGGAAGGTTCCAGATCCAAGTACAGCCAGGAGAATCCCTGGAATTCAAGAATGTAGGATACATTGGCCAAGAAGTCATGGTCGGAGCCAGTCCGGCCTTTTTAAACGTGGTGCTGGTTGCCCTGTCGTCCGACTTGGATGAAGTCGTCGTCGTGGCGTTCGGCAAACAAAAGAAAATGACGGTAACCGGTGCTATCGCATCCATCCAGACCAAGGAAATCAAGCAAAGCCCGGCCGCGAACCTCGCCGTCACCTTAGCGGGTCGGTTGCCGGGATTGACCGCGCTGCAGCGTAGCGGAGAACCCGGCCGCGATCACACGGCGCTCTTTTTGCGGGGCATCGGCACATTGAACGGCACCGCGCCGATTATCCTGGTCGATGGGGTGGAGCGCGAGATGACGTACATCGATCCGAACGAAGTGGAAAGCGTATCCATTTTGAAAGACGCGTCTTCTACGGCCATGTTCGGTGTACGCGGTGCCAATGGCGTTATTCTGGTAACGACAAAGCGAGGCGAAAGTGGCAAACCCGCTATCGGGTTCACCTATGAGTATGGTTTGCAAGATTTCACGCGTTCACCATCGATGGTAAGCTCCTACGATTGGGCTAGACTGAAAAACGAAGCCTGGGCCAATGACAACCCGGGTGTGGATCCCAACGATCCGGTCAATCAGGCTCCCTATTCGGAATATGCGTTAGACCGCTACCGATTCCAGGATTATCCAGAGGCCTACCCGAATACCAATTGGCAAAAGTTGCTATTCAACGATTTCGTGGCGCAAACGCGTTATAACCTGAATCTTTCCGGCGGCGGAGACTATGTGCAATATTTCGTGAACGTTGGTTTCTTGGATCAAGGGGGGCAATGGAAAATCAGCCCTGAGGTGACGGATTATGACCCTTCCGGATTCTTGAAACGATACAACTTCAGGTCCAATATCGATGCTAAACTCAACAAATCGGGCCGTTTGAGCACGTTCCTGAATGCCGCCGGCTATTTCGAGCGGGTCAATTCGCCCAATGCCAACACCGACGAAATCTTTAGGCGGACGTATAGCCTGTTTCCGGTCGTATTGCCCGGTCCGTTGACACCCGACGGCGAGGTGTTGGTAGGTTCCGGGAATTACAATGTTTCGCCTTGGGGCATGATCAACCGCTCGGGTTATCGACAGGAGACCCGTAACAACATCACCGCTTCGTGGGGGCTGAAGCAAGACCTCGATTTCCTCACCCCAGGATTGTCGACCAAATTCATGGCCTCATTCGATACCCGCACCGTCTATTCGCTTACCGCAGGCAGGGAATACCAGCGGTGGATACAGCTCATCGATCCGAATACACCAAACCATTGGGGCGTGGATAGCGTCCAATATAGCCGTGTCTTCACCGATCTGGAAAATACGCCGCTGAGCATTGGGAGCGGCTCCAATTTCCAATCGTTCTTCAATTTCCAACTTTCCGCCGATTATCATCGCGTGTTCGGCGGAAAGCACACGATCGGCGGTTTGTTGTTGGCACAGCAAGAAGTACGGTTGCTACCCAACGATCGGTTGCCTTATAACCTGAGAGGGATTTCACTTCGGGCTACCTACGGGTACGATAATCGCTATTTTGCGGAATTCAATGCCGGCTACAACGGATCCGAACAGTTCGCCGAAGGTCGGCGCTACGGCTTCTTCCCAACCGTATCCGGCGGATGGGTGGTATCCAACGAACCATTCCTCAAGGATAGCCGCATCGTTTCCCTGCTGAAATTACGCGGCTCATACGGCCGGGTTGGCAGCGACCGGTTGGGAGGAAGGCGATTCCTCTACCTCGACGATATCCAGCGGGTTACCGGCGGCGGGTTCAGCGGTTCGCTGGGCCGGGGGGGCAAGATCGCCGAAAATTTCATTGGCAACCCGAACATCATGTGGGAAGTCGCCAACAAGGCCAATGTGGGGCTTGAGGTTGGCATCCTGAAAGACTTCAACCTCATGATTGATTTGTTCAAGGAACGAAGGGATAACATCCTGATCAATCGAAACACGATTCCGATGGTTTACGGGTTGGAATCCGGGCGGATGGGGCCTGTCAATATGGGGATCGTAGAGAATAAGGGGTACGAGGTCGAGTTGAATTACAATAAGATCATTGACCGCGATTGGTCGATTATCGCCAAAGTGAATTACAATCTCGCGCGCAACAACGTGCTGTTCGCCGATGAGCTCCAGTATGGTGAAGATTTCGCCTATCGGTATCGGCAAACAGGCTACCGTTTAGGTCAAGTATTTGGTTATCAGCTTCGCGATGGTTTTTACCAAAGCTACGACGAAATCGCCGCCGAGGGATTTAATTACGTGGGCTTTACGGTCAGGCCCGGTGATTTCAAGTATGTCGATGCAAATGGAGACAAGGTCATCGATGAGCGCGATTTGGTACCTATCGGTTACTCGGGCATCCCCGAATACACGTTTGGAGGCGCTTTCAGCGTTACCTACAAGTTTATAGATCTGTCGTTCTTGATGCAGGGCATCTTCAATGTGACGCAGCCGCTTTCGGGCTACGGCACCACGAGTACGGGCGATTTCCGGCAGCGCCACCTGAACGCTTGGACGCCGGAGCGCGCGGCGTCTGGCGAAACGATCCTTTACCCCAGGTTGAGCCTGGGTGGATCGGTCAGCGAACAGGATTGGAACGCGTTTTTCATCGAAGACCGCAGTTTCCTGCGGTTGAAAAACGCAGAGGTCGGCTTCCGTTTTCCCCAGCATTGGATTGGGCGCATTTCCGCGAAAGAGGTGCGCCTCTATGTGAACGGTTTCAACCTGTTTACCTGGGACAATATGCGAACGAAAGACTTCGATCCGGAAGTGAACAATTCGCTGAGTTATCCGGTATATCGCGTGTTCAATGCCGGTGTCAATATCACTTTTTAGTCAATTAACGCTACAGAAAATGAAAGAGTTTGTTCGATATGCGATACTTTTGGTTGGCTTTGCCGCGGCGAGTTGCAACAAGGATCCGTTAGACATCATGCCAGATGGCAGGATAACGCTCGATGAGATATTCTCGGACGAAATGATGGCCTCCGAATACCTGAATACTGTCTATGATAACATCAATCCTTATGGAACGGCCTATGATTACTTCACGATGCTTGCGGGCTATTCTGACGAGGCCCACGACAACGATTTCCCGAACGATATGCTGCGCGCTCCGGCACGTTGGTACAATGGCGAATTGCGCCCCAATTGGAACCCGATGGATATCCCGGGTTCGGTGGGCAACAACGACCCTGCTGTCAATGGGAACTACTACCGGAAGAATTGGACGGGTATCCGGCAAGCGAACGTCTTTTTGGCCAACATCGAAAGAACCACGTATGCGAATCCGAATACCAAGCGGCGGCTCATCGCCGAAGCCAAGGTGCTGAGGGCGTTCTTCTACCTGGAATTGATCAAGATGTATGGCGGCATGCCGGTTGTCGATCGCCCATTCACGGAAGCGTTCAAGTTTGAAACGTTGCCTCGGCAATCCTTTCAGGATTGCGTAGACTTCATCAAGCAGAATTGCGATGAGGCCATCGCCGAAACCCAGTTTCCCGTTCGCATCACGACCGAACCCGAGCGCGGGCGTTTCACGAAAGCGGTAGCCCACAGCATTCGGTCGCAGGCCTTGCTGTTTGCCGCTAGCCCGTTGTGGAATCCGGAGGAAGATGGCGCAAAATGGGCCGTAGCCGCGGAAAATGCCAAAGCGTCCTTGGCGGCGTTGTTGCAGGAAAACTACAGCCTGCACCCAGACTATGAGTCGTATTTCTATGGGCGGACGGACATCAGCATCAGTCCGAGCGATAAGGAGACCATCTATGAAATCAAGCCCTATCGTGCGCACGAATTCAGCCATTTGATGTTTCGGATGCACGCGATACCCACAATTGGTGGTGACAAGGCGGGATGCAGTCCTTCCCAAGAATTGGTCGACACGTATGACATGGCCAACGGCGAGCCCGCTATTCTGGGCTATCGCGACGAAGATCACCTGCAACCGATCGTCAACCCGAATTCGGGTTATGACGATAGGCAACCTTACAAGGGGCGCGACCCGCGGTTCTACGCTACGGTCTGGTACAACGACGCCTATTATGGAGAGATCAACGATCAACCCTATCACATCCAATCGTTCGTAGGCGGGGCCGACGGCATTTCAAACATTATGCAGCGCACTAAAAACGGTTATTACCTGCGCAAATTCCGCGACCCGGAGCAGCGTGACCCTAATACGGGTTCTGCCCGTTTCAAGAAGTATCGATTGGGAGAGATCTACCTCAATCTGGCGGAGGCATCCAATGAGGCTTACGGTCCTACCGAAGAAGTGTATGAAGCGGTCAATGCCATCCGGGCGCGTGCGAACATGCCCGTATTGCCTGCTGGATTGAGCAAAGAAGATATGCGTAACCGGATTCGGCGCGAACGAACGGTCGAACTGGCTTTTGAGGAACACCGTATATGGGACGTGAGACGATGGAAGATCCTACACCTTACTGACAAGCTGACTACGGGCATGGAATGGACGAAGACAGGCGAGGGCCAATTCACCGGCAAACGGATTATCGCCGGTAGGAGGAAATCGTGGACGGATAACCACCTTGTCATTCCCATCCCACTGAGTGAATTAATCTTGATGCCGTTGTGGGAACAAAACCCCGGCTGGTGAAAACGTGACCAATTAGCTATAACATCATGAAAACATACAAAGCCTTTTATTGCTTGTCGATCCTCCTGCTCGCCTTGGTCGTGGGCGCATGCAAGAATGAGGAGCCGTATCCCGTAAACAATGACCCGATACCGCGCATAACCGAATTGTATCCGGCTGACGTTCGGGTGGGTGATGCCTTGACCATCATCGGGTTGAATTTTGCGGAAGACGCTAGCCAGCTGGAAGTGAAATTTAACCAGGAAGTGGCCGACGTCGTATCGGTCGCCGATGGTCGTATCCAGGTGGTCGTTCCTGAGATTTCCGGTAATGCCGTTTCGATATCGGTGCGAAGCAAAGGCAAGATTTCCAACAAATTTCGGTTTGCCTTGGTCTCCTCCACAATCGTCGCGGATGATTTCAATCGTGAAGACGTTGCGCAAGCGAATGGCGACGCTTCACCGAATCCCATCGGTAACGACTGGCAAATCATCGCCGGTTCATTTGGGCTGCGTTCGGGTCGGTTGTTCAGCGATGTCGGCGGTTCCCAGGCATATGTCTTGCATCGGGATGAAGCCTTGGACATGAAAGTTGGAAACGGGAGTTTTTTCAAGTTGACTGCCGATTTCACGGCATCCGTCGGGTCGTTTGCGGGTGTGATATTCAATGCCCAGGAAGACAGCAAGCGATTCTACCTGCTACGTACCGTAGACAACGTGCTTCAGTTTTTGAAAGCAGGAAACAATGGACTGGACGATTGGAGCGGTGTATTCGTGAACGACGCTTTTGAGGGATTGTCGGGCGGCACGCCCTATCGCGTAGAGGTTTCTTCATCAGAGCCTGGCAGGTTTAACGTGAAGCTCTTGCTTTCCGACACCGGTGGGGTGGTCTTCGAGCGCGCGGTAGCCGATCCCGATCCCTATGTGGGGGGAACCGCAGGATTCTATTATTTCGGGTTGGCCAATCCGGTAGACATTTCATTTGACAACTTCCATGTCGAAGTGCAATAACGTGAACGGAGCGGGTGCCATGGGATACGTATTGAAGATAGCGGCGCTGCCGTTGGCATGCCTCGTATGGTCTTGCAACGACGGCCGTCGCGAGGCCACCGGGAATCCTGTCGTGCGGCAGGATACGGTATCTATTTTAGGAGATCCCGCTTTTGCAGGTGGGCTGGCGCTTAAGCGGGCCGGTGGGCCGCCCGCGGGCGTACTGCGCCCGTTTGGGCCGGGTGCGACTACCGCGATATGGGAGCTGGCCGAGTGGGGCAGTGGGCATATGCTTTCCGAGGCCGACCGCACGGAACAAGGCGATTGGCGGCGCTACGCCAATGCAGGAAAGAAAATCGAGTTCATGGCTGTCGATGGCGGCGTTTCGACGGTGATGGATGTTTATGCATCCGCGGAGTACGATCACCCCCGTAAACCGGGCCAACCGTGGCCGCACTTATTGGTCGAGCAGTCGTTTCCTGACAAGCCACTGCTGTCAGCAATCGACGGCGTGATGCTCTCGTTCGAAGGGAAACTGGGCTTCGCCCGATCCCGGATGGCCCAGGGCGAGTACGATGCAGGCCTGCATGCCGCGCAGTTCCAGCTGTTCATCACGGTGCAGGATCTGGATACGGCCTCGGCACGCCATGGCGATTACCTCTGGTTCGGTATACCCTTCTATGATAGCCGGTATGAACAGAGTGAGGTGTATGCGGCACAGGATGTCGGCAAGGATGACGCCACCGGCAAATTCATCTACAGTATGGCAAGCGCTGACTTTATGTCCGGAACGTTTCATTCAGGCGACTGGATCCGCATCGAAAAGGACATTCTTCCGAACATCCTGAACGCGTTTGCATTGGCCCAGGATCGGGGTTACCTCACGGGCACCACTATCGACGGGTTCGGATTGACGGGCATGAACCTCGGCTGGGAAGTCCCAGGTACATTTGACGTGCGTTTTGAAATCAAGGAATTCGATCTTAGCGTAATAAGCGATGGCAAGGAATGATAACCGCAATTGCAGGGGCATGTCCAGGTTGTTCCTGATTCCGTTGATCGTTGTCGTCAGCGGGGCATCCTGTGGGAAAGCCGATGAAGGGCCCGACGTGAAAAAACCGGACGATGTGACTTATTGGTCGCAATTCGTGGATACCCTCTACCAAAATGGATTCCGGTATGGTCGCGTCGTCGACGGCGTGCCCGGGGACGCCGGGTTGTTGACCTATGGTGGCGCGATCAGGGACCATCCGACGTGGGGCATTGGGCAGTGGAATAATTACAACAACGACCTGAAGGACGCAGCGTTTACGGATGCATACCCAACATACGCATACCGCACTCGCCACGGCACGGGTGTGGTTGTCGACGTTGCGTCGGGCAAGCTGCAATTGAATTTGAATACCTCATCTGAATATGGGCATAGCCCGGTCTGCCCGGTCAACCCGAGGCGTGTTTCAGACAAGTGGCCACACCTGCTGCTGTCCAGTGATTTTACCGAGGAGCGCCTATTGGCGCTCCCCGGCAAAACGGAGGTCATCATGGACATCGACTTTTCGATAGACGGGCTTGCAGACCGTATGCCGGCCGGGACCTATGATCCTGGTTTGCATGCCGCCCAGTTCCAGTGGTTTATCACCGTCCAGAACCGCAAGGCGGGCGACGATGGCTATGGTGAGTATTTTTGGTTCGGGTTGAGTTATTTCGATAGTCGATATGATTATACGCCGTTTTTTGCGGCGCGAGACGGCAACACGACGGGGGCATTCATCTATATGCCGGCGATGGAAGAGGTGTTGGCTGGCCAAGGAAAAACCGAGATTGGCAAACGAATGCAGGTCAAAACAGACATCCTCCCGATTTTGCGCATCGCCTTCGACATGGCGCAAGCGCGCGGCTACATGGCGCGGACCGATTGGGGAGATCTGCATATCGCTTCGACCAATATCGGTTGGGAGGTGCCGGGTACCTATGATGTTTCGGCAACGCTGAACGCGTTTAATATCAGGTATAGATAAGCAAATTTATGTTTTGCTGTTCGTTTCAAAAGCTGATTGGGCCTCGTGAGCGTTTCTCAATGGCGTTGTTAATACTTAAACTAGGTTTTTGTCTGTCCGCGTTCTGCCATGTTTCCAATACGGATGTGGATAACTGGTTCGAACGCCAATGGGAAGCGCGGTGGATCAGTCCTTCCGCGGCTTCCACATCTGATTATGGCGTACACCTCTTCCGGAAGGAGTTTTCGCTTGGCAAATCGCCTGAGCGGTTTGTTATCCATGTATCTGCAGACCAGCGCTACGAGTTGTTCGTGAATGGGCAATCGGTGGCGCGTGGGCCTGCATCCGGGGGCCTACTCACCTGGAATTATGAAACGCTGGAAGTCGCCCCGTTTTTGAAACCGGGCGAAAACGTGATTGCCGCTTCGGTGGTAAACTATGGGCGCTGGACGCCGGGGGCGCAGGCCTCCTTGTTCACGGCACTGATCGTGCAGGGAGATGGCGAGCAGGAGCGGGTGGTCAATACCGACGGCGGCTGGAAGACCTGCGTGAACGAAGCGTATAAGCCTTCGTTGGTGAACAGGGCGCCCATTGACATCGCCCCGGCCGATCAAATTACCGGTGGGCTGTATCCCTGGGGTTGGCAGGCGTTGGATTATGATGCATCCGGATGGGATCGCGTCGCCGTGGGCGAACCGGGCCAACCCAAGGGGACCGGCACGCAATACCTGCGTGCGCTTCAGCCGCGCACCATACCCATGCCCCAGTTGGAGGGGGAGCCGCCGATGCGCATCAGGCGCAGCGAAGGGATCGCCTTGGCGGGACCGTTCCTGGAAGATGGGGATTTGCGTATCCCACCCCATTCAACCGTGCGGATGCTGCTGGACCAGGGATACCTGACCAACGCATTCGTGGAGGTAACGGTCAGCGGTGGGGCCCAAGCGAAACTCAGGCTCATGTACGAGGAGGCGCTTTATGCGCCAGATGGCACCAAAGGAAACCGGAATGACGTAGACGGCAAAGTGATGCGCGGTGTACAGGATGTCATCCTTCCAGACGGCGGTACCCAACGGGTATTCCGGCCATTGGACTTCAAAACCTTCCGTTATGTCGAACTCGAGGTGGAGACCAAGGAAGAAGCACTGGTCTTGCATGACCTTAAACGCACGTTCGTGGGGTACCCATTCGAACAGCAGGCCCGGTTCGAAAGCGATGACCCGCTACTTGGACGGATATGGGACACCGGCTGGCGAACGGTTCGGTTATGCGCCGTCGACCTGTACTACGATTGCCCGTATTATGAACGGTTGCAGTATACCGGCGATACGCGCATCCAGTCGTTGATTTCGTTGTACGTAACCGGAGACGACCGGTTGATGCGTAAAGCGATTGCCGATTTGGCGTCGTCCATGACCCCTGAAGGCATCCTGCAAAGCAGGTACCCCACACGCTTCACGCAGATCATACCGCCATTCTCGCTGTATTGGGTAAACATGTTGCACGACTACTGGATGCACCGCCCGGATACGGCTTTCGTCCGGGAATACCTGCCGACGGTGGAACGTATTATGGCCTGGTACGCCCGGCACGTTGATCCATCGACGGGCCTATTGGGGGCTATGCCGCATTGGAATTTCGTGGATTGGCCGAACGAGTGGCCATGGTCGAGCGAACGGCCTTCCGGCGGCGTCCCTCCGGGAGGCATCGATGGTGGTTCATCCATCCTTAGTCTGCAATACGCCTATGCGCTGGGGGCGGCTGCCGAGATGATGGAACACTTTGATTCGGAGGTGCTTGCCAATCGGTATCTTGCAGCCAGAAGTCGTATCGGTAAGTCGGTCATGTCGAACTGTTTCGACACGGGGCGTGGCTTGATCGCCGACGATATCCAACGCACGAGCTTCAGCCAACACGCCACCATCATGGGCATCCTGTCGGATGCAATTCCGCAGGAACAACGACAGGATGCCTTTAAGCGCATCATTGGCGACCCATCGCTGATTCAAGCAACGGTCTATTACCAGTTCTACCTCAATCGGGCGCTGAAGAAAGTGGGCTTGGCCAACGAGTATGTCAGCCGGTTGCAAACCTGGGAGAACATGTTGGATATGGGATTGTCCACGTTCGCAGAGCGTCCCGAGCCGTCACGTTCCGACTGCCACGCTTGGAGCGCCAGCCCGAATTACGACTTCTTGGCCACCGTGTGTGGGGTGGAGCCGGCTTCGCATGGATTCCGTACGGTTCGAGTAAAGCCACACCTGGGCAGGTTGAACCGGATAAGTAGTCGGGTGCCACACCCCAACGGGTACATTGATGTCATCTTCGAGCGGACGCGAGACGGCGTAAAGGGAAAAATCACCCTGCCTGAAGGCGTGTACGGTTTTTACGAGGGTGACCATGCCCAGCAAACGCCATTGGTGCCGGGAGCCAACGCGATCGATTGAGGAAGTTTCAACGATTATCACTACATTGGCATTGAAAAAATGCCAGCAGCATGATCCAATTGACGTTAGCGAAGCCTGGAGAGGAAGGCCAACTGTTGTATAAAACCAGTATTGCCGTCATCGGGGCCGGCCAGGCGGGCCTGTCGGTGGCCTATCACCTCACCAAGCTCGGGCTGTCCGTTGGCCGCGACTTCGTGGTATTGGATAGCTCGCCCCATCCGGGTGGGGCTTGGCAATACCGCTGGCCGTCGCTTACGCTGGATACCGTGAATCGCATCCATGATTTGCCGGGACTTCCGTTCTCGGGTACCGTCGAGGCCGGCCGCCGGGCAGTGCAGGCCAGCGTTGCCGTGCCGCATTATTTCGAGGTATACGAAAAGACATTCGGCATCACCGTGTACCGTCCGGTCAAGGTGAATGTCGTCTGCGCGCGTGAAGGGCGTTTTCGCGTGGAGACGGACAGGGGGCTCTTTTCGGCGCGTGGCATCATCAACGCCACCGGTACATGGGAATCGCCGTACATTCCGGAATATCCGGGCGCGGATCGCTTTATCGGGCAACAACTGCACACCAAGGATTACCATACCGCCGATGCTTTTTCCGGCAAGCACGTCGTGGTGGTCGGGGCGGGTATCTCGGCTATCCAATTGCTTGATGAACTATCGAAAGTGACCACCACCACTTGGGTGACACGCAGGCCGCCGACCTTCCGGAACGGACCGTTCGGCGAGGAGCAGGGACGCGCCGCCGTGGCTATCGTCGAAGATCGCGTACGCAAAGGACTGCCCCCCGGGTCGGTCGTGTCGGTAACCGGGCTTCCGTTCACGCCCGCCATCGAGGCGATGCAAAAGCGCGGCGTATTGGTTCGTCGGCCCATGTTCAGTGAGATCACGGAGACGGGTGTGCGCTGGCCAGATGGTACCGAACAGCGAGCCGATGTCATTTTGTGGTGTACCGGATTCCGGAGCTCGCTAGACCACCTCACTCCGCTGATGTTGCGCGAGGAAGCCGGCGGCATCGTGATGACAGGCAGGTTGGCCACGCAGGTGGCCAAAGACCCGCGGATCCATCTGGTGGGCTATGGCCCCTCGGCCTCCACCATCGGCGCCAATCGTGCGGGTAGGGCCGCTGCCGCTGAATTGGCAGCTTATCTGGGGATGTAATTTCGGCTGATGGTTATGAACCGTCGCGTGAGGCAAAAATAAATCTGAAAATCCTGGGTATATAGCATGATCAAAAACATTATCTTCGTTGTGAAAACAAAAAAAATATGAAAACGATTGGAATAGCATTCGTCTTATTGGCGATATCGGTGGCTCCCACGGCTGCCCAGAAAATGAAAATCGTATCGGGAGACTTCGATTTTCTTCGCGGGCAGGAAACCGTTGCCGTGAAATTCGATTTCAATGACGTTACGTTCTACAATGAGCAACTTTCTGAACAGGAGTACATTGATCGGCGCATCAAGGAAATCGAAGAGAAAGAACCCGGTGAGTCTGCGAATTGGCTGAAGGATTGGAAGAACTTCCGGGATAACCGCTTTCTAGAGAAATTTGTAAATATCGCGACCGAGAATTCCAAGAAAGCAAATATCCAGTTTGTAAGGGACGGCCAGGCACCCTATACGTTGGTCGTTAAAGCCACATGGATTTACCCAGGCTGGTTCGGCGGCGTCATGAAGCAACATGCCAAAATCAGCACATTGCTCAGTTTCGTAGAGACCGCCAATCCCAACAATACGGTATTGGTCATCGAGGCCGACAAAGCTCCCGGAGACATTGCCTTCGTCGGTATCCCCAATAATAACGATCGGATTGCAGAAGGATTTGCCAAAACCGCAAAATCGTTGGCGCAAATGATCGATAAGCGTTTGAAATAGATAGGATTCGACTCTTACCTCTTGCCGAACAATCCGCCCAACAGGCCAGCGGCATCGTCCATGCCGAATTTGCCGTCGCCGTTCTGGTCGAGCAAGCCGCCTATTGGACACACCGCTATGTAAAACAAACCACAACCAAGTAGGTCAACAGGGAAGTTTTGCTAAACGAGGTTCTAGGCAAAAACAACCGTAAACCGGTGCGTTTGTTTCTCGAACCCGTAAGAAACGTCCCATCCGTTCTGCTTGCAGATTCCATGGGCCAATGCCAGCCCGATTCCAGTGTTGGGGTTGTTGTCATCGAGCACGGCAAATCGCTGGAAAAGCTTGTCGCGGTTCAACGGACGTGTGCCCGAATTGGCAATCACAAAGAGGTTCTTTTCAACGACAATGGATACCTCGCCTCCGGTGGTGCAATACCGCAGGGCATTGGTAACCATATTCTGGATCACCGTCGTGACCAGAAACTGGTTGGCGAAGAGAACCGGTTGTTCGTCGATTGCTAGGTGCAGCGTAATCGACCTGCGCTTGAATTCGTCGCCCAGCAAATCGATTACTTCATTGATTTCCACCGCGAGCTTTACAGTTTCCTTGGATGTGAATTGGTTGTTTTCAACCTTTGCCATCAGCAGTAGGTTTCGGTTGATGCGAACCGCCCTGGCCAATGCCCTGTCCGCTTCTTCCACCAACCGGTATTGCGCCTTACTCACGGAGTCCGACTGGATCAACAGGCCCAGTTTGGATTGTATGATGGCCAATGGGGTCTGCAACTCATGGGATGCGTTCTCCGTGAATTCCTTCTGCATCCTGAAAACGCCGATGTTCCTGGCGATGAGTTTGTCGAGCGTGTCGTTGAGTTCATTGAATTCCAGGATAGTTGTTTTCGGAAATACGACCCTTTGGCTTTCGTCTACGCGGAAGCTTCTCAATTTCTCGAGTGTTTCTCTGAACGGCAACCATATCCGGTTGGACATTCTCCTGCTCAGCACGATAAAACCAGCACTCAGGATGATAAAGAAACCACCTGTGATAAAACCGATGATTGCTACGGTTTCATAAGTTTCCTCCACGTTGGATTCCACCACCAGGAGGTACGGCTCCCCATTGAAGAAAAATGCCCTTTCCAATACCCGAAAGCGATCCTTTGTCCATTTGTAATCGGGATTGACGTGGTCTTGGTATTCCGTGTAGGTTTTGTCATTTGGCATGGCCATGCCGTTGTCCAGCCGCTCAAGCCGGGCATTTGGCTGGATAATATTCCAGAACGAGAACAGGCTGTCTGGATTGTGAATCCGATAGTCCGTACGTTCCAATTGGTAGATGGCTCGTTCGGCTATGATTTCATTATTCTCGTCCAATTCACTCAGCCAGATATGGTCTACCGTAAAAAAATAAACGGGAACGCTGGCCAGGAGTACGATGGAGGCGTAGACGATAAATGTCCGGACGGGCTTATTCAGCAGTGTACTCATAGCTCCCATCGATATCCAGATCCGTAAATCGTCTTCAAGTAATTGCCTGCGCCGAGTTCCTGTAGCTTTCTTTTCACGTTCTTGATATGCGAATAAATGAAATCATGACTGTCTAGCATGTCTGCAAAATCGCCCGAAAGGTGCTCCGCGATAGCACTTTTCGGAATCAACTTCCCCGTGTTGCTGACAAAATAGAGTAGTAAATCGAATTCCCGTTTGGTAAAACTGGCCTCTTTGCCCAACACGGTCACGCTCCTTGCCACCAGATCAATCTGTATTTCGTGGTGCTTCACGACGTTGTTATTCCCGAAGTCTTTCCGACGGATAATGGCATAAACGCGCGCAGCTAACTCCGAGAGGTGGAAGGGTTTCGTTAGGTAATCGTCGGCACCGATCCGTAGACCATCTATTTTATCCTCGATCGAATTCTTCGCCGAAATAATGATTACCCCTCCCATCTGTCTCATCCTGCGCAACTCTTCCAAAATACGCATGCCGTCACCCCCCGGCAACATGAGATCCAGGAGGATACAGGAATATTCATAATTCCTTACTTTGTCCAATGCCGATGCAAAATCAACGGCATGTTCACAAAGGTATCCTTCGCCCGACAAGTATACCGACATGCTGGTCAGCAGTTCTTCTTCGTCCTCAACAATCAGGATTTTCATCTGCCAAATATACACACAAATAGACATTTAACACAAAGAATAACAGCAATTTAATAGTAAAAACAACAACAGGATTCCTACAGAATCCCAATCGTAAATTTGCGCCCTGCCCTACCCATGAAGCCCATTCAGGCACCGTTAAACCGCCCATATCCTACCTACAGATAGTCTACAAAATCCACTGCCAATTTTGCTGAAAAATGAATTGCCATGAGATGCTTGCTAGTGAAAACACTTCTTTTTATACTATACCTTGCCCCGGCAACCGCGCAGGAGATTACCGTCACTGTTTCGGGTATCATCAGGGCCAACGAAGACAAGGCGGCGATTCCGTATGCAACCATATCGCTGAGGCATGGGCAGGATAGTACCCTGAATACCGGAACCGTTACCGGCGAAAACGGGCAATTCGTGATTGAGCGCGTCAAGCCAGGAAGCTACAGGCTGACCGCCAGCTACATCGGCTTCAAGCCATTGGAACAAGCGGTTCTTGCCGGCACGCTTAACCCCTTCCTTGACCTTGGCGAATTACTGATGAAGCCTGATGCGCAGGCATTGGAAGAAGTGACGGTAACCGGGCAACGCCGCTCGACGGTATCGGCCACACTCGAAAAAAAATCGTTTACGTTAGCCGATAACACGAGTCAGCAGGGCGGGTCGGTACTGTCAGCGATGCGTAACCTACCAGGCATCACGGTAGGGCAGGACGGTACCGTTCAACTACGGGGCAGCGACAAGGTGACCGTGCTGATTGATGGAAGACAGACTGCCATCACGGGGTTCGGCAATCAAAACGGCTTGGACAACATTCCAGCCTCGGCCATTGAACGCATCGAAATCATCAACAACCCTTCCGCGCGGTACGATGCCCAAGGCAATGCAGGCATTATCAACATCATCTATAAGAAAGCCAGCAATACCGGTTTCAATGGAAAGGCAGGTTTCACCGCGGGGATGGGCTCCTTGTGGGAAAAGAACCCCAACCTGCCAGGCATCCGGCCCCAGTACCTCCGCACACCGAAACTCAATCCTTCGCTTTCCCTAAACTATCGGACTGAAAAAGCGAATTATTTCATCCAAGGCGATCTACTCGACCAAAAAATTTTGAATAAAAACGATTTCAGCGATCGCCATTACGACGATGGAAATGTCGTCAGGCAACAATACCAGGAAAACAGGAATCAGACCTCCTTTACGATCAAGACCGGTACGGATTTCTTTTTCAACGCACGAAACGAGTTCACGCTATCGGCACTTTACGGTAGGGAAGTGCACACGGATTATGGAGACCTCCCGTTCTACAATCGCGAGCTTACAGACCGAAGCAGGCTCTGGATCTTCCGCGAATGGGAGGCCAACTCGACCCTGACCGCCCAGGCAGCCTACACCCACAGGTTTCCGTCACCCGGGCACCGCCTCGCCGTCAACGGCAGCTATTCCTTCCAGCGCGAAGACGAGAAATACTGGATGACAGACAACACCCCCCTGTTTGTGAACCAGGACACCTTTATGCTCGTCGCTGACCAGCATGTCGTCGATTTTTCAACAGACTATGTGCGTCCGTTGCGCAGCGGACGGCTTGAAGCCGGTGCCAAACTCCGCTGGCGCAGGATTCCGACCAACATGGAATTTTTCCCGGGAGACCATTCGATGATGGATACCGGCGCGGACGGATGGGCAAACTACAACGAGCTGATTCCTGCGATGTATGGCAGTTACATTTACGAGGGCAACCAGCTGGAGGTCGAAGCCGGATTGCGGATGGAATATGTCGATGTCGCTTATGATGTCATCCCTGGACACAATACCTACCGGAGCGACGGATACGACTATTTCCAGCCCTTTCCCAACGTACGCGCGGCCTACGTGTTCAGCCCCTCCAGCCGGATATCCCTGTTCTACAACAGGCGTGTGGATCGACCGGAAGAACAGGACCTACGGATTTTCCCGAAGTACGACGATCCGGAAATACTCAAGACCGGCAACCCGGCGTTACGGCCACAGTTTACCCAGACCATGGAACTTGGCTACAAAACCAGCTGGAGCCACGGCAGTGTATACACAGCCGGTTACCACCGCATCACCAACGACATCCTCACCCGGATCTTGACCC
Organism: Parapedobacter sp.; assembly: GCA_037190485.1. Classification (GTDB taxonomy): domain Bacteria; phylum Bacteroidota; class Bacteroidia; order Sphingobacteriales; family Sphingobacteriaceae; genus Parapedobacter. The sequence goes on from JBBCJB010000007.1 coordinate 91,677, forward strand.
TACCTGTCGGCCAACGGATAATCAATTCCGTTTCGCAGAATGCCGGGAAAGGCACGAATACCGGTGTGGAAATCCTCGTTGAACAAGCCTTGAACGATTGGCTCAAGATAGACCTGAACCTGAACGGATACCACAACGCCATCGATGCGTTCCGCATCACCAACGCCTATCCCGTGCAGATAGACTTCGCATCGGATCGGCAAACCAATTATGCCGGCAACGTCAAGGCCAATGCACACCTAAAGATACGCGGAGGCTATAGCGCCCAGCTTACCGGCACCTACCTGACGCGTGACCGTATACCTCAGGGCGAGATTGGCTCGCGGGGCAGTGTAGACCTCGGCATCAAAAGGGCATTGCAGGGAGGCAAAGGCGAGATTTTCATGAACGGATCGGATGTCTTCAATACCATGCGCATCAAACGGATCGTGCAAAGTGATGGGTTCTCGGTCAGCAGCACCGACTACTACGAGTCGCAGGTTTTCCGGGTTGGCTACACTTATCAGTTTTGATACAGGATTTCTCCAAAATCATCGAGTTAATTGGCAGTCCTTTGGATTGAATCCATATGGTCCAAGACATTAAGGAATATCAATGATCAATCGGAAATTGAAATCTGCTATATTGGCTGCGTTATTGAGAAAGCCGGGGTTCCCGTGTACCGGGAAGCGCATTGTCGTTATCGACGAGGTATGCAGAAATCCCGATTTCGGTGATATGGAAGCCATATGGCTTGCGGTGAGGGAAAGCCATGGCATTAGCAGGGCTACGGTCTACAATACGATTACCGCCTTGGTCGAACTCGGCTTCATTCGCAAAGAGAAGGCCGATTCATTCGGTTACCTATATTACGTCAATCGGTACGGTAAACGGCACCGGCCCTGACATTGCCGGGCGTTTCTCCATGGTAGCGCTTGAAGGCAGCGTTGAAGTGCGTAACGTATTTATAGCCCAAGAGTTTGGAAATTGCACTGATGCTTTTGGCAGTGTTGAGCAACATGTCGTGCGCCAGGTCCATCTTGACTTTCTTCTGATAGGCCTGAACCGGCAAGCCGAATGTGGCCTTAAAGTCCTGTTTCAGGTAACATTCATTTGTTCCGCTTAACTTGGCCAATTCCTTCAATGTATATGACGTGCCGAAGTCGGTTCTGATGATACGTTCCACTTGGTGCATCCGTGCCATTTTTTCATCGTTGACAACGGCATCCTTCCGTTCAACCAGATTGCGGTTTGCCCCGTTTTGGGAGAATAATTGCGATAGGATAACGAGCAGCCTGCCGTATACACGGCCTACCGCGCCATCCGATACCATATCTTCCGACTCCAGCTGGCGAAGATTATGACTGATTTCGGCATTGATGTAGGGGTTGTGGGCGAACAGCTTTCCCTTTGGTCGCCCCGAAAGATTCCATCCATCAAGAAACGTGCTGAAGTGGCCCAGTAATGAACTGGAAACGTCGGATTGTAGGAAAACGAAATACGCCAGGTGGCTGCCCTGCTTTTCCATGGATAGCGCCAGTTGTCCGGATACGACGCCGAGTACATTGCACTCATTGTATCGGAGGTGCATCGTATGGTCTTCGTGCCTGATGGAAACGGGATTGCCGTAATTGAAAACCATGCACAAGCCTGATGCCTCGCTATTGAATTCCAGATTGTCGGCACATCCCCTGACAGATTGGGAAACGGATATGCTTACTCCCTTGCCCAAGTTCTTTTTGTCGTATTCGATTCCCTGAATGCTGTCGATGGCGGCAAGTTTCAGCATATTGTCCCCTTTTAAATCATTCGTTTAACGTGGAATGAATCCAAATTAAGCCGACGATTTTGGAGAAATTCTGTTTTTGCCAATCAGCTGGGCGGTCCGATTGTTTGGAGTTAATAGCAATCGGTGAGGAGTTGTCCCCTTGCTTTGTAATGGCTTAGTGGATGCATGTTCTTCATCAGGCAGATTTCCTCAATGACGATTTCTACATCACGTTGCATGGCCAGTGAACCACAGATCATGATGACGCTCCCCTTTTTCAACAGCGCCGATAGCTGTTCGGCGTCATTCCGGATCAAGTCCATCACGTAGCAACGATGCCCCTCCCGCGAGTATGCGACGCGGAAATCCGTTAGGTTTTTATTGGCAATCTGCTCCATCGCGAATCGCTGGTATCGCTCGGTCAGTGCATTGCTGTTTCTGAAGCCAGCGTAGAGACGGATGGGAATCTTTTTGCGATTTTCCATGACCATACCCAAGAATGGCGCGATGCCCGTGCCGTTGGCGATCATCACCACGGCGGGCGTTTTCCTTGGAAAATGGAACAATGGATTGGGCGCGATGCGCGCCAGTATCTTTTGGCCCACTTCCAGCCGATAAAGGTAATTCGATCCCAATCCGGCGGGGTGTAGTTTAACCGTGAGCTGGATCATGCCTCCGTGCCGTCCGATGGAATAGAGACGCTCCCGGTGATCCGACTCCGGGTACACGGCAAGCAAATCCCCGGATTTGAATCGAACGCCGGCCGCGGGTCTAAACAGGACACTGAACGTCTGGTTATCAGTACTGACCCGTGTACGGCTTACCACGCGCATTGTTTTTTGCCCTATGGTCTTCGCGTTGTAATATGTGGGTGCTGAAGACAACGCAATCGACGATTTTTCACTCCATGCACGTGCCCAGCGAACGAATTCTTCGGTGGATCTGTCGTTGACGGTGTGCAGGTCTAGGTAGCGGGAAGCCCAGGGTTGAGCGGTAAGCATTTCGTCTACAAGGGCTGCATAACCGCAGAAGTCGGGGTACGCCCGGGAGCCGAAGCCCACGACCGAAAAAGATATCGGATGTCGTTGTTCGGTGCTTCGAACCAGCCGTTCGAATTCCGTGGCACTCGCAGGCGCAGCGCCCAAGCCATGGGTTGACGTGAAGATCAATAACTGTTGGGCATTCGGATAGTGTGCGTAGCGGTTCATTTCCGTCAAATAGGCTCTCTTTCCGTCTGCAAGCAACTGTCGGTGTATCTGATCGGCGATAAAAAGCGTACTTCCGTTCTCCGTACCCACCAGTAGGATGATTTCGGCGGTTTCGGCAGTGAATCTATTCTTTATCCGGGTTCGGGTTCGCCTGAAGGTGATGACGAAACCGGTATAGATGAAGAAGAGGATGTTTGCCGATGCCAATCCGAGCACGGCCGCCCAGATTGCATTTGTCCGGCCGGTATGGATATCCAAGCTCAATTTTTCCAGCACGGACGCGTAAGGGTGTACGGTCTCCTCAACGACTTCGCCACTGAGCTGATGGACGGACAATGCCCGATCTTTCAATTTAAGCACATAGAATTCCTCGGGGTCATCTTCCACGAACGGGAATTCAATCCGTTCCACATCCGAAAGGAGCGTTTTTTTAAAGATGGAAAATTCGTTTATGCTACGTGATGGCATATCTTCCGCCAACACGTACCGTACAGGTTTGGTTTCCTGTATGGCAATGATGTTGACGCGGACCAAGAATAGATGGGTGCCGGTAAGCGCGATGACGAATACGGGAACCAACAGCAACCGCCCACTGGCTGCGTGGAAGTATTGGTTAAAAGAATCTCGCTTTATTTTCGCCAGGAAGCGGCGGACACCTTGCTGACGCTTGATGATCAGCGCCATGCCGCTCACCGTGATCAACAGGAGCAGGAACGACACCACACCGACGATGACCCGACCGGTTTCCTTCAGGAACAACGAGCGGTGCAGGGCGATCGTCCATTGGATGAACTGGCTTTTTGGTCGAAGGTCGCCCAACACTTCCCCCGTAAGGGGATTGATATAGGCGTTCACGCGGTTGCCCTCGCCATCCATGGCATCGATGGTCACAAACTGGTTGTGGTCTACCGATACCTCGATGATGTCCGGATAGACTTCGCGCAGGAGCGGAATTACCTGCACAACGGTGATGGTATCAAACCCTGCAGCGCGATATGCAGGCCTCTTTTCGTCAATGGCGTCTACGGCCAATATGACCCCCGTGATGGAGAGTGCCAGCAAGAAGATCGACGAAATGACCGCCAGGGCCAGGTGCGCAAACCTCCAGATGGATAAGGTCATTCAGCTTACTGCACTTTATTTAGTTTCACGAAGCGTATGTAGCCGGTGCCATCCGCGCGCTGGGTGAGCGCTTCGGTGGTCAAGGGGATTTCCACATCCCTGACATGGTATTTCTGTTCCTCCACGGCCGATTCAAAGCGCAAGGTGTAGCCTGCATCTATTTTACTGTCGGCAATCTCGATGGTCTTGACAGCCCTGTCGCCGCCAGCGACAGACGCTCCGGTAATGGCGCTCAGCTTGGAATTGGCTTTTGTCTCAAACTTGTGCCATTCCTTCAGCGTGTTGTACCATTGCTTGTCGGGGCCCAACACATAGAGTGTTTTCTCGTAAGCCCCCTTGGGATCGATCAACGAAATGGTTACGTAGGCCTCCAGGCCCTCGTAGCCGTTCATTTGTATCATGCACTTGTATTTGCTGGATTGCGCCAGTGATTCCAGGGAAAAAAGGCCCAGGATTGCCATCAGTGCAAGGGGTCTGGAAAATGCATTCATCATTGTTTAAGGAAATCTAATGTGATGTTATTGTTTGCTAGGAATTCGTTATCAGCGGCCAAATCATAGGCCGTTTCGTCAAATTCGGTTTTCAGATCCTTTTTGGCCCCCAGTGCAATCAATGCTTTCAATAGCTTGTCATCCTTGGCGATCAGGGCGGCTTTGTGCAGGGCTGTCATGCCTTCGTGGTCCTGGGCATTGATATCCGCACCCAGTTCGGCGGCTTTTTTGATCAGGATGGGGTTCTCCTTGGCCACGGCGACGTGGAACAGCGTGTTCCCGTTTTCTTGGGCAGCCGCCACTTCCAGCCCTCTTTTTTCCAAGAGGGCGAGCTTTTCCTCGAAATCGTCGACTTGAGGCGGCTGCGGCCCCTGGGGGCCTGATCCGGGGCGGCCGGGTTGCGTGCCCTGCGGACCGGCTTCGCGGTATGATTCGAACCAGTAGTACGCGAGGTTGTTGCCATCTTTGTCCACGACGTGGACATCGGCCCCCGCTTCCAGCAGCAAGGACACCATGTCGACCGATGCCGTAGCGACCGCCCTGGTCAAGGCGGATTCCCCTTTTCCGTTGACGGCATTGATATTCGCCACACGTGGCAACAACGCGCCAACAAGCTCGGTATTCCTGCCCGCAGCTGCCAGCATCAGCACCGTATTGCCTTCCTTGTCTGGTTTGTTGATGTCGACACCCTTACCAAGGAAATAATTGATTACCTCCATATCCGGCCTGCGTACCAGCGCATGCAGGATGGTGGCCCCATCCCTGTTAATGGCCATGGGGTCAAGACCCTGCGTTTCTACCAGGTATTTATACCTATCGATCCCGTTGGCGTAAGCCCGGGATCCCTGGGTAGCGAAGAACAGCGCGTTGTCCGTAGGTTTCACACCCTTGGCAATCAGCTTTTCGATCAGCGGTATGTTGCCTAGCCGAACAGCATAGTCGGTTACGCTGCTCCCATTGTCATCCCGATCCGTTAGGGAAAGTCCTTTTGAAACAAAATAGCTGGCGAGGGCAAGGTCTTCGTCAGCGGCAACGGCCAGCATCAGGAGCGTTGCCCCATTTTCGTACCGCCGTTTCGGATCTACGCCGGCTTGGAAGAGCGCATCGTATACACCCGTATGCGTGTTGCCGGTAGACGCCGCATAGGCAGCGATCGGATAGCCATGACTATCCTGGTAATGCACGTCAGCCCCCTTTGCGATCAGGTAATCGACAATCTCGAGGTTACCCGCAGACGAGGCCCAATGTAAGTAACTGCGGCTATGGTGCGTCTTTTTATCAACCGAATTACCTTCCTGTTCGATGAGGAACCTGATCACGTCGTTTGAGGCCCGGTTCATGATGGCCGTCGTAACGGGGTCGAACGATGCGGCATTCGGTTGCGAAGGGCTATTCCCGTTGGCGATTTCGGCTTGTACGGCTATTACGTCAGGTTTTGTTTTCCAGAAATCCGCACTCATCAGCGAATTGGTTGGTTGCGCCTTCACGTAGACCGCAGATAACACGAGTCCGATCAGTACCATGTTCTTCATCATCATATGTTATTTATTGAATCGTTGATTTTATTTAAATTGAATCTAAATTGTGCGCAAAGCTAGCGAATATCTCCATTAATCGTGTCCAGTCATACCAGCATTCCCGTTATTTTTTTCGCCTTGCGTCATAATTATTTCCTTAATTTATCACTCGGGTTGGTTAAGTTTGCGGTTGCTTTCACTGGCTAGCCCGCTCCGTGTAGGAAGTTAAAAGGCTCGCCGGGTCGACGATACGTAGCCGATTGGCATTAAAAATCATGATTTATGAAAATTGGAATTCTTCTCCTTGCTTTTTCCACGACCCTCTTATTTTCCTGCCAGCCTGCGAGTGATGGGGAAATCGTCAATGTCTACACGCACCGGCACTACGATGTCGACAAAGAAGTTTTCGCGGCGTTTACCGAAGAAACCGGCATTACCGTGAATGTAATCAACGCGAGCGCGGACGAACTTATCCAGCGCATGGAAACCGAGGGTGAAGACTCTCCGGCCGATTTACTCATCACCGTAGACGCGGGCAGGCTGAACCTGGCACATCAAAAGGGTTTGTTACAGCCCGTCGTTTCGGCATTCCTGTCGGGCATCGTCCCAAGCCAATATCGGCAGCCAGACGGCTACTGGTACGGGATGACGCTGCGGGCCCGTGTCATCGCGTTTTCAAAGGACCGCATCAACCCCGGTGAAATCAACGATTACGAAGATCTCGCCGATCCGAAATGGAAGGGCCGCGTGTTGGTTCGTTCTTCCGATAACGTATACAATCAATCGTTACTGGCTTCAATTGTCGCGGCAAATGGCGAAGATCGGTCAATCGATTGGGCGAAGGGCGTCGTGGCGAACCTCGCCCGGGCGCCGAAAGGAAGCGATCGCGACCAGGTGAAGGCCATCGCCGGCGGCGAGGGCGACCTCACGCTCGTCAATACCTACTACATTGGCCAGTTATTGACAAGTAGCAACGAAGAAGAGCGAAAAGCGGGCGAAGCGGTGGGAATCCTTTTTCCGAATCAGGAAAATCGTGGCGCGCACGTGAACGTGAGTGGCGTGGCCGTCGCCAAGTATGCCAAGAACAAGGATAATGCCGTCAAGCTTGCTGAATTCCTGCTCGGCGAAGCCACCCAGCGTAAGTTGGCCGAATCAAACTACGAATACCCCATCAATCCGTCCATCGACGCTAACGAGCTGGTCAAACAATGGGGAACCTTCAAGAAAGACAGCGTCAGCCTCGCGCTTTTGGGGCAGTACAACGAACAGGCTATCAGGGTGTTTGACCGTGCTGGCTGGAATTGACGGCTAACCTTCCCAGCGGTCGAAGGTACGGAGCCTGAAGCGGATTTCATCCCCGATGGACAGCTCTTTTTCGCTACCGCAGTCGATGTAGATGGCCTCATCGGCATACCCCGCGAGGCTGCTCAGCCGGAGTTGCCACCGATCGCCGCAAAACGCGCGCGAGCGGAGGATTCCGACCAACGCGTCGCGATTGTCGCGCGCCAAACCGGCTTGCTCCGGCCTGAAACAGATTTGCGAAAGGCCTTCGACAGCAAAGCCCGGCCCCGCATCGGCCAGCGGCATGGCCCCGAAAGGCGTTTGGATGGCATCACCGCTCACGGTCGCTTCAATCACATTGAATTTGCCAAACAGCCTCGCTACGTAATCATTTGCGGGACGGCGGTAAATCGCCGCCGGTTGGCTGCACTGCAGCAACGCCCCTTTGTCCATCACCGCGATACGATCGGCGATGCCGAGCGCGTCCTTGCTGTCGTGGGTCACCAAAATAGTCGTTGTGGCGGTTTTCGAGATGATTTCGCGCACATCGTCCCGCACTTGGTCGCGCAGGATGGTGTCTAGGTTGCTGAACGGTTCATCCAACAGCAACAAGCCCGGTTCGGCCGCCAAGGCACGGGCTAAGGCCACCCGCTGTTGCTGCCCCCCCGAAAGCTCGTGTGGGTAGCGGGCAGCGTCTATGCGCAATCCTGCCACCGAAAGCATCCGCTTCACGGTTTCTTCTTTCGCTGCGCGTGTCTTGCCTTGCAACCCGAACGCGATGTTTTCGAAGACGGTGAGGTGCGGGAACAACGCATAGTCCTGGAAAAGCATGCCGATGCCCCGCCGGTTGGCCGGGATAGACTTTTTGCCCGACACGAGGGTTTGGCCCGACAAGGCTATCACCCCCGAGTCGGGATGTTCCAAGCCCGCGATGATGCGTAGCAACGTCGTTTTTCCGGATCCGCTTTCGCCCACCAGGGCCAGCAATTCGCCGCCTTCCAACGCCAATGACACATCGGAAACCGCGTAGGCCGAGCCGTGATGGAATCGCTTGCTGACGCCTTCGACGCGCAATATGGGGTTAGTCTTGAACGTTTCCATTGACCAATCGATTGAGTATTATCACGGGCAAGAGTCCGATGGCCACCACACACAGCGAAGCGCTGGACGCTTCGGCGATCTGTTCGTTCGTGGCCAGGTCAAAGGCCCTGGTGGCTAACGTGTGGAAATTGAACGGCCTAAGCACCAACGTCAGCGGCAGTTCCTTGATGGTATCGACAAACACCAGCAAGAGCGCAGCGCCCAGGCTGTTCTGAATCAACGGCACGTTTATGCCGAACAGCGTGCGACCGGTCGACGCCCCTAAGGTCAGCGACGCTTCGGTGATGTGGGGGCCCACTTTCTGAAACCCGGCCGCCACCGCATGGTAGGCAACGGCCATGAAACGCACGGTATAGGCGAACACCAGCATAAACAAGGTCAATGAAACATAAAGCCCGCTTGAACCGGTAAATACCCGCACCAACCACCTGTCGAGGCTTACCACGGGCACGTAGATGCCGATTGCGATGACGGCGCCCGGGATGGCGTAGCCAAGGATGGACAGCTGCGAAACGTACTGCACCCATTTCAATCGGTTTATCCGTTCGGCGTAGCCCAAGACGGTTGCCAACCCCACGATCAATATCGCGGAAAACAGCGCCAGCGACAGGCTGTGGGCCACCAGTTGCCAAAATGCCAGGTCGACCACTCGGCGGGCGGTGAGCACCGCCCAATACACGAGCTGCGCCAGCGGCAGTGCAAAGCTCAACAGCAACACCAAGGCGCAAGTTGCCATCGCGACCACCATGCCCACCCCGCGCAGGCGCTTGCGAACGGGTTGCCGGCGGGCGCCGCCCTTGCTCACGAATGCCCGGTTTCCACGTTGGCCCTTTTCCAGCCAGAGCATCGCCAACACCAGCAGCATCAGCATGGCCGATAATCGGATACCCGTACTGACATCCCCCATGGAGAACCAAGCCCGGAAGATACCCGTGGAAAAGGTGTCCACGCCAAGGTATTTGACGGTACCGTAATCATTGAGCACTTCCATTCCGATCAGTGCGAGCCCAGCGATGATCGCCGGGCGTGCGATGGGCAACGCGACGCGAAAAAAAAAGCGCCAAGGGCCGCTGCCCAGCACCGATGCCGCATCCATCAGGTCCCTTGACCGCAACAAAAAGCTGGTCCGGCAAATGACATATAGGTAGGGATAAAGGCTCATGGACAAGACGAATATCGCGCCTCCTACATTCATCACATCGATGATGGGCCCGGTAATCGGGATTCCGAGGTCGTTGCGAATAAAGGTGTTCACTGGCCCCGTGAACTCCAACAGCCCGACGTAGCTGTACCCCATCATGTAGGCTGGGAAGGCCAGCGGCAGGATGAGCATCCACTCGAACAGCTTCCTGCCCGGGAACCGATAAACCGAGACGATCCAAGCCGTACCCACGCCGATGATGAAGGTAAGGACAGCGACCCCACCAAGCAAAAGCAACGTGGATGGTACATAATGCGTCAACAGCCGGGCGGAAACATAATGCCATTGCGGCCCGTGGCCATCGAAGACGCGGACGATCAAGGTCAATGCGGGTGTGGAAACCAACAAAAGCACCAACAAGGCGTATAAAGCCCATGCATTGCACCACGGGTATGCCAATTTCGCTTTTTTCGTCATTCGGGCGCCGAGTCTGATTATCGAACCGGGGCCAAAACTAAAAAATTAATACCAAACGGCGCTTTAGGTCGCCTGCATTGAAAGAAATTTCGGGTAACGTCATCTGAATTTCCGGCAAGATTAATTGTTCTGCCATACATTTGCGCCAAAACCCATTTATTAAGATTTATTTTAAATTAAAGGAATGATGAAAGAAATACAACGATGTCCGTTACGGAATGTGCTGGCAAGGGTCGGCGTCCTATCATCGATGGCGCTGTTCGCGGCATCGCCAAGTTTGGCACAAACCGCGGATACCATACCGCTCCCGCAGGTAGCAGTGGTGGGTCAGGATGAGCGCCGCGTGTTCAAAAATGTACCGGGGACGGTGAACATCCTGTCAAGCCAGGACCTGAAGGCGATTGTGCCGATCGGTGCCGCCGATGCGGTGCGCAAAATGCCCGGCTTGAACGTATTGGATGAGGATCCGGCAAGTCTCCGGTTAAATATCGGTGTGCGCGGCCTATACCCTACACGCACGTCGCGTATCCTGGTGTTGGAAGATGGGGTGCCGATTACACTTAATCCGTACGGTGAGCCAGCCCTGTACTTTAGTCCGCTGATCGACAAGATGGACGGGGTGGAACTGTTGAAGAGTTCCGGTCAGCTGTTGTTTGGGCCACAGACCATCGGCGGCGTGATCAATTTCGTGACGGCCAATCCACCGGAAGAAATGACCACCCGCGTGAAGCTCAACGCCGGCGGAGGTGGCTTCTTCTCCGGTTTCGCCAGCCACGGCAACACGGTCGGCAATGCGGGATACCTATTGACCTATAACCATAAGCGCGCCGATAACCTCGGCCCACTGGGGTTCACTGTCAATGACGTGAGCGGCAAATTCAATTACGCCATCAGTGACCGCTCTCAGCTCGGGTTCAAGATCGGCTACTTTGGGGAAGAGTCCAATTCTACCTATGTAGGAATCACCCAAGCGATGTACGATCAGGGCGGCTATGACCAAGAGACCATTGCAAAACATGACCTGATGCTTATCGACAAATACAATGCTTCCTTGACCCACAACTACAAAATCAATGGACGCGTCCAGTTGCAGACCAACGCATTCGCCTATTACATCAGGCGAAACTGGCGTCGGCAAGACTTTGATAACGTGCCCAGCGCTTCTCGAACCTATGAACGCATCATCGGCGATCCCAACTTGACAGATGGAGGCTCCATCTTCTTCAGGGAAACGTCGCGTTGGCGCAACCGGCAATATGTGGTCAAGGGCGTAGAGCCGCGGTTCAACGTCAGGCACGGCCTATTCAACGTAGCCAATACCTTGAAAACAGGAGTCCGCGCCTTGTGGGAAACCGCTTATGAGCAGGCCATCCATACCAGCATCCCTGATGCATTCAATGGCGATAACCGCAACAATGAGGAGCGGAACGGTTTTGCCGCCAGTGCCTATGCCGTGAATGAATTTCAATTCACCGGCCGCTTTTCCGCAAATGTCGGTGTCCGGATCGAGCACTATGGGATGAAACGCGAATTGTTCAACGCGAACGACGACAACACCGATATCACACACCGTCGTGACGTATTTGCATTCATCCCCGGGGCTGGCTTGAACTTCGTGGCGACCGAGAGTATCACCTTGTTTGCAGGAGTGCATAAAGGCTTCGCGCCGCCCGAGTTGAAAAGCGCTTTGGACGCCAGCGGCGCCGTAGACGAAATCGACAAAGAGGAAAGCATCAACTACGAGCTTGGTGCCCGATTGGCCTTGGGCAATTACCTGCATTTCTCGCCCACGTTGTTTTACATGGACTTCAAGAACCAACAGATTCCCGTGATGCTCGCCACGGCGGGGAGCGGTTTTGCCAATGGTGGCAAAAGCCGGCATATCGGCGGGGAATTCGGTGTGGACTTCGACCTAGCGGAAGCATTGGGGTCGGAACAGTCCGTGGTGGTCGGGGGTTCGTTCACCTACACCGATGCGCGCTTCGCTGACGACGGCGATGTGACCGTGGAAGGAGACGTGGTGGAGCGTGTGGTCGATAATTTCCTGCCTTATGCACCGAAAATCGTATTCAATAACTATGTCGGTGCGAACCTTACCAACGGTTTAGGGTTGCGGGTATCCGGAAACTACGTCGGAAAGCAATACCAGGATGGCAACAATACCGAAGAGCCGACCCCAAACGGGTTGACTGGAGCGTTGGCTTCCCGTTATATCTTGGAGGGAACCGTTTTCTATACGCTAAACAATAAGTTCACGTTCAACGTTTCCGCTAAAAACCTTACCAATGCGCGTTACATCGCTTCCCGAAGCCCGCAGGGCATACGCGTTGGACTGGATCGTTTTGTCACCGCCGGTATAGATTTCACCTTCTAGTACGTCAGTATACACATAACGGCGCGCCTTGAAACCCTTCGGGGCGCGCCGTTCTCTTTTTAACGATGTGCTGCGCGATCGGTACATGCACCGCACCAAGGCTACCTCTTGCCGAACAATCCGCCCAACAGGCCAGCGGCATCGTCCATGCCGAATTTGCCGTCGCCGTTCTGGTCGAGCAAGCCGCCCAGGATATTCCCGCCCGATTGTCCGCCCAGCAATCCGCCGAGCAAGTCGTTCAGCCCCTTTCCGTCGCTTACGTTGGTGCTTCGGCTCTGCTTGCCGAGGTAGCCCATCACGATAGGAGCCAACAGGGCGATGATGTTGGATACCGTGCTTGCCGAAACACCGGTTTTGCCACTGATTCCCTGTTCAAGCGCGCCACGTTTGCCACCGAGCAGGTGCCCCAGGATGCCATTGCCATCGGCGGTATCGCCTCCGCCCAGGAAGCCGGATAGGTTATCCAGGATGCTTCCGTCGTGTTTGGATCCGATCGCGTTCAAGATGCCTTGCGCACCCTGTCCATCGCTGGCGTTGTTTTGCAAAGCCCCCAGCAACGCGGGCAGCGCAGCGGCCGCCACGGCCTGCGTCTGCGATTCCGTTGCGCCGGTTTGGCTGCTGATGCCTTCGATGATCGATTTGCCGGTAGACCCGGTCAACAAATTCAATATGGTGTCCATGAGCGTGCTTTTTTAATGACTAAGCAAGCGAAGGTAGCGATTTTTGTTTGTACGCAAAAATACACCATAACCGGTATTTCGTACCCCACCGGGCCATGCTACCTTTGCGCAGTATCTTTTATTGATCGATTAAATTTGTTACTATGAATTACGTTAGGAAAAGTACGTTACGCATGGCGCTGGTGCATGGATTGGCTTCGGTTGCCTTGATGATGACCGCCTTGAGTGGCTGTAAAAAGGAAAACCCGCTCGGGGTTGGCGGATGTGATGATGTCGTTAGGAAGAGCCAGGCGTTTACAAATGCATTGACGGCCTTTCAAGCGGACATGAGCGTAGCCAATTGCCAGAAACTTAAAAGTGTCGGCGAGGAATACCTGAACGCTGCCCGGAAATGCACGCTGTATCCAGAACACAGAGAAGCCGCGGAGGAAGCCCTGGAAGCGTGGGGGACATTCGATTGCAGCGAGTTCGCTGACTAGCCGCTCGAGTTGGATATATCATTACCTCACCCGGCAATATTGACTTCGAGTCCATCGCGGAAAACCAGTAGATTGTCGGGTGCTTACGGATTCGTGCTGAAGATCGAGCCGTTCGCGATGAGTGCCCGGCGGTTCATTTTCAACATGTCCACCACCCACTGGGCAAAGTCTTCCGGTTGGAGCACCTTTTCCGGGTTGCCGTCCGTGAGGTTGCCCTGTATGCTCATATCCGTGGCGATGGTGCTTGGGGTCAGCGTAATGACCCGGATGTCGTCTTTGCGCCATTCGGCCATCATGGATTGCGACAGCGAAATCACGGCCGCTTTCGATGCCGCATAGGCCGACATCCCCGCTCCGCCCTTTAGGCCGGCTGTGGAGGCCACGTTCACCACATCGCCCTGCTTGGCGCTTTTCAGGTAAGGATACACCGCCTTGGCGACATGGTAAACACCGAAGAGGTTGACATCGAACACTTCCCGGAAATCGGCGGTCGGCATATCCAGTATACGCCCAAAGGTCCCTATCCCCGCATTGTTTATCAATATGTCCACCCCGCCGAGTTGTTCCGCCAGGGCCACTATGCCGCGATCCACCGCGGCAGCATCCTTTACGTCGAATGTCCCATACGCCACTTGGATCGGATACTTCCGCAAATCCTCCGCCGTGGCTTGGAGTTTCCCCTCGTTCGTGCCGGTAACGCCTACGTGTACGCCCTCTGCGGCCAAGGCCAACGCCACCGCCTTGCCCAATCCGCGGCTACCGCCCGTTACGATTGCCTTTTTTCCCGCTAAATCCGTCATATGATTGCTGTTTATGCTTTATCTCCCAAAATTAAGCATAATGTGCCATTTTCGCTAACTTGCGGCATGCCTTATTTGTCACGCATAGCCGTCCCGGCGTTGGGCGGAAGCGGTTTCCTGGCGGGTATCCGGCATTGGCTGGCGGATAGGGATGCGCGGCGACGTCACGTTTTTCGTGGGCGAGAACGGTTCCGGCAAGTCGACCCTGCTGGAATGCGTCGCCGAACAATGCGGATTCGGCCTGCGGGGGCGGCAACCGGAACCACATCCTGGACACCGGCCATCGGTTTGACGGTTTCGAACTATCCCTGCCGCGCGTTGGAGGAACTTTTGGCCAACAGTCACTATCACCGTAACCATAAGGAACCTGAACCGGTACGGATTAGGACCGAGCCAGACGCATTGTACATCTACAATATCGGCGGCCCCCGACCGTTCCATCCGTATGGAAGATTTAATACAGGCCACATCTTCCCTGGGCGTTACCGTAACAGCCGATTGGGGGATTTCCTCAAGGAACTGGATCTTACGGAGGGATACGCCACCGGCATCAAGGTCGTGCTGGATACCCTCAAGGCCAACTGTTCTCCCGAAACTTCGTTCTATACCGATGAGGGGCGCACGTGGTTCAGGGTGAAAGTGCCGATTCATGAGGCCTTCCTTCGAGAGAAGGCCGCCTGCTTTACCTGAAAACGGATGTGGAGCGGCTGTTCGAGGCTATCCACGGGTACCCGAAGCGCGGTTTCGGCAAATAAGGTAGTGCTAGTCGTTTTTTTACGTAGCTTTATCGCCGCATGGCGATCGATGGCCCATACGACGAAGCGACACTGACCAACCGGCTCCGCGAGGGCGACGAGCGTGCGTTCGCGCGCATCTACGAACAACACTGGCCAGCGCTGTGGCAATTCGCCGTGCGCCACCTCCGGGATGGCGACGAAGCCAAGGACGTGTTGCAAGAGGTATTCATGGCGCTATGGCAGAACCGCGCCGTGCTCGACGTGCATACGTCACTGTCGGCCTACCTGCGCCGTGCCACGCTCAACCGCGTGCTGAAACGGGCCGACCGTGAAAAGGTCATCGCGCTGTACCGCGAACGCCTATTGGCCGGGTTGGATGCTGGCCGGGATTCCACGGCCGAACACATCGCCATGCGTGAGCTCGAAGCGCGCCTGGTACAGGGCCTCGACGCCCTGCCGCCCAAGATGAGGGCGGTATTCGAGGCCAGCCGGCTGGAAGGCCTCACCCACGAGCAGATCGCCGATAAACTCGGCATCTCCAAGGAAACCGTGAAGAGCCAGGTCAAAAACGCCCTAAAGCTGCTCCGCAAGACGCTGAACAGCGTGTTCTTGTCGCTGTTTTGACGGGGGCCTAAACTTTTTTTCAATTTCTGCTCACCCCTAAGTGCCGTTGGGGGTACTTATCTATAAACGCAGCAACGAAAAGGAATGGAAGACCACCAACGCATCGCCGATCTCATCGCTCGCTACCAGGCGGGGATCTGTACGGAAGCCGAGCGTGCGCTCGTGGATCGCGTGCTGTTCACGCTAGCGGAAGGTGAAACGCTTTCGCCCGAAGCGCTCCGTAGCAAGGAGGACGTCTGGGCCGCGCTGCAAACCGCCATCCGCGAAGAACGGCCGGTGCGTCCGTTAAGGCGTTGGTTGCCCTACGCCGCCGCGGCTGTCCTCGCGCTGGCCGTTGGGGCTTGGCTGCTGCTAGTCGATAGTCGTCAGTCGTCGGTCGATAGCCTGGCTGCGAACGAGATCCTGCCCGGCGGTAACCGCGCGGTACTTACGCTGGCCGATGGCCGTGTAATAGATTTAAGTTCGGAGCAGGAAGGGATTGTCATGCAAGACGGCATCCAATACCTTGATGGAAGTGCTGTGCCTCACAACCTCACAGCCGCACAAACTCACATGCTTGCGCTCACTACGCCCAAAGGCGGCACCTACCAAATCACCCTCCCGGACGGCTCGAAAGTCTGGCTCAACGCCGCATCCACATTGAAATACCCAAGCCGATTCTCGGGGGATGCACGGGAAGTCTTTTTGGAAGGCGAAGCTTTTTTTGAGATTAAGAAGCAACCGATTAAAGGACAAGGATGGGATGTAGAGACGCATGATTATGCGTCTTTTAATGTCCGCACCACCGGCCAAACTGTAGAGGTCCTCGGCACCCAATTCAACCTCTCTGCCTACCCCGACGAAGAAGCCACCAAAACCACCTTGGTGGAAGGAAAAGTACGCGTGGTAGGGCTTGTAGAGGCGCAAGATTTTGCGCCTAACAAAGCGAATCATGCGCCTGATAAATCGAGTGTAATACTCTCACCAGGCCAACAAGCTACCAACCGCGGAGCGGCCATCACCATACACGAAGTCGACACCGAACCCTTTATTGCCTGGCGCGACGGCCTCATCGTCTTGGATCGAGCCGACCTGCCCACCATCATCCGCCAATTGGAACGTTGGTACGACGTTACCTTCGAAGGCGAGCCGATACCGGCGGGAATAGTCATGGACGGGGAAGTGCCCCGCGACGTCCCGTTGGCCACGGTGTTGCGGGCGTTGGAACTCAATACGGGGATTCACTTTCAAATCAACGGAAGGAGGGTGCTGATGAGCCAATAGGTACCAGATCGGCTTGGCCCAAAGGAGCAAAAAGCCGGCAGTGGTTCGAACACTGCCGGCGGATGCTGGGCGATTTACAAATGAACGTGGCAGTTCAATTTCATTAACCACCTAACAACGCAAAAGTATGCAATTTTTCGTACGCGCCAAGGCTGGCGCGTCAATGGACACGTTGATTCGTATCATGAAGCTAACATGCATCCTGATTCTCCTATTCACGCTGCAGGTTTCGGCCGAGGCCGTCGCTCAGCGCATCACGCTGAAGGCCGATAGGCTGTCGCTCGAACGCGTGCTGAAGCGTATCCGCGCGCAAAGCGGCTATGCCATCATCTATAACCACGAATATCTGAAGGCTGCCCGGCCGGTCACGGTCGACATCGACGGCCAGGAATTGGCGGAGGCGATGCCCAGGATCCTTGCCGGCCAGCCCTTTGATTACGTCCTCGAAGACCGGATGATCACGTTGGTGCCGAAGGCTAAAAGATTTTCTGTAATTAACGTCATTTCGAGCGAGCGAAGCGACGAGAAATCTCCGCCCAAAACCCTCATCCTGGCATTACCACAGGTCAAAGGGAAAATCGTCGATTCGCTTGGAAATCCCTTAGTTGGAGCATCCATTCGCGTGCTCAATGCAGATGGCAAGCGCACCACGTTGCAGACCACCACGGATAGCCACGGGGAGTTTGTGTTGCGCAACGTACCGGAGGATGCGGTGTTGGAGATTACGTATGTGGGGTATGTCACGAGAACCTTTGGTGCGTCGGCCGATGTCGGGACGGTGGTGTTGAAGCCTGTCTTAAGCGAATTGGAGGAGGTTGTCGTAAACACCGGATATCAGACCTTAAATAAGGATCGGGCTACCGGTTCCTTCGGTTTGGTCGAATTTTCGCAGTTGGATAAGCCGTCCACCGATATTTCCCAACGAATTATCGGAACCAACGCAGGTGTCCAAGCCAGTTTGGATGTGGATGGCAATCCAACGTTCCAGATCAGGGGCCAAACAAGCCTGAATATAAGGGATGGCAATGGAAATTTCACGTCAAATGCCTACCCGTTGGTGGTGGTAGATGGTTTTCCCATCCAGGGCGATTTCAAGTCGGTCAATCCGAACGATGTAGCATCTATAACGATTCTTAAAGATGCGGCCGCCGCATCCATTTGGGGAGCCAGGGCGGCCAACGGCGTTATCGTGGTCACCACGAAGAAAGCGGAGAAAGGCGTTCCGCTGCGGGTGGACTTCCAGGCATTTACCCGGATCGGCAGTAAATTTGACCTCGACTACGTAAACCCCTTGGCCTCTTCCGAAGAAACCGTGGAGTACGAAAAAAACACGTTCAATAGGTGGGGCGCGCAGGTAAACAACGGTGTTTTCGAAAGCAATTGGACCAAGCAATGGTCATTGGCTACCATGGCGTTGAGCGAGCATTACCTGGGATTCATCAGCGAAGCAGCGCGCGACGCGGAACTTGAGCGGCTCAAAACGTTAGACAATCGGCAACAGATCCGGGATCACTTGCTAGCGAACCCAACCAGCCAGCAATACAACCTCAGTATCCAGGGGTCATCGGGGCGGCTGGACAATCGGCTCTCGTTGCTGTACGAAAACAACCAATCAAATTTCAAGGAAACCAAATGGAAACGTTATCTGCTGAATTACGCGACCACCTCACGCGTGTTCAGCTGGCTGGATCTCCATGCCGCCGCGTTCCTGCAACAGACGGATAACGATAATAACGGCATGGGCCTGACTGATATCCAAGGCCTATCCCCTTATGAACTACTCATTAACCCAGATGGTTCATTTACCGATATACACCAGTATTATTCGCCCATCATCAATCGCTTTGTTCCTACCCACTTGTTTCCGTATGCCGATTGGGGGTACAATCCAATACAAGAAATACAGAACCGGAGCCGGAGCAGCAAGAGCCTGAACACTAGGCTTAGCGGCGGTATCACCATCAAGCCTTTAAAGGGCCTCAGCTATGAGGCACGTGTACAATATGAACTGATCAACACAGCCAACCGCAATCTATTTGGCGAGGAAACCTATCTGGTCAGGAATTGGCTCAATACCAGTTCGCGCTGGAACCGTAATACCAACGAAGTGACGCCAAATCTGCCACTGGGCGACATATTGGATCAGAATAAATCCAAAACGACCGCTTGGTTATTCAGGAACGCATTGAGTTACAACCGTCGCTTTGGTCATGCGCACGAAATCAGCGCCGTTGCCGGCTCAGAGCTGAATGACAACGTTGCCGAGACATTCGGTTATCCGCGCACCTACGGCTACGACGACAAAACGCTGACGCTGGGGACGTTTCCGAACGGTCCGGGAGGTCCATTCGCGCCGATCCAGAACATGTTGGGCAGGGATCAGACGCTGTCATACGTGAACTCGTTCAGTTACCGGACCGAACGTTATTTTTCCGTATTCGCCAATGCAGCCTACACCTTCCTGAATCGGTATACCGTATCAGGAAGTTTCAGGACT
Organism: Parapedobacter sp.; assembly: GCA_037190485.1. Taxonomy (GTDB): domain Bacteria; phylum Bacteroidota; class Bacteroidia; order Sphingobacteriales; family Sphingobacteriaceae; genus Parapedobacter. The sequence goes on from JBBCJB010000007.1 coordinate 111,216, forward strand.
GACGCCTCCAACCTGATTACGGACGATCCGGCCTACCGATATGCCCCTTTCTGGTCGGTGGGTGGAAGCTGGAAACTGAGCAGCGAAAAGTTCATGCAGCAGACCGATTGGCTGGATTTGCTGGTAGCCCGCTTTACCTATGGATACAATGGCAATGTAGACCGCTCGACGGCTTTCAGGCCACTGATTGCCACCGATGCGATCCCGAACACGTACACCAATGATTTTACGGCTACGATTTCCAGCTACGGCAATCCGACGCTGCGGTGGGAGCGTACAGGTACTTGGAATGTCGGAATCGACTACTCGATGCTCGGCGGGCGGCTCTATGGGAAAATCGATCTTTATAACAAGCATGGTAAAGACCTGATCGCCCAGATTTCCATACCGGCGATAAATGGCCCCACCTCACAAAAACTGAATAACGCCGAATTGATCAATCGTGGGATAGAACTGGAACTGGGCACCGCACTGCCATTGAAGGGGAGCGATATTTCATGGCGTGGGAATATCAATTTTTCCTATAACCGGAACAAGGTCAGGAAGCTTTTCGTTGCGAACTACGCGGCCACCTCCTTGTATCCCGGCGGGACGGGAGCCTACGTTGAAGGTTATGATGCCAATTCGATCTGGGTATTCCGGTATGCCGGGGTACACGATGGCCAGCCTATGGTGCATGGGCCCAATGGCGATCTGTATAGTTTCAATGCCTGGACGCCCGGCGATGGACGGAACTACATGCTGAATCCCGGAACGTCTGTGGCACCATATACCGTCGGGTTGGTCAATTCCTTCAAGGTATATGATTTTGATTTCTCGTTTATCGTCACCGGTTTACTGGGACATAAATTCAAGACCAAGTCATTCAACTATCCGGCTAACCGGGGGAGCCGGGTGCTGCCTAACCGCATGTTGGAAGACGTGCGCAACGGCGATCCCGATAAAATCGTGCCCTTGCCACTGAATGAGATCGAACCGCAGTACTATTTCTGGGACCGGTTTCATCCGTACCTGGATTACCTGGTTGCCAATGCAAGCCACCTTCGTATCCAGGAAGTGAATGCGACCTATCGTGTACCCGTGCAAAAATGGCCCGCTTTGGCCCAAAGCCGCATTTCCGTGTTCGCTCAAGGGAACGACCTCTACACGGTGTTGTTTAACGACAAGGGGGAGGACCCAGGGTATCCCTTAGGCACCCAGAATCCGCGTCCGCGGTTCACGGTTGGTTTCAAGGTTGGTTTTTAAAATTAAATAGATATGAGCAATAATAGTGTAAACATAGCAAATCTGCGGTACTTCACCTGGGGGATGCTTGTCTGCCTCCTCGTTTCGCTCACAGGTTGCGAAAGATTTCTGGAAGAGCCGGTATCAAAAACAACGTCGCTCGTCGTGACCACGACGGTACAGCTTGATGCGTTATTGAATAACCTGAGCCAGTTCTATACCGAAACGAATCGTACGGCGATATACAGCACCGATGATTTCGGATTGACGACGGAAATCTTCGATGCACGTCCCATCACTTTTCCGATGGCCGCAATCGAGTTCGCGCTTTGGGACATCGAATTTCTCCCTGACGACGGCCGCGAAAATTTCTGGAGCAATGAATACCGCAAAATATTCTACGCCAACCTGGTGCTGGAATACCTGGATCAGGTTAGCGGCAGCGATCAGGACAAAGCCCGCCTGAAGGCCGATGCACATTTCATACGGGCGTATAGTTACTGGGTGCTGGTGAATACCTATGCCCTGCCCTTTACGGAGGCCAATGCCGATGAACACGGACTGCCATTGAAAACAGGAACCAGTTTCGAACAACCGTTTGAGCGGCAATCTTTGTCAAGAACCTATGCGCTGATCGAGTCAGACTTGGCTGAAGCGATGAAAACGCCACTATCGCTTGTGCAGGACGGGGTGGCCCGCCACTGGCGGGCGAATAAAGCGGCTGTCCACGGATTTGCGGCCCGCTACTACCTTCACCGAAACAACTACACCGAAGCACTGCGGCATGCCGACCTGGCACTCGAAGATCACAGCTCCCTGATTGACTATAATACCGACATGCGCTATGGCCAAGACGGATCCGTAAACATCAACCCGGGTACCCCTGCTGCCGAAACGGTCATTATCAAATATCCGTATACACATGACAATCAGGTAGACCTTACGGACCGTATCCGATGGAAGGAAATGCTATATTTCAGGAATCTTTTTCACGAGTCGTCGTGGTATCTGCCCAGCCGCGAGTTGCTTGCGCTCTATGATGCCGAAAATGATTTGCGCTACCAGTACCATTATGTGGAAAACTACTCCTACGACAGGGGATTGACGAATCCGGCATATAGCTGGCCCGGATATGTATTTTTTTATAAACAGTATATCCCCTCAGGGCCTACGGTGGCCGAAGTATTGCTTACCAAAGCGGAAAGTCTGGCCCGGGAAAATGAGGTGGCGGCCGCGCTGGCAACAGTGAATACCCTTCGTGCCAAGCGGATCAAACCGGGGCCGTGGGTAGCGTTATCCGCTGCAACGCAAGCGGAAGCCATTCAGGTAATCCTGCAGGAAAGGCGGCGTGAACTCCCGTTTAGCCACCGCTGGTACGATATCCGGCGTTTTAATCACAACGAGGATCCAAACGACGACGTGGTATTGAGCAAAGTGTTCTATCCGTACACAATTTCCAATGTAACGCAATCGGCGCCCGTGCGATCCTATAGCCTGTCACCACACTCGCGTAGGTTTGCCGTGCCCATCCCTCGCACCGAAATCATTTCAAGCCAGGGGCGGATCGAACAAAACACGTACTAACAGATGAAGAAATCAACGTTTTTTTTTACCGTGCTGCTGCTGGCTTTTTCAGCAGCAGCACAACAAGAGCCATTTGTGGTGGAAGGGAAAATCGGATCATTGGGCGCACCCGCCACAGTCTACTTAATTTACCCGTCTGTTGATGGATTCCGGCGTGATTCCGTCGAACTGGCCGGCGGCCGTTTCCGCTTTTCGGGCGAAGTGGCCCACCCAACGCGCGCAACGCTACTGCTCAGCCGTGATAGCTCGGGCGAATCCCCGAGACAGGATTCCCAGGCGGTTTACCTACACCGCGGTACCATCAAGGTAATCGGCGAGGGCTCCGTTTCAGGGGCTATCATCAGCGGATCGAAACTGAATGCCGATTACCAGCGTCTGCAGGCAACGCTCAAACCAATTTATGAAAAAGACAGAACCGTCACGGCGTTGTACGAGGGCGCGCCGGCCGAAGAGCGCAGTACGGAAGTCTTCAGAAAGGCCGTAAATGCGAAACGGGACCTGATCAGGGCAGAGGCGAAAGCCATCCACCTTGAGTTCGCTGGAAGCAACCCGCAAAGCTTGATGGCGCTGATCGTCCTACAGGATTATGCGGGGACGGATCTGGAAGTGGTCAAATCCCTTTTTGCCGCACTTGCACCGGAAGTCAGGAACAGTACGTTGGGAAACGCATTTGCCGCAAAAATCGAAAAGTTAGGCCGTACGGCGGTTGGACAGCGGGCACCCGAATTCACGCAGAACGATCCCGAGGGCAATCCGGTGAGTTTGGCCAGCTATAGGGGCAACTATGTCCTGATCGATTTCTGGGCGAGCGGGTGTGTACCGTGTCGCGCGGAAAACCCGTATATCGTAAAAGCCTATGAGCGGTTCAAGGCCAAGAATTTTACGGTGCTGGGTGTATCGCTCGATGACGAAAGGCGGCGTGATGCTTGGTTGAAGGCCGTGGAGGACGATAAGCTGACCTGGACACAGGTGTCTGATTTGAAAGGCTGGAAAAATGAGGCCGCCGCACTGTATAACGTGCGCGCCATACCGCAGAACTTCCTGGTGGATCCGGACGGTATCATCGTGGCCAGCAACCTGCGGGGAGAAGCATTAGTGGAAACGTTGGAGCAATTGTTGGACTAGCCGCAATATCGCCCCCCGAAATCTCATGCCCATCCTTGAGGCGGTCAGCCTCATCAATTTTGATATCTGCCTGAATAATCGTTTATTTACCGCGATTAAAGCGGTACTTATGGCGTCTGCAGATGTGTTTGATGAAAATCAGGTGCTTCAACGGTTAAAATCCGGGGATGTTTCCGCATTCGATGCAATTTATTGGCAATACCACGGTGCAATTTTCCGCAATATCCTGCGGCTTACGAAAGACGAGGCGGTCGCGGCAGACATTTCGCAGGATGTATTCGTTAAATTCTGGGAAAAGCGGGAAACGCTCCAGCCCGGTAAATCCATCGGCGGGCTGTTGTTCGTCATCAGCTACCATTTGGCGGTGAATCACAACAAACAGACGTTGCGCGAGCGATCAGCCCGTAACGAACTAGCTCTTTTGCCGGTCGGGGGGGAGGATGAACAGGCCACCCAGCTGGAACACCAGCACCGATTGCTTGAACAGGCTGTGGCCACGCTTACTGAACAAAAGCGACTGGTTTTTACACGTTGTAAGCTGGAGGGCAAAAGCTATGAAGAGGTGGCCGGTGAGCTCGGTATTTCCAAGCATACGGTCAAGGAACACTTGTCCTTTGCCATGAAAACCGTAAAAAACTATATCCTGGATCACGGTCATTCGATGGTGGCGATCGGCATCGCCGCTTTCCTGGATCAATGGGGACAATAAAAAAATTTAGGGAGATACCCCCCGATTCCCGGCCGTCGTTGTATTTAGTCTAAAACGATTACCGTGGACAAGCAAAGACAGCGCATCGAACACATCCTTAGGCAACGCCATTGGTCGGCGGAAGATGCCCGTTGGATGGACGGATACCTCCGGCAACCCGGTCACGGCGTGTTGGAAGACGTGGCGCGGTCGCTTTACGACGCCGACGTCAGTCAGGGTTCGGAAAGGTTGCCCCAGGGGCTTTCACGACAAATGCTTGAGCATATCCATCGGCGCATCGGCGCACGAAGGCCCAACAGGCTAGTGAGGTTGCTGAAAAGCATGCCCTACGTGGCGGCGGCCGTCCTGCTCGTCGCCGTAGGCGTTTGGTTTGCGGTCAATCCGCGTCCTTCGGCTGTCGGCACAGACGTGGCGGACATCCTGCCCGGCGGCAACCGCGCCACCCTCACCTTGGCCGATGGCCGTGTAATAAATTTGGACGAAGCCCAAACGGGGATCATAGTTGGAACGAAGGATATTACTTATTCGGACGGTTCAGCCCTTGACGTCATGCTGAGCGAAGTCGAACTTTCTCGATGGGGCCAAGAGCAGGGGGATGAGGAGCCCATCAAACCATCGCTGCAAAATCGCAGAGATTCTTCGACTCCACTGCGTTCCGCTCAGAATGACGGTCTAATGATGCTTTCGTTAACTACCCCCAAAGGTGGGACCTACCAAATTACCCTCCCCGACGGCAGCCGAGTCTGGCTCAACGCCGCGTCCACCTTGAAGTACCCAAGTCGGTTCTCGACCGATGTACGGGAAGTTTTTTTGGAAGGCGAAGCATTTTTCGAGATTAAGGAAATTCAAGGCACGCACGACACGCGCGTGCCATTTAAAGTCCTGACCTCCGGCCAAACCGTCGAAGTCCTTGGCACCCGATTCAACCTCTCGGCCTATTCGGATGACGAGGCTGCAAAGACTACATTGGTGGAGGGCGCTGTGCAGATCGTAAACGAAAAGTCTAAAACCGTCAGTCGGTTACAGCCGGGAGAGCAAAGCACTGTCCGCGGAGCACACACCACCGTACATGAAGTCGACCCCGAACCCTTCATCGCTTGGCGCGACGGGCTCATCATCCTCGACCACGCTGACCTGGCGCAGGTCATCCGCCAGATCGAGCGCTGGTACGACGTTACTTTTGACATCGCCGAGCTGCCCGCTATGGGGACGCTCTCGGGCGAGATACCGCGAAGCGTGAACCTTTCGCAGGTCTTGCGCGTGCTCGAGCTCAATACGGGTTTACCCTTTAAAATAAACGGAAGGAGGGTTACCATGGCCGATTAGTACCCAAAGGAGGCAGCCCAAAAAAATACCGTCCCGACGGCTATCGGAACGGCAATGGATTGGGCCCCAAACAACACTTGCGACAGCATCAGTTTTTCACCCAACCCTTAAACAAAAGTATGAATAATTCCGTTCATGCCAAGCCCGTGACGGCGATTCGCTGCACATTGCGCGCGCTTGGTGGACCAACTTCACTAAACTTAGTGATCGCGATGAAGTTGACCCTATTGCTGATCCTTGCTTTCAGCCTTGGTGCGCTTGCCGATGGGTACGCCCAGAAAATCGACCTGTCGGTCGAAAATGCCACGATGAAGCGCGTACTGCGCGAATTGCGCAAGCAAAGCGGCTACGCATTCATCTACAAAGACGAGTACCTCCGAGATACCCGGCCCGTCACGGCCCGCATCGCCGGCAAGGAGCTCACCGACGCCCTGCCCAAAATCTTCAGCGGGCAACCCGTGGATTACCGTATCGAAGGCAAGGTAATCACGGTGATGCCGAAGACCGGGGCGTCGTCCAAGCCTAACCGTCACCCTGAGCGGAGCGCAGCGGAGGCCAACGGGTCGCTGCTGGTTTTGGCCATTCCCATCGTCAAAGGAAAAATTGTCGACAGCACCGGAACCGCGCTGGTCGGCGCTTCCATCCGCGTGCTCAACGCCGAGGGTAAACGCACGACGCTACAGACCACCACGGATAGCCACGGGGAGTTCACATTGCGGAACGTGCCGGAGGATGCGGTGTTGGAGATTTCGTATGTGGGGTATATTACCGCAACCTTGCGGGCATCGGCCGATGTCGGGTCGGTGGTGTTGAAAGCCGTGCAAAGCGAGCTGGAAGAAGTGGAGGTAAGTGTGAGTACGGGGTATCAGATTATATCAAAAGAGCGAGCTACAGGGAGTTTTGCAACGGTAAGTAATGAAATTTTACGCGAACGGGTATCGACCAACATCATAGATCGAATTGACGGCGTAGCCTCCGGTGTCATTTTCAATCGTGGTGTTTCTGGAACTACATCAGCGTATCTAAGTACGGGAAACTTAACGATACGGGGACTGAGCACACTTGGAGAAGGCAGTATAGCGTCGCCGTTGGTTGTGCTCGACAATTTTCCTTACCATGGCGATATCAACAACATCAATCCGAATGACATCGAGCAAATTACCATTTTGAAAGATGCCGCAGCCGGCTCGATTTGGGGGGCGAAGGCGGGGAACGGGGTCATCGTCATCACCACGAAGAAGGCCAAATTCAATGAACGACCAAAGATTCAATTCCAACACAACACCCACATCTTCGACAAGCCGGATTTATATTATGTACCACAAATGCCTACTTCAGAATACATCGATTTGGAGATTGATTTATTTGACAAAGGACATTTCGACAACGCCATCCTCTCCACTTCTCCGTCTGCATCGTCTGCTGAAATTTCGCCCGTGGTGACGCTATTGGCGGCAGCGCGAGCGGGCACGGTGGATAGGACTGAAGCCATGCGTCAAATTGATCAATACCGAGGCTACGACATTCGCGAAGACTGGTTGAAATACAAGTATCGCAACCAAGTAAACCAACAATATGCCCTACAATTAACAGGAGGAGGCAACCTTTTTAATTATTACATCAGCGGAGGATACGATAAAAACTTAGAGGGCATCAGAGGAAATGATCACGAAAGGCTATCCCTGTTGAGTCGTTCTGAAATCAAGCCATCCGACCGAATGAACATACAACTCTCCCTCTCGTATGTCAACCAAAGGCGTAATACTTTTGGCACAAGCAACTTTGAAACAACAATTTCTGGAAAAAGGCCTTATATGCGCCTCGCCGATGAAGACGGCACTCCAATAGCGCTTCCCAATGTCTACAGCACTCGCTTTCTCGATGGTCTGTCCGCTGAAAACTATCTCGACTGGCAATATAAGCCGTTGGATGAACTGAGGCTGAACGACAACACGACTAGCGGAATCGACCTGACCGCAGGCATCATGATTTCCTATCGTATTGCCGATGGCTTGGACCTATCGTCCCGATATCAGTTCCAACAGTACCAAACATTGAATCGAGATCATAGTCCTGTCGAGTCGTATAGGTCTCGGGATTTGATCAATCTCTACACCAAGCCGGGAGACAGCTGGGATAAAAGTGCCGTTCCCTATGGAGGGATACTTGATCTTACACGATCTTCGCTCCAATCTCATCAGTGGAGGGGGCAATTATCTTATCAAAAACGTCATGGCTTTGCAGAAGTGATGGCATTGGGCGGAGCAGAAGTCAGTGAACGACGTATTTCGAGCGATCGAAACAGAACATACGGGTATAATGACGACTTGACTACTGCTTCAAGTGTAGACCTAATAAACCCTTATCCAACTTCTACAGGAATTGAGGCTAAAATCCCGACTTACTTCGGCATAGATGAAGAGGCGTCAAGATTTGTGTCTTTATTCGCGAACGGTTCTGTTGAATTCTACGATCGCTATTCTTTAACTGCAAGTTTGCGAAAAGATGCGTCCAATCTATTCGGGGTTGAAACCAATAACAGATGGAAGCCACTATGGTCAGTAGGTGGAAAGTGGCGTCTATCTTCCGAACGATTTTACGATTTCGCGGCCTTGCCTGAATTGTCTCTCCGGGCTACCTACGGTCATCAAGGAAACATAAATAATGCTATTGCGGCGGTAACCACGATTCTCTACTCCTCTGCGGTTCATGGTGATTTTCGTTTAAACAATTTCCCTAAAGCGTTAGTCAACAATTTTCCCAACCCGGATCTTCGTTGGGAAAACGTAGGAACCGTTAATGTGGCGGTAGACTTTGCTACGAAGCGGTCGAAAGTTAATGGAAGCCTTGAATACTATTCAAAGCGCGCGTCGGACATTATAGTTCAAGATCCTGTTGATCCTACCACAGGTGTTGGCAATTCCATACGAAGAAATGCCGGAAAACTTCACACCTATGGCCTAGATTTGATACTAAACAGTTCTATTTTAAAAAAAGGAGATTTTTCATGGAAAAATACGTTTATCTTTTCATGGAACGACAACAAAGTTGTCAAATATGACCTAACGCCTACGTCTGTTACGACCCTTATCAATGATGGATACTATCTTCAACCAACCGTAGGAAAAAGAGCTTATACATTAGTAAGCTATCCTTTTGCTGGGCTTAACCCACTTACAGGAGCACCAAGAGGTTATGTAGACGGGCAGATCAGTGAAGATTATAGAAGCATTACTGGGACGGGCACCAAGATCAGCGATTTAATTTATGGCGGCTCTTCTCGAGCACGGTTTTACGGAGGGTTTAGAAACGCATTATCTTGGAAAGATGTAAGTCTGGCATTTAACTTAACCTATTCTCTAGGGCACTACTTCAGGGTACCGGCCCTATCTTCTTACGGCTTTTATGAAGGAGTCTCAATTAGAAACCCGGTTCTATCCTTTTATGATGAGTATTTAAGCAGATGGCAAAAACCAGGTGACGAACTATACACATCGAGTCCAAGTTTAGAATACCCTGCTGATACGCGTGAAAGCTTTATCAGAGCCACAGAGCCTTATATTGAAAACGCCGGGGTTATTAAACTTCAGTATATTAATCTTTCCTATTCGCTAGAGAAATTTAAATATGCGTGGCTGCCAGCGACTAATTGCCGACTTTTTCTAAGCGCTTCTGACCTAGGAATAATCTGGAAAGGCACAAAAAGGAAAATTGACCCAGACACTAGACAGCAACCTTTGCCGCGAAACTTCAGTTTTGGTTTGAACATTGGATTTTAAAAATGATGATAATGATTTATAGAATTATAGGGGTTTCGGTTTTAACACTATTTTTACTACAGGGGTGCAATGAGTATCTCGATTTAAAACCTAATAAAAAACTTGTGGTACCATCTACCATGGCCGATTTGCAAGCGATAATGGACTATCCAACTATGAACAAAGGTCCATTTGCTATTATTGAAATGGCAAGTGATGACCGAAACCTATCCAAATCTGAGTGGGAAGCGTTGCCTGAAGACTGGAGACAGAATTATATTTGGAATAAGGTCGGGTTAAACGACCAATTGATTTGGAATGAAATTTATCAAATTGTTTATAACTCGAATTTGGTCATCTCACTGATAGACAATCTTCCTTCAAATGTTCATACCAAAGATCAGGGAGACTTGGTTAGGGGAAGTGCGTATTACTACAGAGGGCAAAGCTTTTTTGATCTAGCTCAGGTTTGGGCTTTGCCTTACGATCCGGCTAGTTCGTCACAAGCATTAGGCATTCCTCTAAGATTGGACCCTAATTTTAGCGAAATTAGTTTTAGGGCTATGTCAGAAACAGTGTACCAACAGGCGCTGTCAGATTTGCACTTTGCGAGTGCTCTTTTGCCGGTACAGTCAAATCATAAAACCAGGCCATCAAAAGCAGCTGCATTTAGCATGTTGTCTAGAGTTTATTTAACGATGGGTAACTATCCTAAAGCGCTAGTTTACGCAGATTCATGCTTATTGCATCACCAAGCCTATATCGACTTTAACACATTGGACACGTTAGCTAATGCGCCATTTCAAAATCTTAATGCGGAGATGATACTATTTAAAACAAATAGTTCGGCGATCAGTCGAACACGTGGAGGAGCGGTTAGCTCTGAATTGTTAGAACTATACGATGTTGATGACTTAAGACAAAATCTTTTTTTCGGAAAGCGAACCGATGGCGGTTTTCACTTCAAAGGTGACTACAGTGGTTCCACGAGTTTGTCTTTCGCCGGCCTAACTACTGGCGAAATGATTTTGAACCGGGCGGAAGGCCATGCAAGAAACGGAGATGTTGCCGCAGCGCTGGCGGATTTGAATGAGTTGCGAAAACACCGATTTAAAACGAAAACCTTTACCCCTTTTGTTGCCACCCCAGAGATGGACATAATCGCACTGGTATTGGAAGAGCGTCGTCGCGAACTCTGCTTCAAAGGAGGCCTACGTTGGCTAGATATCCGCAGACTGAGCAGGGAGTCAAAGTATGCCATCACTCCGAAGCGAGAATGGCCGGGTGAAGTGCATGAATTGCCTCCAGGAGACCCGCGGTACGCTTTTATGATCCCTGAAGAAGTTGTGGCTATTAGCGGCATGCCGCAAAACCAATATTAGGTGGAGGTATGTTTAAATTCGCAAGAATCATCGCTCTAAGCGCCAGATTAATTGTAGCAACACTCTGTTGGTGTCTGACGATACAAGCAACAAAGGCTCAAAACCCGCTGAATATAGGAGATAGCGTTTCCGATGTTGAAATTAAACAAGTTTCTAACCATTCCGACAGCTTACTAAAGCTGTCGGAATTTAAAGGGAAATATGTATTGCTCGACTTCTGGACTACCGGCTGCGGAACCTGCATCAACAAGATGCCGCTGATGGATTCGCTCCAAAAGGAGTTTGGCAATAAAATCCAGATCATCCTAGTAAATAGCAAAGAAACGAAAACCAACGCTGTTGAGCGACTGGAAAAAATTGCGCAGCGAAAGAATGTAAAGGAGATCATCCCCGCAACACTGCCTTCCTCGATTGGCGATACACTGCTCAACAGACTATTTCCACATATATTCGTGCCACACCACGTGTGGATTGGTCCCGACGGGCGAGTGTTATACATCACCAGCAGCAGAAACACCACGCGAGAAAACGTTAAACGCATGATCCATGGCGAGCAGATTACCGCTAACGAGAAGACGGATTTGGACAGAAATTGGTTTAAAACCCAGACGCTCACCTCGTGGATCGTAGATAATTCAGTGCCAACGTTGGTCGATACCTCAGGGTTTACCCTAATCGCCTACCATGAAAATATGGAGGGCCCAGTGGCTTTTGGAAACCGAGTGGATTCCGGTAATCGTACCATTCGCTTTACCTATCCAAATGTCTCGCTACCTTATTTATACAACCAAGCCCTTCCCTACGAGGAAAACGGTTCTATGTATGGTATCAGTACCAACAATTTTCTTTTTGACACCCGCTGGGTGATCAATGCCGACCATCCTGCGTGGGTAAAGAAACCTCGTGACGCAAGCCAGCATGATGCCTGGAAAAAAGAAGCTGTTTTTTCGTGTGAGTTAGTAATTCCAATAGTAGATTCTGCGCATTTCCCGGCGTTGCTCAAACAGCAGCTAGACAGCTATGTGAAGCACCATCACGGCGTAAGTGTCCGCAAACAACGCATAGAAACAGCATGTCTCTTTCTCTCGAAACTAACCGCAGTACCAAACCCATCTGCTGCGAAGGAGAAAGGGGATGAACGCCTATTCTCGAACTATCTATTCGGTTTAAGGCAGGTGAACCGACAACTGTTCGAGGCGTTAAACATTCCTATCGTCATGGGATTTGAGGATACGGCGGTGCAAATACCCTATGGCAAGGTGCATGCTGACTTGACGCAGTGGCGAGCGGAGCTCAATCGCTGGGGCTATGATGTTCAGATTCAAAAAAAACGTATAGATATGATGGTAGTCGAAAATATAAAAGAGGTACCCAATGGTATTTCCGTCAAACGGCATGATAGGTAATTTCTAAATTTCATCAAGAGATTTTGGCTGTCTCGATTAATTTTTGAGCTAAGTTTGTCTAGACATCGTGCGCTATCTGGACTTCTTCATGACACGCAAGCAAAGCTTGTTTAGCAGGATGGTAAGTTTCCCAGTAGCGTTTCGGTGTCTGGACTGCGATAATCCTCATGTTGACGCAGAGATATGGATTCTAACTTCGTATGTCCGCTACCGGACATCCTTCGGTCGTCAATTGCCGTTTAACCAATCCTAGCCTTCCTTCGACTGGACATCCACCGGACATCCACCGGACATTTTTCGTCCAAGAGCCTTGTTGTACCCTACGTTTGCCCAAAACGAAAGGAGTACGACAATATGAAAACTGTTTCAACAATTTCGCGATGGGACGGCCTCCAACCGCCGGACATCGATGTGTTCAATCGAGAAATGCGCCGTTTACGGCGTGCATTTTTAATCTGGCGCATTTGGCGCTGGTTTAGCTTGCCAAGGTGGTTGCACGAATGGTTGGTGCGATGCGTCCGGTCGATGGCCATGCCGTTGGCCGGTGTGGGGCTGGTTTTTCTTCTGGCGCACAGCGGCATGCTGCTTCGCTGGCTTGACCCCACAGCCGCGGTGATTGACATCGGCGCGTTGAGCCTCGTGCTGCTGGCCGTGGTGGCGCTGGCGCAATTCCTCGCCGTATCGCGGTGGCTCATCGGATTGCTTTGGCCCGTATTGCGCGAATACCAGAAAAATCATTTCTCAAACAATTTCAAATCC
>JBBCJB010000008.1:0-16369 GCA_037190485.1 Parapedobacter sp.
AAGGACGGCGTGGAGGTGAGCAAGAAGGACCACCTGACGGTGAGCTCGGCGAAGTCCAGCTTCACCGTGGGCGTGCGCAACGAGAACAGGAACGCGCAGTTGCAGCAAACCGGCGGCGGATCGGGCAACATCCTCAACGGATCGGACATCTCCGTGGAGGCCTACGGCAATGACTTCGGGGCCGGCAACAGCTACCAGCGGCAGCAGTTGCTGCAAGATACCTACCGCACCATCTTCACCAGCAACAAGCGCGTAGCGGGCGGCAACATCGACGTGAAGTACTCCACCAAGAACGGAAGCCTCAAGGGCGACCAGGCATACAACCACGTCGGACGCAAGTTCTCCACCACCGTGACCTACAACATCGCGGTGAACTGAGTCGGGAACCGGAAAAAATTCAATCGAAAGTACACAGGGGAATCAGGCAAAACGTAACTTTGCCTGATTCTATTTTTTTAGGTGTATGCGTCCATCTCTTTCTGCCTTATCTACATGCTGTTGGATCCTGTTGTTGGCCAACCTGCTGCCGCATCCGGCATCCGCCCAAATGGGCATTACCATCGGCCCTTCGCGGGTATACTATACCATCGGGCCGGGGCAAAGCCAAACCGAGAAGGTGCGGATAACGAATCCAAGCAAGGACTACACGTTGGAGCTCGGCATTTCCTTTGAAGATTGGCACTACAGCGCCCAAGGAGACAACGTGTTGTACGATCCCGGTACCTTGCCCTCGTCATGCGCGGCGTGGGTAAACGCCCCGGCTTTCTTTTCGCTGGGCCCCGAAGAGACCAAAGAGATCGATGTGCAGCTGAGCATACCCGCCGGATACAGCAACGACACGGTGCCGGTGCACACGGCGATGCTGTACGTGACCCAGCTCAATCCGCGCGAGAGCGTAGACAAGGATGGGGCCAATATCCGCATCGCGGTACGGACAGGCATCAAGCTCTACCAGCGGCTGCCGGGCGCGTATAAACCCGAGCTGGACATCACCGGCTTCGGTTATGAAACGGCCCAAGAAGGCCCATCGGCCTTGGTGCTTTCGTTTGCCAATACGGGCAATGTATGGGCCGACGGCGCGATGAAGCTCGAATTGCTGAACCAGGCAACGGGCGCCAAGACCGTGATTCCCGACGTGGCTTTTTTCTCCATGCCTGGCGACCGGCGTGAGCAGTACATCGCCTTGCCCGACGATCTCGAACCCGCAAGCTACATCGCCACGGCCCTCGTGAACTATGGCGATGCCAATGCGCTGAAGATCGCCGAATTGGAATTTAACCACGGGCGGAATGGGAATTGACGTTCGGCTCGCGGGCCGCTGGCTCATGGCGGTGGCCGTGCTGCACGCGGGGGCGGCCTCCGGTCAGGTGGCGTTGCAGGCATACGGCAACATCGTGAGCGTCGTGGACACGCGGCAAGGATTGAAATCGCCCGAACGGACCAATTCGCAGCTCTGGTTTGTCATGAACCGGCCGGACATCGTCCTGCAGCGCTGGACATTGAAAGCGCGGATAAACAACGTGATCCTACCCAATGGCGCCAATGTCTCTGGCCAGCCATTTCCGCCCGAAAAGATACAGTTTCGGTTTACCGAGGAACGCATAGACGGTTCGCCTCCCCAACCGTGGCCCACGTTGGCGGCTGTCAATGCGAATATGGGCAGCATTCCCTTCGCTGCCCCGGGTGCCGAGATCACGCTGATCCCGACGTCATCGATCCCGTTGCGGAGCGGCAGTTCCTGGTGGGTGGGCATCCTGTATAATTTTACGATCGATATCGCGGGCGGTAATTACCTGGATGCATTGCTCCCGCAGCACGGCTCGGTGCTGGAATATCCCTATACGGTCAGCTTCACGCTGTACGACGAAAATCAAGTGCCGGTAGCAACCAACCAGCATCCCTTCACGGCGACCGTACAGGTGCATAAGCCATTGCGGGGCGATCCGGTGGCCGATCCGGAATACGGCATCGCGGTGATGGGCGGTGCGGTGGACGCCGCATTGGCATTCAATACGGCAGGTAGCTACGAGCAAGGCGTCAGCGCGATTTACCGCGATGGCCTGAAAGTGAACTCGAGTACGGCGTATTCGATTTCCGTGCGGAGCATGGGCGACGAATTGAGCACCGCCGGGGGCCACACGCTGCCGGTCTCGATGCTGCGCGTACGCTTGCAGCCGGGCAGCCGTTCCGCCGGGAGCGGTGGATTCCCGACCGTGCCATTGGCCGCCTACAGCCAAACACTGCTTTCCGCAGGCGTAGGGGATGCCGGTTCGCAATTCTTTGACATCGAATATAGCGTGCAAGGCAACGACAGTAGGCTTTATGCCACCAAATCGACACCTTATTCGACCATGCTGGTCTACCAATTGGTGCCCAGGTAACGTTGCTCCACCATGCGTAACCGTTGGCAGGCGTTCATCGCGATTTACTTTCCACTGTTTTGGTTCGCATACGGCGGGTTGGCCCATGGGCAGGGACGACCGGCGGGGATACACATGGTCGCCGATTCCGTCCTGCACGTCGATATCGGCGACATCCCGGGCATCACGCTTTCGCTGGTGAACGATACCGATAGCCCTTGGTCAGGCCGGCTGGATATCCAGGTGCCGACAGGTGTTTCCCTGTTGGGGAGCCGCGACGGCGAACTGGTCTTGCCCGCCAAGGGGCGCATGTTCATCCCCATCAAGCTACGCATAGCGGCCGATGCCGTGTCCGGTCAATCAGCCGTGTCCATCCGGCTGCTCGGGGGCGATGACCGGCCCGTGGCCATGGCGACGACGGTGTTGTCCGTGGCTTCGAAAAAAAGCGTGATCCTCCAGGCCCAGACCGCATCGACGGTTATCCGGAACATCGGCGATTCGCTTCGCATCCCCGTGCAGGTGCGCAATGTGGGCAATACCGAAGAGCAGGTGCGCATCGTGGCCTCGATGCCCGGCCCCGAAGGGGATAGGCGGTTCGTCGCGCATGCGCTGCACCTGCCCCCCGCGCACGACACGGTGGTGGTATTCGGCTACCTGGTAGACCGGCGCATGATGGCCATGGAGCATTTCATGGTGTACATCTCGGGGCTGTACCCAAACGGCGACGTATTCGGGAACGCGGGCGTAGGGGTGAGCAACGCCGCGGCGACGCGAAGCTTCCTGACGCCCGGATTCGGCTATAACGACATCCTGTCGCGCTCCCAAGGTCGGCTGATCCTTGCCGTGCGCAGCCCGTTTACCGACAACCAGGCCCTGCAGTTCGCCGGTAACGGCAGTTACCGACTGCACGGGGGCACGCTCGATTTCAGCGCCTATGCCTTTCAATGGGGCGGCCTTTCCGCGCAGCCGTTCGTCACCAATACGTGGGTCAACTACGATCATCGAGGCAATGGCGTAACGGTGGGCAACCTGTCAGAAAGCCTGGATCGCTTCATCAATGGGCGCGGCGTGAAAGCGTACTTATCCGATTCGGTCCGCGCGGAGCGCTTCGAGGCGGGTGTGTTGGACAAATCCTTCAACCTGCTGGGCAATGCGTTCGATCAGGGCATGGGCAACGGGTTTGCCGCGTATGCGAAGACGCAACTCGGGCACGGCGTCGCCGACCGGAAGCGCTACACGGGGACGGCCGTCTTCGATCGCGATCCAAGCGAAAACAGTGAAAACATCCTGTTTACGAATACCTTTGATTTCATTGCGCAAAAGCATGCCGATCGCCTCCAGTTGGTCGGGGAATTCGGATCGGGCATCACGCGGAAGTGGGTGGGGGCGGAGAAGGCAATGGACTACAAGCCGTCGGTTGCGATGGGCCTGCAGCTCAACACCCGTTTGCGTGCGTACACCGTCAGCAGCATCAACTATTACAGTTCTGGCTATTACCCAGGCATCCGCCGCGGAGCGCTGCAGACCAACCAACGGATCGGTCGGGGCTTCGGCAAGACCAACGTGTGGGCCGCGTACAGCCTGTACGAATATGCGCCGAAATACGTTTTCGCGACGAGCTACCAACATTATTTCTCGACATCCCGGGCAGAATTCGGCACGTCCTTCCCCCTCTCGGCCTTTGCCAGCCTATCGCTGTCGCCGCGGTACGAATTGGAAAAAGGGAGGTACTGGACAACGGGCAATGTCATCTCGCTATGGGAAATGCCGGCCTACCGGTTGCAGAGCATGCTCAATTGGCGCAGCCGCAACTACAAGCACGGCGGCTACCTTACCATCGAGAACGGCATGGCCGAATCGCCGTTTACCGCCGAGTGGCAATGGAATACCCGGGCGAACCTCTCGTATACCTACGATTGGCTGAGCATCTACGCCAACTACCAATATGGCAGCTATTCGCTGATGGAGGCCGTCGCTTTCCACACGATGGGCTTCGGCGGCAGGCACCAGCTGGGGATTTCGGCCTTTGTCCGCAAGGAGTTGATGGATAAGCGATTGCTGGCCGAGTTGATGGCCAGGTATTTCAGCGACGGGACGGGCAACAGCAACCAATCGGTCAATGCACGGTTGCAGTATGCGCTCAACCGCACCACCGGGCTGTTTATCGAAACCCAATCCTTCCGTTTCCAGAACGCTTTCTTCCAAGGCACCACCAACACCTATATCCAGACCGGGTTGGTGCGGTCGCTGGCCCAGCGGGATGTGCAGGGGACAGGCAAACGCGGCCAGATTTCGCTGTTCGGCTACCATGATCATAACAGCAACGGGCAATACGACGAGGGCGATGAACCCGCGTCAAACAAGAGTTTCCTGATCGGCAATACGCTGTTCATCTCCGGGTCGGACGGGCGGGTGCAGTACGACAAGGTGCCGAGGGGTTCGTACGAGCTCCGTGTACCCGTAGAAGACGGATGGTACGCACCGGCAACGACCATCCAGCTCGATGGCAGGCGGGTGCAGCTGGACATTGCCTTGCAACGGGCGGGATCGCTGCAAGGCCGGGTGTTCCTCAACTACGATGAGCGGTACAGCATGGAGGCGAACACGGCGCTCGAAGGGTACACGATCACGGCTACGGGGGCGAACGGCTACGTCACGCAGGCGCGTACCGACATCAGCGGGCGGTATACGCTCTTTGCGCCGGCAGGAACCTATGAAATCGCCCTATCGGCCAACCAGTTTCCGAACCATGTCTATGCAAACGACCTGGCGCACGTGGTGCAAATCGTATCGGGAAAAATCAATGAGGCCCCGACTTTCGAACTGAACGTGGAGCGCAAGAAAATCGAGGTCAAGCGGTTCTCGCAGTAACCAGGCTACCTACCCATCGGGGTTTTGGGCATCCCGCGCATCATGCGGGCCATGGCCGCCGGGTTGGACATCTGCTTCATCACCTTGCGCATATCGCCGAATTGCTTCATCAGCTTATTCACCTCCACCAAATCCGTACCCGAGCCCTTGGCGATGCGCGCACGCCGTTT
Organism: Parapedobacter sp.; assembly: GCA_037190485.1. Classification (GTDB taxonomy): domain Bacteria; phylum Bacteroidota; class Bacteroidia; order Sphingobacteriales; family Sphingobacteriaceae; genus Parapedobacter. The sequence continues at coordinate 5,402 of JBBCJB010000008.1, forward strand.
CTGGTCGATGATGTCGGGGTTTTCGCGTTCGTAGGGCGTCATCGAGTTGATGATGGCTTCGATGGGCTTGAAGGCGTCGTCATCGATGTCGACATCCTTGATGGCCTTGCCCACACCGGGGATCATGCCCATCAAATCCTTCATGTTGCCCATCTTCTTGATCTGCTGTATCTGGCTCTTGAAGTCGTTGAAGTCGAATTTGTTCTTGCGGATCTTGCGTTGGAGTTCGGCAGCCTCTTTCTCGTCGAATTGCTGCTGGGCGCGTTCCACCAACGACACCACGTCGCCCATGCCCAGGATACGCGAAGCCATCCGGTCGGGGTGGAATACATCTAGGGCTTCCATCTTCTCGCCGGTACCGATGAACTTGATGGGCTTATTCACCACCGATTTGATCGATAGCGCCGCACCGCCGCGCGTATCGCCATCGAGCTTGGTCAGCACCGCGCCCGTGAAGTCGAGCCGGTCGTTGAAGGCCTTGGCCGTATTCACGGCGTCCTGCCCGGTCATGGCATCGACCACGAACAGGATCTCGTGCGGCTGCGTGGCTTCCTTTACGGCCGAGATTTCGTTCATCAGCGCCTCATCGATGGCCAAGCGGCCGGCGGTATCCACGATGACCACGTTATAGCCCTTGTGTTTGGCCTCTGCCACACCGGCCTGCGCGATCCCGATGGGATCCGTCGAATTGCGGTCGGCATAGACCGGCACGTCCACCTGCTGGCCCAGGATCTCCAACTGATTGATAGCGGCTGGTCGGTATACGTCGCCAGCCACCAACAAGGGCTTGCGGCCTCGTTTCTCTTTGAGGTATTTGGCCAATTTGCCCGAGAACGTGGTCTTGCCCGCGCCGTTGAGGCCCGCGATGAGGATCACGGTAGGCGTCTTGGCCAGGTCAAGCTCGGTCGCCGTGCCGCCCATGAGTGCGGTCAGCTCGTCGTTCATGATCTTGGTGAGCAGTTGCCCAGGCGAAATGCTGGTCAGTACGTTTTGGCCAATCGCTTTTTGCCTTACCTCGTCGGTAAAGGCCTTCGCGGTCTTGTAATTCACGTCGGCGTCGAGCAACGCCTTGCGGATTTCCTTCATGGTTTCCGCTACGTTGATCTCGGTGATGTTGCCTTGGCCTTTGAGTACCTTGAACGCCCTGTCTAATTTGTCCTGTAAATTCTGGAACATGATCAGCTATCTTGTAAAAAATGAACGAAGTGCAAAGGTACGAAATCCCCTTTAAAAAAATCCGTCCGTGCAGAAGCACGGACGGATTCAGTTAAACCTATACAAGTTGAACAGGTGCTTAATCCCTTCTGCCCATCAACATGCTCGCGTAGTAGAGCAGGGTCACGAGCGACGACAGCGCCGCCACCACGTAGGTCATGGCTGCCCACCAGAGTGCATCCTTCGCCCCGCTGTGTTCGGTGCTGCTGTGGGTGATGCCTTTCTGGTCCAACCACGCCAGCGCGCGTTTCGAGGCATCGAACTCAACGGGCAAGGTCACGAATGCGAACATCGTCGTGATGGCCAATGCAGCGACGCCAATGGCTAATACATACGGATTGCCCGAAAAGGCCATCATCAACACACCGATGATCAACACCCATTGCACCAGGTTGGAGGCCACACTCACGATGGGCACCATCGCCGAGCGGAACTGCAACCACGAATACGCCCGCGCATGTTGTACGGCATGCCCGCATTCATGGGCCGCCACAGCCGCGGCCGCGACGCTGCGCCCACTGTACACCTCCGGGCTCAGGTTTACCGTCCTGTTCGCCGGGTTGTAGTGATCGGAGAGCCGGCCTTCGACCGAAATGATCTGTACGTCGTAGATGCCATTGTCATGCAACATCTTTTCGGCGATATCCCTACCCGTCATGCCGCTGCTCAGCGGCATTTCCGAATATTTCTTGAACTTTCCCTTGAATCGCCACTGCACGATCAAGCTGACCAACATGATCCCACCAAAAATAATCCAGTAACTAGCCATAATATCTTTCTTTGTTTTTTATTTGTTTCCGTACTAATGTGTTCATTGTCGCTTATTGACGTACAAAAAACATTCCCATCTTTTTTCGCTGTCGATATGACTGCCTTAGACGGGTCACTAAAATAAGTAAACGGTGGGCAATCTGCAAATACGACGGTTAATTATCTCGATTTAGTGACAAAATATCAGGACGTCGCCATGGCGAACAAAAAAAGCCACCGGTTCAAACCGATGGCTTTCCAATGATTTTTCAAGCAATCAAAGGCGCTAAACCGTCATGATGTCTTTCTCTTTCGCTTCGGCCAGCCGATCCACATCGGCGATGTACCGGTCGGTGAGCTTTTGCACTTCGGCCTCGCCCACCTTGATCTCGTCTTCCGAAACGCCGTCGTTCTTCATTTTCTTGATGCTGTCGTTGGCATCTTTGCGAATGTTGCGCACGGCCACCCGGCCGCGTTCGGCTTCTTCCTTGACCTTCTTCACCAAGTCGCGGCGGCGTTCTTCCGTAAGCGGCGGGATATTGAGCCGGATCACGGTGCCGTCGTTCTGGGGAGTAAGCCCGATATTCGCGTCGAGGATGGCCTTCTCGATGGTCGTGAGCATGTTCCTTTCCCAAGGTTGTATCACCAGCGTGCGCGCGTCAGGCGTGTTGATGTTGCTCACCTGTGCCAAGGGCGTCGCGGTGCCATAGTAATCTACATGGATGCCATCGAGCATCGAGGGCATGGCCTTGCCGGCGCGGATCTTGGTCAGTTCCGATTCCGTGTGTGCCAGTGCCTTTTTCATTTGGTCGGCGCTATCGTCCAACTGTAAGGATATCAGTTCGTCCATGGTTATACGTTATTTATGGTCGTGGCAAAGATAATCATTCTCGTACTAACGTGCCAATCGGCTCTCCGTTGGCCAGCCGGGTCAGGTTGCCGGGCTTGTTCATGTCAAACACGATGATGGGCAGCTTGTTTTCCTGGCACAGCGTGAAGGCTGTCATGTCCATCACGTTCAAGCCGCGATTGTACACCTCCTGGAAGGTGATCTCGTCAAAGCGGGTGGCCGTGGGATCCTTGAGCGGATCGGCCGTGTAGATGCCGTCCACGCGCGTACCTTTCAATACGGCGTCGGCGTTGATCTCGATGGCGCGCAGCGATGCGGCGGTGTCCGTGGTGAAATAAGGGTTGCCCGTACCGGCGCCGAAAATCACGACCCGTCCTTTTTCGAGGTGGCGCACGGCGCGGCGGCGAATGAACGGCTCACAGATCTGTTCCATCTTGATGGCGGTAAGCAGGCGGGTCTTGATCTCCAATTTCTCCAACGCATCCTGCAAGGCCATGCTGTTGATCACCGTGGCCAGCATACCCATGTAGTCGGCTTGTACCCGATCCATCCCGGCCTTCTCGGCGCTGAGCCCACGGTAGATATTGCCCCCACCGATGACAATGGCCACCTCCATCCCCTTGGCGTGGATGTCCTTGATGTCTTTGGCGTATTGGGCGACGCGGTTGATGTCGATGCCGTAGTTTTGCTCACCCATGAGCGCTTCTCCACTGAGTTTTAGCAAGATGCGTTTGTATTTCATATATCGTGTCGTATTGGAGCGGGATTTCCGAGCGCCAAAGATACAAGATTTTTTTTAACCTCCACCGATCACTTCTTGATAGTATCGCTCATAAAGCGGCATGATGTTCGCCAACTGGAAGTCCTTGGCGCGGCTAAGCGCCGCCTCCTTGAACTGGTCCAGGCGATGGCCATCTTCAAGGATGTGGATGGCATTGGCGGCCATGGAATCCACATCGCCCACATCGCTGAGGAAACCCGTTTCACCGTCGACGTTGAGCTCGGGCAACCCGCCGGTATTGGACGAGATGACGGGTACCTTGCAGGCCATGGCCTCCAATGCGGCCAAGCCGAAGCTTTCCGAACCCGAGGGGATGATGAACAGGTCGGATACCGACAGGATTTCCTCGATGGCATCCTGCTTGCCCAGGAAGCGGATGTCGTTCGCGACGCCGAGCTCGCGCGATAGCTGTTCGGCGGCTGTCCGTTCGGGACCATCGCCCACCATCAATAATTTGCTTGGTATTTTTTCCTGGACTTTCTTGAAAATGCGGATGACATCCGTGGTACGCTTCACCTTCCTGAAATTCGATGTGTGCACCAGCACACGCTCATCGCCAGGGGCGATCGCTTGCTTGAAATGTTGGCGGGGTTTTAGGTTGAAGCGGCCAAGATCGATGAAATTGGGGATAACGCGGATTTCCCGGTTGATGTCGAAATGGCTCAAGGTTTCCTCCTTGAGGTTATGCGACACCGCCGTTACCCCGTCCGATTGGTTGATGGAGAACGTCACGACGGGGCTGTAGCTGGCGTCTTTGCCCACGAGGGTGATGTCCGTGCCGTGCAACGTGGTCACGACGGGGATGCGGATGCCATACGTGGCCAGGATCTGCTTGGCCATGAAGGCGGCCGATGCATGGGGAATGGCATAATGGACATGCAGCACGTCCAATTTCTCGAAGCGGACGACATCCACCAATTTGCTGGCCAGGGCCAACTCATACGGCGGGAAATCGAACAGTGGATACTTGGAAATGCTCACCTCGTGGTAGTAGAGGTTTTCTGAAAAGAAATCCAGCCTGGCCGGTTGGCTATAGGTAATGAAATGGATCTGGTGGCCGCTTGCCGCCAACGCCTTGCCCAACTCCGTGGCCACCACGCCGCTTCCGCCGAAAGTGGGATAACATACAATACCGATTTTCATCCGTTCCCGTCGAGTTAATCGCCCGCAAAGTACGGATAAATTTCCCGGCGGAAGGTTCATCGCAACGTAAAAAGATTGGGAGCTTGTCTAAACTTTATCCTTTGGTCTGCAATTGCGCCTCTTTCACCCACTCTTCGGCTATTTTTGAGCGCGTAGCAACCAGCTACGAACTCAAAAACGAGCCTCAATTGGACAAAAGATGCATCAATTTCGCCATCAAAAATAACGTTTAGACAAGCTCCGGGATAAAATCGATAGATAACAAGAAAACTAAAAATTTAATTACAAAACTAAAATATTAGTTTTATATTTGCATCAATAAGTCCACCGATTAGTAAATAGACGAAAGAAATGAAAGAACCAAAGGAATTGACACGTGCAGAGGAGCAGATCATGCAGGAATTGTGGGAACTGGACAAAGCGTTTGTGAAAGACATCATCGATAAGCTCCCGAATCCCAAGCCGGCTTACAACACGGTATCCACCATTATTCGGATTTTGGAGACCAAAGGATTCGTTGCGCACGAAGCGTTTGGGAAAAGCCATCGGTATTATCCGGTCGTTACCAAAGAAGACTACCGCACGTTTGCGACAGGTAAGTTGCTGCATGGCTATTTCGGTAATTCGGCAAAAAACATGCTTTCTTTTTTTCTGGAGGAAGAAAAGCTCAACCTGAAAGATGCCGACGACCTGTTGAAGTTATTGGAAGATGCAAAAAAGAAAGGAGGAAAGCTATGATTTATCTCATTTTGGCCAACCTGTACCTGGCAGTTTTTTATGGATTTTATCGCCTTTTTCTGCGAAAAGGGACTTTTTTCCAGTGGAATAGGGTGTACCTATTAGGTACATCGGTATTGGCTTTCGTACTCCCTTTAGCGGAGTACCCGGCCATGGGGACGACAACGGTATATCAATACCAATTGCCAACGATTTATCTGGGCGGATTTCAACCAGCCGCTGATGAATCAATCGGCATTTCGCAGCTGCAACAACAGGCTACGCTGATGTCTTCTTGGTTTCGGTGGCTATATATTGCTGGGTGTTCGGTTATGGCTGCGATCGTGCTTCAACGTATTTTCAATACCTTCAGGAGGTTGCGCAGGCCGGTCGCGGGCGAAGCGTATTCGTTTTTTAACGTTATTCGCGTCGACGCCGCATTACTGGACAAGGAGTCCATGCTGGTGCATGAGCAAGTACATGTGCGCCAAGGGCACACATTTGACATTCTTTGGATTCAGGTGCTCAAGGTATTCAACTGGTTCAATCCGGTCGTTTACCTGTATGAGCGTTCCTTGCGTTTGCAGCATGAGTACATTGCCGATGGTCATACGGCTGGGGTAAACCCGTTGGCCTACGCCCAACTGCTGGTGACCAAGGCGTTGGATGCCGACAGTGGTCTTTTGCAGCATACGTTTTCCAGTAAACATACACTGAAAAGCAGGGTTGCTATGCTGGTGAGTGAACGTTCACGGAAATGGTCGGTGGTACGCTATGTTTTGGCCCTTCCTCTTGTTGGCGTCATGGCCTTTTATGCTGCGGCCCATAATCATCCGGCAGGTTTTATGATGAAGAATCTGGCAGGCGTTACGGATGCCGCAAGGCACGACACCAAAGCATTTCTCGAAGCGATCGGGAGGTATACCGATTATCGGCCCGAGGTACTCAACAAGGGTGGGCAAGGCGAAGTAACGGCACTGTTTTTCAAGACAGGTAGTGACGGGATCGCCAACATCGAATTTTTCAATGGGGTGGAATCAGGCGCGCCGTTGAACGATGCCATCCGCGATGCATTGACGGAGCCGAAGATTGCCTCGTTGGCACCTGAAGGATTAAATCAAGTCACCGTCGATTTCCGGATTCAGGGGAGGCAGGGCAAACAGCCCCTACCCATAGAAAAGCCCAAAACGGGAACGGATCTGGGCAAGGTTACCATTATCGGATATTTGCCGGAAAGCAGGAACCAAGCCTGGCTAGATACTGTTGATAATGATCCGGACAGGGTGTTTCAAAAGAAAGCGATAGACCCCCAACCCCAGGGCGGTATGCGCGCCTTCATGGAGTGGGTGGGGCAGCATTATGATTATCCGCAAGCGGCCATCGACGCCGGTATAAACGGGAAGATGCTGATATCGTTTATCGTGGAGAAAGACGGCACGTTGTCTAAGATAGAAATCAAGCAAGATTTGGGGTATGGCACGGGCGAGGCTGCGGTGCGCCTGTTGGAAAAGTCAGCGAAATGGTCGCCTGCCATCCAGAACGGTCAGCCGGTACGGGTCGAATACACGTTACCCATCCGCTTGAATCTGCAAGAATAAATCGGTGTTCAGGAGCAACTTAGGAAGAACCCGGCCAATGTGCCGGGTTTTTTCGTAGTTTTGGGGCAGCTCGCGAAGTCAGTATGGACACGAACGGAAATGAAACAGTGTGGATTACCAACGATGCGGCCGTGTTCGGCTTGCTGATGGTCGTCCTCGCGTTGGTTTTTTACACCTCGTCAAGCGATTCCCGTTTCTTCAAGCGTTTCTATGCCATAATTCCGCCGCTGCTGCTCTGTTATTTCGTGCCCGGCCTGTTCAATTCGTTCGGGGTGATATCCGGTGCCGAATCGCAATTGTACAGCATGAGTTCCAATTACCTGTTGCCCGCCTGCTTGGTGCTCTTCACGTTGAACATCAACTTTCGCGAAGTGTGGCGGTTGCGCAAGAACGTGGGCATCCTGTTCTTCACCGGAATGGTGGGCATCATTTTGGGTGGCCCGTTCGCCGTATGGCTGTTTTCGCTGTTCGCGCCCGAGGTGGTGTCGGGCGACGTCTGGAAGGGGCTTGCCACGCTGGCCGGTTCCTGGATCGGCGGAGGGGCTAATCAAGCCGCGTTGTTCCGGATTTTCGAGCCTCCGCCAGCAGTTTTTGCCGCAACCGTAGCCGTGGATGTGTTCGTAGCCTACGGTTGGATGGCGGTGCTGCTTTATGGTGCGGGCAAGCGCGTAAAGCTCGATCGGTATTTCAAGGCCGACGGTAACGCGGTGGAAGCGCTCACCCGGCGGATGGAAGCACAGGGTGGGCAGGCCACGCGGGCGGCCGAGACCAAAGACTACATCATCATGCTGGGCGTCGCGTTCGGCGTCACCGGTGTCGCGCACCTGCTATCGGGCTCGATCGCCGAATCCATCGCCACCCATGCCCCCCAGCTGGATAAGTTCAGTCTCACGTCGGGTTTCTTCTGGCTCATCCTGCTGGCTACCCTGATGGGGGTGGGCCTTTCGTTTACCAGGGCCCGCAAGCTGGAGGGGGTCGGTGCGTCGCGGTTGGCGGTGGTGTTGCTCTACGTGCTCATCGCTACCATCGGTATGCAGATGGATGTCTTTGCCATCATGGACAATCCGGGTCTGTTCCTGGTGGGCTTGGTGTGGTTGGCGTTCCATGCCGCGCTGCTGCTTGCGGTCGCCAAGATCATCCGCGCGCCGTTCTTCTTTTACGCCATCGGCAGCATGGGCAATATCGGCGGGGTGGCTTCGGCGTCGGTAACGGCAGGTGCTTTCCATCCGGCCCTGGTACCCGTGGGCGTGTTCATCGCGGTTTTCAGCTATGCCATCGGCACCTATGCCGGTTATTTGTGCGGCATATTGATGCAATGGGTGGCTCCATGATTATCTTTGCCCCATGGCCGGCATCTATTTCCACATTCCCTTCTGCAAGCAAGCTTGCCACTATTGCGATTTCCATTTCAGCACTTCACTCAAGCAACGGGATGCGATGCTCGAGGCCATGCACGCGGAGCTGGCGTTGCAATCGGACTACTTGGCGGGCCAGTCGATAGCGACCATCTATTTTGGCGGCGGCACGCCTTCGCTGCTGGCTGCCGACGATATCCAGCGGCTCATCGATCGCGTGGCCCAACTGTTCGGTATCCAAACCGGTGCCGAGATCACGCTGGAGGCCAACCCGGACGATTTGGACCGCGCCACGGTGCTGGCATTGAAGCGGCATGCCGCCGTCAACCGATTCAGCATCGGCATCCAATCGTTCTTTGCCGAAGACCTGCGCTGGATGAATCGTGCGCATGACGCCGATGAGGCGCAGCAAGCCATCGGGCATGTGCAGGATGCCGGTTTCGACAACATCACGGCCGACCTCATTTTCGGTTACCCCTTGCTGACCGAAAGCAAGTGGCAATACAACGTCGGCCGGTTAGTGGCATTGGGCATCCCGCACATTTCGGCGTACGGCATGACGGTAGAGCCGCGTACCGCGCTGGCGGCTTTCATTCGCAAGGGCAGGCAATCGCCAATGGACGACGAGCAGGCGGCCGGGCAATTCGAGTACCTCATGGACACCCTGGAGGCCGCGGGCTACGAACAATACGAGATCTCCAATTTTGCCAGGCCGGGTCGCCATGCGCGGCACAACAGCAACTACTGGAAAGGCATCCCGTATTTGGGCATCGGCCCGTCTGCACACGCCTTTGATGGGCATGCCCGCCAGTGGAACGTGAGGAACAATGCACGCTACATCCGGGCCATCCAAGCCGGACAGGTGCCCTTCGAGCGCGAGGAACTACGCCCCATGGATCGGCTCAATGAATACATCATGACCGCGTTGCGCACCGCATGGGGATTGGACCTGGACGTGGTGACACAGCGCTTTGGCGGCGAATATGCCCACACGCTGTACAAGGGATTGGAACCCTTCGTGGCCAACGATGCCGTGTCGCTGACCGGGCAGGTCGCCACGCTGACACGGAAGGGGAAGCTATTGGCCGACTACATCGCGGCCGAGCTGTTCGCCGAGTAGGTGGCGCACGATCATGTCGGTGGCCCCGGCATGTTCCCGTACGTACCGCCCCGCGATCGCGCCTGCGCGACGGCGTTTTGTTTCGTCGATCAGCGCCCCCATGGCCTCGATCAGTCCGTCGGCATCGCCGACACTGAACCCGCCGCCCTCGGCAATCAAGCCTTTCGCTTCCTCGAATTTGTGGTAATTGGGGCCGAAGATGACCGGGACACCATACGTGGCTGCCTCCAGCGTGTTGTGTATGCCGATGCCGAAGCCACCACCCACGTAGGCCACACGGCCGTAACCGTAGAGCGATGATAGCATGCCGATGTTATCCACGAGTAAGATTTTGCCTGCCGGCCGGTAGGTGGCCGATCGATCGATGTTGGATCTCAGCGTCGAAAACCTGACGGCATCCGGGAATAGCCGCTCGATGGCAAGCAGGTGTTCTTCGTGGATTTCATGCGGGGCGATGATGATGTGCCAATCGGCGAACCTCCGATGCAGCTGCGCCAGCAGCGCTTCGTCGGCTGGCCATGTGCTGCCTGCCACCAATACGGGGGCTGCCGCGGCGAACGCTTCCACCTCGGGAATGGCCTTGCGCATGCCGGGTAGGCTGGCTACGCGATCGAACCGCGTATCGCCGGCGACGGTGACATTGTGGAGGCCAAGCTGTGCCAGCAGCGTTCCACTTTCGGCATGCTGGACGAAAAAATGGGTCACGTGGCGCAGCGTCTGCCTGAACAGGCCGCCGTACCACTTGAAAAACGCTTGCTTGGGCCGGAAGATGGCCGAAATGACGTAAAGGGGTACCCCAACTGCAGCCAGGGTACGGAAATAATACGGCCAATATTCATACTTGGTGAATATGGCCATCGTGGGGTTGATGAGCCGGATAAACGCCTTCGCATTGCTGGGGGTGTCTTCGGGTAGATAGTAGACATGGTCTGCTAACGGGGTGTTTTTGCGTATCTCGTAGCCGGAAGGTGAGTAGAACGTAACCACGATATGCTGGTCGGGACGATGTAGTTTCAGGGCTTCCAGCACGGGCCTGCCTTGCTCGAATTCGCCCAACGACGCGAAATGGAACCAGATACTGCCTTTTTCGGCATCCACCTCACGGGCCACCCGCGCCAGTACCCCCCTTCGCCCGTCCGCCCACTTCCTCGCCTTGTCGCTGAATGGCGACAAAATACGAATGAGCAGCCCATAAATCTTAATTCCAATGCGATAGATCAACCACATCTTGGCTATAATCCTTATCTTCGCGGCAAACTTAGCGATATTTACTTGTAAAGTAACCGACAATGGCCAGAAAACGCATACTCATCACCGGCGCCGCTGGATTCTTGGGTTCCCACCTGTGCGACCGATTCATCAAGGAAGGTTACCATGTCATGGGCATGGACAACCTGATCACGGGCGACCTACGCAACATCGAGCACCTGTTCAAACTG